>JAGATX010000012.1 GCA_017621055.1 Muribaculaceae bacterium | reverse complement strand
GGCCCCTGGGTGACCGACGCCGATGTGCGCCGCATCGTCGACGCCATCAAAACGGCCATCGCCGACTGACCCACACCTCCTCCCACAAAAAAAGCTGCGCAGCCAAAAAACCGCGCAGCTTTTTTTGTGGGGTATCCTGCCCTACTGCCCCAGGTCGGGTTTCAGGCGCGAGGTCCAAAAGGCGAAAAGGACGATTGGCGCGAGGAGGGCGACGAAGACAATGGCGGTGCTATGGAGGATATTGCCAACGCCGACAAGCGGCGAGACGACAGCGCCGACAACGTAGCCTGCGATGCCGAGGAGCGCCGATGCCTCGCCGGCATGTTGGCGTCCTTCGTTCATTGCCAGGGTGTTGCCGACGCTGAAAATCATGCCGCAGCCAAATAGCATGGCAATCATGCTGATTTCGAAGATGACGAAACTATCGAGGCGCCAGAGGGCGAAAGCCCCGACGGCCACTGACGGCACGAGTATCAGTGTGGCCAGCGGCACGGCATTTTTGAAAGGGTGAAACCGCAATGATAACATCGATCCGACGGCCACGGCTATTGCATTGAGACCGATAATGATGCCGTACATTGTCTGCGTGAAACCGAAATGGCTCTCGAGGATGAACGGCGTGGCCGATATATATGCGAAAAGCAGTCCGAGGGTACATCCTTTGAGACTGATGTGCACCATGAACGGCGTGTCTTTCATCAGGTTGATATACCCGGGCAGAGTTTTGTACCACGGCAGGGTCGTTCGGTCGACTTTATAGAGCGACTCCTTGAGTTTTGGCGCAAAGCAGAGGATGAGCACAGCGAATGCCGCGAGAACAATGAAAACGGCTTTCCAACCGGCAGAATCGGCGATAATTCCGCCGAGCATGGGCGCCGACGCCGGCGCGAGACCGTTGACGGCGCCTATGAGAGCCATTACCTTGGCAAGATCGCGTCCGTGGTAGATGTCGGCGGGAATAGTACGGGCGAGGAAGTATCCGCCGGCGGCGCCAATGCCTTGCACAAGCCTGCAGACCAGTAGAACGGGCATATTCGGTGAAAAGATGGAAGCCACTGCACCGGCGACGAATACAAGCAACGATACGACCAGGACTATCTTGCGACCATAGCGGTCTGATATCGGTCCCATCAGGAGCTGACCGATGGCGAGGCCCAACATGCCGAAAGTAAGGCTGAGCTGGGTCTGCGAAGCCGATGCGTGGAAATACCGCGCCATTGCCGGGAGCGCCGGGGTGTACATATCGTTGACAAACGAACCAAGGGCGCTCAGGAGCACCAGATAGGTTATTAGGAAGAGATAATATCGCCGGTCGGTCTGAGCCGGACGCAGCGGTTGCGGAGCTTCTGAGTTTGATGGCTGCATGGGGACTGTTGTTTAGAAAAACAACGTTCCCGCTACCAAATCAGTTCGCAGCAACGAACGTGGCCGGAAAAGGTTCAGCAGGCTGTCCGCACGCTTTTGAAAGCGTCGAGCGCCACCGTTGGTGTGTCGTTGTCAAAGCATCCCATGTTGTACCCGCCGTTATATCCTGCCGGAGCCTGGGGCTCCCAGTAGAAAATGCCTTCGACATTAGCTTTTTAATAATCATATGCATTAGTCAGAGCAGTCGGGACAAATACCCTTAATCACATAGTTTACCGAGTGAGGCTCAAAACCAGCCGGTAGGGCCACCGCCGGAACAGCGATATCGTCGAGGCACAGTACCCGGTGGCAGCGGTCGCAAACAAAATGGACATGCTGGTCGTCATGAGAATGACCGGGCGCGCTGTGGCACAGCTCATATTTGAGCGAGCGGCTGCCGTCGTCGATAACATGGACAATGTCTTTGTCGGAAAAAAGCTCCAGCACACGGAAAATGCTCGTTTTATCGACAGTATCCAGACAATCTTCGATATCGGCGAGGCTCACGGGAGCCTTGGCGGCGGTAAGGGCGCCCAGCACAAGAAGACGGTTAGCCGTAGGCTTAATTTTGCGTTCTTCCAGGTATTTTGTCAATTCGCTGCTTTTCATCAATGCAAAATTACCACATAATATCCGATAATTCAAACTCTTGACCGCACTTTTTTGATTATTTACCTTTTTGGAGATCCGATGTTGACACTAACTTTTCCGCCGCCGGTATGTTATTAATATATAAGTGCAACCAAATAACAGAACATATGATTAAGATTTCAATTTGGAGTGACTTTGCATGTCCTTATTGCTATATAGGCGAGATGCGGCTGCTTAACGCCATCAATGATTTGGGAATCAACGACAAGGTCACCGTCGACTACCGTGCCTTCGAACTCGACCCCAAAATGGACCCCGCCAAGGTGACGGGCGTCAGCGAGCGTTTTGCCGGCAAATACAATATAAGCCCCGAAAAAGCGGCTGCGCAGATCGAGGAAATATCGCAGCTGGGCCGCGATATGGGCATAGACTTCAAGTATGCCACGGCGCTCTACACCAATACCCTGTCCGCACACCGCCTGATGAAATACGCCGAGGCCAAATACGACGCCGACACAGTGGCACGCCTCAACGAGCGGCTGTTCAAGGCCTATTTCGTGGATAATGCCGTGCTCAACGACATCAACGTGCTGGCATCGGCGGCCGCCGACGTTGGCATGAACGCCGACGAAGTGAAAATCATGCTCACCGGCACCGACTATACCGACGCCGTTCGCGCCGACGAACGCCGAGCCGAGGATTTGCGCGTGGCCGGAGTGCCATTCTTCCTCATCGACGAAAAATTCGCCATCCGCGGCGCTATCAGCACCGAGGACTTCAAGGACGCCCTCAAGCAGATGATAGCCCACAAACACCAGCCCGAGCACTACCACGACGAAAAGCCCCATAGCTGCGGTCATAACGGCTGCGACCTCGTATAAAAGTATAGCCGGTATCGCTAAGATACCCGCCCCCGCAAACCGCCAAATTTGTTTTTTTGAAAAATAATTTGGCAGATTGTGGGGGCTTGAGTATCTTTGCATAATGTTTTACCGCAACGACAGCCGAATACCCTATTCAGGGCTGATAATCTTTCTGTTGGCGAGCCTGCTGCTTTTGCCGTGGCTCGGCGAGACTCTTTTCAACTCGAAAGGAGAGCCCCGCGAGGCCATTGTCGCCGTGGCCATGATAGAAAGCGGCGACTGGATACTTCCGCTGAGCTATGGTTGCGACATGCCCTTCAAACCGCCGATGATGGCATGGATAATAGCGGCACTGGCCGAGATATTCAACGGCGGTCATGTCACGGTCTATCTGTCGCGTCTACCGTCGGCACTGGCGGCTATCGCCATGATAATGGCAGGTTTCTACTGGGCCCGCCAAGAGCGCGGCGACCGCTTCGCCATGATATTCAGCATGGTTACCCTCACCTGCTTCGAAGTATTCCGCGCATCGATGGCCTGTCGGCTCGACATGCTCCTCACCGCCTTCATGGTGGGTGCCCTTTATCTGTTTTACCGCATACACGAAACTCCCAAACGACGCCACCGCGCCATGTGGCTGTGGGCGTGGCTGCTGCTCAGTTGCGCCACCCTCACCAAAGGACCTGTCGGAGCTCTACTGCCTTGCATGATAGGAGGCGCTTATTTTCTGTTCCGCGGCGACCGTTTTCTGCCGGCCTTCGGCAAATTCATAGGGCTGGCCGTAGCATCGCTTCTCCTTCCGGCGCTGTGGTACTATGCCGCATGGCTTCGTGGCGGTGACGCTTTCTATGACCTGATGATGGAAGAAAACCTCGGACGCCTCACCGGAACGATGAGTTACGAAAGCCACGTCAATCCTTTCTATTATAACTTCATCACCCTCGCCGCCGGGTTGCTGCCCTGGACGCTGATATTCGTCGGCGCATTGTTCCTCATCCGCCGCTGGCGCCCCGCGCCTCTCAAACCGGCGGGAATGCTGGCCCTCACGGCAGTGATACTCACCGTGGGGTTCTACTGCATCCCCGCGAGCAAGCGCTCGGTGTATCTTCTGCCCGCATATCCTTTCGTTTGCTATGCCATCGCCACCATTGTTGCCGACGCTAAAGGCCGCCGGCTGGATGTTATGTTCTCGTGGTTCTTCGCCATTCTGGCTATAATAGCACCGGTATTATATGTAAGCCTGCTGATATGGCCGTTGCCGGGCGTTACGCTCGACAATCCGCAGTGGTACGGCTACATCGCCCTTGCTGTGCCCCTTCTGTGCGGCATGGCATGGATAATTCGTCGTCACGACCCCTGCACCCATATGATGGCCTCTGTCTGGGCACTTTATCTGGCATATATAGTATGCATCATGCCGTCGGTGCTCAATCCGCGCAGCGACGCCCGACTGATGGAGCGCATACCAGCCGACGCATCGACACAAATCTACACCTACGCCGCCGGTCACGACGATTACCGACTCTTCACCCTCAACTTCTACTACGACAACCGGTTGCGGTCGCTGCCTGCCGACACCGACACCGACCTTCTGCCGTCGGGCACAATAGTTCTCTCGCCCGAACCTGATGATCTCGGCACCCTCGACCCTGATTTCCGCTGGTATCGCCTCACACAGCGCTCCTGCGACTTCCGCCATCCCCTCGTAATGGGTGTCAAGCCATAATCCGACCATATTATGAAATAACAAAATACACAAATACCTTAATACAACGATGAAAATCACAGCAAAAACAATCATTATGCTGTTGGCAGCCCTCGTGGCTTTGCCTGCCGCCGCGCAGACAACAAGCATACCTCAGCGCGAAATGCGCTCGGCATGGGTAGCCACCGTATGGCGCCTCGACTGGCCGACGACCGTAATATCCTCCACCGGCAACGAACGGCAGATTGCCAAACAGAAGCAGGAAATGACCACACTTCTCGACTCGCTGGCTCTCAATAATTTCAACGCCATCAACCTGCAGGTTCGCTCGCGTTGTGATGCACTTTACCGCAGCAGTTTCGAACCGTGGTCATCCGAAATAGTGAGCGAACGCGGCATGGACCCGGGCTGGGATCCTCTGGAATGGGTCGTTGGGGAATGCCACCGCCGCGGCATGGAGTGCCACGCCTGGCTCAACCCCTACCGCTACGAGAGTGTGGCCCATCAGTGGGACGGTACACCCCGCAACTACCGCGACGAACATCCCGACTGGCTCATGGACGTTACCGGCAGCAACGGCACCACGGCGACGATCCTCAATCCCGGTCTCCCCGAAGTAACACAGCGCATTTGCGACATTATCGCCGAGATAGTGACCAACTACGATGTCGACGGCGTGCTCTTCGACGACTATTTCTACCTCTCCGGCACAAAAACCAGCCATGACGGCGACCTCTACAACGCTTACACTGCCAACGGAGGCACACTCTCCATCGGCGACTGGCGCCGCGATAACGTGAACCGCATGATAAGCTCTGTCTACTCGACGATAAAGAGCATCAAGCCGTGGGTACGTTTCGGCGTATCGCCCGCCGGAATAGCATGCACCAGCCGCAGCGTGGCCAACAGCTACGGCATACCGCCGTGCCCCACCGGCGGCGACTGGCAGTACAACGACATATACTCCGACCCCATAGCATGGGTATCGCAACAGAGTCTTGACTTCATCTCGCCCCAAATCTACTGGACCATAGGCTACAGCACCGACTACGACGCCGCCACGGAATGGTGGAGCATGGTGGCCCACAAATGGAACCGCCATATTTATGTGTCGCACTCCATCAGCGAACTCAACAGCGCCAGCCACGCTCCCGGCGTGAGCAACACAGAAGCCCCCATGCTGGCTCCCGAGCGTGCCACAGGTCCCAACTCCGGCACATTCCAGGAATATGTCGACGAAATCATGCTCAACCGTGAGTACAACCTCGACAATGCACCCGGCTCCATATTCTACTCCGCCAAATATCTCTACCGCATAGCGCCCAAATTCAGCCACTATCTGCGCAACCACGCCTTCACGACGCCGTGCCTGATGCCGGCCATGCCGTGGCTGAGCACCGACATACCAGCCCCGGTGGAGAACGTGGCCGTCAACGGTTCGACAATCACCTGGCAGGCCCAGCCCGGTCAGGTGCGCGCCTCTGTCTACGCCTACCCCGAGTCCATGAAAGAATTCGAGATGGTGCGCATGCCCGAATACCTCATCGGCGTATGCTACGGCACCACCTTCACCATCCCCGCCAAATACCTTGCCGGCTATAACTTTGCCGTCGCGACCTACGACCGCTACGGCAACGAATCATCGCTGGCACTCCCTGGCCGCGCCACTCAGCAGCTGGCGCCCGCAACCCTTACCTCCCCCGTGGGAGGCTCGCATGTGGAGGCTCCCTTCACCTTCAGCTGGCAGCCTGCTCCCGAGGCCGCCGAATTCATCGTGGAAATCGCCGCCGATGCCGCCATGACACAGCGTCTTGCACAGGCATCGTGCACCGGCGCCTCCATAGAAAGCGACGTCTTCGGCGAACTGCCCGTCGACCAGCCCCTCTACTGGCGCGTTCGCTCCTGCGGCCCCGGCTATGCCGACGGCATCAGCGCCGTGGAGAGTTTCACAATCTTCCGAATGACCATCGAGAGCCCGGCGCACGGCAGCAGCGACGTGCCCCTCACTCCCACTTTCTCCTATTCCATCGATGATCGCGAAGTAACCCTCGAAATCGCCACCGCTGAGAATTTCGAGCAGGAAGATATCGTTTATACCGACACCCACACCGGCAGCCATACAGTAGCTCCCTACCGTCTGGCAGCCGCTACCACCTACTATGCCCGCGGCCGCCACGAGCGTGCCGACGAACAGCTCATCACCCCCGTGGTGGCTTTCACCACCGCTGCTGTCGAGGCTGCCGCCCCTGCCGTGGCTTATCCCACCGCCGGCGGCGATCTCCACTCCGATCATTACATAACCCTCGCGCCCATCGCCGGCCCCAAGACCCTGCGTATAGAAGTCTGCGCCGACGGCAAGTTCAACATCCGCACAAGTTATGTTTCCGAGAAAGTGAGCACCGTGGAGATGACGGCTCCCGTCACGGCAGGAGACATCAAAATAAGCGGTAAGAAACTCGTCGACGGTCAGACATATTATGTCCGTGCCCGCGCCACATACAACACCGCCGACGGAAGCGTGAACAGCGAATACAGCCCTGCAGTGACATTCACCTACCGTGCATCGCTCTCCGGGGTGGACAACATCGCCGTAGGAGGCGCAGTCTCCGTTGACGGCAACACCGTCACCGCCTCAGCCGACCTGACAAACGTACGTGTGATCAACGCCGCCGGTCAAACCGTGGCCTTTGCCGCAAGCATGGCCACCGGTGCTTCCCTGCGCATCGACGCGCCGGCAGGAGTTTATTTCATGACTGCCGACGGGCTCGACGCTATCCGGTTTGTAATTCAATGACTTTTTAAATAACTCAAAAACACAATGATCAGTCCTAAAATTCAAGACGCAATCAACGCACAGATCAATGCCGAATTCTGGTCGGCATATCTGTACCTCTCCATGGGTATGCATTTCCAGGCCGAAGGCTATAACGGTATAGCCAACTGGTTCCGTATCCAGTTCAAAGAAGAGCAGGCTCATGCCGAAATCTTTATGAACTACCTCAACAGCCGTGGCGGCCGTGTGGTTCTTAAAGAAATAGCTCCTGTTCCCACAACCTGGGAGTCGCCCCTCAATGCCTTTGTGGACACCCTCGCCCACGAAGAAAAGGTTACCGGCCTGATTCACAACCTCTATGCCCTTGCCGAAGCCGAGCACGACTATGCCACCCGCGGCAAGCTCGACTGGTTCGTGTCCGAGCAGGTGGAGGAAGAGGAAACCGCCAAGGAACTCATCGACCGCCTCAAACTCATCGGCGACAACGGCATGGCCCTCTACATGCTCGACCAGGAACTGGCCGCCCGCACCTACACCGTGCCCGCTCCCCTCGCCGCAAAGGCATGACCCCGAATACTCTCATAAAAAAAAGCCGGAATCCGCTGCTGGACTCCGGCTTTTTTTGTGGACGCCGCAGACCGTTCACCACATCGGGGTGAATGGCTCGGAATGCACAAGAAGATTGTTTATGCAACCGCCGAGACGGCTGTGGTCGGTGGTGTCGAGTTTGAGTACGGGAGCGCCGGGGGTAAGTATCAGGCGCCCCAGATCTACCCAGAAATAGCCCTTGTTGTCGGCAAAGCGCATATAGTATTTGCCGCCCGTAGAATCGGCGATGGAAGTCCATTGAGTGGACGATACATTGGGTTCGTCCTCTATTTCATAGCCATACGGCACCGATACGGTGCCCATTATGCTGTTGAGCGCCGCCCAGGCGTGGTCGTAGTCGAAATTGGTGGGCACGTGGCGGATAAAGAACGATGCCCGGACAAAGCGGTCGGCGCTCCTGACGGTGCCCGGCAGCATATTCGCACCGCCTACACCCTGCCAGTAGTTGTCGATGGCCTGCATCTGAGGGTATGCCGGATCGTTGGTGAGTACCTGAAGCTCGCGCCCGCGGTATGTATGCATTTCGCCACCGATAAATTCCATAATCAGGGTCTCTCCGGTTCGGTCGGTAAATCCCCAGTGCAGCATCGACACAGTACCTCCGTCGAAGGTGGCGCCGGCGATGGCGAATTTGTTTGCCTGCAGCCATGTATCCACTTCGTCGACAGTTGCGAAATTATCCAAGAAATAGCTCACCAACACGGCGAGGCTCATCATCGGCGTATTGCTGCCGGGTGCCGCGACGGGATACTGCGACGTCTTGCAGAACAAGCCGTTGAGCACCAGGCCCTCGCTGTTCATGCCCTCGGTCACGCCGCCGTCGTAGCCCACGGCGAGAACGCTGCCATAGCGCGAGGTCCAGCGCAGGCGTTCGCCGCTGTTGTTGCTTTCTTTGGCCACACCGGCGGGATAAACATAGATGTTGGTGGGAATAGGTGTACGCCAGTCGAGCGTGCGGCCTACAAGAACAGTGCCGCTGTCGCCCAGATAGACTACGCGGCTGCAGGCCTCGCTGTGGGGGCACGACAACGCCGCCGCTACAGCCGCTGTCATCAGGAATTTATTGATTTTCATAATCTTTCTTTTATATAGATAAAAAACACACGCCCCGCAAATAAAGTTCGGCATCTCTGAATTAACTTCCATAAGCCATTTTTTACTTAAAAATCAGAGATTTTTTGGCTCAATTCTTTAATTTCGATAAAAATAATTGCACAATAATTAAATTATGCCTACTTTTGCGCATTGTCGTTCATATATCATTCCCAATCAAATAAATTTCTTGATGAAAAAGTATCTACTCCCGGTTTTAGGCGCCGTGCTCGCCGGCACACCCTTGCTGTCGGCAGCCTACGTTCCTACCGCAAACCCACAAGCGGACCCTTACCGCTTTGCGCGCACCGTTGCGCCGCGCGACTTCGGCAATGCCGACGGCCGGCGTGCCGCCGCGGCAGCTCTGCGTGCCGCTGACCCCGATCGGCAGATAACAACCGACGACGTCACCTTCCTCGAAGGCCCCGACGGCTCGGTATGGTATGCCGTATCCTCGTTCGATCGCGAATTCATTCAGGTCAACGAGCATTTCACCGACAACGTGATCAAAGCCTACACCTTCACCGTCTACGACAGCCAGTTCAACGAAGTAGGCAGCATCCACGATGTGGTGACTCTCCTCCCCGGCGAGAGCAAACCCGCCCGTGTGGCACTCGACGTCACCGTAACACGCAAGTTCTTCAACAGCGACAACAACTACGAGGTTATGGTGGCTCTCATCCTCAACAAATCCGATCTCTCCGAGATGCCGTATGTCAACACCCGCACAAAGGTCTACTCCATAGGCGGTGCCAAAGATAACGACGGCAATGATATGGCAATAGCAACCATTCCGGGCTACAGCATCGCCGCCGTCAACGCTGCCGCCGATGCATGGTCCGAGAATTTCTTCATTTCGTTCTTCGAAGAGGTTGCCGGCAATCCCGACGACTTCACAAGCTATGAAGACTACCTCGCCTCGTACAAATCTAAGGTCACCACCTACAAAAAAGCCGGCTACAGCACCCCCTTCGCTGAACTCTCGGTCACCGAGATACCCATGTCGCAACTGCCGGGCGACCAGAGCAGCTCTCCGTTCTTCTTCAGCTGCGTGAAGAACGGCAAGCCCACTTTCGTGGAGTCGCGATACACCAAACCGCTGTTCCTGTCACCTACCGACCCCACAAACGAAGGCCTCACACCCGACAATACCCTCGAAGTATCGGTAAAACAGCTGTCCGGCTCTTATAATCCCACCCTCGAGGAAACGGCACACGTAGAAATACCGTGCGTGCAGAAAAGCGCCAGCGTCTACACCTTTTACGCCGTCGGCAACCTCGGCTACACCGATGACGTCGACTTCGAGCACTTCTCCACCGACGGCAAAGCGCACTACATAGTCACCGTCGACGATTACTCGCCCAACTCCGACAACTACATCAGCTCATACTATGTGTACGACAGCAACGGGCAGCGCATGCTCACCCTCGCCGAGGATACCGAGAACTTTGTGTTCATGAGCGATGTCGCCGGCCAGCAGCCTCAGGTGATGTTCATCCATAATTCCGGCTCTGACTATAATTTCGACTTTATGGAACTCTACACCGGCACAACGGCATGTTCCACCGGCCTCGAACTCGACGGCTACAAGCTCACGACAGCCATCGACCGCGTGGCCGATGCCACTTATGGTTACCTTTACGCCGTGAGCCTCCAGTTCACCGACACCGATGCCGACGGAAACTACATCGAACGCGTCGGCTGGTTCAACACCGACGGCCAGATGGTGCGCGTCGACGAAATTAACCTCGGCAAGAATCTCACCCTCGCCAAGGCAAACATCACAGCCAGCGCCCTCAACCCCTATGTATTCAACACCGACACCGACGTGGAGTATATGTTCCTGGTTAAACGCCGCTATGCCGGCGCCACTGCCGTGGCCGAGGAACTTGTTGTCGCCGCGCCCGGCAAAGAGCCCGTGTTCACCGCAACACCCGATGCCGAAAAAGGAAATATTGTGAACGTGAGCCTTATCAACGGAGATGTCAACCGCCTGTGCGTCACATATTCGCGCAACGACGAAAACAGCGTGCTGAAATACACCCAGGACATCTACGACCTGCCCCTCACACGCTTTGCCGGCGGCGACGGCACCCCCGAGAACCCCTATCTGATAGCCACGCCCGGCGATTTCGCACAGATCAAGGCCGCCCCGGGCGCATGCTTCTCCATTGTCAACGACCTCGACTTCACCGGATTCGAATATAAGTCCATCGGCGCATTCAGTGGCGTCCTCGACGGCAACGGTAAGAAAATCAAGGGTCTGACCATCAATGGTGCCGCCGGTACCACCGGCATGTTCGGCTTTGCGGAATTCGGCAGCGCCATCCGCAATCTCGTTGTGGTGGAACCCACCCTCAACCTTGCTGCCAATACCGGTTCGTCGGCAATAATAGCCGGCACGGCACAGAACACCGCAATTTCCGATATTGTCGTTGTCGGCGCAAAGGTAATCGGTGCCGAATTCTCTGATAACTTCGGCATTATCGCGGGCCGAGCATCCAACGGCGCCCAAATCGAGCAGTGCTACGTAGCCGCTGCCGACATCAACCTGCCCGAGTCCACCGTCGGCGGCATTGCCGGCAACCTCCTCACCGGCTCTGCCGTCACCGCCTGCGCTTTCACCGGCGACATCGTTGCCGGAAGCACCGTCGGCGGTATCGTCGCCGACATGGCTGCCGACGCTGCCGTGACCGACTGCCATGCCGACGCCACAATTACAGCAGCACACACCATAGGCGGCATTGCCGGCACTACCGCACGCGGAAAAATCAGCCGTTGCCACGCCGAGGGCTCTCTCACCGCCAACGCCCCCACTCGCTGGGGAGGCCATGCCGTGGGCGGCATCGTAGGCTCAATCAACATGCCCACCGAAGAAAACTGCGGCGTGGTTGTCGACGGATGCCTCGTGACCATCGCCAGCATCACAACCGAGGGTGGTGAGGACTTCACGCCAGAAATGCCCGGTCAGCTCGACACCGCTCACCGCATCGCCGGACGGACCGCCGCCAACATGGAGCCGGAAATCCTCGGTTACGACGAGGAATGGAATCCCATCTACGGCGATCCCGTCACAGAACCCGGCCTCACCAACAACTATGTTGCCGGTAACCTCGCAAAGATACAGGATGACATCGAAGCCTCCGCCGCCACTACCGAAGGCGCCGATATCGACAAATATGAAGTCGGCTACGACTTCCTCAGCTCTCTGGGCTATGCTTTCGGCACCGCCACAAATGCTCCCTGGGCAATTGCCTCGGGCTTCGACCCGGCCCTCCACTTCGAGACCCTCTTGATGCTTGACAACGCAGACATCAAGGCCAACCTCGACGAGCCCTTCACCATAGACCTAACCATCCTCGCCCGCATTGTGCCCGAAGATATATTCGGCGACTTCATGGCCGAGTTCGACGAGTCCAAAATCAACATGACCGGCAATTTCAGCCTCGACGGCAAACACCTCGCCATTGAAATGCAGGCTGCCGAAGCCGGCGTGCATCCCTTCACCATCACCCTGCTGGGCAGCACCGTGGCAGGCACCGTCGATGTCGCCACCTCCGGCATCGCCGACACTCCCGTCGCCTCCGACGCCCTCACCATCTCCTTCGACGGCACCACCGTCAGCGCCGACGCCGCCATCAGCGTGTTTAACCTTGCCGGCACACTCGTTGCCGCAGGTAACGGAGCCGTCAGCGTCGACCACCTCGCTGCCGGAGTATATGTCGTAAAAGCCGTGGCCGCCAACGGTACTTCGGCAACGCGCAAAATAGCAAAATAAAAAGTTCTAAACCTCCTAAATACCTCCGATGAGGCGGGCAGCTACCGGCTGTCCGCCTTTTTTCCGATTAACTCATAGCGCATTTTGCAAAAAATTCTGTAGACAAATTGTCATATTTCGCATTTTTCGTGAATATTTCTCGCATTTATGAAATTTTATCCGCACCTTTCGGCAGCGGAGCCGATCAATATATCGGACGTAGACTTTGTGTCTGACTCAGAAACAGAGCTTATGGACTATCTTCTCGATGAGTTCGAGCGCACATTCGGCGAAAACTGCGGGGGCATACTCATTTCAGAGCTCCGAGAAGACCTCTCCTCTCGGGCAGACGCCTTTTTTTGCTGATGCCGAGGGACCGTCCTTGTAAAAATCTTCTCACAAATGGCGGTGTCATCACATAATAAAAGCATCGCCGGCAGTCTCTTCCCAGGGGCTGACGGCGACGTACAGTTACAGTATAGTCAATCAATTGTTTTCAGTACTCTGATAATATGACGCGCAAAACCGCCATTCGTTACATCATGGCACACTTTTTTTTCACATTCCTCACAGGAGACTACGCGCACAAAATCATTTTTGTTAAAAAACAGTGCTGACAATCAAAAAAAGTTGCGAGGTTTAAATTTTATCCCTAAATTTGCCCCGTATAGTATAAACTATAGAACAACCACTGTTTACCTGACGAAATCAAATACCAGTATTAATACTTAACCCTTATTTCATGATTAATTTTACCTTGAAACGCACAGGACTCACCGCACTGGTGGGACTGGCCTTTGCTTTCGGTGCTTCCGCGCAGACCTTCCTCCACGAGGGCCTGGTGTACAAGGCAACCGGCAACAAGCTTACCGTTCAGAGCGTTACGGCAAAGAAAAAACCCGTACCCGAAAACGGCACATGCCCCGAGCACTACACCGGCGACATCGTCATCCCCGATGAAATCGTCTATAACGGCAAAACCTACACCGTAGAGAGCGTAGGAACAGCTTTCAAAGGCGAGGCCATAACCTCGCTGGTAATGCCGGCCACGGTAATCAAGGCCGGCATCGGCGCCTTCCAGGGCTGCTCGAGCCTCACGACCATCACACTATCGCCCAATCTGGCCAAACTCGAACAGAACACCTTCAGCGGCTGCTCGGCCCTTACTGCCATCTCCATCCCCGGCGGCATTCCCAAACTCACCTCCAACCTCTTCAAAGGTTGCTCGAGCCTCACCACCGTGACCTTCGAGGACGGCCCCACACCCCTCGAAGCTCCCGCCAACGCTTTTGTCAATATCAACAACACCAACGATGAACCCGGTAGCGCCGCAATCACTACCCTCGTGATCAACCGCGCACTCAACAACGAGGCTACCACCGCCATGAACAACAAACCGTTCCGCGGCATCGCCAACCTTGAGAGCGTGACCTTCGGCGGCTCTTTCACCGACATCGACGCCAGCATGTTCGAAGGCTGCGGCAAACTCCGCACCGTCACCATCAACAGCGAAATCACAAACATGGGCACCAACGCCTTCGCCGCCACGGCTTTAGAGACCATCGTTCTTCCCAACAGCCTCACCGCCATACCCTCCGGCGCCTTCTCGGGAGCTTCCGCTCTTAAGAACGTCACCCTGGGCAACGCCGTGACGAACATCGACGCCCTCGCTTTCCGCAACACTGCCATCGAGGCAATCACCCTGCCCGAAACCCTCAAGAGCATAGGCGACATGGCTTTCTCAGGTGCACACCTCGCCGGTGTCCTCACCCTCCCCGTCGCCGTGAAGTCCATCGGTCAGCAGGCTTTCGCCGGTAACGCAGGCCTCACCGCCGTGAACATCCCCGCCGCAACCACTTCTATCGGCGACGGCGCCTTCATGGGCTGCCCCGCTCTCGCAAACTTTGCTGTGGGTGAAGCCAACGAAACCTACAAGGTATCGGCCGACGCCACATATATCTTCGCCGGCAACCGCATTCTGGCCTACGCTCCCATGGCTCCCGCCACCGAGCTCACCCTCGACTTCACCGAAGTGGCTCCCTATGCCTTCTACGGCGCCAAAAACCTCACAGCCCTCAACCTGAGCGCATGCAACACTTTCGGCGACTATGCAATGGCATACAGCGGCCTCACCGCCGTAACCGTCCGCGGTAACGTCGGCCGTTACGTGGCCGCCAACTGCGACGCCCTCACAACCCTCAACGTGCAGTGCCCCGAAATACCTTTCGGCGTGGCCGCCAACTGCCCGGCGCTCACAACCGTGAACCTCCCCGCCGTGGTTACCGTTGTCAAGCAGGATGCCTTCAAGGGCTGCACCTCCCTGACCGCCCTCAACCTGGGTTCCAACCTCGCCATCCTCGAAGCCGACTGCTTTGCCGGCAGCGGAATAACCAACCTCACCGTCGGTTCCACCTTCCCGCCCGCCATGGCTGAAGGCGTGTTCACCGAAGGCTGCGGCATCACCGCCACCGTGCCCGCCGACCTGGCCGAAACTTACCGTGCCGCCGACGGATGGAAGAACCTCACCATCGTGGGCGACGCCAACGTCATTGCCGGTGGCGCCGACATGGGCATGCCCGCCGGTCTGTACTATGCCGGCGACGACGATATGCTCCACTGCGTATACTCCGACGGCAACGCCGATACCTACGACGTAGGCGGCATACCCCACACCTTCCAGCTCGCTCAGTTCAACAACCGTATCTACGGTGCATGCGCCGGCCGCAAGTTCGTTTACTCCGCCACCGGTGCCACCGACGGCGACGGCAAACTCTTCTACATCTCCAAAGTGGGCGGCGAAGTGTTCCAGGCTGTCGTGCTCGACAACGCCGGCAACAACGCCTACAAGGATCCCTTCGGCCTCTACATCTACGGCGAAGACCTCTATGTCAACGACCGCAACGTCTGCATCCGCATCATCCCCGCTTCCGCTATCGCACTGCCCCAGAACTATCCCTCGTGGATGGAAAACAACTGGATGGCATTCTACGGCAACCCCTGGAGCTACGGCTGCATAAAGAGCGGCTTTGCAATCACTTCCGTGACCAACGCCCAGGGTGAAGTCGAACCCCTCTACTGGGTAGGCATGAAGTATAACGGCGAAGGCATCTACCGCTTCCGCGCAGGTAACGTAGGCACAGGCTCCGATATCGAACACATCGGCAGCATGCCCGTCGAGGCTCCCCTGTTCAAGAAGATCATACCCATCTTCACCACCTTCAACGTTGATGCCCGCAACGGTCACCTCTACATCTACGTCGAGACCACCAAGGGCACAGAACCCGCCAAGGCCGGTCTGTACCGCCTCAACCTCGCCGACCTCGAGGCCAATCCCGATCCCGATTCGTTCTTCGATCTCAACCCCGTGCTCATCGACGGCAGCCCCGTGCACTACGAAGGCAGCGGTGCCAACGAGCACGTAGGCATCTCGCAGCTCACATTCGACGAGAACGGCGACTACATGTACTGGTGCTACCGCGCACCCGATGCCGAAGAGGCAGCCCTCCACGAGAGCCAGACTCCCGCCGACTACAGCAAGAACGGCCGCTATCCCTGGGCCGAGGCTTACAACGCCGAGAACCCCCTGCACCACAGCGGTATCAAGCGCATCAAACTCGGCGAGGCCAACCCCGTTGTCGAGATGGTAGTTCCCGGTGTCACCGGCTACGGTATTGTGCCCGTGCGCTACGAAGGCTCCACCGGCGGTGTGTCCGACATCGTCGTTGACCGCAACGAAGCTATCGTTACCTACGCCGCCGGCAACATCACCGCTGCCGCCGCCGCCGTGGTCAACGTATACGATGCCGCTGGCATGATGGTTGCCCGCGCAACTCTCGCCGCCGGCGAAAGCTTCGCCATCGACAACCTCCCCGCAGGTGTTTATGTAGTATCCGCCGCCACCGAGGCCAACAGCCAGGTTATCAAAGTGGTTCGCTAAGCTCTGACATCAATCCCACTTCATACAGCGAGGGCGCCGGCAATCGGCGCCCTCGTTTTTTTTGCTTATTCCAAGCAATTTTATTACTTTTGTAGCCGTTATTTACTTACTTACTACTTAAAAACACCTGATGAACCGCTTTATCACCTTAATTATTGCTATGTGTGTGCTCGCCGGCGTGATGCCTGCCACCGCACAGACCGATGCCGACGGTTATCCCGTACTCTACCTGCGCGGCACGTTCAACAACTGGGGCCACGGCGATGACGTGCGCTTCGCCCGCTCCGGCAGCGACTTCTCGCTCACCCTCGCCCACCTCGAGGGCGAATTCAAAATCGGCAACGCCGACTGGACCGTCAACTGGGGCACGAGCAACACCCCCGAAGGCTCATGCGTAATTCCCGCCATATCCGACGGCCCCAACATCACCACCACCGGCATGAACAACGTGACCATCTCGTTCACGCTGCCAGACCCCGCAAACCTTCCCCGCGAACTCAATATCTCCTTCACCGTCGACGGCGAACAGCCTCCTATCGGTCATAATCCCAACGTATCGGGCACTCTTCCCGTGCTCTATATCAACGTCTACACCGACGAAAACCACACGGCTTTCAACAACGAGGTAATAGACTATAACCTCGACCACAAGAACTACTTCGAAAACGCCGAATACTGGCTCGATCTCAACGGCTGCGAATGGCTCGAAGCCCTCGGCGCCACGAGCGTGGGCAGTGCCGAGGCACCACTGCCTCTACAGATCAAAGCCCGCGGTAACTGGACGCGTCGCGGTTTCTCCAAGAAGCCTTTCAAGCTCAAACTCGGCGCCAAAGAGGGTCTTCTCGGCCTCACCAAGAGCAAACACTTCGCCATCTTAGCCCATGCCGACGACAGCTGGGGCTATCTCCGCAATTTCACCGGCTTCGGCCTCGGTAAACGCATGGGTCTGCCCTGGACGCCCGCACAGCAGCCCGTCGAAGTGGTGATCAACGGCGATTACCGCGGTCTCTACTTCCTCACCGAAAGCATTCGAATCGAGAAGAACCGCATCAACATCGAGGAACTCGACGACCTCGCCGAAGATCCCGCACTCATTTCCGGCGGTTACCTCGTGGAACTCGACAACTACGACGAAGACAACCAGATACGCCTCGACGAGCAGAGCTACGTCCAGAACCAGAGTCTCGACATGCTCCGCATAACAATGGATACTCCCGAGGAATACTCCGACATACAGCGCCGGTTCGTAACCGACCAGTTCACGGCAATGAACAATGCCGTGGGCTCCTGCAGCAATGAACTCTGGGCATATATGGACCTCGACGATGCCGCACGATATTACCTCGTGGAGGAAATCATATCCCACACCGAGAGCTACCACGGCTCAACATATATGTTCCGCGACCGCGGCGAGGGTCAGAAATGGCACTTCTCGCCTCTGTGGGACTGCGGCAACGCATTCTCCGGTCCTACCGACGGCTTCTTCTATGATCACGACTCCTTCGGCAACACATGGATACCTTCCATCCGCTGCAACGAGCGCTTCAACGCCAAGGTTGTGGAAACATGGAAGTGGTTCATGAGCACGCAGTACCAGGGCTTCGAAGATGAAATCGCCCAATATATGGAGCACATACGCAGCGCCGCGCAGGCCGACCATCGCCGCTGGCGCGACGCCCCCGTGCCCGACGGCGGCCAGCAGGTGGCAAACAATACCGACGTCGACGGGCGCCGCGATGCCGTGCTCTGGCACCTCCGCAGCAAAATCGACTGGCTCAAGGGTCAGTTCGGAAACTTCGACGGTGTTTACGCCGAGCCTGAGCGCGACAACACCCCCGCCGCTCCCCTGCCTCCCTACGCCGTCAGCGGCGTGGTCGACAACATCGCGGTCGACACCGACGCTCCCGCCGAATATTTCAACCTGCAGGGCATGCGCGTCGACAACCCCGTGCCCGGCCGCGTATACATCGAGCGCCGCGGTTCCTCCGCACGCCGCGTGCTCGTCCGCTGATATAACCTGACCGAAATAAACCCATGGCGGCGGAGTGCTCTCAGCACCCCGCCGTCCTTATCTCTCTCCACCATCCACTCTCCGCTCTAATGACTAAAATAATCCACATCGACATGGACGCCTTCTTCGCCTCGGTGGAGCAGCGCGACAACCCCGCCTTCCGGGGCCGTCCCCTCGCCGTGGGGCAGGCCGACGGCCGTGGCGTCGTTGCCGCCGCAAGCTACGAGGCGCGGCGCTACGGCGTCCGCTCAGCCATGTCATCGTCCAAGGCG
Organism: Muribaculaceae bacterium; assembly: GCA_017621055.1. Taxonomy (GTDB): domain Bacteria; phylum Bacteroidota; class Bacteroidia; order Bacteroidales; family Muribaculaceae; genus CAG-873. Next base: position 1,205 of record JAGATX010000012.1, on the reverse strand, counting down.
CGGCGCCTGTGTCCCGACCTAATCTTCACCGACTGCCGATTCGATGTCTACAAGGCTGTGTCGGCGCAGATTCATGAAATTTTCCACCGTTACACCGATATCATCGAGCCTATATCGCTCGACGAGGCTTTTCTCGACGTCACCGAGAACTTTGCCGGCATGACATACGCGGTGGACATCGCCAGGGAAATCAAGCAGTCCATCCGCCGCGAGCTTTCGCTTGTGGCGTCGGCCGGCGTGAGTTACAACAAGTTTCTGGCAAAAATAGCCTCCGACTACCGCAAGCCCGACGGACTCTGTGTGATTCCGCCCGAACGTGCGCCCGATTTCGTGGCCAAAATGCCGGTGGAGAGTTTTTGGGGCGTCGGGCCTGTAACCGCCGCAAAGATGCACTCCCTCGGCATATATACCGGCGCCGACCTCCGCAATTTTAGCGTCAGCGAGCTCAGGCTCCACTTCGGCAAGGCCGGCTCGCAATATTATAACTTTGCACGCGGCATCGACAACAGACCCGTCGAGTCAGTGCGCATCCGCAAGAGCGTGGGCTGCGAACGCACTACCGATGCCGACATCACCACCCTCGACGCCGCCCGTGCTCTCGTCGACGAGCTCTGCATAGACCTCGAGCGGCGCCTCGCCGGAAAGAGCTTCGACGGTACCACCCTCACCCTCAAACTCCGCTTCGGAGACTTCACCACTATCAGCCGAAGCACGCCCTTAGCCGACACCCCTCTCACAGCCGACGCCCTCGCCGAGGCTTTCCGTGCCATCCTCGACAAGGCCTTTGACGCGCGCCGCTCCATCCGCCTCATCGGCGTAGCCGTCGTAAACAACCGCCCCGACACCCACACCGACTCCCGCCAGCTCCTCCTCGACATATAATAATAAGCAATGCAGAATGCATAATGACGAAGGGGCAATATGCAATAAATGAGCGCCCTGTAGGAACGCACCCCGGTGCGTCCGCCTCATCCGCCACGGCGGCGCGAAGCACCGGGGCGGAGGTATCCCTGCCTCCGCGCGACCAGGCTGACCGCGAAGGTGGCTGTCGCCGTTGCGAGGCGTCGCCCTGCGGGCTCGCCTCGCTGATTTTTTGGAGAGGCGCGCTATCCCATGGCTCCGCACATGGGTTGTAGAGATATCGCCCTCCGGGCTCTCTCAGCAGTACTCCCTCCGACGTGTTCGACATCGGCGAGGAGATTGGG
>JAGATX010000011.1 GCA_017621055.1 Muribaculaceae bacterium | reverse complement strand
GTGTCGCAGACTGAATCTGACGAAAGATTACCTCTGTCGCTGATGCGCTCAACGGGGGCTTGCTCAGCCCCCTCGGCGCGCGGCCTTCCCCTGAGGAGGAGTGAGGAGAATAACCGTTGCACTTCTTATTGGAATCTTTCCCGAGAATGAAACTTGGTTTTTCATCCCCGGTCGCCGAATTCTTCAAATATATTGCTTAATTTTGCACTTGCAGGTAGAATCTGCGCTGAAAACGGCCAAAAAGGGCCGGGAAACAACATCTTGCGGTCATCACATCAAATTAGCGGCTCCAACAATCACCATTCTGCAATTTTTTGCTTACCTTTGTGGCATGAACGAGGAAGCACTGAGCCGAATGATGCTCAAGGATACATCCTTCCAGGCATTGATGCAGCACCGCGTATTCAACGTGTTGCTCATAGCCTCGCGCTACGACGCCTTCATGATGGAGGAAGACGGCCGGGTCGAGGAGCAGCTATACAACGAATATGTGGCGCTCAACCTCAGTTCTCCGCCGCGCGTAACGCGCGTGTCGACCATGGCCGAGGCCGTGGAATGCATAAAAGCCAAGCCTTTCGACCTCATAATCGCCATGCCGGGCGGCGACATCAGCGAGACCTTTGCGGGAGCCTCCGACCTCAAGGCCGTGTGCCCGTCGGTGCCCGTTGTCGTGCTCACGCCGTTCTCCAAGGAAGTGTCGCGGCGCCTCGAGGATCAGGACATGAGCAACGTGGACTTTGTATTCTCGTGGCTCGGAAACATGGACCTCCTCCTTGCCATCATAAAGCTGCTGGAGGACCGTCTGAACGCCGACGACATCACCAACGTGGGCGTCCAGATGATTTTGCTGGTGGAAGATTCGGTGCGGTTCTATTCGTCGGTACTCCCGCACATCTACAAGTTCCTGCTCAAACAGAGCCTGCTGTTCTCCACCGAGGCCCTCAACCAGCACGAACAGATGCTGCGCATGCGCGGACGCCCCAAAGTGATGCTCGCGCGCGACTTCGAAGAGGCGGTGACGCTCTACGAGCGCTACGGCAGCAACATGCTCGGCGTGATCAGCGACGTTTCGTTTACGCGCGAAGGCACCAAGGACGCTCTCGCCGGAATAAAACTCGCAAAATGGCTCAGAGAGCGCGACCCCTATCTGCCTATCATCATTGAAAGCAGCGAGACCGAAAATGCCGCTCGCGTGGCTGAGTTCAACGGAGTGTTCGTGGATAAAAACTCAAAAAAACTGTCGGTAGACCTCGGCGAGGCTATCATGGACAACTTCGGCTTCGGCGATTTCACAATCCGCGACCCCGGCACGCACGAGCCCATAATGACCATACGCAACCTCAAGGACATGCAGCGCAATATCTTCGACATCCCTGCCGACGCGCTGCTGGCCCACGCCTCGCACAACGATATTTCACGGTGGCTCTACAGCCGGGCCCTCTTCCCCATTGCCGACGTGGTGAAACGCCACACCTTCGAGAGCATAGACGAGGCACCCGCCGTGAAGCAGCTGTTCTTCGACCTCATAGTAAAATACCGCAAGATGAAGAACCGCGGTGTGGTGGCCGTGTTCAAGAAAGAACGCTTCGACCACTACTCCAACTTTGCCCGCATAGGCCAGGGTAGCCTCGGCGGCAAGGGGCGCGGCCTCGCTTTCATCGACTCCATAATAAAGAAAAACCCGGTGTGCGACAACTTTGAGGGCGCTACCATCTCGATACCGCGCACGGTGGTGCTCTGCACCGACATCTTCGACGAATTCATGAGTTCCAACGGGCTATATCCGCTGGCACTCAGCAACCGTCCCGATGAGGAGATCCTTCAGGCCTTCCTCACGGCCACACTGCCGGCGAGCCTGCGCGATGATTTCATGGCCCTTTTCGAGGTTGTGGACCGTCCGTTCGCCGTGCGCAGCTCCAGCCTGCTTGAAGACTCGCACTATCAGCCCTTCGCCGGCATTTACAGCACATACATGGTGCCGTACACCGACAACACCGCCCTGCGTCTTCAATGGCTCGCTCAGGCCGTCAAAGGCGTCTACGCCTCGGTCTTCTACCGCAGCTCGAAAACCTACATGGCGGCCACAAGCAACGTCATCGACCAGGAAAAGATGGCCGTCATCATCCAGGAGGTTATCGGCGAAAACCACGGCGACTATTATTTCCCCACCTTCTCCGGCGTGGGCCGTTCGCTCAACTACTACCCCATAGGCGACGAAAAAGCCACCGAGGGCGTTGCCGAAATCGCTGTCGGCCTCGGCAAATATATAGTGGACGGCGGCCGCGGCCTCCGTTTCTCGCCCGCACACCCCGACCACGTGCTGCAGACCTCCACCCTCGACCTGGCCCTACGCGACACCCAGCGCTACCTCTTTGCCATGCCCTCGGCAAAAAAAGGGTTCATCGTGGAAGTCGACGAAGGGGCCTCGCTGGAGCGACTGCCCGTGCAGCAATTTGCCGGTACGGGCGCCTTGCGCTACACCGTCAGCACCTACGATGCCGCCGACGGCATCCTCAAAGACTATGAGGAAGGCAACGGACGACGGGTGGTGACGTTCGCCAACGTACTGCGCGACAAAGTATTTCCGCTCGCCCCTGCAATAGAATTCATGTTGCGGCAGGGCCAGAACGCCATGCAGCGCTCCGTGGAGATCGAATTTGCCGGAAACATCTACGCCAAGGCCGATGCCGCCGGCATCAAAGGTCATATCTACTGGCTGCAGATCCGACCCATCATCGACAACCGCTCGCAAGTGGGCGACGATATAGAACTCATTCCTGACAGCCGGCTGATAGCGCGCAGCGACAGCGCCCTCGGCCACGGAAACATCGAAGGTGTGCGGACCATTGTATATGTCCGTCCATCGGCCTTCGACTCCGCCGACAACAGCACCACGGCGGCTACAATAGCACGACTCAACGACGACCTCACTGCCGAAGGAGAACCGTACATGCTCATCGGCCCGGGACGCTGGGGCTCATCGGACAAGGCGTTGGGCATACCCGTACGCTGGGCCGATATTTCCGGTGCCAGGGTCATTGCGGAAGCTGCCGTGGGGAACTACAGGGTGGAACCCAGCCAGGGCACACACTTTTTCCAGAACCTTACATCAATGGGCGTGGCTTATCTCACCATCGACCAAGCAGCCGGCCACGGTTTCTGCGACAGCGCCTGGCTCGACAGCCTCCCGACCATTTACGACGACGGCAAAGTGAGAATGGTTCGCTTCGATGAGCCACTGCATATCGCCGTCAACGGCCGAAGCGGTAACGCTATCGTGGAAAAACCTGATTTACAGTCAAATTAACATAAATAACACAAGAACAATGGGCTTTGCCGACAAAATAAAACGACTGTTCAATATCGATAGTTCCGAGAATATGGATGACAACGGAGCGGAGATCGCCTCGGAACTCTATCATGATGACCCTGAGGATGCCACCCCGGCGACCGCCCCCGACGCTACGCCGGTGCCGGAGGTTATCGATATCGACCCGCAAATGCGCTCGCGCATTTTTGCCGGCGTGCTGGATATTTTCAACAAAAGTCTGCCGGACTTCCTGCAACGCAGCGTGGATCCCGAGGCACAGAGGGCAGCGCTGATGGCAAGTCTCGACGCCTCGATTGCCGACTATCTGGGAGCCGTCGAAGATAATGCCCGGCGCCGCGCCGCCGCACGTCTGCAGGAAGCTGCCGAGCAGGCGCGTTCCGAAAGCGAGCGCATGCGCTCGCGTGTGGAAGCCGTGGAAACGGAGAAAAACCGCATACGTGAGCAGCAACTCAGCGCCGACCGCCGCCGCCGTGCCCTCGACGACCGTGTGCGCGACCTCGAGGAACAGCTGGCAAAGTCCGAAGCCGAAGGCGAGCAGCTGCGCCTCGAGAACCAGAGCCTCCTCAACAAACTGAAAGTTGCCGACATTCAGCCGGGTCTCGTCGATGAGCTCAACGCGCAAATAAAGAGCCTGAAAGAACAGAACGGCACCGAAGCCCTCGATGCCGCGAACAGCCGCATAGCCGACCTCGAAAAAGGCACCGAAATCAGCAAATCCATGATATGTCAGCTTGAAACTCAGCTGGCCGAAGAGGGGCGCTCAAAGAACGAAAATGCCGCCGCCCGCGCTAAAGCCGAAGAAGACCTCGCAAAGGCCCGCGAAGACCTCGCAAGAGTCAACGATGAGCTGGCAAAGGCCAGAGAGGAACTGGCAGAGGCCGCCGGGATAGTCAGAGGCGTAGAACAGCTTCAGGAACAAATCGACGGCGTGCAGGATATCATCCGCAAGCGCGATGAGAAGATCTCACGGCTGCGAACCGCAAACAAACGCCTCAAAGACACCGTGGCCGACCTCGAGCAGCGCCTCGCCACACAGCGCCAGGTAGCGCCCGCCGGCCTCTTCGCCCTTGACAATGACGAGAAAATAGACAATATCGAGGACGACTTCCAGTGCCCCGAATGGTTTGTCGGCGAACCCGAACCCGGAATGGGCCGAATAAAGAGCGAACTCGACGATTTCGGCTACCAGGAACCCCCGAAGAAGCCCAAGCCGCCGGAGAACAAGGCTCAGCTGTCGCTGTTCTGACACCAATCTTTCCGATCTCCTTGATTGTTATATATAAAAAACCGCAACATGATTATAGCATCGCAAAAAAGGAAAGAGAACATAGCTGAATATCTGCTGTATATGTGGCAGATCGAGGATCTCATACGCGCCAATGGTCTCGATATCGAAAAAATACGCGCCTCCGTTATAAACCCCATCGGCGGAGAACCCGAGACCCTGCGGCAGATGTCGGACTGGTACGAAAGCCTCATCGACATGATGCGCCGCGAGGGAGTGGCCGAGAAAGGCCACCTGCAGATGAACAAAAACATCATCGGCAACCTCGCGCAGCTCAACAAGGAAATCCTCGCTGACCCTCGCTTCGATGACTATCGCAAGGAATACTACAAGACCCTGCCTTATATCGTGGAACTGCGTGCAAAAGCCAAGGATGAGCCCGTCGGCGAGATAGAAACCTGCTTCACAGCCCTCTACGGCGTGCTGATGATGCGGCTGTCCGGCAAGGAAATAAGCGCTGCCACAGCCGAGGCCGTGGCTCAGATAGCCCGCTTTGTGGCTATGCTTGCAAAGTGCTTCCATCTCGACGAGGAAGACCGCCTGTTCACACCACAGGAGAAGAAATAACACCTGTTTATTTGATTATCTTTAGGATTTTAGTCGGCAGCCGCTAAAAAAATTTAAAACTTAGCGGCGCTAAAGACTTGATAGTTAAAATTAACATTCGTTTTTATCCTTGTCTGTGTTATAATTGTAATTTTGTAGGTGCAAAACATCGCGCCGGAACCCCGGGGGACCTTCCCCTTCGAGGACGCCGATGTCAGCGCCACGTATCTTCTATCTGAATATAACCGACTTAACTCCATATTTCATCATGAGCGACAGCGTAAACATTCGCGAACTTAACGAACTGGTGGCCGGCAAGGCCGATTTCATCAATCTGATAACCCGCGGCATGGACCAGACCATCGTCGGACAGAAGCACCTTGTGGAGTCGCTTCTCATCGCCCTGCTCGCAAACGGCCATGTGCTCCTTGAAGGTGTTCCCGGTCTGGCAAAGACTCTGGCGATAAAAACCCTGGCACAGCTCATCGATGCCCGCTACTCTCGCATACAGTTCACACCGGACCTTCTGCCCGCCGATGTTGTGGGTACCATGATATACTCGGTGAAGAACGAGCAGTTCGTGGTCAAGAAAGGCCCGATATTCGCAAACTTCGTGCTTGCCGATGAAATAAACCGTGCTCCGGCAAAAGTGCAGAGCTCACTGCTCGAGGCCATGCAGGAACGTCAGGTAACCATCGGCGACCATACCTACCCCATGGACAAACCCTTCCTGGTAATGGCCACCCAGAACCCCATCGAGCAGGAAGGCACATACCCGCTGCCCGAAGCCCAGGTTGACCGCTTCCTTCTCAAGGTAGTCATCGGCTACCCCACGCCCGAAGAGGAGCGCCGCATCATACGCATGAACATCAGCCCCTCCTATACCACCGAGGTGAAACCGCTCCTCAAGCCCGAGGAAGTGACCGAAGCCCAGAAAGTGGTGGAGCAGATATACGTCGACGAGAAGATAGAACGCTATATTGTGGATATAGTGTTCGCCACTCGCACGCCGCGTGAATACGGGCTCGACGACCTGGCGTCGTACATATCGTTCGGCGCATCGCCGCGAGCCTCCATCTCCCTGGCACGTGCCGCCCGAGCATATGCCTTCCTTCACCAGCGCGGCTACGTGGTGCCCGAGGACGTTATCTCCGTGGCTCACGACGTGCTGCGCCACCGCATAGGCCTTACATACGAGGCCGAGGCCAACAACTTCACCACCGACATGATAATTACCGACATCCTCGACAAAGTTCAGGTGCCCTGAGACCTATGGATAGCAACGAGCTGCTCAAAAAGGTCCGCAAAATCGAAATCAAGACCCGCGGACTGTCGCAAAATATCTTTGCGGGCGAATATCATTCGGCCTTCAAGGGGCGAGGAATGATGTTCTCCGAGGTGCGCGAGTACCAGTACGGCGACGATATCCGCGACATCGACTGGAATGTGACGGCGCGCCAGAACCGACCCCATGTCAAGGTCTACGAGGAAGAGCGCGAACTCACCGTCATGCTCCTTGTCGACGTGTCGGGCAGCCGCGATTTCGGCGCCGCAGGCCCCGAAAAACGCGAAATAATAGCCGAAATAGCCGCCACCCTGGCTTTCTCGGCAATACAGAACAACGACAAGATCGGCGCTCTCTTTTTCTCGGACCGCGTGGAGAAATTCATCGTTCCCAAGAAAGGGCGGCGGCACATCCTCTATATCATCCGCGAGCTTCTTGATTTCAAACCCGAAAATAACGGCACCGACATCGGCGCCGCCGTGCGTTACATCACCGACGCCATCAAGAAGCGCTGCACAATGTTCCTGATATCCGATTTTATCGATACCGGCGACTACCGCACGCCCATCACCGTGTGCGCCAACCGCCACGACCTCATGGCAATACAGGTCTACGACCGCCGCGACGCCGAGATGCCCGACGTGGGCCTCATGCGCGTGTCCGACCTTGAAAGCGGCGCCTCGCGATGGATCGACACCTCATCGGCGAAGGTGCGCCGGGCCTACAGCCGATGGTGGTACGACCTGCAGCAAAGGATGAACTCCACACTTCGCGGCTGCCGTATCGACTATGTCAGCATGGCCACCGACGAGGACTATGTAAAGGCTCTGATGAGTCTGTTCAAAAATCGCTCAGCATTATGACACCTCGCATATTCACAGCAGCCCTCGTCGCCGCCGCCATCACGGCAGCGGCGCAGTCTCCGCGCATCACTGTGGAGATGGACAGCAACATCATGACTATGGGCTCGCAGACGGCGCTGAAGGTGACTGTCGACCTTCCGTCCGACATGACACCGCGTCTGGTAGGATTTCCGGAGATAGCGCCCGACGGTCCCGGTTACGTCCAGTTCGGTCCGGCTCAGATTGTCGCGGCCGACACTTCCCACATCATGGCCGGAGACCGCCGTCATATTGTCTGCAATTATGTACTCCAGGCCTTTGACCCCGGACTGTACACCCTGCCGCGCTTCGGTGTGGTGCGCAGCGACGGCGATACGCTGTTCTCCGACCCCGAACCGCTCAAAGTCAACGCCGTGGAGGTCGACACCGTGGCCATGCAGCTCAAACCTATGGCGCCGATAGCCTCCGCGGGCATGAAGTGGCACGACTACATACCGATGTGGCTGTTGTGGCTGCTGCTCGTGTCTGTGGTACTCGCCGCCGGTATTTTCTGCATCTTCAAATTCCGCAAACGCGAAGAATTCATAAAACTCGAGCACATAAAGCCCGTGCCTCCCTTCGAGCTGGCCATGCAGCGACTCGACGCCCTGCGCAGCGAGCGCCTGGCCCAGTCCGGCCACGAAAAGGAATTCTATACGCGCCTTACCGACATTCTCCGTCAGTATCTGCAGGGGCGCTTCGGCATCAATGCCATGGAGATGACCACTACGCAGATTGTCAAGGCACTGCGCGCCGACACCTTTACTCGCCGTCCCGCCGACCTTATCGACGAAGTGCTACGCATCGCCGATTTTGTGAAGTTCGCCAAGGAACGGCCTCTTGCCGACGACAACGAGCGCGCCCTCAGGCGAGCCGTCGATTTCGTGGCCGACACCAAGCCCGTGCCGCCGCCTCCCACACCCGCACAGGCCGCCAAGGGCGCCAACAACAACCCGGTCAAATAATCCAACGGATTACCTCAACATAAAGAAATGACATTCGCACATCCTCAAATATTATGGCTCCTGCTGGTCATCATCCCGCTGACGGTGTGGTACATACGCCGGCAGCGAGACAGCCACGCCGCCATGAGCCTGTCCACAATACAGGCCTTCGCCGCCATGCCCCGCTCGTGGAAGCAGTATCTGCGCTACTTCCTCTTTGCCCTCCGCATGGCCACGGTTGCCTGCGTTGTCGTTGTGCTGGCGCGTCCGCAGACCCACGACAGCTGGCAGACATCCAAAACCGAAGGTACCGACATCATCATAGCCCTCGATGTATCGTCGTCGATGATGGCGCGTGACTTCCGGCCCGACCGCTTCGAGGCCGCCAAGGACGTGGCGCAACGTTTCATAAGCGGACGGCAGAACGACAACATCGGCCTGGTGATCTTTGCCGGCGAGAGCCTTACAGGCGTGCCCATGACAATGGACCACACCATCCTCACGAACTATCTACAAAGCCTGCAGATGGGTGTTCTCGAGGATGGCACCGCCATAGGCGACGGCATAGCCACCTCACTGAACCGTCTGCGCGACGGCCAGGCAAAAAGCAAAAGCATAATCCTGCTCACCGACGGCAGCAACAACACCGGCATCATAGCCCCTGTCACCGCCTCGGAAGTGGCACGCGAGATGGATGTGAAGATATACACCATAGGTGTCGGGCGCAACGGCACTGCGCCTTACCCTCAGCGCACGCTCAGCGGCGGAATTGAATTCGTGCCCCAGCCCGTGGTAATCGACGAGGCCACCCTCCGGACGATAGCCTCCAACACCGGCGGCCAATATTTCCGCGCCACCGATACTGGCACCCTCGCTCATGTGTTCGAGCAAATCGACGCACTGGAGAAAACAGAGATGGACGTGCGCCATTTCTCGCATGCCGAAGATAACTACATGCTGTGGGCATGGCTCGCTTTCGGCTTTTTCTGCCTGGAGCTGCTGCTGAGATACACCGTGCTGAGGTCCATTCCCTAATTTTTTGACCATGTTCGATTTCGCATATCCCATCCATTTATATCTGCTGGCTGCAGTGCCCGTATTCGTGCTGCTGTTCATGGCGGCACGCTCGTCGAGACGCGCCAAAATAAAGAGGCTCGGGCGCCCCGACATAGTTGCCCGCATGATGCCCGACGCCTCACGCTATACCCCCGGCGTGCGGCTGGTACTGCAGATGCTGGCCCTCGCGGCCATTGTGATAGTGCTCGCCCGTCCGCGCACCGAAGGACAGATGCACCACGAAACTTCGGCAGGCATAGAAATAATGATTGCCTTCGACCTCTCCAACTCCATGAACGCGCCCGCCACCGACCGTACTGACGGCCCCACGCGCCTGGCACGCGCCAAAGTTCTGCTCGAACGCCTTATAGACCGTCTCGAAAACGACAAGGTTGGACTTGTGATCTTTGCCGGCGACGCCAAGACGCAGCTTCCGCTCACCCCCGACTCATATACCGCCAAAATGTACATCTCCGAGCTGGAGCCGGCCATGATGGGTTATCAGGGCACCAACATTGCCGACGCCATCAACATGGCGCGACGTGGTTTCTCGGGCGCCGACGATATGCAGCGGGCCATTATCCTCATCACCGACGCCGAGGACCATGAGGGCGAGGCCCTCGATGCTGCGCGCGCAGCAGCCGCAGAAGGCATTCAGGTAGATGTCGTAGGCGTGGGCACTTCCACCGGCGCCGTTGTGCCCGGAATTACCGACCGCGACGGCAACCCCGCACGCTCAGCCCTCAACGTGGAACTGGCCGAGCAGATAGCCGCCGCCGGCAACGGCATATATGTGAACGCAGCCACCGGCAGCGCCTTGGGCGACCTCTCGCGCAAGCTCGACGAGCTCGGCAAATCGGAATTCTCTACCGTGCGCTATCCGGCGTCGGCCGAACAGTTCCCTACCTTTGCCGTAATCGCCCTGGTATTCCTCATCATAGATACCTTTGTGGTGGACCGCAAGATCAGCTGGCTCCGAGGCATTGATTTCTTCACGCGCCAGTCGGCAAAAACTTCCGGAAAGGAGAAAGGAAAATGAGAACCTCACGTATTATTATTACTATGGCAATCGCCGTCGGTGTCGCCCTTGCGTGCCCGACGGCCACGGCGCAGTCGCTGGCGGCGCCCGATGACCCCACACAGGCTCCTGCTGTCGCCGCCACGCCCGCCGACAGCACAGCAGCGCCGTCAGCCCCGACCGTCCAGCCCCAGCACAATAATCCGGCCGAGTCCTTCCGCAACGAGCGCCGCTTTATCCATGAAGGCAACGGCTACTTCAACGACAGCAATTACTACCGCGCCCTCGAATATTACAACAAAGCTCTGGAAGTCAACGCCGCATCGATAGCCGGCCGGTATAACAAGGCCATGGCCATGCTGCGCCTGGCAAATACCGACGATGCTGCCGATCAGCGCCCGCAGGCCGCTCAAATACTGCAGAATCTCATTCCCGATGCCAAACAATATGCCCCCGAACTGGCATGCCGGGCATACTATAACCTCGGCAACATGGCTTACAACGACCAAAACTACGGCGGCGCCATAGCCATGTACGAGAGCACGCTGCGCCTCGACCCCGACCAGCCCGACGCCCGCTACAACCTGCGTCTGGCCCAGCTGCAACAGCAGAATCAGGACCAGAATCAGGATCAGGATCAAGAACAGGAGCAGGAGGAGCAGCAACAGCAACAAGAGCAACAGCAACAAGAGCAACAGCAAGAGCAGCAACAGCAGCCGCAGCCTATGTCGCAGTCGGCTCAGCAGATACTGCAAAGCATGCAAAACCAGGAAAATGCCACCCGCCGCCGTGTGCAGGAAGACGAGGAGCAGAGCCAGAGCGGACGACGTCAGCCCGACAAACCCTGGTAAACACAAAAACACGACCAAACTGATAGATAATGACCAAGCGACGCTTCATAATATTCATCCTCATGCTCGTGGCCGTTCTGCCGGCATTCGCCGACGGAGCGTCGTTCACGCTGGTGCCACCGCGCACCGTTATCCAGGGGCGTAATTTCGCCCTGACATACCGTCTGGTCAACGCCGAAGCCAATGCGCCGTCGGCACCCGAACTCGACGGTTGCTCGCTGCTGTTCGGACCGGCCGTGTCGACGATGCACAGCACAGAGATCATCAACGGGCGCATCAGCACCACGCGCACTGTCGATTATACCTATACCTATCGCGCCGAACAGCCCGGCACGGTGACTGTTCCCGAACTGAGCGTGCGCACCGCCGACGGCACCCTGCGCTCACGTTCCGCCTCCTTCGAGATATTGCCGGCCGACAATGCCGGCAGCGGGCAGAGCGCCTCATCGTCGGGTAGCTCACAGTCAGGGCACAGCGGCCGCCCCAACCCGGGCAAGGCCGACAGCAACGGCAACAACGGCGGCAGTGGCCGCGTCAGCGCCGACGACCTGATGGTGCGGGTATTTTTCTCCAAAAACACCGTCTACGAACAGGAGCCGGTGGTAGCTACCATCAAGGTTTATACCCGCTACGATATCAGTTCATTCATAGCGCGCGTGCAGCCCGCCTTCGAAGGTTTCCTAACCGAAGAGCTGCCCGTCGCCGCCGAAACCACCCTCGAGAACTTCAACGGCCGCAACTATCACTGCGCCGTACTTAAGAAGCTGCTCCTCTACCCTCAGCGCTCGGGACGCCTCGAAGTCAACACTGGCCGTTACGACGTTACCATCGTGGAGTATGAAACCGTGAACATGGGCTTTTTCCGCACGCAGCGCCCCGTGGAACGCGACGTAACCACCACCAGCAACGCCGCGGCTATCACCGTCAAGCCATTGCCGGCGCCCGCTCCTGCCGGCTTTGCCGGCGCCGTGGGCTCGTTCACGGCTCGCACCCAGCTCGACCCCGAATTGCTGCGGACGAACGAGGCAGCTACTTATTCATATATAATAGAAGGCACCGGCAACATAAAATATCTCTCCGAGCCGGCAGTGGAATTCCCGACCGGCATCGAAAGCTACACACCCCATGCCGAAATCGACGCCCGCGTGGTCGGAGGCACCAACATGCGCGGCACTTACAAGACCGACTTCACCATCGTGCCCCAGGAAGTGGGCAATTTCACCATCGCCGGTACTCCGCTGGTGTATTTCAATCCTGAATCGGGCCAATACCACACCATCGACGTACCGGCCATGGATGTTCGCGTGCTGCGCGGCACCGGCGATGCCGCCGTCCCCCAGCAGAACAATCTGGACGCCACAATCGACGATATTTTCCACATCCATGCCTCGACCGACCGCTCCGCCAGCGAGAGCGAGGCGCACTATGTGGTAGGCAACGGACTTTACTGGCTCACATACCTGCTGCTGGCCGTTATTCTTGTGGGCATTATCATTGTTTACCGACGCAGCATCCGGCTGCGGGCTGACGTCAGCGGCCGCAAGCTCGCCAAAGCCGGCAGAACGGCAACAAAACGCCTCAAAAAGGCCGCCACTCTCATGAAAGCCGGCAAAAGCGAGGAGTTCTACGCCGCCACAGCATCCGCCCTCTGGGGTTATATCTCAGACAAGCTCTCGATAGCGCCCTCGCAGCTCACACGCGAGAACGTGGCCGGCAAACTTGCCGACTATGGCATCGACGAGGCCGCCGCAGCCAAGGTGATGGACGTGCTGGACAACTGCGAGATGGCACGCTTCACTCCCATGGGTTCCGACAGCCAGATGAACGCCCTCTACGACGAGGCCGCCGCCGCAATAGCAGCCATTGAAAACAGCAAAAAACGCTCCAAATGAAATACCTACTGCTCATCATAGCCATTGTCGGCGCCGCCCTCGGCGCCACGGCGCAATCGGCGGCACAGCGCGCCGACTCGGCATACAACAAAGAGGACTATCGCCTGGCAATAAGCCTCTATAACGAGGACCTCGCCACAAACGGCCCCGACGCGCAGGTTTACTATAACCTTGGCAACGCTTATTACCGAAACGACAACCTCGGACGTGCCGTACTGTGCTACGAACGCTCCCTGCGCCTCGACCCCACCGATGCCGACGCCCGCCACAACCTCGAATTCGTGCGCTCGCGCATCCAGGACCGTCCCGAAGACGATACCAGCTTTCTGGCGGCGCTGCACCACAACATTTTAGGCTCTGCAACCGCCAATGCATGGGCATGGATAGCGCTCACTCTCTTCGTGCTCTTCCTTGGCGCCGCCGCGCTCTATATCTTCTCGCCCGGCGTGGCCGTTCGCAAAGCCGGTTTCTTCGGCGGCATAGTGCTTCTGTTCGTGTTCGGCTACTCTCTGTATGTGGCCATCGACAGCGCGGCGATAGCCCGCTCCCACAACTATGCTGTTGTCACGGCGCCGTCGACAATACTGTCGTCGTCGCCGCGGCCCTCGCGCACGTCGGCCGATCGCGTGGTGTCCATCCACGAGGGCACGACAGTGGAGATTGTCGACTCCGTCGCCACGCCCGACGACCCCCAGTCGCCGATGTGGTACAACGTGAAGGTCAACAACGCCACCCGTGCATGGCTCCGCGCCTCGGACGTCGAACGCATATAGCGTAACTCGCAGCAAATCCGCGCTTTACCCGAAAACATGCTGAAAAACATGTTTTATTTTGGCCGATTTGTTTGTTTAGTTGAAAAAATGGTTTTAACTTAGAGCCAAAATAGAAAAACACCATCGTTTAACCCCCAATCCGATAAGATATGACCAAGACCATCACCTTCAACGAACTCCGTCGGCTCAAAGATCGCCTGCCCGACGGCTCCATGCACAAAATCGCAGACAAACTCAACACCACGGTTCAGACCGTCCGAAATTATTTCGGCGGCAGCAACTACGATTTCGGCAAGAACTGTGGTGTTCATATCGAACCGGGACCCGACGGCGGCATCGTCGTGCTCGATGACAGCACTATCTACGACATGGCCGTCGAAATCCTTCAGGAGCAGGAAGCCGAATAACCGCTTCTGCAAAACGGCCGTCAGAAACTAACGAAAGGCGCCAACCGTCGACCGGCCGGTGCCTTTCGATTATTGCCCGGTGCCACCACGTGGCCCGAATACATACTTACTCGATTACATACCGTCATAATTCATGAAATATAAAGCATTGATACTCGCTGCTGCCGCCCTCGCCGCCGGTAGCGCCACCGCCCGCGAGACGGCACCCCAGGACCGCACAATCCTCCACGCCTGGTCGTGGAGCCTCGACACTATCGCCGCCAACATGCACCGGATTGCCGACGCCGGCTTCGACTTCGTTCAGACCTCGCCTGTTCAGGCATGCTACATCGGCGACGGCGGCGGCATGGCCCTCTTCAGCGAACCCGGCGACAGCATTCAGGGCAAATGGTACTACTACTACCAGCCCACCGACTGGACTATAGGCAACTACATGCTCGGCACCCGCGATGACTTCAAGGCTATGGCCGACAGCGCTTATAAATACGGCGTCAAAATCATTGTGGACGTGCTGCCCAACCACACCGCCATCGACCACACCGCCGTTCTACCCGGCCTCGACAACGCCGTGGGCGGACATGAGAACCTATACCATGCCAACGGTTTTACACCCATCACCCAATGGAACGACCGCTATGAGTGCACCACCGGCGAAATGGGCGCCCTCCCCGACGTAAACACCGAAAATCCCGACTTCCAGTACTACTTCCTCCAGTATATCAACGACCTCATCAACCTTGGCGCCCGCGGCTTCCGCTACGACACCGCCAAGCACATAGGCCTGCCCTCCGACCCCCTCGACGCCAAGGCAACCCGCAATAATTTCTGGGACATAGCCACCGGCCGCGAAGGTGTCAAAGGTCTGTCGCTGCTCATGCCCGACAGCCTGTATATTTACGGCGAAGTGCTTCAGGACCGCAGCGTCAAGGAAACCGAATATGCCGAGTATATCGACCTTACCGCCAGCAACTACGGCCACGCCCTGCGCAATGCCCTCGAACAGGGCAAGTACCTGCCCGAACTCGCCGACTGGATGAACCCCGCCGGCGCCGACCGCCTGGTGACATGGGTTGAGAGCCACGACACCTATGCCAACGCCCATGAATCGGCACATCTCTCGGATGACCAGATACGCGCCGGATATACCTTCCTCACCGCCCGCGCCAACGGCCGGCCGCTGTTCTTCAGCCGCCCCGCCGGCAGCTCCCGAACCAACTACTGGGGAAACAACCGCATAGGCGCACGCGGCAACGACGAATTCTTCCATCCTGAAGTAGTTGCCGCCCACGCCTTCCGCCACGCCATGAGCGGAGAACCCGAAACCGTGGCGGCGTCGGATAACGGCGCCGTGGTGGAAGTGCAGCGTGGCCGAAAAGGAACAGCAATAATAAATTTCTCCAACACCTCGCAGACCGTCGACATACCTTGCTCGCTGTCCGACGGCGTGTATACCGACAGCGTACACGGCACCCGTTTCAGCGTGGCTCACGGAAAGATACGCGGTCTTGCCGAACCCCTCGCCTCCTATTTCCTCTATGCCCGCTGACACCCCGCAGACATCGACCTGACAAAAAGGCCACACCGCCGGCGTTTTTTGGCGGTGTGGTTTTTTTTTCATACCTTTGCTGTTGGATATGACCGACAGAAAAGTGAGCGAAGACCCTGAACTGACTGCGCGCCTGCGCAGCCCCGATACCGTGCGCGCCGCTTTCACTGAGGTAATCCGCAAATACAGCGAACCTCTCTACTGGCTCATACGCAAGATGGTGCGCAGCCACGACGACGCCGACGACGTGCTGCAGAATACCTTCCTCAAAGCATGGGACAACATCGAGAACTTCCGTGGCGAGGCCAAGCTCTCCACTTGGCTCTATAAGATAGCCATCAACGAAAGCCTCAGCATGATTGACCGCGAACGGCGACGCGACACCGTGGCCCTCGATGCCGCCGCCGATGCCACAGCCGACAGCCACTTCGACGGCGATGACCTGGCACGACGTCTCAGAGAAGCCGTCGACTCCCTGCCCGAGAAACAACGATTGGTCTTCAATATGAAGTACTTCGACGATATGAAATACGACGAGATTTCCGAAATCCTCGGCACGTCGGTAGGCGCCCTCAAAGCTTCATACCATCTCGCAACTAAAAAAATCGAACAGTATTTCGACGGCGACTAAACCTTATGGGTTTTTATCGGTCAAATATAGAACCAAAACTAACGGACAATGTCAAATAACGAACATAAACCGAACGGAATTCTGGAGCAGGCACGCCACCGGGGTCTCGCCAAGCCGCAGGCCGGAATGAGCATGCCTCCGCAGGGATACTTCGACGACTTTGCCGCGCGCATGGCCGCCGCCCTGCCTTACCGTCCCGAAGCCGAAGAAAAGGCCGCCAAAAAGACGCCGCGCACCCTCTGGCAGCGCACGCGCCCATATGTCTACCTTGCCGCTATGTTCGCCGGCATATGGCTCATGCTCCAGATGTTCGCCATGATGGGCGGCACCGGCCATCAGCTCGAACCCATCGAGGACAACACCGTCATCGCCGAAGCCGTCAACAACGACGATTTCTTCTTCGACTACTATCTGGACGACATCTCCAACTACGACGCATACAGCTACTACGGCGACGGTAACGAACAATACACCGATGCCTCCATAGATGACGCCGCCGATGCCGATGCCGGCACTATACCGGACCAAGAAATTAACTAACGCCTCCTGTAAAAGCGCTATCACTCCGCATTACTATGAAATTCCTCCGTTCAGCTTTAGCAATGACCACGGCATTACTTCTGGCAGTACCCGCCATGCTCGCCCAGGTACCTGACGATGACCTCGACAGGTATATCAATGAAATACGACCTTACAAACACGATTTCATGGCTCGCGAGCTCAACCTCAGCGGCGACACCCGACGCGAGTTCTTTGAAGTATACGATGCAATGGAGGATACCCTCATTCAGGTCAACGCCGAAACGCGGGCCCTCGAGCGCTCGGTGATCAACAACCCCGACGCCACAGATACAGAAATCGACGCCGCAATAACGGCCATATATAGCCAGAAAGCACGCGAAGCACGCATTGAGGAAGAATACATGCGCCTCCTCTCGCAGATAGTGACCCCTCGGCAGATGTTGCGCCTCAAAGCCACCGAAAGACGTTTCAACCAGAAACTCGTGCGCCAGCACCGCCGTCCGCACCGCGGGCGCCCGGCTCCCCGTCCTACCCCCGGCAGCGCAGATTCTACCTGCAAGTGCAAAATTAAGCAATATATTTGAAGAATTCGGCGACCGGGGATGAAAAACCAAGTTTCATTCTCGGTCGTCTGTTGATTTTGACGATTATTTCTTTGAGCATATCGTCTGAAATGTTGTC
>JAGATX010000010.1 GCA_017621055.1 Muribaculaceae bacterium | reverse complement strand
TGTCGCAGACTGAATCTGACGAAAGATTACCTCTGTCGCTGATGCGCTCAACGGGGGCTTGCTCAGCCCCCTCGGCGCGCGGCCTTCCCCTGAGGAGGAGTGAGGAGAATAACCGTTGCACTTCTTATTGGAATCTTTCCACTCATCCGAGGATGCGGAAATTTTGCTATTTTTAGAGAAAATTCGTATATTTGTGCGAAATTGGAAAAAGAAGGCACCTGCTATGTCCGACACCATCGAAAACGACCCCACTTCAAATATCCACAATACCACAAGCTCCACGACGGGCAGCGAGGACGTAACGACGTCCGGCGACAACCTGGCTGCCGGCGACGACGAGACGCCCTCCGCAGGCGACAGCGCTGAAAACGACGGCGCAGAAAGCGACGGCGTTGACTTCGACCGTGAAACCGTCGCTCCCATGCGGCCGTATACCGACCGCGAGGATGTAGTGCGCCACCATCTGCGCGGCATGTACCAGACATGGTTTCTGGAATATGCCTCGTATGTAATTCTGGAGCGTGCGGTGCCGAATATCGACGACGGCCTCAAGCCCGTTCAGCGACGTATACTCTACGCGATGAAAACCATCGACGACGGGCATTTCAACAAGGTTACCAACATAGTGGGTATCACCATGCAGTACCATCCACACGGCGATGCGTCGATCAAGGATGCGCTGGTGCAGCTGGGTCAGAAAGATCTGCTCGTTGAGCCTCAGGGCAACTGGGGCAACATACTGACGGGAGCCTCGGCAGCCGCCGGCCGTTACATCGAGGCCCGACTGTCGGCTTTCGCCATGGAGGTGCTTTACAACGAGAAGGTTACGGAGTGGACCATGAGCTACGACGGCCGCAAGCGCGAGCCGGTGACGTTGCCCGCCAAGTACCCTCTGCTGCTCGCGCAGGGTTCGGAGGGCATAGCCGTGGGTCTTTCGTCGAAGATATTGCCTCATAATTTCAACGAGATCATCGATGCGGCGATAGCGTGCGTCCGCGACGAGAAGTTCACTCTCTATCCCGATTTTCCCACGGGCGGCCTCATCGACGTGTCGCGCTACAACGACGGACGCCGCGGCGGCGCGTTGAAGGTACGCGCAAAAATCGAGAAAATTGACTCCAAGACGCTGAATATCACGGAGCTGCCATTCGGCAAGACGGCAGATTCGCTGATAGAATCCATCCTCAAGGCCAACGACAAGGGTCAGATAAAGATCCGCAAGGTAGAGAACAACACATCGGCGGAGGCGTCGATATTCGTTCATCTTCAGCCGGGCACGTCGTCCGACAAGACCATCGACGCGCTCTATGCATTTACCGACTGCGAAATCAACATATCGCCCAACTGCTGCGTAATCCGCGATCGCAAACCGTGCTTCTTGGGAGTCAGCGACGTTCTGCGTCATAGCGTAGACACCACACGCCGCATCATCCGTTCCGAGCTGACGGTAATCCTGGACGAACTGCACGAAAAGCTGCAGACGGCGTCGCTGGAAAAGATATTCATCGAGGAAAGGATATACAAAGACCGCGAATACGAGACCGCCGCCGATCTCGACGCTGCGATAGCGCATATTTCGCGTCGAATAGAGCCGTTCCATCCGGTGCTCGTGCGAGTTCCGGAGCGCGACGACATCCTTGCGCTGCTGGAAATAAGGATGAAGCGCATACTGCGGTTCAACTCAGACGCGGCCACGGCGGCCATCGAGGCCCTGAAGGCCAAAATCGCCGATACCAAGGACCGTCTTGCGCATATCGACCGCGAGACGATACGTTGGTACACATCGCTCAAGGAGCGTTACGGCGAGCACTATCCGCGTCGGACGGCCATCCGCGGCTTTGCGTCGATCGAAGCCACAGCAGTTGCGGAAGCCAACGAAAAGCTGTATTTCAACCGCGAGGAGGGCTTTATCGGCACAAATCTGAAGAAAGACGAGTTTGTGGCCAACTGCAGTTCGCTGGACGATGTCATAATCTTCTACCGCGACGGCCGCTACAAGATAACGCGCGTCGCCGACAAGGTATTTGTGGGCAAGAACATTATCCACATCGGAATCTACAAGCGTAACGACGACCGGACGGTATACAACGTCATATATCAGAACGGGCGCGGCGGCGTGTACTACATGAAGCGTTTCAAGGCCACCGGGCTTACGCGCGACAAAGAATATACGGTGGTCAAAGACCGCACGGACACTCGGATAGCATGGTTCACAGCCAATCCCAACGGCGAGGCGGAGGTAGTGCGGGTATCGCTCAAACCCAAAGAACGGCTCAAGAAGCTGAGCTTCGATGTGGATTTCGCCAAACTTGCCATCCATAAGGGCCGCGGCGCGCAGGGAAATCTTGTGACTAAGAACGATGTTGCCCGGTTCTCGCTTAAAGACAAGGGAGTGTCGACCCTCGGCGCACGCGCCGTATGGTTCGATTTCGACGTCATGCGGCTGAACTACGACGGCCGGGGGACTCTGCTGGGCGAATTCGCTGACGGCGACCGCATCCTTGTGGTACTGCCTGACGGCGAGTATTATACCACCGACATAGCGCTTACCAACCACTATGAGGACGCGCTGCTGAGGATAGAGAAATTCGAGCCGGAGAAAGTCTGGACGGCAGTTCTCGACGATGCCGACCAGGGCTTCCCCTATATCAAGCGGTTCAGGTTCGAGCCGACGGTACGCCATCAGCGCTTTGTGGGCGAGGACAGCCGTTCGCGGCTGCTGTTGCTCACCGACACGGTGTCGCCGCTGCTTCGCGTGGCCTTCACCGACGACTGGCGTCCGGATCTGCACGTCGATGCCGAGAACTATATCGGCGAAAAGAGCTACCGCGCGCGCGGCAAACGCCTGACGACATTCGCCATCAGGGAAATCGAGGAAATCAGCCCTGCTGAACCCGAAGTCGCCCCCGTGGACGAGGACGCCGAGGACATGGAGGACGTTAACGAGACGCCGGAAGAATGAAAGCGCGCATATTGGCGATACTCAGCCTGCTGATGATCTGTTTCGGCATTCGCGGCGAAGAGGCACGTCCTCTTCGGCCGGTGCTGTCGGCATTTACCGTCGAGGGCGGCACGGCGCACGTGATAGAAACATACCTGTCGCCTCTGCGGTACAGTGGCCAGCGCTTCGGAGTTGGCTACGAGCGCATGCAGGCTATGAAATTCGACCCGTCGCGGTGGACCATGGATCTTGAGGTTCGGCTCATGTGCTCACACACCCTCAATCCGGCACACAATGCCACGATGTGGCATGGCAGCGTCGAAGGCCGCTGGTCGATGATGCGCACGTGGCGGCGAGGGCCGTGGCGCTACTATGCGGGCGGCAACACCGACCTTGATCTGGGTGTGATGTATAACGCCCGCAACAGCAACAACCCCGTAGCCGCCAAGGCCGCATGGACAGTTGGTGTGACGGGCGCTGTAGCCTTTAACACGAAACTACGCGGTGTGCCGGTGTGCCTTCGTTACATGGCGATGCTGCCGCTTACAGGAGCGTTTTTCTCGCCGGCCTATGGCGAACTGTACTATGAAATCTATCTCGGCAACCGGCACGGCCTGTGCCGGGCGGCATGGCCGGGCAACTATTTCCGCCTCGACAACCTGCTGAGTGCCGACCTTCGTTTCGGGGGTACGGTGCTGAGACTGGGCTACCGACTGGACGTGCGGTCGAGCGAGGCATCGCACATCGTGACCCGGACGGTGACGCATACGGCCGTCGTCGGCGTGGCCTCGGAGTGGATAAGCCTCCCGGCAAAGCGCCCGCTGCAGGAAACCGACCGCATAATCAACGCATTGTACTGATGAAAACACAACGACTGCGATATTATATACTTGGCGTGACCTTTGTTCTGGCGGCGCTGCTTTCGCTGCCCGGTTGCCACAAGGTAGAGAACTGGGACAACGATCTCTACGGCAATTTCGATGCGTTGTGGACCATCCTGGACGAGCATTACTGTTTTTTCGAGGACAAGGATGTGGACTGGGACGCGGTGCGCACGCATTACCGCTCGCAACTCAAGCCCGGAATGGACTACAACGAGTTCTTCGATGTGTGCTCGGCCATGCTCGACGAGCTACGCGACGGCCATACAAACCTTATATCGTGGTTCGATGTCAGTTATTACCGGCAGTGGTGGACCGACTATCCTCAGAATTTCAATCTTCGGATAGTCCAGCAGTACTACCTCAATTTCGACTATCACAGCAGCGGCGGCATGATATGGGGCAAGCTTCCCGACTGCAATGTGGGTTACCTTTATTACAGCAGCTTCTCGTCGCCGGTAAATTCGTCGTTTATCGACAATATGATGCTGAGCCTCAAGGACTGCGACGGTCTGATAATCGACGTGCGCGACAATGGCGGCGGCGATATCGACAATGTCCGTAAACTGGTTGGCCATTTCATTTCGGAGCGCATCAGCGGGGGTTACATCCGGCACAAGACAGGCCCCGGGCACTCCGATTTTTCGGAGCCTTATGAGTTTTTCATCGATACGGCGGAGGGTCATGTGCGTTGGCTCAAATATGTTGTGGTGCTGGCCAACCGGAGCACTTTCAGCGCCGCCAATAACTTTGTGTCGGTGATGAAACCGCTGCCTCATGTGCTCGTCGCCGGAGATACCACCGGCGGAGGCTCGGGCATGCCCTTCAGTTCGGAGTTGCCGTGCGGCTGGAGCGTGCGTTTTTCGGCGTGCCCGGTGTACGACGCTGATATGAACCTCACGGAGTACGGCGTGGAGCCGTCGGAGGGCTGCAAAGTGGATATGGACGCGCAGGCGGCACTTCGCGGCCACGATACCATAATAGACTTCGCCGTACTTGCCATCACTACCGCCGCCGAGGAGCACGGGCGGTTTGTGGCGCCGCAATCAACAGGTTTTGAGCATTAATTCAGCGGCGAGGAGGTCGGCAGGAGTATCGATGTCGATGCTGCGCCGGCTGTCCATCACATATGGTATCCTTCGAGGGAAGGCGCCAAGGGGCATAGCCCCGATGCTGTCAGGGCGGATGGCATAGACGGCACCGTTGTAGCGGTACACGGGCGGCACATCCTGACGGCGGGTGTATAGGCCGTCGCCCTTGCAGATGTGGAGGTTTCCGTCGGCATCGGTCTCAAAGAGATTATAGTAGGGATTTTCATCGCTGAGACAGACGCTCACGGCCATGTCGGCGCCGTCGGCGGCGGCATAAGCCTCGAGAGTGCCGGTAATATCGTCGGCGGTGCGCAGCGGCGAGGTGGGCTGCAGCAATACGACAACGTCGAACTCAATATTGTTCTGCCGCGCCCACTGCATGGCGTGGAGCACCACTTCGCGGCTGCCGGCACTGTCGGTGGCCAGCTCGGGGGG
Source organism: Muribaculaceae bacterium (assembly GCA_017621055.1). Lineage (GTDB taxonomy): Bacteria > Bacteroidota > Bacteroidia > Bacteroidales > Muribaculaceae > CAG-873. The sequence goes on along the minus strand of JAGATX010000010.1, from coordinate 16,205 downwards.
GCGCCGGTAAGGTGTTGCCAGACCGCAGGCCTCTGCCACGGCGGCGATTTCGTCGCTGTCGGTGCTCACCATCACGGTGCCCCCGGTGCGGCGTGCGGCCTCGAGAGCGGCGTCGATTGTATATGCAATGAGGGGCCGGCCGGCAAGTGGCGCTATGTTTTTTCCGGGAATGCCTTTGCTGCCTCCGCGGGCAGGGATAATGTATAGGGGCGTCATGGCAGATTGTAGAATTTTTTTGGAGCCACGGGGCGGCTGAGGAAGTCGACGATGATATCCGTCATTTTTGCAGCGGTATCGCCGCCGTCGTAAGGATTCGCGGTCTTAGCCGCCATGCGCCGCATTTCGGGGCTAAGTGCGTGGACAATGGCGCGGTAAATCGAATCGGTGTCGGTGGCGCAGTGGAGCACCGAGTCGGCGGCTGTGCGCCCTGTCTGGCGGATGCCGATATCTACCGTTGGAATACCGGCGGACGGTACTTCGACAATACCGCTGCTGGAGTTGCCGACCACCGCCGCGGCATAGTGCAGGAGGCTGAGGTAGCGGCGCGCGCCCAGACTGGGAATAATTCTGACGTTTTGCGGTCTGTCTGCGGCATAATTCTCGAGCAAGGGTATTGCGGCGGCGCCGCCGGCGTCGTTGTTGGGATATGTTATTACAGCCGCAAAATCGGGAACGGCGTCGATAGTTCGGTCGAGCGCGTCGAGAAGATTTTGAGTGAGAACGGAGTGCGGGCGAGGGTCGAGGGTGGCGGGGTGATAGGTCACAATGGCGACGGTGCGACCTGCCAAGGGCATATCGATGCTCTGTTCGAGTTCCTGCGCCGGCATCGGCACCATGCTTTTGAAATTAGCCACACCGATGGCGCCGACGTTGAAAACACGATCGGGGCTTTCGCCCATCTGAATGACTCGGCGGCGGTAATCCTCAGTAGCGGTGAGGTGTAGGTGGGAGAGTTTGGTTATGGCATGGCGGAGACAGTCGTCGATGGCCCCTTCGCTGATTTCGCCGCCGGCTATGTGGCAGACGGGAATGCCCTGGAGGACGGCGGCTTCGGCGGCGGCAAGCATCTCGTAGCGGTCGCCCAAAGCCACGAGCATGTCGGGCTTCAGGGCCTCGAAAGCATTGCCGAAACCTGCCAGAGCCTGACTCATGGCCCGCACGCGGGCTGCGGGAGAGTCGCCGCGTTCGTCCATGGGCACCGAGGCCGCCGGCACAAAGCCATCGGCGATAATCTCGTCGAGGGTATGTCCGAACCGGCTGTCGAGGTGCATGTTTGCGGGCACCACCTGAATATCGGCGCCGGGGAGCGAACGCAAACGCGCCGCCAGAGGGCGGAGGAGCCCCCAGTCGGCGCGTGTGCCGGTAGGTATGCAGATTTTCATTATCTTACAATGACGCGGCGGCTGAAATCGTCGGACGCCACGATGTAAAGACCTGCCGGGAGGCTGTCGAAGCAGTGCTCACCGGCGGCAAGGGCGCCATAGTATACCACGGTGCCGTCGAGAGCGTAGACTCCGAGCGTCATTTCAGGAGCGGTGACGGTTACGGTGAGGTTACCGCCGACGCAGAATGCATCCCATTGATGGCGTGCGGCCATGGGGTCGTCGACACCGCTGGTGTAGTTGGTCATGGCGATGTCGTCGATGTTGAGGCGTTTTCCGGCGGTCTGTCGCAGGCGAATGCGGGCTTTGCCTGCAACTCCGGCGTGGACAACATACTCTGCGAAGGCAGTACCGGTGACATTGACGGTGCCCACAGGGCGGAAGTTCTCGCCGCCGTCGGTGCTGACTTCGACCGACAGGGTTGCGTTTCCGTCGTTTGTCCAGGGGCGTGCCCAGAAGGATATTGTACCTATGCCTCGGAGCACGTCGGATTCCATAGTTGCGCAGGAGTTGTCGTTCTTGCCCATACGGAGGCTCTGTATGCCTATGCCGTGGACAGGCTCGTTGTTACCGCTGAAGAGGCCGGCGTTGCTGAACGACCATTTGGCCGCCGTGCCCTGGTAAATTTCGGTGGATGTGTAGTTGCCGAATCCGGCGCCGTCGGCCTCGAAGTCCTCGAGGAAGGTGGGCGTGGATACTGCCGTGCCCTCGACGGTGACCATCTCGGAGGTGTAGCTTCCGGCGGTGGCGTAGAGGTTGGCGGAGAACGTTCCGCCGGTTGCCGAGTTGAGGCGCAGATACATTCGCTCAACATCGGGCGATACCTCTATTGTTCGGCTCCAGTCGGAGCGGTTGTTAGAGAGTTCGAAAGGCTCGCCCACGATGACGGTGATATCGGTGTCGATGTTTTCCACGTCGAGGAGAATCTCGGCGGGTTCGCTGGGCACGCCGGGATCGGTGTTGAAGAAGAGCGTGCCGTCGAAGAGGAACTCAATGGAGGGGATGGGGTCGGAGGTGACAAGTTCCACGCGGTCGCTCACCATTGTGCTCGAGGCTACGGTGTACCAGTAAGGGGTGGAGGGGTCGAGGTCGGTGACATTGAATGTTCCGGCATTTGCGGCGACGGCGCGGGGATAACCATCGATAATATCGCTGCCGGAGCCTACGGTGAGGGTGTAGTTGCCGTTGTTGTCATCGCCCACATATGTCCATGTTGCCTGGAACGAGCAGTCGGTGATATAACGAGCGGGTCCGGCGGGCAGGCCGTCGACGCTGGTGCCCCGGAGGGTTACGGTGCGGCTGAGGGAGCCGGTAGCTACGGTGAGCGTGCCGGTATGGGAGCCGTTGGAAGCAGGGAGGTAGGTGAGGGTAATGTTGGCGCCGTTTGCGGAGTTTGCATTTGCGGCTGCTATCGATGCTGTGGAGGCGCTGAAGCCGGTACCGCTGACAGTGAGGGTTACCGGAGAGGTGGCGTTGGATGTTCGCACGTTGACGGTGCGGGTCACGGCGTATCCGGCGGCGGTGACGCCGAAGTCGACGGTGGTGCCGTCGGCGGGCAGCAGAATTTCGGGGGCGGTTACGCCGGTAGACGTCCAGGCCACAGTGCTCTTGTTGCCCCAGATATGCTCGGCAAGGTCGGGATAGTCGATGAAGGGGTTTCGGTTTCGCTGCCGGCCATAGACCACCTCGTTGCGGTCACGTTCCTTTTCGCTTACGGGGTCCTGGCGGTGCCATTTAAGGAGCAGATTGATAGCCCATTGACTGAAAGCGGGGAAGCTGTTCCCGGCGAGCATGTCGGAGTTCCAGCTGCCTATGCGGTTGTTATAGGCGGCGGCCATATAGAAGTATGAACGTGCGAAGTCGCCCTTGTATTCGTCGTCGGGCTCGAACACGCGACCGCTGTAACCGGGGAATGTGCTGGCACCGAGGCGTCCGAGGGCGCGGACGCCGTTGTGTGTCGCCACATAGGTGCCGTTGGCGCATTCGCCGTAGGGGTAGTTGCTGCGCTGGCCGTTGACCTTGCCGTCGGTGGGATAGATATGGAATGCATCGCTCGACATCGGCGAGCGGTTGCTGAACCAGCTCTTGGGGAAGGAGTGCTCGCGGTTGTAGCAATCGCCAATGTTGCTGTAGTTTCCGCAGGTGTTGCCGTAGTTCCACTGCTTGGTTGAGTACATATCCCAGATCTTTCCGTTAGGGTATACGTCGGAGGTCTTGTATAGGGAAAGGAGACCGTCGTAAGATATTGTGGTATGGGGGCCTACAATATCTTCGAGCGCTTCGAGGAGGGCTCGGCCGTTTTTGTTCTCGGCGCGGCTGTAGTACCCGGCAGGCGCTTCAGCGGCGCCCGTTGTGAAAAAGGCAGCCAGCACGGCTGTGAAGATATATTTTTTCAGGTTCATGGCAAGAATGCTATGGTGTGATTGGTTTAAGGGGAAAAATCGCGCTAAATTAGTTGTTTTTTTTCAATCGCGCAAGCAGAAATTGGCATTTTGCAATTTTTACCCTAAGAAAGGGGGTTGGAGAATGCTTTTTTTCGCCGTCAATTGCTGTTATATCAATTTTTTTTGCGAATTTTGCAGTTCTAAACGCGGAGTGTGGCGCCACACTCCCTCTACCCACCATAAGAAATGCAGCTTTCAGCCGATATAATAGCCGGACATCTTGGCGGCACCGTCGAAGGCGACGGCACCGTGTGTGTCAGCGACTTCGCAAAGATAGAAGACGCCGTACCGGGCACCATCACCTTCCTCGCCAACCCCAAATATACGCATTACGTATATACCACCGGCGCTTCGATAATAATAGTAGGCCGTGATTTCAAGGCCGAGCATCCCGTCCAAGCCACCCTTATCCGTGTTGACAACCCCTATGAGGCTCTGTCGGCGCTGTTGGGCGTAGCGGCGCAGTATGTAAAGCCGCGTGTCGAGGGCGTTGAGCCCGGTTGCCACATCTCCGAAGGCGTAGAAGTCCCCGAAGGGGCGTATGTCGGCGCTTTTGCCTACATAGCGCCCGGTGTAAAGCTTGGCAAGAATGTGAAGATCTACCCCCACGTCTATATAGGCCACGGCTGTACCATCGGCGACGACACCACCGTCTACGCCGGCGCAAAAATCTACTATGGCTGCCGCATCGGCCGGCGGTGCACCATCCACGCCGGTGCTGTTATAGGCAGCGACGGCTTCGGTTTCGCACCGGACTCTGCCGGCGTGTACCATAAAATCGAGCAGATAGGTATTGTGGAGATCGACGACGATGTTGAAATCGGCGCCAACACCACCATCGACCGCTCGACGATGGGGCGCACCCACATCAGCCGCGGCGTGAAGCTCGACAACCTGGTCCAGATTGCCCATAACGTGGAGGTGGGCCACGATACCGTCATGGCTTCTCAGACGGGTATTGCCGGCAGCACGCGCGTTGGCGCACACTGCATGTTCGGAGGCCAGACGGGCATTGCCGGACATATCACCATCGGCGACGGCGTCCAGCTTGGAGCACAGAGCGGCGTGCCCAACAGCGTGGCCGCCGGCAGCCGCATGCTGGGCACACCGGCGCTTCCGGCCGGCGAGTTCGCCCGTATGTTCGTACTTGAAAAGCGGTTACCCGATCTTTTTTCGCGGGTAGCGACCCTGGAGAAAACGCTCAATAAAGAAAAATAATAAACCACCATAAGGATTTCCGTGCAGACACTATGAAACAGACCACATTAAAGGAATCATTCACCGTCAGCGGCAAAGGCCTTCACACCGGAGGACATCTCACCGCCACTTTCAAGCCGGCCCCCGACGACCACGGCTACAAAATACAACGTATCGACCTTGAAGGCGCTCCCGTCATCGACGCCGTGGCCGAGAACATAGTGTCCACCCGGCGGGGAACAGTTATCGGCAAAGGCGATGTCACCGTCAGCACCATAGAGCACGCCATGGCGGCGCTCTACGCCCTGGGCATCGACAACTGCCTCATCGAGGTCGACGGCCCCGAGATACCAATCCTTGACGGCAGCGCCGACATATATGTGCGGGAGATAGAGCGCGTAGGCACCGTGGAACAGAACGCCGACAAGGATTTCTACTATGTGAAGCACAAAGTTGAGGTCATCGACTCCGAACGCGGGTCCAAACTCATGCTTCTTCCCGACGATCAGCTGAGCGTGGACGTGAAAATCGACTTCGACTCGCCGGTGCTCGCCAACCAATATGCCACCATGGACAGTGTGGCCGATTTCGCCACCGAAATATCTCCGGCGCGCACCTTTGTGTTCGTCCGCGAGATAGAGCCGCTTGTCAAGGCCGGGCTCATCAAGGGCGGAGACCTCGACAACGCCCTGGTAATCTACGATACCCCGACCGAGCAGGCACACCTCGACAGCATAGCCACCACCATGGGCGTGCCCACGCGCGACGCTTCCGAGCTGGGCTTCATCAGCACCGAGGCTCCCAAATGGACCAACGAGCCGGCGCGCCACAAACTCATGGACCTCATCGGCGACATAGCCCTGATAGGCCGTCCGCTCAAGGGTCGCATCATAGCCACCCGCCCCGGCCACACCATCAACGCCCAGCTTGCCAAAGCACTGCGCAGCGACATCAAGCGTCAGGAGGTTCAGGCACCTATCTACGACCCCAACGCCGCACCGCTGCTGGACAACAACCAGATACGCACGCTGCTGCCGCACCGCTATCCCTTCCTGCTCGTCGACAAGGTTATAGACAAGACCGACACATACATCGTTGGCGTGAAGAACGTGACCACCAACGAGCCTTTCTTCCAGGGGCACTTCCCCCAGGAGCCCGTCATGCCGGGCGTGCTGATGGTCGAGGCCATGGCCCAGACCGGCGGTCTGCTCGTGCTGTGCGACCTTGAGGATGCCGAGCGCTACTCCACCTACTTCATGAAGATCGACAATGTGAAATTCCGCCAGAAAGTCGTCCCGGGCGACACTCTCCTTTTCCACGTGTCGTTCCTCACTCCCATGCGCCGCGGCATGGCAGTGATGAAGGGCCGTGCCTTTGTCGGCGAGCATGTGGTATGTGAGTGCGAGTTCATGGCCCAGATTATAAAAAACAAGTGAACAGCGATATGACACAACCACTGTCGAGCATACATCCCGGCGCCAGACTTCATCCGTCGGTCGTGGTGGAGCCATTCGTAACCATCCACGATAACGTGGAAATCGGCGAGGGCTCATATATCAGCAGCAATGCGGTGATATGCCCGGGCACGCGCATCGGGCGCAACTGCCGCATATTTCCGGGCGCCGTCGTAGGCGGCATACCCCAGGACCTCAAGTTCCGGGGCGAGGACAGCCTTGCCATCATAGGCGACAACACCGTGCTTCGCGAGTTCGTGACCATCAACCGCGGCACCGCCTCGAAAGGGCGCACGGTTATAGGCTCCAACACACTTATTATGGCTTACAGCCATGTAGGCCACGACTGCGTGGTTGGCGACAATGTGATAATGAGCAACGCCACACAGCTTGCCGGCGAGGTGGTGGTCGATGACTTTGCCGTGATAGGCGGCGGCACGCTCATCCATCAGTTCTGCCACATCGGTTCATATGTCATGATCCAGGGCGGAGCGCTGATAAACAAGGATATACCACCTTATGTCAAGGCCGCCCGCGAGCCCATAGCCTTTACGGGCATCAATACCGTCGGTCTTCACCGTCGCGGCTTCAGCGCGGAGGCGATAGCCCGCATACAGGACATCTACCGCATGCTCTATATGGGTGACTACAACATCAGCGAGGCTGTGGACCACATCGAGGCGGAGCTGCCGGCCAGCGCCGAGCGCGACGCCGTGGTGGCCTTTGTGCGCTCCTCCGAGCGCGGAATTATCCGCGGACCGCACGCCTGAGCGATGGCAGTGCTTTCACTTTTTTGACTTATTGAGATACAGAAACATGGCCGGAGGGTCTGCCGCGCGGCGACGCAATGAGCGCCGTGAGGAAAGTCCGGGCAACAAAGAGCACCATATTTGCTAACGGCAAGCTATCGGCAACGGTAGAGACAATGTGACAGAAAATAACCGCCAACGCGCGCTCCGGCGCGCACGGCAAGGGTGAAAAGGCGAGGCAAGAGCTCACCGGGCGCGACGGCGACATCGCGCGCCGCACATCTTATGGGTTGCAAGGTCAAGTATACCGGCATCGAAGGGCTGCTCGTCCATTGCCGGGGGGTAGACTGCGCAGATAAATGGCAGACGGCACGCCGCAATTCCTCCGAAAGGAGCGATAATGCGGCGCCCACATAACCCGGCTTATACTCCGACCATGTTTTTTTCTTTTTACTCCGCCAGGCGGCGGGAGGTTATGTGGTTATGGGGTCAGGGGGGATCAGGTTAAGAAAGCTAATTGAAATGGAAAACAAGGAACATACACAACCGGGCGAGTGGTTCACCGTGCCCACCACCGACGACGACGGCTACACCATCATGGTCACCGGCCGCGCCGATGTAGAAAAATACCGCAGCCGCGAGCGGAACAACATCCGCGTGGAGGTCACCATGCCGTACACTACCGCCGGGCCGTTAGGTTTCCCCGACGAGGCTTCCGCCGCTCTTCTCGGCGAAATCACCGATGCCTTCCACGCCGCCCTAAAGGGCAAGAACACAGCCATGCTCACCGGCATCTATACCGGCGCCGGACGTCGCGACTGGGTATTCTATACTTTCAGCACCGAGAGCTTCAACGGCTTCCTCAACCGGGCGCTGGCCGAATTTCCGCAGTTGCCGCTGACAATCTACACCGAAAACGACCCCGCCTGGGCCGAATACGACGAAATGCGGGCCATCGCCGCCGACTCCGTAGCGGAATAGACCTCACGACGCCCCGCGCAATAAATGGCCGATTACAGCGTTACCTTAATAAGGTCAGGCACGCGCAGGCGCGCCGACCATTCACCACTCTCTACCTCAATACACCATATGACCGGTCATAACATTTCGATACACAGCATATTAACAACACTACTACTGCTCCTTGCAGGCGCCCTGCCGGCGTCGGCCTTCGATGCCGGACATTACCCGACCGCAAGCGTCCTCGCCGAGGGCCGCTGGGTGAAGGTGAGCATCTCCGATGACGGACTCTATGCTCTGCCGGCGTCCACACTGCGCAGCTGGGGATTTACCGACATCGAGCGGGTGAAAGTCTACGGTCTTGGCGGTCGTGTCTTCGACGATATACTCACCGCCAACGCTTATCCGGGCGATCTGCCGCAGGTGCCGTCTGAGGTCGACGGCAACCGGCTGGTGTTCTACGGCGCCGGTCCCGGCGAATGGACCGAGAGTGCCAGCGGTAGCGGCCGATACCGTTACAGCACCAATGTGTATGCTGCGAAATCATACTATTACATTACCGAAAACGATGCTGAACGCCTCGCGCCGGGCACTGCGGCCACTGTGACGCCGGGCGGCACACCCGTGACCACCTATTACGAACGGCTTCACCACGAAGTTGAGAGCAGTTCGCCCGGGCATGCCGGTCCGCAGCTCGTAGGCGAGGATTTCCGCTACACCCGCAAACGCACATTCGATTTTGCCCTGACAGATGCTGTTGCCGCCGATGCCGGCCTGTGGATGGAGTGTTCGTTCGTGAGCCGCTTCAGCAGTGGCAATCCGCGGCTGTCCTTCAGCGTCGACGGCACCGTCCTCCCGCAGATCAGCAGCGACATACTGCCCTCGCCGTCGTATATCAGCCACTATACCCACGGTTATGAAACCATTACGCGTCACGCCGCCGCCACCACGGCCGGTAAAGGCACCGTCCGCATAGGCATAGAGCTTACTGCCGGCACCACGCCTCCGGTGGCGGCTCTCAACTACCTGTCTGTGAACTATCTTCGTCAGCTCAAACCGCATGCCGACGGCTCGCTGGTATTCGCCAGCCCGCATGCCGACTTTTTTGTGGCCGACGCGCCGGACGCCACCGTGTGGGACGTTACGGACCTTTCGGCGATAAAGGCTGTAGGCACCACGGCGCGCGACGGCGGCGTGGCATGGAGTATGCCCGCGAGCGTGCGACGCGAATATGCATTGTGGCGGCGCGACGCGCGGCTGCCGGCGCCGGCCTACGAGGGCGTGGTGAACAGCCCGAACCTGCACAGCCTCACCGATCTGGACATGGTGATAATCACCCCGGCGGCCTATGCCACGGAGGCGCGGCGCCTCGCCGAGCTGCACACCGCCGACAGTCTGCATGTGGCTGTCGTTACAGACACCGACATCTACGACGAATTCTCGGGCGGCAGCCCGCAGCCCGCCGGTATACGCAACTTTCTGAAAATGCTGTACGACCGCGGCAACATCACCGGTCGTCCCCTGCGCTATGTGCTGCTTTTTGCCCGCATGAGCGTGGACAACCGGCGCCTGGTTGCCGAGACGGGTAAATATCCTGTAATCCCCGGCTGGGCACCCCTCGCCGTGCGTGCGTCGCTGAGCGACAACGAGGGATATATCACCGACGATTTCATAGCCATGCTCACCGACGGCTCGGGCGGCAACCTCGGCAGCGACCCGCTGTGTGTTGCCGTGGGCCGAATACCGGCCATGAGCCTGACGGCGGCACGCAACGTGGTGGACAAGACGCTGGAGTATGCGCGCTCGCCGCGGCGCTCGCTGTGGAAGATGCGCGCCATGTTCCTTGCTGACAACGGCGATAATGCCGTGCACACCAATCAGAGCGAAAGCATGATAGCGGCCTTCCAGCAGATGGACGGCAACCCGTTTCTTGTCAACAAGATATACCTCGACGCGTATACGCTCAGCGGCGGTGTCTATCCGCAGGCCCGCGAAGCCCAGTTCCGGAGCCTCGACGAGGGAGTGGTGTGGTGGAATTACATAGGCCACGCCAACGAGACGGGCTGGACGGCCGACGGCCAGCTGTCGTATACCGACCTCAACAACATGTATCTCCGGCACCTGCCGTTCATCTACGCGGCGACGTGCGATTTTCTGCGCCTCGACGCTCCGGCGGCCAGTGGTGCGGAAATCATGTATCTGGAGCGCTATGGCGGCTGCATAGGCGTGGTGAGCGCCACCCGCCCGGTGTTCATCACCGACAACGGCAAACTCAGCGACGCCATGGGGCGCGTGATGGCCGTGCGCGGCGCCGACGGCAATTTCCTGACTCCCGGCGAGATGTACCGGCGCGCGAAGAACGATATACGCGATGCCATGGGCCGGCCAGCCTCCGACGAAAACCGCCTGCGCTATGTCTTTGTTGGCGATCCGGCGCTGCGGCTCACTCTGCCATCCAATAAGGTGCGCGTCGACTCTATCAACGGCATCGCCGTCGACGGTGACAGCGACGAGCCGCCCACATTCGCGGCCCTGCAGCAGGGCTGCATAGCCGGTGTTGTCACCGATGCCGCCGGCAACGTGCTGACCGACTTCGACGGCGTGCTTACCGCCGATATTTTCGATGCGGAGCGTTCGTCGCTCACCGTCAACCCCGACTACGACAAGCAGAAAGTCTTCGAGGAGCATGGCGAGCGCGTGTTCACCGGCAGCGCAAAAGTCACCGGCGGTCATTTCACTCTTAAAGTGAACATGCCGGCGGAAATAGCGCAGAACTACCGTCCCGGCAGCATAGCGCTCTATGCCGCCTCTACCGACGACGATACCGAGGCCGCCACCCTTATGAACGATATCTACCTCTACGGCTACGACGAGGAGGCACCCGCCGATACCACGCCGCCCGTTATCGAGGAAATGTTCCTCAACCATTCCGACTTTACCGACGGCACGACGGTGAACTCATCGCCCATGCTGATAGCCACCGTGAGCGACAACGTGGGCCTGAACGTATCGACCGCCGGCATAGGGCACTCCATGACAGCCACCCTCGACGGAAACCGCTCGCTCGGCAGCGTGAACTCCTACTACACACCGTCGGCCGACGGCACTCCATCGGGAGTGATAAACTTCCCGCTGGAAAACATCTCGGACGGTGTGCACACCCTGACGCTGCGCGTGTGGGACACCTCGGGCAACTCGGCCACGCGCACCATTGAATTCAACGTCATGGACGGCCTGGCGCCCACCATCTACCGCGTGTACTCCGACGCCAATCCGGCATCGACATCGGCAAACTTCTATATCTCGCATAATCAGCCGGACGCCAACGTCACCGTCACTGTCACGGTCTATAACCTTGTCGGCCGCCCAGTATGGAGCGGCAGCGCCGAGGGCCGCTCCGACATGCTGCAGAGCATGCCGGTGACCTGGGACCTCACCAACGGCGGCGGCGCGCGCGTGCCCCGCGGCATATACCTCTACCGGGCCACCATCACCGCCGACGGCGAGCATTTCGAAACCGCCACCGAGCGAATAGCCGTCACCGCACAATGAGCATTTTTTCGGTAACGATACTCGGATGCGGATCTGCCACGCCGACGCTGCGCCATTTTCCGTCGGCTCAGGCCGTGGCCTACGGGCCACGCATCATGCTGGTGGACTGTGGCGAGGGCGCGCAGCTGCAGATGCAGCGCTTCGGCGTGTCGTTCGCCCGCGTGCGCGATATTTTCATCTCGCACCTGCACGGCGACCATTTTTTAGGTCTGCCGGGACTGCTGTCCACCATGGCTCTCCATGGCGTGGAGGGCACGGTGACGGTCCACATCTTCGAGCAGGGCGCCGAGGTGCTGGCAAAGTTCATGGAGGTTTTCTGCCCCGAGCGCCCGTTCAACCTGGAATATGATATCATGGATCCGGGTCGGCCCGGCCTGCTGATGGATGAGAAGCACTTCACGGTTAGCACTGTGGCGCTCAGTCACCGTGTGCCGTGTTTCGGTTTCGTCTTCCGCGAGAAGCCCAAACTGCGGCACATCGACGGCGAGGCCGCAAAATACTACGGCGTGCCCCATTATGCCATGCAGAGTCTGCGCGAGGGCGCCGATTTTGTCGCTGCCGACGGCACGACCATACCCAACGCGCGGCTCACACGCGAGCCGTCGCCGTCGCGCGCATATGCCTACTGTTCGGATACGGCCTTCGAGCCGTCGCTGGCCGAGCGCCTCCGCGGTGTTGACGTAATCTACCACGAGGCCACCTATGGCGATGCCGACGCCGTCAAGGCAGCGGCGCGCGGCCACTCCACGGCGCGCCAGGCCGCCGAAATAGCAGCCGCCGCAGGAGCGCGGGAGCTGGTGATCGGCCATTATTCCAAGATGGTTTCCGATCCGGAGGAGCTTGCCGCCCAGGCACGCGAGATTTTTGCAAATACCGTGGCCGCCACCGAGGGCCTGAGAATAGACATGGACTGATGGAGGCCTTCGACGACAGTTATTACATGGGCATAGCCCTCGACGAGGCACGTGCCGCCGCCGCCGAGGGCGAGATACCCGTCGGCGCAGTGGTTGTTGCCGGCGGTCGCATCCTCGGCAAGGGCCATAACCGCACCGAGCGGCTGCGCGACGTCACGGCGCACGCCGAGATGCTGGCCATCAGCGCCGCCGCATCCCTCAAAGGCGGCAAATACCTTGCCGACGCCACGCTGTATGTCACCGTCGAGCCGTGCCCCATGTGCGCGGGTGCCATTGGGTGGGCGCAGATACGCCGCATAGTTGTCGGCGCTCCCGACACCAAGCGCGGTTTCCGCGCCATCGTGCGCACGGGCGCCTCGCCATTTCACCCCAAGGCAGTGTATACCGAAGGCGTGCGCGCCGACGAGTGCGCGGCGCTGATGCGCTCTTTTTTCTCTTCAAAACGATGACAGACGGACGAATATGCATTATTTTCTGATAGCCGGCGAAGCATCGGGCGACCTCCACGCCGCCGCATTGATGGAGGCTCTCGCCGCAGTCGACCCCGAGGCGGCATTCAACTTCATAGGCGGCGACCGTATGGCCGCCGTAGCCCGCAAAAAGCCCATTATCCACATCAGCCGTATGGCTTTCATGGGCTTCTCGGAGGTGCTCCGCAATCTGGGCACCGTGCGCGCCAATCTGCGCACGGCGCGCGATGCCGTCCGTCTGATGCACCCCGACGCCCTCATCCTCATCGATTATCCGTCGTTCAACCTCAAGGTAGCCGAGTATGCCTCGTCGCTGGGCGTGCCCGTCTACTACTACATATCCCCAAAACTCTGGGCGTGGAAAAAATGGCGCATTAACGCCATAAAAAAGTATGTGAGGCGTGTTTTCGCCATACTGCCTTTCGAGCCGGAGTTCTATATCGCCAACGGTGCCGAGGCCGTGTATGTCGGCAATCCGTCGGTTGGCGAAGTCGGGCGGCTGCGGGGGCAGGCGGCGCCAAGGGCTGAGTTTTTGGCGCGTCACGGTCTGCGCGACCGTCCGCTGATAGCGCTGATGCCCGGCAGCCGCCTCAACGAAATACGCCGCAACCTTCCGGTGATGCTCGGCGCCGTGGCAGAGTTCCCGCAGTACCGGCCGGTGATAGTGGCGGCGCCGTCGGTGCCTCCGGGCGTATACGCCGCCGCCGGAGCCCGCGGTGTGCCGCTGATCAAGGAGGACCATGCCGCACTCATTCTGGCGCACTGCCGCGCCGCCCTGGTGACCTCGGGCACCGCCACGCTGGAGACGGCGCTGATGGATGTGCCTCAGGTGGCTCTTTACCGCGCCAACGGCTCGCGGCTGAGCTACGAGCTGATGAGCCGCATCCTCGACGTGAAGTTCGTGACATTGCCGAACCTGATAACCAACAGCCCCGTAGTGCCGGAGATGCTCCTCCACGAGTGCACGGCGCGCGCCGTGGCCGAGCGGCTGCGGCCGCTGTTGCGCGAGGGCACGTCCGAACGCGAGGCGCAGCTGGAGGGCTACCGCCGTATGCGCGAAATCCTCGGCGACAACGATGCCGCAGCCACTACCGCCGAGCTTATCTATGCCGACCTCACCGTCGGCGAGGAGATTTACCGACATTTCCGAAATCAGAAATAATCATTAGATACAATAGAAATAATCCTTAAGTTCCTATACCATGAAACCATCGATTCTTTTGCTCACTCTGGCTGCCGCCGGCGCCGCCGCCTGCACCCAGCGCCCCGCCGTGGAGGCCGACTATGCCGTTGTGCCTCTCCCCGCAGTCATAGAGACGGACACCGCTGCCGCTCCCTTCCGCCTCAACCCCGACACTCGCATTGTGGCCGCCGACAGCGCCTCGGCTTCCAACGCCGCTTTCCTCGCCGAATATATCGGGGCGCTCACAGGCTTCGCGCCCGAAATCACTGCCACGGCGCCCGGTTCCGACTATATCCGCATATCGTGCGATAAGCCGGGACGCGCCGACTCCTACGTAATCACCGCCAACGCCGACAGCCTGACGGTGACGGGCACCGACGCCGCCGGCGCCTTCTACGGCGTACAGACCCTCCGCAAGGCCATACCCGCCGCCGCCGCCGGTAACGACGTGCTCTTTGCCGCCGGCGAGGTGCGCGACAGTCCCCGCTTTCTCTATCGCGGCGCCCACCTCGACTGCGCACGCCACTTTTTCAGCGCCGACTCGGTGAAACAGTTCATCGACATCCTTGCACTGCACAACATCAACCGGCTTCACTGGCACCTTACCGACGACCAGGGCTGGCGTGTGGAAATCAAGAGCCGTCCGCGCCTCACGGAGGTTGGCTCCATGCGCCCGCAGACGGTGATAGGCGTCAATACGGGCGTATACGACAGCATACCCCACGGCGGCTTCTACACTCAGGAGCAGCTGCGCGACATCGTGGACTATGCCGCCGCCCGCCATATCACCATCATCCCCGAAATCGACCTGCCCGGCCACATGCAGGCCGCGCTGGCATCGTACCCTGAGTTAGGGTGCACCGGCGGCCCTTATGAGGTTTGGCAGATATGGGGTGTGTCAAAGGACGTGCTGTGCGCCGGCAACGACAGCGTATATGCTTTCCTCGACGACGTCATGACCGAAATCACCGATATCTTCCCCTCCGAACTCATCCACATCGGCGGCGACGAATGTCCCAAAGTGCGGTGGCAGGAGTGCGCCCGCTGCCAGGCGCGCATCCGTGAGTTGGGTCTGCGCCGCGATGCCTCCTCATCGGCCGAAGAGAAGCTGCAGAGCCACCTCATGGGCCACGTCACCGACTTCCTTGCCACCCGCGGGCGCCGCGTGATAGGCTGGGACGAGATGCTCGAGGGCGGTGCCACCGACAACGCCGTGATAATGTCGTGGCGCGGCACCGACGGCGCCACAGCCGCCGCGCGCGCCGGCCACGATGCCATAATTGTGCCCTACAAATTCCTCTACTTCGACTTCGCCCAGAGCACCGCGCCGGGCGAGCCCGCCGGCGCTCACTGGTCTACTCCCGTGCTCCTCGAGGATGTCTATAACTTCGAACCCGTGCCCGAAGGACTCACAGATGAGGAGAAAGAGCACATCATCGGTGTGCAGGCCAACCTCTGGAGCGAGTTCATCCCCACTTTCCAGCATATGGAGTACATGGCGCTGCCGCGTATGGGCGCCCTGGCGGAGCTGCAGTGGGGCACCGGACGCAAGGACTATGCCGACTTCAGCCGGCGCCTGCGCCGTCTCGCACGCCACTACGACCTTGCCGGCTACAACTACGCCGCCCACACCATCCCCGCCGACACCGCGGCGTCACGCTAAGCAACCGGGCGCTGCACCGGCAGTCTGCGGCAAAAATCGAAAGCATGTTCAACTGCTAACCCCCCCATGCTTTAGGCCTTCTTCGTAGGTCTTCTTCGCAGATTCTACCTGCAAGTGCAAAATTAAGCAATATATTTGAAGAATTCGGCGACCGGGGATGAAAAACCAAGTTTCATTCTCGGTCGTCTGTTGATTTTGACGATTATTTCTTTGAGCATATCGTCTGAAATGTTGTCG
>JAGATX010000001.1 GCA_017621055.1 Muribaculaceae bacterium | reverse complement strand
GCTTGCTCAGGCCGAAGTCTATGAGCACGGGGCGCACGGCGCCTCCCTCGCCGGCGGCGAGCATTATGTTCTGCGGCTTAATGTCGAGGTGGGTCAGGCGGTTGCGGTGGAGATACGCCACGGCATCGACAATCGGCAGCATCAGCGCCAGCATGTCCGGCTCCGTCATTCCGCGGCCCTTGATGTTGTCCCACAGCGAACTGCCGTCGAGGTACTCCATCACGTAGTAGGCCGTGCCGTTGGCCTCGAATACCTCGTTGACCTTCACGATGTTGGGGTGGCCGGCGCCGAGTCTCTGCAGGCGCCGGGCCTCGCCGAGGAAGTCCTTGATGGCATTGCCTACGAGCTCGCGGGCCTTGGCGGTGCCGGGCGTAGTGACGGCGCCGCTGGCGACGTCGCGCTCGTTGTACAGGCCCATAAAATGCTCTTTTATAGCCACCTGACCTTTGAACGTGATGTTACCCATCGTAACGTGGGTCGACGCCAGATAGGTGATGCCGAAGCCGCCGGCACCGAGCACCCGCTCAATCACATACCGGTGTTCGCCGACAATGACAATGCCGGGCGCAAGAGTGGAAGTATCGTTCTGGGCCATATTTAAGGTTGAAGTTTTGCGGTTTGAGGTTTATTGATTAGTTTGGGCAAAATTAACAATAAAAAAGTGAAACTGCAAACGTCGATGCGCAGAAAACCGGCGAAATGCAGGGAAAATGGGAGTGACGGCGGTAATGTCAGGTTTTTTTCGTATTTTTGCAGTAAAATATGGGACGTGTGCCCCTTAGGGCATGCTCCTATTGTTGTAACTAAAACACATACAGGAAATTATATATGAACACACTCGAACTGAGCGAACAGGAGATAATACGCCGCAACAGCCTTCAGGCCTTGCGCGACATGGGTATTGACCCTTATCCGGCAGCGGAATACGACGTTACGGGTCACAGCGCCGAAATCCTCGAGACCTTCAGCGACGAGGCACCGCGCCGCGAGGTGACGGTGGCCGGCCGCATCATGGGTCGCCGCATCATGGGCAAAGCATCGTTTGTGGAGCTGCAGGACGCCTACGGGCGCATACAGATATATATCAACCGCGACGAGATAGCCCCCGGCGAGAACAAGGACCTCTACAACGTGGTGTTCAAGAAGTTGCTGGATATCGGCGACTTTATCGGCGTGAAGGGCTATGTTTTCCGCACGCAGACCGGCGAAATCTCGGTTCATGCGCAGGAGCTGACGGTGCTCTCCAAGAGCCTGCGCCCCCTGCCCATTGTCAAGGTCAAGGACGGCGTGACATACGACGCCTTCGACGACCCGGAGCTACGCTACCGTCGCCGCTACGTGGACCTTATCGTCAACGACGGCGTGAAGGATATCTTCCTGAAGCGCAACAAGGTATACCGGTCGATGCGCGAGTACTTCGACGGCGCCGGTTATATCGAAGTAGAGACGCCCATCCTGCAGTCGATACCCGGCGGAGCGTCGGCGCGTCCGTTCATCACTCACCACAACGCCCTCGACATCCCTCTGTACCTCCGCATCGCCGACGAGCTCTACCTCAAGCGCCTCATCGTGGGCGGCTTCGACGGTGTGTACGAATTCTCGAAGAATTTCCGCAACGAGGGCATGGACCGCACCCACAACCCCGAGTTCACGTGCATGGAAATCTACGTTTCGTACAAGGACTACAACTGGATGATGGGATTTACCGAGCGTATGCTCGAAAAGATATGCCTTGACGTCAACGGCACCACGGAGGTGCGTGTGGGCGACAACGTGATCAGCTTCAAGGCGCCGTTCCCTCGCGTCACCATGGCCGAGGCCATAAAGACACACACGGGAGTGGACATCGAGGGCATGGACGAGGAGGCGCTGCGCGCCGCCGCCCGCCAGTTGGGCGTGGAGGTCGACGACACCATGGGCAAAGGCAAGATTATCGACGAGATATTCGGCGAGAAGTGCGAGGGCACTTACATACAGCCCACCTTCATCACCGACTACCCCGTGGAGATGTCGCCCCTGACAAAGCGCCACCGCTCCAAAGCGGGCCTCACCGAGCGTTTCGAGCTGATGGTCAACGGCAAGGAGCTTGCCAACGCCTACTCGGAGCTCAACGACCCCATCGACCAGCGCGAGCGCTTCGTCGAGCAGATGCGCCTCAGCGCCAAGGGCGACGACGAGGCGATGATTATCGACGGCGACTTTATCCGCGCCCTCGAGTACGGCATGCCCCCCACATCCGGCATGGGCATAGGCATGGACCGTCTGGTAATGCTCATGACAGGCCAGACCGCAATCCAGGAAGTACTTCTGTTCCCGCAGATGCGCCCCGAAAAAACCGAAAAGCGCGACAACGCCGAGGCCTTCGGCGCCGCCGGCGTGCCCGCCGACTGGGTGCCGGTGCTCCACAAGGCCGGCGTCCTCACCGTCGGCGCCCTCGCCTCCGCAAAGGCCGGCAAACTTTTCCAGGACCTGTGCGGCCTCAATAAAAAGCACAAATTAGGCCTTGCAACCCCCGGTGCCGACGCCGTCGAAGCGTGGATATCCGCGGCAGCGACCCTCAATACAGCGGAATGATGGACTGCGACAACGTTTTTCCGGGCAAAGTGGCCGTGATGGGCGGCGGCAGCTGGGCGACAGCTCTGGCAAAGCTGCTGATGAACAACTGCCCGTCCATAATGTGGTATATGCGGCGCGACGACCGCATCGAGGAGTTCAAGCGCCTGGGCCACAACCCCGCCTACCTCACCGATGTGAATTTCGACATCGACCGCATAGAGTTCAGCTCCGACATCAACGCCGTATGCTCTGCGGCCGACACGTTGCTGCTTGTCATGCCGTCGCCCTACTTCAAGGAGCATGTGGATAAAATCACCGTGGATATCAGCGGCAAGGCCATAGTGTCGGCGGTGAAAGGCATAGTGCCGGACACTAACGAACTGATTACCGACTACATGGCCCGCGTGTTCGGCTGCCGTCACGAGCGCGAACTGGTGATTTCGGGTCCGTGCCACGCCGAGGAGGTGGCCCTCGACCGGCCGTCGTACCTCACCATCGGCTGCGACGACATCGCTGCCGCCGAGGCCTTTGCCAGCCTCATCATCGGCAAACACACCCACGCCATAACCTCTACCGATGTGGACGGCATAGAGTATGCCGCCGTGCTGAAGAACGTCTACGCCATCGCCGCCGGCATTATCCACGGCATGAAGACGGGCGACAACTTCGGCGCCGTGCTCATTTCCAACGCCATCCGCGAGATGGAGCGGTTTATCGACGCCGTGTGCCCGCGTCCCCGGCGGATAACGGACTCCGTATATCTGGGCGACCTGCTGGTTACGGCTTACTCGCGCTTTTCGCGCAACCACAACTTCGGGTCGATGATCGGCAAGGGCTACTCCGTGACCGCCGCAAAGATGGAAATGGAGCAGACCGCCGAAGGCTACTACGGCACAAAGTGCATCTTCGACATCAACGCGCGCTACGGCGTGGAGATGCCTATCCTCAAGGGTGTGTACAACATCCTCTACCGCGGAGTATCGGCACAGCGGGCGCTGCGCTCCATGGCCGAATACTTCGACTGATTTTTTCACCGTCATGACAACGAAAACGCGACTTCTGGGACAGACCCTCGAGCAGCTCAAGGCCACGGCGGCCGCCGCCGGCCTGCGGCCTTTCGCCGCGCGCCAGATGGCGGCGTGGCTCTACGGGCGCGGCGTCACCGATATCGACGCCATGACCGACCTGCCCAAACGCGCGCGGTCATGGCTCGCCGACAACTGCGAGATAGGACGCCGCGAACCATTGTTCCGCGCCGTCAGCGCCGACGGTACGGTGAAATATGTGTTCGAGGGCCGCGGCGGCCGCGACATCGAGGCCGTGTTCATCCCCGACCGCGAGCGCGCAACCCTCTGCGTGTCGTCGCAGGCCGGATGCCGCATGAACTGCGCTTTCTGCATGACGGGGCGCGGCGGCTTCCAGGGCAACCTCGACGCCGGCGACATCATCAACCAGCTCCTGAGCATCCCCGAGAGCGACCGCATCACCAACATAGTGTTCATGGGCATGGGCGAGCCCGCCGACAACGCCGACGCCGTGCTCGCCGCCACGCAAATACTCACATCGCCGTGGGGAATGGCCATGAGCCCCAGAAGAATAACGATTTCCACCATCGGCAAGACCGACGGGCTGCGCCGCTTCCTCGACGAGTGCCAGGCGCACATTGCCATCAGTGTGCACAACCCCTTCCCTGACGAACGGCGCGCCATCATGCCCGTGGAGGGCGCCTTCCCCGTGCGCGAGGTCATGAAACTCCTCAAGGGCTACGATTTCGCTCACCAGCGGCGTCTGTCGCTCGAGTACACCATGTTCGACGGCGTGAACGACGACCGCCGCCACGCCCAGGCGCTGGCACGCCTGCTCGACGGCACCTCGGCGCGGGTAAACCTCATCCGCTTCCACCGTATACCCGGTTTCGAGGGGTCACCCTCGCCGCAACACCGCATGGAAGCCTTCCGCGACATTCTCAACGGGCTGGGCATCACCGCGACGATACGCGCCTCGCGCGGCGAGGACATCATGGCGGCATGCGGCATGCTCGCCGGTAAGAACCAAGACTCCGGTAAAAAACCTGTAACGCCTCAAGACAAATGAACGATAAACTGCGAGTGGGCATCACCCACGGCGATACCAACGGCATAGGCTATGAAACGATACTCCGGCTGCTTGCCGACGAGCGTATTGCCGACATCGCCACCATTATAATATACGGCAGCGCCAAGGCCGCCGCCTTCTACCGCAAGGCCCTGGAGCTTGCACCAGTGCAACTCAACCGCATAGACAGCGCCCCCGACGCCCGCGACGGCGCCTTCAATATCATCAACGTGGTGGGCGAAGACCTGCGCATAGAGCCGGGCACAGCCTCGGCCGAAGCCGGCGCCGCCGCTCTGGCGGCTCTGGATGCCGCCGTGGCCGACCTGCGCGCCGGGGCAATCGACGCGCTGGTGACATGCCCCATCGACAAGCACACCATCCAGAGCGAAACCTTCGCCTTTCCCGGACACACCGAATATCTGGAGGCGAGCCTCACCGACGCCGACACTCCGGACACCGAGCGGCACGCGCTGATGATCCTTGCCACCGACACTCTACGCGTGGCCCTCGCCACGGCGCATCTCCCCATCGCCAAGGTGCCGGAGGCCCTCACTCAGGAACTTATCGCCGACAAGCTGGCACGCTTCGACCGGTCGCTGCGCCGCGATTTCGGCGTGGACCATCCTCGCATCGCCGTGCTCGCACTCAACCCCCATGCCGGTGAGAGCGGACTGCTCGGCGACGAAGAGGAAAAAATCATAGCACCCGCCATCGCTGCGGCGCGCGCCGACGGCATCCAGGCCTTCGGACCGTATGCCGCCGACGGCTTTTTCGGCGCCGGCCATCACCGTCACTTCGACGGCGTTCTCGCCATGTACCACGACCAGGGTCTGGCACCCTTCAAGACCCTCGCAATGGATAACGGCGTGAATTTCACCGCCGGACTGCCGGCAGTGCGCACGTCGCCCGACCACGGCACCGGCTACGACATAGCCGGCAAGGGCATGGCGTCCGAGGCGTCGCTGCGCAGCGCTCTATACATGGCCGTCGACGTCGTCCGCTGCCGCGCCCGCTACGACGGCGCCCGCCGGCGCCCCCTCCGGCGGCAGAACTACGACAAAGGCCGCAACGGCGATCCCACCCTCGACCTCAGCGCCGACAGCTGACCCACACAATACCACACAACTACATGAAGAAACTCCTCACATCCATAGCCATCGCCTCGGCAATCACCGCCGCCTTCAGCACACGGGCCTCCGACAGCAACCTCACCCTGTCGCGCAATCTCACCATACTCAACAGCGTGGTGAAAGAGCTCGCAACAGCCTATGTGGACACCATCGACTCTCGCAAGCTCATGGAGTTCGCCATCGACGCCATGCTCTACCAGGGCACCGACCCATACACCGAATACTATCCCTGGGACGATCAGGATGAAATACTGAGCATATCGGAGGGCAGCTACGCCGGCATAGGCTCCGCTATTGTGAAACGCGGCGACGCCGTATATATTACAGCGCCCTACTGGAACTCGCCGGCACGCGACGCCGGCCTGCTGCCCGGCGACCGAATAATAGCCGTCGACGGAGACACCGTCACCGCATCGACCGACGTCGGCGACGTCAGCCGCCGTCTGCGCGGCCAGGCCGGCACTACCGTACGCGTCGACATCGTCCGGCCTTATGCCGACGACTCGCTGCGCACCGTCGAGATCGTTCGCCGCGACATCACCGTCAACCCGCTGCCTTATTACGGACGCCTCGACAACGGCGTGGGATACATCCTTCTGGAGCAGTTCAACGGCAGCAGCGCCCGCAGCGTCAAGGCCGCCGTGGCCGACCTGCTGGCTGGCGGCGACCTCCCCGGCCTGATAATAGACCTGCGCGGCAACGGCGGCGGTCTCCTTGAGGGCGCCGTCCAGATTGCCGGCCTCTTCGTGCCAAAAGGCACGGAGATAGTGCGCACGCGCGGCCGCGACGCCCTCAACGAGCGAATATACAAAACCACCGAGAACCCGCTGGCCCCCGAACTGCCGCTGGCAATACTAATCGACGGCGGTACCGCCTCGGCGTCGGAAATTCTTGCCGGCTCCATGCAGGACCTCGACCGCGCCGTCATCGCCGGCGCGCGCAGCTATGGCAAAGGTCTGGTGCAGACCACACGCCCCCTGCCTTTCAACGGCATGCTCAAGCTCACCACCGGCCGTTACTACATACCGTCGGGACGCCTCATCCAGGCCATCGACTATTCGCACCGCAATGCCGAGGGCGACGCCGTGCGTGTGCCCGACAGCCTGACCCACGCCTTCACCACGCGCGCCGGCCGCACCGTGCGCGACGGCGGCGGCATCACCCCGGACACGGTGATGGCCATCCCGACGGTGTCGCGCTTCGCCTACACCCTCGCAAACGAATTCCGGCCCTTTGACTATGCGACCCGCCATTATTCACGTCGCCCGGAGGCGCCGGCAGTAGACGCCGTGCTCGTCGACTCGGCGATGTTCGTAGAATTCAAGGCCATGGTCGACAGCACCGGCTTCAAATACGACCGTCCCTATCTGAGCACCATCGACGCCCTGCGCAACGCCGTGCGCGACGACGGCTTCCTCGACGACGCCATATCGGCTCAGCTCGACACCCTCTCGGCAATGCTCCATCAGGACCTTGACCGCGACTTCGAAACTCACCGCGATGAAATCATGAAGCTCCTCGACACCGAACTTGCCAACCGATATTTCTCCGAGGGCGACCGCGTGCGTCATCGCCTGCCCGCCGACAGCGTGGTCTCCGCCACCGCCGACCTGCTGCTCGACAACAACAAATACCGCAGCATCCTCCGCTAAGAGCATGTTCCCCAATATATGTTGATTTCTCGGCCGCATATCGCAGAAAACATAACACTTACCGACCTTGGCAGCCTTATCGACACCAAGGCACGCTGCCGCGCCCTCGCCGCCGCTGCATCGGCACGGCGCTCCGAACTCACGGGCCTGGCCGGCTCGTCGGCGCCTCTTATCCTCTCGGCGCTGCCCGCCACGGTCGAAAAGCCCGTGCTCGTCATCGGCGACAGCGCCGACGATGCCGGCTATCTTTTCTTCGACCTGTGCCGCTTTGCCGGCGAGGAAGCCGTGGCTATGCTCCCCTCCGGATTTAAACGCGACATCAAGTACGGCCAGCCCGACCCTCCTGCGCAAATCCTACGCACCGAGACTCTTACCCGCATCGCCGCCCGAAAGGTGCGCTTCATCGTCACCTACCCCGACGCCCTGGCCGAATGCGTGGCATCGGCAAAAGAACTCGGCGAGCATACCCTCGATATCGCCGTCGGAAGCTCCATAGACCTCAGGAAAACCACCGACTGGCTCCGCGAAAACGGCTTTACACACGTGGACTATGTGTTCGAGCCGGGACAATATGCCGTGCGTGGCTCTATCTTGGATATTTACGGCTACTCCGCGGAGTTGCCCGTGCGAATCGACCTCTTCGGCGACGAGGTAGACTCGCTGCGCAGCTTCAACGTCGAAACGCAGCTCTCCGAGGCCAAGCACGATGCCGTGGCAATAACGGCGAACGTCACCGATCGCGCCGCCCTGCAGTCGCTCCTCGAATTCCTGCCGCCCGATACCCTCATTGCCGTGCGCGACCCTCTGTTCACCGTTGAACGCATAAAAATCATCGCTGCCACAGACATTTCGGCCTTCACTCTGCTGAGCGAGGAAGGAAATGCCGAAGCCCTCGACGTGGTGGTCGACGCCGCCGACTTCGAAGCACGCCTCGATACCTTCCGCCGCATGACATTCACGGCCGCAAAACCCGAGGCCAAAAAGAGCGCCGGAACCCGAAGGATTGATTTCGACTTCAGCCCGCAGGGCATTTATCACAAAAATTTCGACCTCATCAGCCAGAGTTTCACCTCTTTGCTGACCGACGGCTACCGCCTGCTGATAACCTCCGACAATCCCCGCCAGTTCGACCGTCTGCGCGAGATTTTCGCCGACCGCGGCGACAGGATAACCTTCGAGGGCGTGCTCGGCACCGTCCATGAGGGTTTTGTGGACAACGACCTAAAAATCTGCGTGTTCACCGACCACCAGATTTTCGACCGTTTCCATAAATACACCCTCCGCAGCGAGCGGGCGCGCTCCGGCAAGATGGCGCTGAGCATGAAAGAGCTCGGTCAGGTGGAATTCGGCGACTATATCGTGCACCAGGACCATGGCGTCGGCAAATTCGCCGGCCTGCTCCGAACCGAAACAAACGGCCGCATGCGCGAGATGATAAAACTCGTCTACGCCGACAACGATATCCTCCTCGTTTCCATCCACAACCTCCACAAGCTCTCGAAATATCGCGGAAAAGAGGGCGTGCCGCCCAAAATATACCGCCTGGGCTCCGGAGCCTGGTCCAGGATGAAGGACCGAACCAAGAGCAAGCTCAAGGACATTGCCCGCGACCTCATCAAGCTATATGCCGCCCGACGGCAACAGAAAGGTTTCGCCTTCTCGCCCGACTCATATATGCAGCACGAGCTGGAAGCCTCGTTCATCTACGAGGACACCCCCGACCAGCTCACCGCTACCAACGCCGTGAAGGCCGACATGGAGAGCGACCGCCCCATGGATCGCCTCATCTGCGGCGACGTGGGCTTCGGCAAGACGGAAATCGCCATCCGCGCGGCATTCAAGGCCGCCGTCGACGGCAAGCAGGTGGCTGTGCTGGTGCCAACTACCGTACTTGCATACCAGCATTTCCACACCTTCTCCGAGCGCCTCGCCGACTTCCCCGTCAGGGTGGAGTATCTGTCGCGCGCACGCTCGCCCAAAGAGACAAAACAGATACTTGCCGACCTTGCCGACGGAAAGATCGACATCATTGTCGGAACTCACAAGCTCATCGGCAAGTCAGTGGCATTCAAGGACCTGGGATTGCTTATCGTAGACGAGGAGCAGAAATTCGGCGTGGCCGTCAAGGAGCGCCTCAAGCATCTCAAAACCAATATCGACACACTGACGATGTCGGCCACGCCCATACCCCGCACCCTCCAGTTCTCCCTCATGGGCGCACGCGATTTCTCCGCCATCACCACCCCGCCGCCTAACCGCTACCCCATCATCACGAGCGTGAACTCGCTGAGCGACGATGTGATATCCGAGGCCGTGAACTTCGAACTGGCGCGCGGCGGCCAGGTATTTGTGGTCAACCACCGCATCGAGGGGCTGCCGGCCATCGAGGAGATGCTGCACCGCATAGCCCCCGACGCCCGCGTGGCCGTCGCCCACGGGCAGATGCCGGTGGACCGCCTCGAGAAGACCATTGCCGACTTCGCCGCACACGACTACGACATCCTGCTGTCCACCACCATCATAGAAAGCGGCATCGACATGCCCAACGTGAACACTATCATCATCAACAACGCCCAGAATTTCGGTCTCAGCGAGCTGCACCAGCTGCGCGGCCGCGTGGGGCGCAGCTCGCGCAAGGCTTTCTGCTATCTCACCGTGCCGCCCGACAAGCCTCTGACACCCGATGCCCGGCGCCGTCTCCAGGCCATCGAGAGTTTTTCAGACCTCGGGTCCGGCATACAGATAGCCATGCAGGACCTCGACATCCGCGGTGCCGGCAATCTGCTCGGCGCCGAGCAGAGCGGCTTCATAGCCGACCTGGGTTATGAAACCTACAAGAAGGTTCTCGAGGAGGCGGTCCTTGAAATTCGCAACGAGGAATTCCCCGATCTGGTGGCGGAGACCGGCGCCGAAGACTCCGCCGAATTTGTGGCCGAATGCAACATAGAGACCGATCTGGAACTGCTGCTGCCGTCCGACTACGTGGCGCAAAGTTCCGAGCGTATGGCCCTCTACAAGGAACTCGACAAGATAGAGACCGACGAAGAGCTCGCCACCTTCGAAGCCAACCTCGAAGACCGCTTCGGCCGTATCCCCGACGCCGCACGCGAGCTGCTGAAGGTGCCGGTGCTCCGCCGCTTCGCACGCAAGCTCGGCATCGAGAAGCTCGTCATCAAGCAGAATACAATGTACACCTACTTCGTCTCCGACGAAAACAAGGCTTACTATCAAAGCCCAATGTTCGGCCGGATGATAAACTATCTGCAGCAGAACCATCGGCGCGTGCAGATACGCGAACGCAACGGGCGCCGAAGCTTTGTCTTCGCCGATGTTCCCACCGTGGCCGAAGCCACAGATATAGTGCGTTCTATCCTCGCCCTCGACGCTATTTAGCGACCGATATCCGGGCCTTAATACCCTCTGTCGCCGAATATGGCGGTGCCCACGCGCACAAGCGTGGCGCCCTGCGCTATGGCCAGCGGGTAGTCGTGGCTCATGCCCATCGACACCGTGTCGAAGCCACGGAGGTCGGGCGCCGCTTCCAGAGCCTGACGGCGAAGCGACGATATGGCGGCGAAATCCGCGGCGACGCGCGCTTCGTCGTCGGTATTCGTTGCCATGCCCATTATTCCGCAGATATGGGTGGCCTTAAGATGCTCGAACCTCCGGCCCTTGAAATAATCGATGAACTCTGCGGGCAGGAACCCGAATTTGGTATCCTCTGCGGCGACGTGCACCTGAAGGAGCACACGTGCCGTGCGCCCCGTGCGCGCCGCCTCGCTGTCGATGCACTCGAGCAGGCGTTCGCTGTCCACGCTTTCTATCAGCGCCAGATTGGGCACGCCGAGGAGCTGACGCACCTTGTTGGTCTGCAGATGGCCTATAAAATGCCATTCTATATCCGCGGGCAGAACCGAGGCCTTGGCTGTGAGCTCCTGAACGCGGCTCTCGCCAAAACGACGCTGCCCGGCGTCATATGCCTCGGCGATGGCCTCCGACGGATGAAATTTGGACACAGCCACCAGCGCCACTCCCGCCGGCAGGGTGCCGGCAACACGGCGCAGTCGCTCGGCTATCCCGCTCATATGGTGGTCTTCATGGCGTAGACATCAAGCAGCGTTGTTTCCGCCAGCTGCGCGAGTTCGTAGTCGGCGAGCGTGCCTTCCATGCCTTTCTCGAAGTTGGCGAAGGCTTCCTTGAAGTTGGACGCCTGAACGAGGATCTGCGACATTGTGCGCTTCTCCGCCGCGGTCTTCTCGTCGATGGTGATGAAGGCAACCTTGGCCATGTACCAGCGGTCGCCGCCTTCATTGAAGAAGATTTCCGATATTTTGGTGCGTTTCACTGCCGCTACTACGAACTCACCGGAGATAAAGGGGCGCTGTTCCTCGGTGATACGAGCTTCAGCCTCGGTGAACGACAGCGCGTCCACCAAAAACGATTCCGTGACTTTCTTGGCAGCTCCGTTTTCCTGGAGCTTGTCGTAGCTTACCTTGCATTCAAACCAATTTGCCATTGTATAGTAACTTTTCTATTGTTTTATGGATTAAGAAAGGACGGCTCGCGGGCCGTTCAAGAGTGCAAAGTTAGCGAAAAACCACGATATTTCATCTATCGCCGAGAATATATCAAAATGCCGCATTTTTGGTTACATAATTGTTACAACCATGTTTTGTAACAATGGTGTAACAATTTTTTATCCATTTTTAACCACTGAATTTCAATTATTTACACAGCTATATCGAACAAAATTTAATCTAAACCATTTTTTAACACTAAATATCTTGACATCACGATTTCGCGCAGTAATTTTGGAATGTCGAAAGGAAAAAAACAAAGGCCCGACGACAAAAAACCAACAAGCATCAAAATAAAACCATATAAAAATTCAGCATTATGGCAAGCGCTAAATTTCAATCCGATCTGATGTCCCTTCAGGCAAACCTCCTCAACTTTGCCTTCATGCTCACCTCCAACCGCGACGATGCATACGACCTCCTTCAGGACACTACACTCAAGGCCCTCGACAACCAGGAGAAGTACGCCGAAAATACCAACTTCAAAGGATGGGTGTTCACTATCATGCGCAACATCTTCATCAACAACTACCGCCGCGGCGTTCGCGCTGCTACTGTTGTCGACACCACCGATAACCTCTACCACCTCAACCTGAGTCAGGACAGCGGCATCGAAAGCCCCGAAGAGAGCTACGGCGCCGGCGAGATCTCCCAGGCTATCAATTCGTTCTCCGACGAATACCGCATCCCCTTCTCCATGCACGTGGCCGGTTACAAATACAACGAAATAGCCGAGAAAATGAACCTGCCGCTCGGCACGGTGAAGAGCAGAATATTCTTCGCCCGCAAAAAACTTCAGGAGCGTTTCTCCGACTACCGCTGAGCACAAGGGCCGGCACGACACGCCACTGACACGACGCTTGCCAACACCACCTCATACACCGAATTCAGCGCAGAGGCCCGGTCTCGCTACCGCCTCACATAAGTCAAGATAGTTTTCTCATTGCCATATATTTAAGATTTGTACAGAAATCAATGGTCCGGGTGCGCGGGAGCGCAAGCCGGACCATTGGCGTTATATTGGCAATGCCTTAAAAAGCGGCGGTAAGGCCCCAGTTGCCGCGGTCGAGCGACCGGTAGTTTATCGCCTCGCTGATGTGGGGTGCCTTGATGTCGGCGCTGCCGGCAAGGTCGGCGATTGTGCGCGCAACTTTAAGTATGCGGTCGTAGGCGCGGGCGCTCATCGAGTATTTTTCCATGGCCTTTTTCAGGATAGCCCGGCAATCGGCCGACAGCGCGCAGTGTATGTCCATGAGATGGCGCGTCATCTGCGCGTTGCAGTGCACACCCTGAACATCGGCGAAGCGGCGCTCCTGGATGGCCCGCGCCGCTTCAACGCGAGCACGTATTGCGGCGCTGGGTTCGCCGGTGCGAGGTGCCGACAGTTCGTCGAACTCCACAGGCATGATTTCGCACTGTATGTCTATGCGGTCGAGCAGCGGTCCCGATATGCGGCTCATGTATTTGCTGACTGCCCCCGGCGGGCATGTGCACGCACGCGTGGGGTGGTTGTAGTATCCGCACGGGCATGGGTTCATGCTGGCCACGAGCATGAAGCTCGCCGGATAGTCGAGCTGATAGCGTGCGCGCGACACGCTGATGTGACGGTCCTCCAGCGGCTGTCGGAGCACCTCGAGTACCGTGCGCGGAAATTCAGGGAACTCATCGAGGAAAAGGATGCCGTTATGAGCAAGCGAAATTTCGCCGGGCTGCGGTGTGGTGCCTCCGCCAACCATTGCCACAGGAGATATGGTGTGGTGCGGAGCGCGGAAGGGCCGGACGGTCATCAGTCTGGAGCCGCGACGCAGTTTGCCGGCGACGGAGTGTATTTTTGTGGTTTCCAGGGCTTCGCCGAGAGTCATCGGAGGCATGATGGACGGCAGGCGCTTGGCCATCATGCTCTTGCCGCTGCCGGGAGGACCCACCAGCAGGATATTGTGGCCGCCGGCGCATGCCACCTCAAAGGCGCGTTTCACATTCTCCTGACCGCTGACCTCGCTGAAATCGTAGTCGAAATGATTGCGGGCGGCGGCAAATTCGGCGCGCGTATCCGCAACAGTAGGCTCCAGCGCAAGGCGTCCCGACAGAAAATCGGCGGCTTCACGAAGATTTTCCACGCCGTAGACTTCCAGCTTGTTGACCACGGCGGCCTCGCTGACATTTGCTTTTGGCACTATTATGCCCTTGAAGCCTGCCGCGCGGGCCTCGATGGCCATGGGAAGTACGCCTTTTACAGGCAGCACGCTGCCGTCGAGCGACAATTCGCCCATTATCACATAGCGGTCGAGCTGCGGAGCCTGCACGGTGCCGGCGCCGACGAGGATTGCCACGGCAATGGGCAGGTCGTAGGCCGCGCCCTCCTTGCGCACGTCGGCCGGGGCAAGGTTCACCACCACGCGCAGGCGCCCGGCGTTGTATCCGCTCTGGCGCATGGCCGACTGCACGCGGGCATAACTTTCTTTCACGGCGGCATCGGGCAGCCCGACGATACTGAACTGCATGCCGGTCTGCACCACGGTTTCCACCGTGATTATCATGGCATTTATGCCGTACACCGCCGCGGCATACGATTTCACTAACGTTTCTTTCTGTTTTTCGGGCATTATCGGTTGGAGGATGTGAGGTTTGTGAGCGCGTCAAGGGCTAAGGTGGCCGACGGTCCGCGGTAGACCATTCGCCCGACAGAGTCGCATACTATGAAATAAGGTACCGCTGTGATGCCAAGATTCTCGAATTGGGGAGCGGCGGCCACGGCCGACGTCCACCCGCGCTCCCAGTCGGCACTGTCGAGGTTCATGTGCACGCGCCATGTGGTCATGTCGGCGTCGCTGCTCAGTTCGAGCAGGCGGCTGCCGCGACGGCTGTGCATTGCCTGCAGTGCCGCCACAATGCTGTCGGAGCGGCAATCCTTGTCGTCGATGGCCAGCACGGCGGCGCGGTGGCCGGCGGCGGTAAAGGTGCGTGCGCTGTCGCCGTCGTAGTAGAGCAGTTCATGCAGGGTATCGGTGGCCGTCACCAGCCGCTGCAGCTGGTAATTGAGGGCGTCGGTGAGGACTGCCGGGCGCGCCGCCGCGCTGATAAGCTCAAGCAGCGAGTCGGCGCCGAGAGCGTCGATCGAAGCGTCGTAGTGATAGGTGAGCAGAAGCGTGGACACCACGTCGTCGCGGTGGCCGCCTATATACTCGGCAATGGCGGCGTTGGCTGACGTGCCGCCGGTGCCAAGCACCTCGGCATGCGTGCGAAGGAATGTGCTCCAGCGGTTGCTCTCGTCGTTGCCGCCGGCCTCGGTGGCATAGAAATCTGAGGGGTCGAGGGTCAGTTCAAGGCTCTGGCCGTTCGATATGTATCCGCGACCCAGAAGGCGGTTGTCATAGTCGAAAATCTCGATTACCGCCGGCTGTGGCGCATTGCCGAAGAATTCGAAATCGCCCTCGCGAGCCGCCGTGACAAGAGTCTGATAAGCCCCGCGACTGTAATAGCCCACGCGCAGGTTCATCGTAGGATTGCCCTCCACATGTCCCGACACGCGGAACTGAGCATCGTCGCTGCACCCCGCCGCAAGCAGCACTAAGACTGCAAATATTCCTGATATCCACTTTGTCATGGCCAGTTCAATAATCGCTGAAGAGTTTGGGACGTATTAGCAGCCCCACGCGCACCTGCGAATGAAACTTGTTGTAGTCCAGCAGTCCCTCGCCGTAGCCGTTGTAGAATTGAAGGTAGAGATATTGGTTGTCGCGCTTGAATATTCGGAAGGCAAGGTCGAGAACCACGTTGGCGTTGAGGTTCCAGCCCTTGCGCTTAACCATGGTGAGTCCGCACATAAAGCGCCGGTTGTCGCTCAGAACCTGAAAGCCGGCCTGCCAGAAACCGCAGTAGTCCACGATATCGCGGTTGTTCTCGCCGTCGACGATAGGCACCCATATCTTGCCGTGAACCATCAGGTTCTTGGTAACCATCACATTGGCGGCGAGAGCCACGCGGTTCCACGACCGCGACTGTATGCTGTCGCGCCCGTTGCTCTCGTGCTCTATCAGGAACGTCAGCTTGCCGATGTAGCGGTTTTTGACGAACAGCGGCTTGGTTATGCCTATGCCCGGATTGAAATTGAGGTCGGTCATAGGCATCGAGTTCTGCAGAACGTTCCAGAAGCATTTCTGAGTATAGAACAGGTAGAGATACGTACCCCACGGAAGGGTGCTGCGCGTGAGGCGCTGCGCTATCGAGATCTGGAACTTGATATTGGTGTTCTCCTTGGTCGGTCGTGGGCCTACCGACGGACCGAAGATGAAATAATTGTCCTTGTACAGCCCGAAATAGGGCTGGTCGGAGAAGTCGCGGCGCACACTGTCGGCGTCGAGAAGCGGGCTTTCGCCGGTGCGCAAAATCTGGCCATAGGCGCCCGTAGCGCTGAAGGCGACTAATAATATGGTGAAAATGACGAATTTTTTAAGCATCGTGTGCCTGATTGGCTGGTTCAACCGCAAAATTAACAAATTCCCGCCGCATACCCAAAAAAAGTAACGGGGGCGCCCTGAAGCTTCCCCGGGAGCCGTCAGCTGTCGGCGCCGCTGAACCCGAGGATGGCGTCGGTCAGGGCCGGGGTGTTGCTCAGACGCGGAACTTTGCGCTGACCGCCGAGGCGCCCGGTGGCGGCCAGCCAGCGGTCGAAGGTGCCGGCGGCCACCTCCTGTAATTCGAGGCGGTCCAGGAAAATATCGCCGCTGCGTTTTGCCTGATAGTCGGAGTTCACTCGCTGCAGTTCGCGGTCGAGTATTGCTGCAAAGGCCTCGTTGCCGCCGCGCGGAGGCGTGTTCCACTCAATCAGCCAGCGGTGACGCCCGCGCGAGGCTTCCGTGGCGTAGACAGGCCCGGCGGTGTAGTTCGCCACTGCGGCGCCGGTGGCGGCGCAGGCCGCCGCTATTGCCGCGTCGGCATTCCATACCATGAGTTCTTCGCCGAAAGCATTGATAAAGGCGCTCGTACGCCCGGCAATCGTTATCCTCAGCGGCTCAACGCTTTCAATTCGCACGGTGTCGCCCGGCAGATAGCGCCACAGGCCGTTTGCCGAGGTGATCACGAGAGCGTACGTGCTCCCGGGCTCCACCTTCCATGCCGGCAGGGCCTCGGGGAACGACTCTCCCACGGCATCAACGGCGATAAACTCATAGAAGACACCGATATCCACAAGCAGACGCATGGCCCGGACTTCCGTATCGTCCTGAACGGCGAAAAAGCCCTCGGAGGCATTGTAGGTCTCCACATAGTGCATGCGCGAAGGGTCGGTGATGGCGCGGTACTGTTCGCGGTAAGGTCCGAACGCTATGCCGCCGTGGAAAAACACCTCCAGCCCCGGCCACACGTCGTGGATATTGTCGGCACCGGTGGTCCTGAGAATTTCCTTGAGCACAGTCAGGAACCACGACGGCACCCCCGAGATATTAGTCACGTTGGCCTTCGATGCCTCGGCCACCAGCCGCGGCAGCTTGGCATTCCAGTCAGACATCAGCGACGTGCGCCGCGACGGCACGCGGAAAATCTCCGCAAAGCGCGGTATTCTCTCGATGAGATGTGCCGACAGGTCGCCGACCTTAACTCCATCGGGCAAATCCTTGAGTTCGTTGGCGAAACTGCCACCCAAAATGAAGCTGCGACCCGAAAACAGGCGGCTCGCCGGGTTTGAGTTCAGGTAGAATGCCACCGCCGCGCGGGTGCCTCCATAGTGGTTTGTCCTGAGCCCCTCGGAGGTAATAGGAATGTATTTGCTCTTGCCACCTGAAGTGCCGCTGCTCTGGGCATAGCGCATGGTGCGCCCCGGCCAAAGGATGTCCGGCGCCCCGCCGATCATCTGCTCGACATCGGCGCGGATATCCTCGTACTGCACCACCGGCACACGCCGGCAGAACGCCTCGTAGCCCGTCAGCGACCCGAAATCGTAGCGGTCGCCATAGCTCGTGCGGCGTCCCCGCGACAGCAGATGATCAAGGACACGCCGCTGCGCCGCCTCTACACCCGCAGGAGTGGCTGTGGCCTGAGATGCCCGCCAGGGTCTCAGCAAAAACGGCCGTACAAGCGGCGTTATTACATTCATTTACCCTGAAAAAAAAGATTGGCGCGCTCCACGTCGGAAATATGGTCCACATCGAAAGCGTGGTCGAAAAAGAAGGGGCGCACGGTAACGTGGTTACTCTCGGCAAGTATATTCTGAAAATCGCTGGTGGAAGCCGGGTAGCGTCCGCGGCGCGCATAATCCATCGTCGAGCCGTCGATACCGTAGATGCCCGTCGACACCACCGGCGTGCCGCCGAAGCCCTCGCCGCCCTTGCGGCATTCCAACGCCTCGGTGCGCTCGACGTTGAGCCGATACCACAGCGGCGACTCATCGTCAACATATTCAGTCACCCCCATGAGCACCTCGCCGGCAGGTAGAGTCTTGAACCGCTCGACAAACGAACGCAGGTCATCGGTCTTGAACACCGAATCGACAGTGAATGCCACGAAACGACCGCCGACGCCACGAGCGGCCTCATCGAGGCTATAAAACGAATTGTCCGATACTATCGGCCG
Organism: Muribaculaceae bacterium; assembly: GCA_017621055.1. Classification (GTDB taxonomy): domain Bacteria; phylum Bacteroidota; class Bacteroidia; order Bacteroidales; family Muribaculaceae; genus CAG-873. The sequence continues at coordinate 1,030 of JAGATX010000001.1, read as the reverse complement.
GAAAATCACAGGCAGACCCTCTTCCTCGGACAAACGGCGCAACAGGGCGTTGGTCTCCTTCATGGCCGGGTTGGTCACAACATGCACAGTGCCCGACTCAACCGAGAGAAGCACACGTATCAACCTCTCTATCATCGGTACACCGCATATAGAAAGCATCGGCTTCTCCTCACCGCTTTCCGAAAAAATGCGCGACCCTTGGCCGGCAGCTATAATAACATAATCCATAGTATAGTTCCTGTTTTTAACCACAAAAATATACAAATTTTTCCGAACATCCTCATACAATGATAAAAAAGCAAATCACCCGCAGTGGAAAGGCGGTTTTCAACCGCCGGCCCTACTCGCCCGCGCCCCGCACCGGGCGGCGGTTGAAAACCGCCTCTCCACTGGGCGCGACGAAAAAACCCGGGCGGCTCGGGGGAGTCGTCCGGGTTTCGGAGGGGGCGGTTACCTACTTTGCCACTTTCGCAGTATCATCGGCGTGGCGAGGTTTAACTTCTCTGTTCGGAATGGGAAGAGGTGGAGCCCTCGCGCTATTGCCACCTTAATGAGGTTTCAGTCTGCGGGCGGTCCGGCGCTCCTGCCGGTGGCCGCGCTCCGCGCTGTATGGGGCTGAAAGGAGCCATATCGGAACGTTTCAACGTTTCTGTCCGAGCTGCGGCAGATCCGCGTGTCTGTGTCGTCGCGGCTCTTCGGCCGCGGCCCGCGTCGTCGCCGGCACTGCGCGACTTCGGGGTCTTAAGAGGGCTTGCGCCCCGGAAAGGGTTTGGGTGATTAGTATTGCTCGGCTATGACGTTACCGCCTTTACACCTGCAACCTATCGACGTCGTAGTCTTCGACGACCCTTATGTGGAGATCTTATCTTGAGGGGGGCTTCGTGCTTAGATGCTTTCAGCACTTATCCTGGCCAGACGCGGCTACCCGGCGGTGCTCCTGGCGGAACAACCGGCACACCGGTGGTCTGTCCGACACGGTCCTCTCGTACTAGTGTCGGGGCCTCGCAAATCTCCTGCGCCCACAACAGAT
>JAGATX010000009.1 GCA_017621055.1 Muribaculaceae bacterium | reverse complement strand
TGACGCTGACGTTCCTGCTCGGCGAGGCGCTGGCGCTCGGCCTCGGCGGCAGCGGCAGCCTCGGCGGCGCTGTTGTCGACGGCGACGGGGTCGGTTTCGAGGGTTTGGGCGATGGCGAGAGTGTCTATCACTGGTACGGGCGGCTGCGGGTTGTTTCCACCTCGGAAGGCGAAGTAGGCGCCGGCGCCGATGGCGAGAGCAGCGAGGGCGATGAGGATTATGGAGAGGCGGGTCGACTGGCCGACGGTTGAAAATCGCGTCGAGCCGGCGGTAGAATACCGCCTTTCCACTGGGCGGGTGGCGTTGGAGGACACCATACCGGACGTGGGGAGATTGGTTATCGCGGAGCGCTTTGCTTGCAAAGAAATCTCCCCTCCGATGTTGCGGGTCGCGCTGTCTGTCATGATGTTGGCGAGGGCACTGGCGTCGGGGAGGCGCTGGGAGGTGTCGGCGAGGGCGCCGCGGAGGGCGGCGCGGAGGGGTTCGCTCACGGGGAGGGTGTCGATGTAGCGCATGCGCTCGCCGGCGGTCCATTCGGTGCTCTTTGGCGGCGTCTTGCCGGTGAGACACGCTATCATGGTGGCGCCGAGGGCATAGACGTCGGCCGACGGCGTAAACGTCATTATGCCGGAGTACTGCTCGGCGGGTGAGTAACCGTCGGAGCACGCAAGGGTGTTGATCGTGGAAGTGGCGTGGCCCTCGGCGTCGTAGTGCTTGCTCAGGCCGAAGTCTATGAGCACGGGGCGCACGGCGCCTCCCTCGCCGGCGGCGAGCATTATGTTCTGCGGCTTTATGTCGAGGTGGGTCAGGCGGTTGCGGTGGAGATACGCAACGGCGTCGACGATCGGCAGCATCAGTGCCAGCATGTCCGGCTCCGTCATTCCGCGGTCCTTGATGTTGTCCCACAGCGAGCTGCCGTCGAGGTACTCCATCACATAGTAAGCCGTGCCGTTGGCCTCGAATACCTCGTTGACCTTCACGATGTTGGGGTGGCCGGCGCCGAGCTGCTGCAGGCGACGCGCCTCGCCCAGGAAATCGCGCATGGAGTTCGCCACGAGCTCGCGCACCTTCTGGGAGCCGGGCGTGGTAACGGTGACATTGTTGTCGGCGCGCTCGTTGTACAGACTCACAAAGTGCTCTTTGACAGCCATTCGTGCCGTGACAGTGATATTATCGACCGTAATATCGGTCGACGCGCAGTATGTTATGCCGAAACCTCCGGCGCCGAGGACACGCTCGATGACGTAGCGCCGACGGCCCGTCAGCACGGCGCCGGGATAAAGGGAAGGAACATCGTTGTCGGCCATTTTTATCGTTTAATGTTTATAGTTTATCGGATTGTTTTTGCAAAATTAACAATAATATGCGGGATTTCAAGTCCCGGGGACATATATTTGACGAACAGCGGGAGAAAAATGACGAACTGCCGCGATTTTGTGGCGAATTAGCATTTTTTGTGCAGCGTGCCCGCCGCCATCACACTCTTTTACAAATAAAATTCGTAACTTTGCAGCCGGTTTGCGCCACATACACAAACAACATTACACATACAACGAAAACTAATTTGAAACACCACATTTCCCGTCCCCTACAGCCTCTGGGGCTGTGGGCATCGGCAATGCCGATAGTCCTTCTGCTTGCGTCGTTGGCAGGCATCATATTCTTCCGCGGCGCCGACGCCATCTCGGCGTTCAGCCCGTATGCTCTGCTGCTGTCGGCAATCTTTGCCGGCATCCTCGCCCTGTGGAAGGGCAGCGTCAACCGCCGCAGCCTCGTTGTGGGCTTCCGGCGCAGCGCCCGTCAGATACTGCCGGCGGTACCCATGCTGGTTTTCATCGCCATGGTGTCGACCACGTGGATGCTCTCCGGGGTAGTACCCACCCTCATCGACTACGGCCTGCGGCTTCTGAGCCCGGCGCTGTTTCTGTTTGTGAGCTGCGCGGTGTGTGCCGTCATCAGCGTGCTGACGGGCAGCTCGTGGAGCACCATCGCCACCATCGGTGTTGCATTCATGGGCATAGGCACCGTGATGGGCTTCCATCCGGGGTGGACAGCCGGCGCCATCATCTCCGGCGCCTATTTCGGCGATAAGGTGTCGCCGCTGAGCGACACCACCGTCGTGGCGTCGTCGGCATGCGGCGTGGACCTGTTCCGCCACATCCGCTACCTCATGCTCACCGCGGCACCCGCCATGACCATAGCCCTTGTGGTGTTCCTCGCTGCCGGCTTTTTTGCGGGCACCGAGGGCGCAATGGACACCGCCACCATCACCGGGGCACTCTCGGAGCATTTCAACCTCAGCGCCTGGACCCTGATCATCCCCGTGCTGACCATCACCATGATAGTTCTGCGCATACCCACCCTGCTCACGCTCTTCATCAGCGCCATGCTGGGACTCGGCGGCATCTTCGTATTCCAGCCGCAGATTGTGGAGATGATAGGCGGCGCGTCGGCACAGTCGATATGGAACGTGCTGTGGAGCGAAACCCTGTTCAGCACCGGCATCGCCACCTTCGACGACCTTGTGAGCACCGGCGGCATCACCGGTATGCTGCCCACCATAGCGCTGGTGCTGTGCGCCATGCTCTTCGGCACAGCCATGATAGCCGGCGGCATGATATCGGGCCTTACGGCGGCGCTGGCCTCGCGCATACGGCGGCGCTTCAGCATTGTGGGCACCACAGTGGCCGGCGGTCTGTTCATCAACAGCTGCACGGCCGACCAGTACCTCTCCATCATCATCGGCGGCAACATGTTCCGAAACATCTACCGCCGCTACGGCCTGGAGCCCAAGCTGCTGAGCCGCACCCTCGAGGACTCGGTATCCGTCACCAGCGTGCTCATACCGTGGAACTCATGCGGCGTGACGCAGAGCACGGTGCTGGGCGTGAGCACCCTCGTATACCTGCCCTTCTGCGTGTTCAACTACCTTTCGCCGGTCATGACCCTGCTGATGGCTTACACCGGCTACCGCATACGCCAGAACCGCCGCGAGCCTGTGGCCGTGGGAGCATAAAGACAATATATGCAGAACGGCCGCTGCCCCGGCGGGTAGCGGCCGTTCTGTATGTATATACGTACGGTCAGATTATTTCACCTGCTCGGCGTCGGCGGCTTCAGCAGCCTCGGCGGCCTTGTCCTCGGCGATTTCGCCGTCCTTGAACTCGGTGATGCCGGCGGCGATGAGGGTGTTGTACCAGGCGAAGAGCTTGCGGATATCGGTGGTGTACACGCGGTCGCGGTCGAAGTCGGGAAGAACCTTGGCGAAGTACTCGCGGATCTCGGCATCGCCGCCCAAGGCCTTGACATCGACGGGTTTGCCCTCGGCAACGGTGTAGAGCGAGGTGAGAACGTCGCCCAGAGGCACATCGCCGTTGTCGCTGTACATCGAAATGTCGGCGAGCGATATCACTTTCTCGTAGGTATAGGCCGGCATGCGCTTGCCGGTGGAGATATTTTCAACAATCAGGCTGTTTTTGCCGTGGCTGAGAAGCTTGTAGAGACCGGGCTTGCCCGATATGGCAATAATTCCTTTAAGCATGGTTTTATGTCGTTTTTTTATATGGTTTTTCGTTTTTGATTTGCAAACTTACGCATTTTTTTTGAAACGGAGCAATTAAAACGCTGCATTACGCCGCAAAATTAGTAACTTTGTGCTCCGAAAATAAAACACGCCCCCGGCGGCAACTGTTCAGGCGCCTTGCCGGAGGGCACAATGTATACCCCGGATGTTCGCTTATCTGAAATACATCTTGCAGTTGCTGCTGTCGCCGGGCCGCGGCTGGGACGACATCGCCGCCGACGCACCGGCGGCGCAGGCATTGCTGCGCGGCGGCCTCTACCCTCTGCTGGCCATCGCCGCCATCACAGAATTTCCGGGTCTGCTGTGGGAACGCGGCCTCGGTTTCTGGTCGGTTCTCATCCGCTCGATAGTGGATTTCGGCGCTTATTTCATCAGCATCTTTGTGGCGCGGCTGCTATTCGAACTGTATTTCCCGGCGATGTGCGACGGTGATGTGCGCAAAGAGCGCGTATCGCTGTTCATCATCTTCTCGCTGGGCATAATGGTTGTGTTTCAGATTATCGACAACGTTCTGCCCTGGGATATAGTCTTTCTGCGTTTTCTGCCGCTCTACGCCGTGCTGGTGATCTACAAGGCCGAGAATTACCTGGGCGTGGCATCCCACTCGCAGATGCGCTTTCTCCTGCTGGGCGCCGGCGCCACCGTCGGCGTTCCTCTCGTCCTCTATTATCTCCTTCTACTCATTCTCCCATGAAAGTACTTAAAGATATAAATATAAAGAACCGCCGCGCCACCTTCGACTACGAAATCCTGGAGACATTCACGGCTGGAATAGTGCTCACCGGCACCGAGATAAAGAGCATCCGTCAGGGGCATGCCTCGCTGGTGGATACTTTCTGCTATGTATCGGCCGCCGGCGAAGTATGGGTGAAGAACATGAACATCACCGAGTACTTCTACGGCACTTACAACAACCACACTGCGCGCCGCGACCGCAAGTTGCTGCTCACCAAGAAGGAAATCGGCAAGCTGCTGCGCCGTGGCCCCGAGGCGGGCTTCACCATCGTTCCGCTGCGGCTGTTTGTCAATGACCGCGGCCTCGCCAAGCTCGTCGTCGGCATAGCGCGCGGTAAAAAGGAATACGACAAACGCCAGTCAATCAAGGAGCGCGACGACCGCCGCGACCTGGCACGCCTGATGCAGAAAAAAGCATGATCTACCCCGCGACATTCGAACAGAAAACGGGCTTCGACCACATCCGCGCCGATGTGTCGCGGGAGTGCGCCACAGCCATGGGACGCGAGCGTGTGGCCGACATGGCCTTCAGCGCCGATGCCGGCGAGGTGGAGCGGCGCCTGCGCGCCACCGCCGAGATGCTGGCCATTGTCAGCGGCGACGAGGGTTTCCCGCTGGAAGGCGCCCGCGACAGCCGCGCCACCCTGCAGCAGCTGCGCGTGCCCGGCAGTTTCGCTCCCGAGGGCGAGCTGGCGGTGCTCCGCACCTCGATAGGCGCCATGGTGGCAATCGCCAACTTCTTCGGGCGTGTCCGCAAGAGCGACGACGAAGGACGCGAGCACACGCCCTACCCCAACCTCGACGTCATTGCGCGCGATATGTTCACCTTCCCGGAGATTGCCGTCGCAATAGACCGCATCGTCGACCGTCACGGCGAGATACGCGACAACGCCTCGCCCGAGCTCGCCGACATACGGCGCCGCATGGCCGCCACCGCCGGCAGCATCAACGCCGCCATGCGCCGCGTGATAGCGCGTGCCGCCGCCGAAGGGTATATAGACGCAGACACAGCGCCGAGCATCCGCGACGGACGTCTGGTAATCCCCGTGGCGCCGATGAACAAACGGCGTGTGGCCGGCATTGTCCACGACGAGAGCGCCTCCGGTAAAACCGTATTCATCGAACCTCAGGAGGTGGTGGAGGCAAACAACAGGTTGCGCGAACTCGTCGGCGAGGAACGCCGCGAGATTGTGCGCATCCTCACAGCCTTCGCCGACAGCATACGCCCCGACATCGACCCGCTGCTCGACAGTTTCGACACCCTCGGAGAGTTCGATTTCATCCATGCCAAGGCACGCTACGCCCGCAGCTGCGGCGCCACCATGCCACACCTCAGCGCCCGGCCCGAAATGGAGTGGTACCACGCCTGTCATCCGGTACTCCGCGCCTCGCTGGAGCGCCAGGGCAAGAAGATAGTACCCCTCGACATCACCCTCACCCCCGAACGGCGCCTCGTCATCGTGTCGGGGCCAAACGCCGGCGGCAAATCGGTGACGCTCAAAACCGTGGCTGTGGTGCAGTACATGGTGCAATGCGGACTCCTCCCCCCCCTCTACGAAAACTCCCACGTTGGCGTGATGGAGAACATCTTTATGGACATCGGCGATGACCAGAGCATGGAAAACGACCTGAGCACATACTCCTCGCACCTGCGGAACATGAAGTATTTCCTTGCCAACGGCAACAGCCGAACCCTTGTGCTCATCGACGAATTCGGTTCCGGCACCGAACCCCAGATCGGCGGCGCCATAGCGCAGGCCGTTCTCAAGGCCCTGAACAATGAAGGCGTATGGGGTGTGATAACCACCCACTACCACAACCTCAAGCAGTTCGCCGAGGAAACACCCGGCCTGGTCAACGCCTCGATGCTCTACGACCGGGCACTGATGCAGCCCACATTCCGACTGTCCATAGGCAACCCCGGCAGCTCTTTCGCCATAGAGATAGCCCGCAAGACGGGCATTCCCGACAGCATAATAGCCGATGCCAAGGAGATAGTGGGCAGCGACTACGTGAACATGGACCGCTATCTGCTCGACATAGCGCGCGACCGCCGCTACTGGGAGAACAAACGCGCCGACATTCGCCGCAAAGAAAAGCAAATCGACGAAACGCTGGCACGCTACGACACCGAGCTGGAGACCCTGCGCGGAAAACGCCGCGAAATTATCGGCGAGGCGCGCGACGAGGCACGCCGCATCCTCGAAGGCAGCAACGCAGCCATAGAGCGCACAATCCGCGACATCCGCGAGGCACAGGCCGACCGCGAACGCACCGCCGAAGCCCGCCGCCGCCTCGGCGACGAACGCCGCGCCCTCGACGAAAACGGAAAGAACAGCGAAGCCCTGGCCCGAAAAGTGCCAAAGGCACGCAAAAAGCCCGAATCCAAGCCCGCTGCCACGGGCGCCGAACGCCCTCTCGCACCCGGCGACAATGTGGTGATGGCCGACGGCGGCACGGCCGTGGGAACCATAGAGAGCATCAGCGGCCGCAACGCCACAGTGGTGTTCGGCAGCATGCGTACATCGGTGAAAACCGACCGGCTGCGCCGCACCCTGAAAAAGGCGCCCTCCGCCTCCCCGTCGTCATATATCTCCGCCCAGACCTCGGCGGCCTCGCGCGAGCGCCAGCTGGCGTTCAGCAACGAAATCGACGTCCGGGGCATGCGCGCCGACGAAGCCGTGCAGGCTGTGATGTACTTTATCGACGATGCCATCCAGTTCAACGCCTCGCGCGTGCGCATCCTCCACGGTACCGGCACCGGCGCCCTCCGCCAGTCAATCCGCGCCTACCTCGCCGGAGTGAGCGCCGTGACAGATTATCACGACGAGGACGTGCGGTTCGGCGGACCGGGTATAACGGTTGTAGAATTCTGACGGTCATGGCTGCCCCGGTATCGCGTCTGTTCACCACTTTCTTCAAAATCGGCGCCTTCACCTTCGGCGGCGGCTGGGCCATGATCAGCATTATAGAGCGCGAGGTCGTCGACCGTCACCGCTGGCTCGACAAAACGGAATTTCTGGACCTCCTTGCCGTGGCGCAGTCCATGCCCGGTATTCTGGCAGTGAATATCGCCGTTGTCGTGGGCGACCGCACCGCCGGTCTGCGCGGCAGCCTTGCCGCCGCACTCGGCACAATAGCGCCGAGCTTTTTCATCATCCTCGCAATCGCCATGTTCCTCACCCCTGAGGCCATCACGGGCAGCCCGGCACTTACGGCAATCTTCAAAGGCATCCGTCCGGTGGTGGTGGCGCTCATAATAGCGCCGGTCATCACCACTGCCCGCGCATCGGGCATAGGCTGGCGCACGGCATGGATACCGGCGGCCGTGGCCTTGCTGATATGGTCCAAACTGCCGGTTGTCTCAAATCCCATATTGTGGATAGTGGCGGGTGGCACCGCCGGCTGGTGGCTCACACGCCGCAGCCGCCGAGCCCTCGAAAAAAGAAAGGAGGAAAAGCAATGATTTACCTGCGGCTGATATGGAGCTATCTCAAAATCGGATTCTTCGGCTTCGGCGGCGGTTATGCCATGCTCGCTCTCATCGAAAACGAGATCGTTACACCCGGATGGATTACCGAGCAGATGTTTACCGACATCGTAGCCATCTCGCAGATGACGCCCGGACCCATAGGCATCAATTCGGCAACATACATAGGGTACGTTGCCCCGGGAGTATCATCGCCGGCACTGCAGTCGCCGCTGTTCGGCATCCTCGGCTCGATAGTGTGCACCCTTGTGGTTGTCCTGCCGTCGTTCGTGCTTGTGCGCTACGCCGGCCACTACATTGCGCGGCACCGCGAAAGCCCCGTGATAAAAGGCATTTTCAAGGGCCTGCGCCCTGTCGTGGTAGGGCTCATAGCATCGGCGGCACTGTTGCTGATGAACGGCGCCAATTTCGGCACCGACACCGCCGACATAGCCATCAGCGCCGCTCTGTGCGCCGGCGCCCTTGCCTGCGCGCTGTTTACGCGCATCCATCCAATTCTTCTTATCATATTAGCCGGTATATCAGGCTATTTCATATTCTGATGAACTATCGCCAGACATTAGATTATCTTTACAGCGCCTTGCCGGTGTTCGAGCACAGCGGCGCTGGAGCTTACAAGCCCGGACTGGGTACCACCGAGGCGCTGGCAGCCCTCTTCGGCCATCCCGAACGCAATTACCCGACCATCCACATAGCAGGCACCAACGGCAAAGGCAGCACGGCATCGACCATCGCCGCCATCCTCACCGCCGCCGGCTACCGGACGGGCCTCTACACATCGCCGCACATCGCGGACTTCGACGAGAGGATACGCATAGACGGCAAAACCGTGAGCCACGACTTTGTGGTGGACTTCACCCGCCGTTTTCTCGAGTCGGGGAGCACGCTGCGCCCATCGTTCTTCGAACTTGCCACAATCATGGCCTTCGATTGGTTCGCCGCCGGCAAGGTCGACGTCGCCGTGATAGAGACAGGTCTGGGCGGCCGTCTCGACAGCACAAACATCATAACGCCCGTTCTGAGTGTGATAACAAACATATCGGCCGACCACACGGCGCTCCTCGGCGACACCCTGACGCAGATTGCCGCCGAAAAGGCCGGTATAATAAAAGACGGCGTGCCGGTGGTTGTCGGCGAGGCCGAGGGCGATGTGAGAGCCGTCTTTGAGCGCGTCGCCGCCGAACGCCGTGCTCCGATAATCTTTGCCGGCGACCACCCTCTGTGCCGGACCACTGTCGGCGCCGACGGTCTTGTGGAATACACCGACACTCCCTGGGGCGATTTTTCCGGCGAACTGCGCGGCGCCTTTCAGGCTCTGAACGGCAGAACGGTGCTAAGCGCCATGGCTCTGCTGTCGGAGCGCTTCGACATCGGCAGCGATGCCGTTGCCCGCGGCTTCGGCAATGTGTGCTCGCTGGCGGGACTGCAGGGCCGATGGCAGTCGCTGAACCGGAACGGCCGCAATTTCATTATCGACACCGGCCACAACGCCGGCGCATGGCAGTATCTGGGTCCGGCGCTTGCGCAGGAGGCGTGCAAACGCCGTGTGGTGGCCGTGCTGGGCTTTGTGGCCGACAAGGACGTGGCCGCCATCATGCCATATATGCCGCACAACGTGGAGTATATCTTCACAGCACCGTCGACGCCACGGCGCCGCGAGGCCGCGAGCACAGCGGCGATCTCCGCTGACAACGGCATCGCCGGCAAGGTGAGCCCCACCGTTAAAGAGGCCGTCGACATAGCGGTAAGCACCACTGCGCCGGACGATTTGATATATATAGGCGGAAGCACCTTCGTCGTCGCCGACTTTCTTCTTTGCTCTTCGGAAAATTTTTAGTAATTTTGCCAAAAATACGCTAATACACCAAAAAGTGGATACCAAATACATATTTGTCACCGGAGGCGTGGTTTCCTCCCTCGGCAAGGGAATAATCTCGTCGTCGCTGGCCTGCCTGCTGAAGGCGCGTGGCTTCAAGGTCACAATCCAGAAGTTCGACCCGTACATAAACATCGACCCAGGAACTCTCAACCCCTACGAGCACGGCGAGTGCTACGTCACCGAAGACGGACACGAGGCCGACCTTGACCTCGGTCACTACGAGCGGTTTACCAACGTGCGCACTTCCCGCGCCAACAATGTGACCACCGGCCGTATCTATCAGAGCGTTATCGAAAAGGAACGCCACGGCGACTATCTGGGCAAAACCGTGCAGATCGTGCCGCACATCACCGACGAAATCAAGCGCCGCGTCAAGTTTCTGGGCGTGAAGGATGACTATGACTTCATAATCACCGAGATAGGAGGCACCGTAGGCGACATCGAATCGCTGCCGTTCCTCGAAGCCGTGCGCCAGCTGCGATGGGAACTAGGCAAGAACAGCCTGTGCATCCATCTTACCTACGTGCCGTATATCGCCGCTGCCAAAGAGCTCAAGACCAAGCCCACGCAGCACTCGGTCAAGGCTCTGCAGGAAGTGGGCATACAGCCCGACGTGCTGGTGCTACGCACCGAAAAGGACATTCCTGCCGACATGCGCCGCAAAATAGCGCTGTTCTGCAACGTTGCACCCGACAGCGTGGTTCAGTCGCAGGATGTGAACTCCATCTATAAGGTGCCGCTGAACATGCACCGCCAGCACCTCGACGAAATAGTACTTCGGAAGACCGAAACTCCTTTCGAGGGCGAGCCCCACATGGAGAAATGGATGGAATTCATCGAAAAACTCGACAACGCCACCGAGACCGTCAACATAGCCGTCGTCGGCAAGTACGTGGAACTTCAGGACGCCTACAAGAGCATCTCCGAAGCATTGCTCCATGCAGCCACCTACGCCAACCGGCGCCTCAACCTTGTGTATGTGCACTCGGAGAAACTCACGGATGGTAACGTCGACGAACGCCTTGCCGATATGGACGGCGTGATCATAGCTCCCGGCTTCGGCCAACGAGGCATCGAGGGCAAATTCGTGGCTCTCCGCTGGTGCCGCGAGCACGATGTGCCCACATTCGGCATATGTCTGGGAATGCAGTGCATGGTGATAGAATTCGCACGCAATGTGCTCGGCCTCGCCGATGCAAACTCCACGGAAATGGACACGCATACCTCCAACCCCGTCATAGACCTGATGGAGGAACAGAAAAACATATCGAACCTCGGAGGTACCATGCGTCTGGGAGCCTACGAATGCCGCCTCGACCCCGACAGCACACCCGGCAAAGCCTATGGCACCGAGACCGTGCGCGAGCGTCACCGCCATCGCTTCGAGTTCAACAACGCCTACCGCGAGGCTTTCGAGAACGCCGGCATGAAGTGCGTGGGCATCAACCCGGCGACAAACCTGGTGGAAGTAGTGGAAGTTCCCGGCAAAAAATGGTTTGTCGGTACCCAATATCATCCTGAATATTCATCTACGGTGCTGTCGCCCAGCCCGATATTCCGTTCGTTCATCAACGCCTCGGTGGAACGCCACCAGATGAGGCTAATGGCTGAAACCGAAAAATAACATGGATAAAAACACAATAACCGGGCTGCTGCTGATAGCGGCCATAATGTTCGGCTTTTTCTATTTCACAAAAAGCGACGCCAAGAACCCCCAGGCCACACCCGCCGAGACCACGGCGCCGGCCTCCACAGCATCGGCACCCGGCGTCGAGCCCCTCGGTGCCGCCGACACCACAGCACTGCTCACTGCCCTGCACGCCACGGGCATTCCCGGCAGCGACAATACCTTCACCTATACTTCCGAAGGCCTCAATCTCAGCGACGCCAACGGTCGTCTGGAAGGCACCGTCGCCGCCGCCGATACAATCGTGCCTGTCGACGCCTTCCTTGCCGGCGATGTTGCCCTCACACCCGTGCAGAAGGCACGTGCCACCGCTACCCTGCGTACATTCATCGACAATGCGCACCGCTACGAGGGCCTTTCGCGCTATCTCGGCGGCGACGAAAGCGAGTATGTGCTCGAAAACGACTCGCTGGCCGTTACGCTCACAACCCGCGGCGCACGTGTGGCGCAGGTCCGCCTCAAAACATTCCGCACCGAAATCGGCGACAGCAGCGATGTGCTCCTCATGCGCGACGCTACCGACGGCTACGGCTTCAGTTTCTTCACCGCCGAACAGCGCATAGACACCCGCGACTTCAACTTCGAGGCCGTGGCCGAGGGCGACTCCGCCGTGGTGATGACAATCCACCCCACTGCCGGCGCCACATGGGGTATACGCTACGCCCTATCGCCCGACAACTACCTGCTCCGCATGGAAGTGTTCCAGCAGGGAATGGACGCCGTACTGCCTCCTTCCACAAGCCATATGGAGCTGAACTGGCACCAGAAAATGGCACGTAACGAGGTTGGCCGTACTTTCGAAGAGCGTAACAGCGCGATATACTATAAATATGTGGGAGAAAGTCCTGACGACCTCAGCGCCTCCGGCAACGACAGCGAGAACCTCAACGGCCGTCTGCGCTGGGTAGCCTTCAAAAACCAGTTCTTCTCGAGCGTGCTCATTGCCCGCGACGCCATCAGCTCGGCAACGGTCACCAGCTCGGCGCTCGACAAAAACCCGCTGTTTCTCAAGGATATGACCATGGCAGCCGTGGTACCCTACTCCGGCGCCGACGGCACGGCAGCGGCATTCGACTGGTACTTCGGCCCCAACTCCTACCCTCTGCTATCGTCGCTCGACGATACCCTCGGCATCGACGAGGATCTCGACCTCACGCGACTCATACCCCTTGGCTGGGGCATTTTCCGCTGGATCAACACCTTGATAGTGATTCCGGTATTCACCTTCCTGGGTCACTACATCGCCAACTACGGCATTATAATCCTGCTGCTGACCATCTTCATCAAAATCATTATTTTCCCGTTCACCTTCAAGAGCTACCGCAGCCAGGCGCGCATGAAAGTGCTCGCTCCCGAAATCAAGGCAATCAACGAGAAATATCCCGGTCAGGATCAGGCAATGCAGCGCAGCCAGGAGACTATGGCACTCTACAGCCGCGCCGGCGCCAGTCCATTCTCGGGCTGCCTGCCCATGCTGCTTCAGATGCCCGTGCTCATAGCCATGTTCTCATTCTTCCCTTCGGCAATCGAGCTGCGCGGCCAGTCGTTCCTGTGGGCCCACGATCTGTCAGCGCCCGACTCCATCCTTACATTGCCGTTCAGCATACCGTTCTACGGCAACCATGTAAGCCTGTTCTGCCTGCTGATGACGGCCGTGAACATTATCTACATCCGCATATCCATGAGCTCGCAGCCCAGCACCGGCATGCCCGGCATGAAGCTCATGCAGTACCTCATGCCCGTCATGTTCCTGTTCATATTCAACGACTATGCGTCGGGCCTGACCTATTACTACTTCATCTCGCTGCTCATCACCATTATACAGACGTGGATCTTCCGCCATTTCACCAACGACGACAAGATACGCGCCGAGATGGCAGCCAACGCCGCCAAGCCCCGCAAGAAAAAAGGGTTCATGGCACGTCTGGAAGCTGCCAGCCGTCAGGCCCAGGCCGCACAGCGCGCTCAGCAGCAGGCCGCCGACCGTCGCCGCCGCCGCTGACTCATGATATATAAAGAGTATGTCCGCTCCCGTCAGAGGGGCGGCATACTCTTTTAATTTTCGCCTTATATACTAATGAAATACACCACACTTATTCTATGAAACCCTATCTTCTGCTCAGCGTCCTCGCCCTGCCCTGCTGCGCTCTCGCCGCCGGCAACATCAACCTTCAGGGCACGGATTTCACCACCGACACTATTGCCCACTACGCCATAGCGCCCGGCACATACCACACGCACCTGCAGCTCACCGCCGGCAGCCGTACCGTTCAGGTCTATGCCGTGACTCTGCAGCGCGACATCGCCGGCGCCACGGTATCGCCGCGTGTGCTCATCGGTCACGACCAGTGCCGCACCGCCGAGAGCATAACGTCAATGGCACAACGACACTCCGGCAGCGACCGCCGCTATGTCGCCGGCATCAACGGCGACTTCTTCATCACCGGCGCCTTCGCCGCCAACCATCACTTAGGCAACGCCATTCTGGGATATCCCAACATGGCGTGCGCCATCGGCGGTGAATTCGCCGCTCCCGACATGATCGACGCCGTGAGCCACAACAGCGCCCTCATTTTCGACGGCGAGGGCGGCGCGTGGATCGACGCTCCAACAATCACCTGCAAGCTCCTAAATAACGATGGCAGCACAGTGGTGACCGCAACGGCTATGAACTATCCCCGCTGCAGCAACGAGCTGATGGTTTACAATCACTACATGGGCGCGACGACGGGCACCATCCCCGGCGGCCGGGAAATTGCGCTGGTGCCCGCCGAGGACGCCGTGCCCCGGTTCAACAAAAGCATTAAATACATTGTCAAAGGCGGCTGGAGCAGCGACGGCAATATGGCAATTCCTGCCAACGGCATTGTAATATCGGCCGACGTGGCATATGCCAACGAATTCATCGACGGTTTTGCCGACGGCGACATCGTGAAACTGAAAATCGGAGTCACCTTGCCCACGCGCGGCAATGCCAAGCCGCAGCTGACAGAAATGATAGGCGGCGACGTGCGCATCCTCAACCAAGGTGTGGTCACCACCGAGGCCATCCGATGGATAAACACACCCACCTCCAAGTACCCGCGCTCGCTGGCCGGCATATCGGCCGACGGTAACCGTGTGGTCATGGCCACAGCCGACGGCGGCGCGTTCAGCAGCGGAGTGACCTACTTCGAGGCCGCCGACCTCATGGCTGCCCTCGGCTGCTACGACGCCCTCGACCTCGACGGTGGCGGCTCCACAGCCCTATATATGAGCCATACCGGTATTGCAAACCACCCGCGCGACGGCCAGGAACGCGCCGTCGGCAATGGTCTGTACTTCGCCGTCGACGCTCCCGCCGACAACAACGTCAGCGCCATAGCCTTCGCAGACCCGGCATGCCGCATAGCCCTATACGGCTCGTATACTCCCGTGATCTACGGTTACAACTCCAACGGCGAACTTATCGATACCGACTTCGACGGAGATATCGTGCTGACTGCCCCCGAAGGCCTTGCGCCGGAGGGTCGCAGCGTGACCGGCACGACTACCGGCTGCTACGCCCTCACCGCGACGGCGGGAACCATGACGTGCACCATCCCCGTCACTGTCGTAGAAGCCACCGATGCCCGAATAGACCTTGAACGCATTGTCATCGACAAGAGCGGCGAGTTCGTGCTCCCCATGAGCGCAACAGTCGACGGAAAGAGCATGCCTCTGGCACCGAAGGCTTTCGAGTGGACCGTCGACGACCCGTCGGTAGCGACGGTCGAAGCCTCAACCGGTGTACTGACGGCTGTGGCAAACGGCGTGACGGGTGTCACCGCACGTCGCGGCGACCTCGTACTGACGTCCACCGTGGCCGTCGAAATTGCCGAAGCACCCTTCCGTCCCCTTGTCGAGGAATGGATTGCCGACCAGTGGAAAATGACACGCAGCGGAGTGGGCGCCGACGCCTCCTTCACCCCCGGTGCCGACGGCTCGCTGACTCTCGACATGAACATCACCAATGTCCGCGCTCCAAAACTCACTCTTGCAAAGACATTGACGAGTTTCGGACGCCCCGACCGCTTTGTTGTGGACCTCGATGCCGGCGATTACAACGTCAAGGCATTCAACATCACACTCAAGGCCGCCGATGCCGCACGCCCTGTAATTCTGAGCAAGAAGGACATCGCCGGCGCAGTGTCGCTGTCGTGGACGCTCGCCGACGAACTCGGCACTGGGGCGGCAACCTCGTGGCCCGTGACTTTCTCCAACCTCTCGGTTGAGCCGGCCGTCACTGCCGACGGTGGCAAGCATTGCTCTGTAAAAATAGCACGAATAGGCTTTGAATACGATAATTACGAAAGCGGAGTGGGCAACGTGGCCCTCGGAAATTCCGAGCCTGCCATCTTCGTCGATGGCGCTACGCTATACGCTCCCGGCGCTGAACGCGTACAACTCTTCAACCTTGCCGGTGTGCTCGTCGCCGATGTTTCAGGCGATACCCTCTACATCGGGAACCTTGCGCACGGTGTCTATGTTGTGCGCGCCATCGGCAATTCAGTAGCCTCTTCAAAAATACAGATTTGATTTAACGGCGCATTTTTCGTATGTTTGCATAAAATTTATGAGAATGGACAGAATTTCTAATAGAGTAAAGAGTCTGGCAGCCTCGCAGACCCTCGCTATGTCGCAGAAAAGCAACGAGATGAAAGCTGCCGGTATCGACGTCATCAATCTATCGGTGGGTGAACCCGATTTCCACACTCCCGCCCACATCAAGGCGGCGGCGGTGAAGGCCATCGACGAAAACTATACTTTCTATAGCCCGGTGCCCGGCTATCTGAGCCTCCGCAAGGCCATCGCCGGCAAATTGAGCCGCGAAAACGGTCTGACCTACGCTCCCGAGCAGATTGTGGTGGGCAACGGTGCAAAACATGCCCTTGCCGAAGTCCTCCTCGCCATTCTGAACGATGGCGACGAGGTGGTGATACCCACGCCGGCATGGGTGAGCTATACCGAACTGGTGAAACTCGCCGGCGCCCGTCCCGTGGAAGTGCTCACGGGCATCGACAGCGATTTCAAGATCAGCGCCGACCAATTGCGCAGTGCAATCGGTCCCCGCACCCGCGCTCTTATTCTGTGCTCACCCTCCAATCCCACCGGCAGTGTGTATTCGGCCGACGAACTGCGTGCTCTGGTCGATGCGCTGGTGGATTTCCCGCAGGTGACAATCATCGCCGACGAGATTTACGAGCACATTCTTTATACCGGCAAGCCTTTCGTATCGCTGGGCTCCTTCCCCGAAATCGCCGACCGCACAGTGCTCATCAACGGAGTTTCGAAAGCCTATGCCATGACCGGCTGGAGAATAGGATACTGCGCCGCTCCCGCCGACATCGCCAAAGCGGTGTCCAAACTGCAGGGCCAGATGACGGCCGGCGTGTCGTCCATCGCCCAGAAAGCCGCCGAAGCCGCTTATACCGGCCCGCAGGAATGCGTGGAAGAAATGCGCCGCGCCTTCGAGCGGCGTCGCGACCTGGTGGTGCGCCTCGCCTCGGGAATTCCCGGCCTTAAGGTAAACAAGCCCGAGGGAGCTTTCTACCTCTTCCCTGAAGTGAGCCATTATTTCGGCCGCAGCGACGGCAGGCGTACTATCGTCAGCTCCGCCGACCTTGCCATGTATCTTCTGGAAGAGGCTCATGTAGCCACCGTAGCCGGCGACGCCTTTGGAGCTCCCGGCTACCTGCGCCTGAGCTACGCCGCCTCCGACGAGGCCATCACCGAAGCCATGCGCCGTATCGCCCACGCTCTCGAACGTCTGAAATAACCCTGCATATGAAAAGCAAAGAAGAACTCATCGATGATCTTATAACCCTGTCGTTCGCCGAGGACATAGGCGACGGTGACCACACCACCCTCAGCACCATACCTGCCGATGCCGTCGGGCGCCAGAAGCTCCTGGTCAAGGAGCCGGGCATCCTCGCCGGGGTGGAAGCCGCGCGCCGCGTGTTCAACCGCTTTGACCCTAACCTCAAAATGACCGTCTACATCCCCGACGGCACCGAAGTGAAGCCCGGCGACGTAGCTTTCGTGGTGGAAGGCCCCGTGCGCTCGCTGCTCCAGACAGAGCGACTCATGCTCAACATCATGCAGCGCATGAGTGGCATTGCCACCGTCACCGCCGAGTACCAGCGTCGCCTCAAAGGCCTGCCCTGCCGCGTGCTGGATACCCGCAAGACCACACCGGGAATGAGAATTCTCGAAAAAGAGGCCGTGGCTATCGGCGGCGGCTCAAATCACCGCATCGGCCTGTTCGACATGATTCTAATCAAGGACAACCACGTGGACTTTGCCGGAGGAATAGCCAACGCCGTGGCTCGCGCAAAAGAGTACTGCCGCGAAAAAGGCAAAGACCTCAAGATAGAGGTGGAGGTGCGCAACACCGACGAGATAGAACAGGCTATCGGCGCCGGTGTGGACCGCATAATGCTCGACAACTTCACACCGGCACGCACCGCCGAGGCAGTGAAACTCATCCGCGCCAAAGCCCCCGGCGTGGAAATCGAGTCGTCGGGAGGCATTACACTCGACACTCTCCGCCAATACGGCGAAGCCGGCGTGGACTTTATCAGCGTGGGTGCCCTCACCCACTCCGTCAAGGGTCTGGACCTCAGCTTCAAAGCCTGCTGACATCAGAAAGAGGAGCCGTGCCGGACTCCCCTTACGGTGAAAGATATGATGAAGGCGCTGTTAACCGAACAGCGCCTTCATTTTTTCTACGTTATACTCTGAAATAGAATCTATAAGATCATCGGCCAGGCCTTCGAGGCTCTCGCGCGGGTTGGTGGTCGCCAACGCCACCACCTTGCCTCCGGCGGCTCGACCCGCACGCAGCCCGTTGAAAGAATCCTCGAACACCACACAACGTTGCGACGGGACATCCAGCAGCTTAGCGCCGAGAATATAGCCCTCGGGGTCCGGTTTGGAGCGGCTGACCATCGAATCGGTCACGACTGCGCCGAACAGCTCGCGCAATCCGGCATACATGCCGAAAAGCCGCGACATCTTGGCATCGCCGCTGCTGGTGACTATGGCCGCCGGTATGCCCTCGCGACGCAGCTCTTCCAGAAAGACCACAGCGCCGCCGAACAGCGGGTAAGGCATTGATTTTTCGCTCTGTTCGAGCATTTTCCGCACTTCGGCGTCAACATCCGGGTCCGGATAGTAGCGGCTCATTATGTCAGGCAGCGTCGTGCCCTTGATTTTCAGGGCGAAATTGTCGACACCCGTGGGAAAACGAGCATCGATTTCCTGCCAGATTCGCGTGTACACCGGTTCGGTGTCGATAAGCACACCGTCAAGGTCGAAAAGGACGCCCATGGGGGCGCCGAAACGGTCAGAGGCCATAGAACGTTGTGAAAGCGTCGATACAATAGGAATGGTCGGCCACCGATGCCGTCTCGCTCACGCTGTGCATGGCCCATACCGGCGCACCCATATCGACGCCGCGCAGCGGCAGGCTGCCCGTGAGGATATTGCCCAACGTCGAGCCGCCGGCACTGTCGCTGTGGTTGACAAAATACTGGAAGGGCACGCCGGCACGCCGGCAAACTTCGGCGAACACCGCCGCCGTGTCGGCATCGGTCATGTATTTGCACCTGGCATTGATTTTTATGCACGGGCCGCCACCGAGCACGGGGTGGTTCGTGGGGTCGTACTTCTCCGGGTAGTTGGGGTGAAAACCGTGGGCATTGTCGGCCGACACCAGGAAGCCGCCGGCGATGGAACGGATGAAATCGTCATCGCTGCCGCCAAGAGCATAGACCATGCGCCGCATGATGTGCTCGAACACCGTGGAACCGGCGCCCTGCTTGGTCTGCGAGCCGGTCTCCTCGTTGTCGAAGATGGCAAGTACGCGTGTTGTGGCGGCCTCTTTCACCTTTGCTGCTGTCAGGAAGGCCTCGGTGGCGGCATGCACCATGCTGAGATCGTCGAGGCGCCCCGCGCATATCATCGAACTGTCGGCGCCAACTATGGCCGGCAAAGCAGTGTCGTAGAGCGACAGGTCATAATCGAGGATATCGTCCGGCGCCACTCCCAGTTCGGCGGCTGTGAGGTTTCTTATAAGCCCGGCGGGATTTACTCCTGACAAGGCCACCACGGGCAGCATGTCTTTCTGGGCCGATATCTTGTTGCCGGCGTTTACCTCGCGGTTGAAATGGATTGCCAGATGAGGTATCACCATGAGTGGCCGTTTGAAATCGACGATGCGCCGCTGAGGGTGTATGGGGTCGGATGTACGAAGAATCACACGCCCGGCAAGCGACAGCGGACGGTCGAACCACGTGTAGAGTATCGGGCCGCCGTAGACCTCAGTATTGAGTTTGACGGCGCCCTCGGCTCCGATCTCGCAGTGAGGCTTGAGACGGAAACAGGGCGAGTCGCTGTGCGCGGCAATCACTCTCAGCGGTGCCGAGGGCGCCCCGGACGGCGTGACGAAGGCAAAAACCGCCGAGTCGTTGACCGTCACATAGTATGGCGTGGCGGCAGAGAGAGTCCATCGCTCCGCCATGTTCAGCGCCGTGAATCCGGCGGCGTCGAGCATCTGCCGAACGGTGTGCACGGCAAGGAAATTTACGGGCGAGTGCCGCAGGAAATCGCAAAGAGCGCGGGCGCGCTGCAGTTGTTCAGATGTCGGGGTCATTGTCGAGATGTCTTGAATAATAAAGGCGGTTGGCGGCACGCAGGGCGTCGGAGAGCGTATCGCCCAAATATGTTTCGAAGTTGTCTGCAAGGTTCTCCATCAGCTCGTCGGCAGCTGCGTCGGGAACCTGGCGCAGATTGTCGGCAAGGTCGTACATGGCCTGGTAGATGTCCGCAAGCCTTTCGGAGAGCGATACTGCAACGGGAGTGTCGGAGTACATCATGTCATCCACCTGAGTGTCCAGATATGTGTCGTACTCACCTAACAACGCGGCCATGGAGGCTCGGGCGCTCTCGTAGGAGGTCTCGTCGAGTGCCGGGTAGATCATCCCGTTGTCAGAGGCGGTGACGCCGTCGGTCATATCCGCAATGGTGATGTATAATCTCGGCAGGTATCGCAGTACTTCATGGAGAAACGTCTGCGGTGCCGTTTCCGCGGCATCCTCCACAACCCGGCAGTATTCGGCTGCGAGTCCAGCGAGGGCTATTTGTGCTGTTGTGCTCATTGCTTGGCGTATAGCTTGTTGTCGATTATGTATTTGTACACTCCCTGCGGCAGGAAGTAGGTCATGTCGCGCCCGCGCATTATGGCATCGCGGATAAATGAACTGGAAAGATGCACCATCGGCGACTGCACCACCTCGAGACCGTCGACGTTGCGCAGCTCCACCGGGTAGCCGGGGCGGGGATATACCAGTACGCCGAATTCATCGAGTATTGCCTGCGGTTCGCGCCAGCGCTCGAACACCTTCCAGTTGTCGCTGCCGACAATGAGACGGAAACGGGTGTCGGGATAGCGCTCGCGCAGCAGCCGCAAAGTGTCGATGGTATACGACGGACGCGGCATCGTCAGTTCGATGTCGCAGATGTCGATATTCCGTGCTCCCTTTGCGGCGAGGGTGAGCATGTCGAGGCGCTTCACGTCGGGCAACAGGGCCGCGCCGTCCTTCATGGGGCTTTGCGGCGAGAGGGTGAGCCACACTTTGTCCACATACCCCCATTGGCTGAGGTAGCTGGCGAGCATCATGTGGCCTATGTGCACGGGATTGAACGAGCCGCCGAACACACCGATAATCTCGGGTCGTTTTTCGCTATCGTTGTCCATGTTGTCAGGCGTCGGCACCGAGGGTGCTGAATGCTTCGATGATTCTGTGAGTTCGGCCAATAGCTTCGCCGAGGTCGTCGTTCACCACGCGATAGTCGAAAGCGCCGGCGCGCGATATCTCGTAAGTGGCGCGGTCCACGCGCTCGTCGATGCTCTCGGGGGTCTCGGTGGCGCGGTTCTCGAGGCGTTGGCGCAGGGCGTCGATGCTCGGCGGCTCTATGAAGATCGACACGGCACGGGCGCCGTACATATCCTTCACGCGCAGGGCGCCGTTGACGTCGAGGTCAAGTATTATGTTGTGGCCCTCGCCGGTGATGCGGTCAATCTCTGAGCGCAGAGTGCCGTAGAACCGACCCGGATATACTTCCTCGAATTCCACGAACTCGCCCTCACGGATAGCGTCGCGAAAAGCCTCCTCGCTCATGAAATAATAGTTCACGCCGTCGGCCTCGCCGGCACGCGGCGGACGTGTGGTGGCCGATACGGCAAAGCCCAGGTTGAGGTCGCCGCCGTCCATCAGCGCATTTATTATGGTGCTCTTGCCGCAGCCGGAGGGCGCGGCGATGATTATTATTTTGCCGGTTGGCATAGTGCTCGGTGTTTGGTTCTGTATTTATTTGTTATCGGCCTGATGCGCGGGGCGCAGAAGGTCGTTGACGGTTTTTGCAGGGGTGAATGTATAGGCCGGTACCTCCATGAACACAGTGTTCCAGTCGCTCATGGCGCCGTTCCAGAGGCCGGGCAACTCGAGGGCGCGCAGGTCGCGGCCGTTGAGGCTCTTTTCGGAAATGAACCCGGTGGAGGGGTCCACATAATCGGCAAGGTCGTACGATGTACCGTCGGCACGCCGCAGACGGCAGGCGAGATCCACGGGATTGAAATGCGAGGCCGACGCCATCATGGCCTTGTTCTCGGGCTTGCTGAGGTCGATCTGCGACGATTCCAGAATTTGGGGAGCCACCATCGAGCCATCGCTGCTGTATGCCAGATACGGACCGCCGCCGGGCTCCCCTTCGTTGCGCACCATACCGCATACGCGCAACGGCCGGTCGAGGATGGCAAGGAGAGCGCGGGCGCGCTCGGCTGCGGGCAGGTCGCTGCCCAGGGCATCGCCGTCAAGGGTGAGCATCATGCGGCAAAAACGTTCGGCCTCGTCGAGGACAGCGCCGTCGGCACCTTCCTTTATTGCTGCTATGAAGCTTTCGATGCGGTCGGCAACGAGCATGAGCATACCTCCCAGCAGTTTCTTATATGGCACTGATCGACCGCGCAGTTCGGCGGCGGCGATATTGTCGATATTTTTGATAAACACCACTTCGGAGTCTATGTCGTCAAGGTTCTCTATCAGGGCGCCGTGACCGCCGGGACGGAACACGAGCTTGCCTTCCTCGTCGCGGAAGGGCTCGCCGTCGGGTGCGGCAGCTATGGTGTCGGTGCTGGGTTTCTGTTCGGAAAGACTCACGTGGAAGTGCCGCCCCGTTTCTTTCTCTATCACCGGGATGGCGTTTGCCAGTGCCTTGTCGAACAGTGTGTGGTGATTTGAGCTGACAGTGAAATGCACGTTCACATCGGGAGCGCCCTCGCTCATCTCGGCAGCCTCGACGAGTTGTTCTTCCAGGGCCGTGCGCACTTTGCCGGCCGCATAGCGGTGGAATTTGAGGAGCGCCTTGGGAAGAGCGCCGTAGTTGAGGCCTTCCGGAAGTATTATGCCGGCTACAACCTCCTTGGCTTTGCCATCGGCAAGAAGTTCTTCCACGCCTTTGCCGTGAATGCGCCGAAGAGCGGCATTGAGGTCGGCATAGAAAGCGAATTTCCTGATGTTTGCCAGCAGATCGGCCACAGGGCTGCCTTCCGCGGGCGTGGCATCCTTGCCGTCGACAAAGGCAAACAGCGCCTTGAACATGCGCGAGGCAGCGCCGGAAGCCGGCACGAATTTGAGCACCGTGCCGCCATCTGCCA
This sequence comes from Muribaculaceae bacterium, assembly GCA_017621055.1. Lineage (GTDB taxonomy): Bacteria > Bacteroidota > Bacteroidia > Bacteroidales > Muribaculaceae > CAG-873. The sequence continues at coordinate 129,693 of JAGATX010000009.1, read as the reverse complement.
GATAACGGGCCCAGCGGGCCTCGCAGGCAGCCGTCAGTTCGTCGTCGGCCACCATGATGCCTTGGCCGGCTGTAGCCGGCGCTACTATGTGGAGATACGGGAAACCGGTGCGGAAACGTTCGAGTTGGGCCTCAACTCGTTGTTCAGAAATACCTTTCGCGGCCATCTGTGCCTTGTCGGCGTCGCTAAAATGTGTCATAGTGTCAGTTTAGGGTTTTTGATTGCCAAAGATACAAAATTTTTGTCAAATACACCCCTCAGGAAAGCTAAAACAATAATGGTGCCGCAGGTGTTTTTATCCTGAACACCTTTATGAAAGGGTAAACATGAATTCATCACAACCGGATGCCCCCGTTTACCGCCTTCCCGGCGCCCTGCGCCACATCAACATGTGGCTCAACATCGGTGTGCTCGCCCTGTCGGCGGCTTTGGTGGTCTTTATCTCGTACGACACCCTCCGAAACGAGAATTTTCTGCACGATCGCACCTATATGACCTTCCAGCTGTGGGTGTGCATCTTCTTTATCGTCGATTTCCTCTTCGGACTGTGGAACGCGCCGAACCATTGGCGCTTTTTCCGGCGACGCCTCGCCTTTCTTCTTCTATCCATTCCCTATCTCAACATCATCGAAGCCTTCGATATCGTACTGGACTGGCAAACCCTCTATTTTGTGCGGTTCATACCTCTGGCGCGCAGTGCTCTGGCCTTGTGGCTGGTGGTGCGATATATCTCGCGAAACACCATTACGAGCCTCTTTGTAAGTTATGTGATGATAGCGCTGACCTTGTGTTATTTCTGTGCCCTCATCTTCTACCACTGCGAGCAACCCGTCAATCCCGAAGTCAACGATTTCTGGACGGCGCTGTGGTGGGCCGGAATGAACATGGGTACCGTCGGCTGCCGCATTCCGGCCACAACCATACCGAGCCAGTTCACCGCCGTACTCCTTGCCATTTCGGGGATGATAATGTTTCCGCTCTTCACGGTGTATCTCACTGACTATGTGCGACGCAAAAGCAGAAAACCGGACAACCGAAAAGAAGCCAACAAATAAAAAGCATGAAAAAAGTTGGTCAAAAAGTCGAAAATATTGGCGATTTAGACGAATATGTGCATCGCGGCCGGCTGCCTTCTGAGGCACTGTAGGCCACATTTTCCTTTCGAAGGTGGCTCACAGCATATTACAGCGGGGTACATGAAATTTATGTGCGGATTTTGCAATTGAAAGAATAAGAGTTATATTTGCAGCAATATTATAATACACAATGAATAAAGCTTAAAAACTGATTGTAATTTAACTTAAAAATCCAACCCATGCCACGCCAGTATTTCGATAAGCTTGATTTGACTATACTCCATGCACTGGCCGACAATGCGCGCACCCCGTACCTGGAGATAGCCCGCGATTACGGCGTCAGCGGAGCCGCCGTCCACCAGCGCGTACAGCGTCTGATGGCTAACAAAGTAATAATAGGTTCGCATTGCAACCTTAACCCTGAAGCCCTGGGCTTCAACACCATGGCATACGTTGGCATCAACCTGCAGCCCGATGCCGACTTCGACAATGTTCTGGAAGGCCTCAAGAAAATACCGGAAGTGACGGAGTGTCACCTTGTCACCGGGCCTTACGACCTTCTCCTGCGGCTGGAAGCCAAGGACAACGAACATCTTTTTCAGCTTGTGCAGCGCAAGTTACGTCCCTTAGGTCTTGCCCGCACCGAAACTCTACTATCGTTCCGCGAGGTGTTCAAGCGCCCGCTGCCGATAACAAACGAATAACCGCAATGCCCGTCGGCTCACCCCCGGCGGGAAACAGTGAGAAACTGTTTTTAATCCTCTGCTTCTTTCATTTTTGAGAAAATTTCCCCGTATCCCGGGGAAATTTTTTTGTCAGGCGAGTTCGCGCGGGCCGTCGCGCAGCACTACGGGCTGCGCGGCATCGGTGATGTCGATCACCGCCGAGTGAGCGACCTCGGCAGGGTCGCCCCCGTCGATGGCAAGAGCCACGTCTGCAATGCTGTCGTATAGCATGGCGGCGATTGTGGCGTCGGGTGCCGAACCATCGGCGGCGTCCGGCACCGAAGTGCTCAGTATGGGGTTGCCGAGGGCCTCGGCGATGGCGGCCGCTATGGCATTGTCGGGCACGCGGATACCCACGTTGCGGCGTTCGCGCAACGGGCGCGGAAGCGTGGGCGCTGCCGGAAGAATGAAGGTGAACGGTCCGGGAAGATTGCGCCGCAGGATATCGAAGGCCCGGTTGTCGATGCGCGCATACTCCGAGGCGGCGCTGATGGTCGGGCAGACTATCGTCAGGGTATTCTTAACCGGGTCTATACCTTTGAGACGGCACAGCCGGTCGATGGCGCGACGGTCGAGCGCATTGCAGCCCAGGGCATAGCGCGTGTCGGTGGGATAGATGATTATTTTGCCGGCGGCGAGCGCGTCGGCGGCGGCAGCGACGGCACGGCTGTCGATATTTAGCTCCCTGACTGTATATGTTTTCATCGGTCGTTAAAAAGTTGTTCGGCGCGGCGCCGCGGGAAGCCTAATTCCACTGCGCGGCGGGCGTCGGCACGGGCATCGTCGAGACGGAACTGGTCGCGGCGCAGCCATGCACGGTAATAATAAAGTTCGGGGTCGGCCGGATAGCGTGCAAAGGCATCGCCTAAGGTCGCCGACGCTTCGGTGAGACGCCCTTCCGAAAGATAGCAACCGGCAAGCGCGGCATAGTACTCGGCAAGGGGCTCTTCGGTGATAAGTCGTTGAAAATAAGGCACGGCATCGCTGTCGCGGCCCGTGAGCGACAGCAGAGTGGCCATGGCTCGCGCCGTGGGCAGACCCAGAGGGTCGGTATCGCGCAGCACGCCGAAATCGGCAGCGGCGGTGGCAGCATCACCCCCATAGAGCGCTATCATGCCGTGATAGTATCTGGCCTCGGCATTGAGGCTGTCGGACTGCAGAACTCGCCCGTAGGCGCCGAAGGCCTCGCCGTCGCGCCCCATCTTGAGCAGCACGCGCGCGCGATTGGCATGAACGGTTGTCATGGCCGGCGCTCGGCGCAACGCCTCGTCGAGGGTGGCAAGGGCCAGACTATCGCGGTCCTGACAGCTATATACCATTCCTAAATTGGAGAGCAGCAGCACATTGGATGGATCGTCGGGCGCCAGCGAGATAGCCTCGAGCAGGCGTGCGGCGGCAGCCTCATAGTCTCCGGCAGCAATGGCCTCGTCGGCTTGACCGGCAAGGAGGTAGCGCGGATTTTCCATGTCGTCGTCGGCAGGCGGTGCCGGCAGAGGCGTGGCGTACGGCGCCGGTAGCAATGCCCATGCGCAAAAAGCGGCGCCCAGAACCACCGTCAGAACTGCTATCCTCTTCATTTTGCCTCCTTAGATTTGGCTTTTGACTCCACGGGCGCGAATCTGCCGGGATATTCGAGCTTTTGGCGCGGGCGGCTCAGTGCGTAGATTATCAGAAGAATACCACCGATTATGAAAGGTATGCTCAGGCACTGACCCATGTTGAGGGTCATGGCACGCTCAAAGTCCTCCTGTGGATTTTTGATGAATTCTATCAGGAAGCGGGCGCCGAAAGTAACGGTGAGGAACGTACCGAACAGAAGACCGGGCCGCTCGCCGGCATTGCGTTTCCAGTACATCCACATCATCAGGGCAAAGAGCCCGAAGTAGCACATCGCCTCGTAGATTTGGGTGGGATGGCATGCGAGACCGTAGAACTCGTTGTTCCACTCGGCGGAGCGCACGAACATGAAGCCCCAGGGCAAGGTGGTGGGCTCGCCGAAAATCTCGGAATTCATAAGGTTGCCGATGCGGATGAGACCGCCCACAAGGGCTATTGCCACCGTAAGCCGGTCGAAGGTCCACAGCGGATTGCGCCGCGTGACGAACACCGAGAAAAGGAGTACGGCGATAATCACGCCGATTGCACCGCCGTGGCTGGCGAGACCGCCCTCCCAGGTGGCGAATATCTTCCAGGGATGCTGGCTGTAATAATCCCACGCATAGAAAAATACGTGACCCAGACGCGAGCCCACGATAGTGGCTATGCCAACATAGATAAGGAGAATGCCGAGCCAGCGCTCGGGTGCGCCCTCGCGACGGAACATACGGGCCACTATGTTGAAGCCCAGCCAGAAGCCGATGGCAAACATCAGGCCGTACCACCGCACGGTGATGAACCCTGAAAAAATCTCGGGGTCAGCATTCCATGTTATATATTCGGGTATCATAAGCGATAATGTTGGTTACAGAATGTGTCAGTGCTTTTCAAGTTTTTTTGCGAAGAACTCGGCAGTAGCGCGGCGCACGCGCCCGCTGAGGAGCAGGATGGCGCTCATGGTGGGTATGGCCATAAGAGCATAGAAAAGGTCGCAGGCACCGACGGCGGCCTCGATGGGCACAACGGCAAAGATTATCAGCGACGCCAGAAAAATATAGGCGTAAAGACCGCCCCGACGGCTGCCGAAAAGATAGTTGGCGCAGGTGGTGCCGTAGAAGGAGTATGAGAACATCGAGCTCATGGCAAAGCACACCACAACAAAAAGGAGGAGGTAGGCGCCGCCGGGGATGCCGCGGCTGAAGGCCGTCATGGCTATGGATAGGCCGGCCATTCCCTGCGAGTCCTGCACTTCGGGCACGCACAGCAGTATGGCCATTGCCGTGAGGGTGCACACCAGACCGCTGTCTATGCTCGGTCCGAGCATGGCTATCAAGCCCTCGCGAACAGGGCTGTTGTTGTGCGAGGCGCCGTGCATGATCGAGGCGGTGCCTATTCCGGCGTCGTTCACCAGCGCCGCGCGCCGTGCTCCTATGATGGCTATGCCGGCGAGGGCGCCCAGACCGGCCTGAAGATTGAATGCCTCGCTGAAGATGCGGCCGAACACCGCAGGGACACCGTCGATGTGCGATATTATTATATACAGCACCATCACGAAGTAAAGGCCCACCATGAAGGGCACCATAAACGACGCCACGCGGGCTATGCGCTTGATGCCGCCAAGAATGACCACTGCCACAATGGCAGCTATGATGCATCCGGCCAGCAGGCGGAAGGCGCTCTCCCCGTCGAGGCCCAGATACGAACCTGCCGCCGCCCACGCGCCGCCGGGAGCCAGCGCCTCCGGAGTGGTGAACATGGTGAGGAATGCCTCGGTGAGCTGGTTGGCGTTCATTATGCACATAGTGCCGAAGAGGCCCGCGATGGCGAAGAACCGCGCAAGTGGTTTCCACTTCATGCCGAGGCCCTGCTCGATGATGTGCATGGGTCCGCCCTGCGGGCGACCCTTGTCGTCCTTGCCGCGGTACATGATGGCGAGGACTCCCTCATGGTATTTTGTTGCCATGCCTACAATGGCGCTGACCCACATCCAGAAAATGGCACCCGGGCCGCCCATCACAAGGGCTATGGCCACACCGGCTATGTTGCCGAGGCCCACGGTGGCGGCAACAACGCCGGCAAGAGCCTGCACGCTCGATATCTGGCCGCTTTCGGAATCGCCGGTGTGCTTGCGCCGCAGTTCGGCGAGGGCTGCCGGCAAACGCCGCAACGACACGGCGCCGCTGCTCACAAACAGGTAAATTCCCCCGCCGATGAGAAGGAAAAAGAGCGGGTAGCCGCACAGCCAGTCGGCGGCTTTTATTATAGCTTGTCCGATTTCATTAATCATTTTGCAAAGTTAAGCATTTTCGGGCGTCGCTCCACTTTTTTTTGCGGCGGCGCGTCCCCTGAAATGTTAAAAAACAGCAATCACGTGCAAAAAAAATCCCGACGGCCTTCACAGGGAAAGCCGCCGGGATCCGTTATAAAAGGAGGTCGCTATTTCATTTTCCGGTATTCAGAGCGGCATTGCCGCGGAAGGTTGTCGTTCCCGTACCGGGCAGATCGGCCTCGTCGGCAACGACCTGAACCGGATAAACGAGCACGGCGGTGGCGAGGGCCTTGCCCTCGGCGAGCAGCGGCGAGGTGATTTCCAGCGAATGACGGCCCACGGGCGTCTGCTCATCGGTGATAATCTCGAAGCCGTAGGGCGGCTGAACAGTGGACCCCAGGCAGTAGCCGTCCCAGTAGTAGGTAGCGGCGGTAATGGCCGCATTCTTCCCCTGCTCGAGGTTGACCACGGTGATGCTCTCTATCTCGAGGGTGTCGCCCTGAACCACATATATCACGCCATCGGCATATGTGGCGCCGGAGATGGCAAGGTCGAAGTCCACGCGCGGCAGATCGTCGTCATCGTCGTGGCACGCCGTCAGAGGCAGCAGCATCAGCATGGCTGCCAGCAGAGGCAGAAATCTGAACTTGTGTGCTTGAATTCTGGTTTTCATAAATTCTCTTTTATGTAAATAATTGAACGTTAAGCATTTTTAAACACAAGGCCATCATCGCCGGCATCGATTGTGATGGGATGGGTGCGGTCGACAGTTCCACCGAGGATGTCTTTCGACAACTGGTTGAGCACCAGACGATGGATGGCACGCTTGACGGGACGCGCGCCGAATTCGGGGTCGAAGCCCTCTTCGGCGAGGAATGATATCGCCGCCGGAGTGACATTGAGCTCTATGCCCGAGCTGGTTCGGAGCATGCGCTGCACGGAGGCTATCTGCAGGCCCACTATCTCCTCGATTTCCACGCGGTTGAGGGGCGTGAACATTATTATCTCGTCGATACGGTTGAGGAATTCGGGGCGTATGGTCTGCTTGAGCATGTCCAGCACCGCCGTCTTGGTTTTCTCGATTGTCTCCACGCGGTTCTCGTCGGTGATCTTTGCGAAATTCTCGCGTATCAGCGGCGACCCCATATTGGAGGTCATTATTATTATCGTGTTCTTGAAGTTGACGTTGCGGCCCTTGTTGTCGGTGAGACGGCCGTCGTCGAGCACCTGCAGCAGGATGTTGAACACGTCGGGGTGTGCCTTCTCGATTTCATCGAAAAGCACCACCGAGTAGGGTTTGCGTCGAACGGCCTCTGTGAGCTGACCGCCCTCGTCGTAACCCACGTATCCCGGAGGCGCTCCGACAAGGCGGCTCACGGAGTGCTTCTCCTGATACTCGCTCATGTCGATTCGCGTCATCATGTTCTCGTCATCGAAGAGGTATTCCGCCAGAGCCTTGGCAAGCTCTGTCTTGCCCGTGCCTGTGGTGCCCAGGAAGATGAAAGAGCCTATGGGACGGCGGGGGTCGTTAAGGCCGGCACGCGAGCGGCGCACAGCGTCGGCAACGGCGCTGATGGCCTCTTCCTGACCCACAACGCGCGAGTGCAGTTCGGCCTCGAGGTGCAGCAGTTTCTCTTTCTCGCTCTGCAGCATCTTGTTGACGGGTATGCCGGTCCAGCGCGATACCACATCGGCGATATCGTCGGCGTCGACTTCCTCCTTGATCAGGGCTTTCTCGCCCTGCATGGCGCGCAACTGCGTCTGAATGGTTTCGTTCTCCTTTTCCTTCGCGCCGATGAGCGAATAGCGTATCTCGGCCACACGGGCATAGTTGCCCTCTCGCTCGGCACGCTCGGCCTCGAAACCAAGCTGCTCGATATCTATCTTGTTCTGCTGGATTTTCTCGATTAGTTCACGCTCGGCGCGCCATTTCGAGGCATATTCCTTTTCTTCCTCGCGCATGGAGGCTATGTCGCGCTCTATTTCCTTGAGGCGTTCGGGCATATTCTCGCGCTTGATGGCCTCGCGCTCTATCTCTTTCTGAGCTATGCGGCGGGTGATGTCGTCGAGAGCCTGAGGAACGGAGTCGATTTCGAGTTTGAGCTTTGAAGCGGCCTCGTCGATAAGGTCGATGGCCTTGTCGGGCAGAAAACGGTCGGTGATATAACGTTCGCTCAGCTGAACGGCGGCGATGATAGCCTCGTCGCGGATGCGGACTTTGTGGTGGTTCTCGTAGCGTTCCTTAAGACCTCGCAGGATGGCGATGGCGCTGGTCTCGTCCGGCTCGTTGACCATCACTTTCTGGAAACGGCGCTCCAGAGCCTTGTCTTTCTCGAAATATTTCTGGTATTCGTCGAGGGTGGTGGCGCCGATGCTGCGAAGTTCGCCGCGTGCCAGCGCCGGTTTGAGGATGTTGGCGGCATCCATGGCGCCCTCGCCTTTACCGGCGCCTACAAGGGTGTGGATTTCATCTATGAACAGTATTATCTCGCCATCGGCCTCGGTGACCTCGTTGACAATGGCTTTGAGACGCTCCTCAAACTCGCCCTTGTACTTCGCGCCGGCAACGAGGGCACCCATGTCGAGGCTGAAAATCTGCTTGGTGCGCAGATTTTCGGGAACATCTCCGCGCACAATACGATGGGCGAGACCTTCGGCAATGGCGGTCTTGCCGGTGCCCGGCTCGCCGATGAGCATGGGGTTGTTCTTGGTTCGGCGGCTGAGAATCTGAAGCACACGTCGTATTTCTTCGTCGCGACCTATAACAGGGTCGAGTTTGCCGGCACGAGCTCGCTCGTTGAGATTGATGGCATACTTGCTAAGGGCATTGTATGTCTCCTCGGCGCCGGCATCGTTGACTTTGCGGCCTTTGCGCATCTCCTCGATGGCTGCCTTAAGCTCGCGCGACCCTACGCCGGCATCCTTGAGAATGGTGCTCGCCGGCGAATTGACTTCGAAGAGGGCCATGAGGATGGCTTCCAGTGCCACATACTCGTCGCCCTGCTTGCCGGCGATGTCCAGGGCCTTCTGCAGCACATCGTTGGCGCTCCGGCTAAGATATGGCTCGCCGCCGCTCACCCGAGGCAATGCGGCGATGGCGGCCTCTGTCTGACGCTCTATCACTGCCGTATTGGCACCTATTTTCTGAAAAATGAATTTTACCACACTCTCGCCCTCGGTCATGACGCCCGACAGCAGGCACACCGGCTCTACGGCCTGCGCACCCGCAGCTCGCGTAAGCTCTACGGCTTTCTGGACGGCCTCCTGCGATTTGATGGTGAACTTGTTGAAATTCATAATATTATTTATTTATCGTTATTTTCCTGTCAGCGGGTGGAGCAGAATCTCTCCCGCTCCGCTATGCCACATTTCAATTTTCTAACAATCTTTAATCTGATATAGTTTTGCAAAAACCTTGCCAAATACAAACAATAATTATTCTTAATTCGGCGCCGAACACCACTCTAAATACACGGAAATGCACTATCTTTGTAAAATCATAACTCAACATTGGACATGACTCTGAAATTCAAAGTAATCCTTCCCCTTTTACTTAGCAGCATGCTTAGCGGCGCGGTCTTTGCGGCCGACCGCGCCGAGGCCACCCTCACCGACGGCTGGCAGTTTGCCGGCGGCAGCGGTGCCGACAGCGCCACGCTGCGGTCTGTACGCGTGCCTCACGACTGGGCGATATACGGACCTTTCGACATTCATAACGACCTGCAGACCGTGGCCGTGGAGCAAAACGGCGAAACGGCGGCAACATTGAAGACCGGCCGCACCGGCGGCCTCCCTTTCATCGGCAAGGGCTACTACCGCCGAACCATAGAGCTGCCCGACACCGCCGGGCGTGCCTTCTCGCTGCTGTTCGACGGCGCCATGAGCAACGCGCAGGTTTTCATCAACGGCCACAAAATCGCCGAACGTCCTTACGGTTATGCCTCCTTCCATGCCGCGCTGCCCCCGCAATACATCCATCCTGGCGAAAACCTCCTGGAAGTCCGCCTCGAAAACAAGGAACAGCAGTCGCGCTGGTACCCCGGTGCAGGGTTGTACCGTAACGTCCATCTGATAACCACCTCGAAAGTCCACATTCCCGTGTGGGGCACATATGTCGCCACTCCTGACGTAAACGCCGACTATGCTTCGGTGCGCCTGCAGATGAAAATAGAAGGAGCTGCCGACCGCTCCAATGTGGGTGTGACAACGGTGATAACCGCACCCGACGGCCGCGAAGTGGCACGCGACAGCAGCACTTACTGCGCCCGCGGTCAGGAATTCACACAGAATTTCATCGTTCCGGATCCGCAGCTGTGGAGCACCACCTCACCCCTGCTATACACCGCCACCACCACGCTTAGCATGGACGGCAGAGCGGTCGACACCTACGACACGCCCTTCGGCATCCGCACCCTCGCCTATGTGCCCGAGCGCGGCTTCCTTCTCAACGGCGAGGTTACCAAGTTCCGCGGCGTGTGCATGCACCACGACCTCGGGCCGCTCGGCGCCGCCGTGAACCGCTCGGCAGTGCGCCATCAGCTCGAAATTCTCAAAGACATGGGAGTCAACGCCGTACGCACTTCCCACAACATGCCCGCTCCCGAAGTGGTGGAACTTTGCGACAGCATGGGCATAATGCTTATGATAGAGCCCTTCGACGACTGGGGCTTCCGCCCTAAATCGCCCAACGGCTATGGCGCCGTCTTTGCCGACTGGGCCGAGCGCGACGTCACCGACATGGTGGAGCACTACCGCAACAACCCCTCGGTGGTGATGTGGAGCATAGGCAACGAGGTGCCCAGCCAGTGGGGCGATCCCGGCATGGGTGAACTCGTCATGCTTCAGGATCTGGTGCACCGCCTCGACCCCACACGCCCCGTCACCTGCGGAATGGACCAGATAGGCGCCGTACTCGACAACGGCTTCGCCACCGCCCTGGACATACCCGGATTCAACTACAAACCCCAATTCTACAACGAGGCATACAACCGCCTGCCCCAGCACCTGGTGCTCGGCTCCGAAACGGCCTCGACGGTAAGCTCGCGTGGTAAATACCACTTCCCGCTCGTGCTATCGCCAGACTACCGCCTGGTTGCCCTCCATCCCGACAACCAGAGCAACAGCTATGACAACGAGTCGTGCTCATGGAGCAACACTCCCGACCTTGATTTTGCCGCCGACGACGACCTGCCCTGGATGATAGGCCAGTTCGTATGGACCGGTTTCGATTATCTTGGCGAACCGTCGCCATATGACACCGACGCATGGCCCAGCCACAGCTCCGTGTTCGGCATCGTCGACCTGGCATCCCTGCCTAAGGACCGGTACTACCTCTACCGGTCGCAGTGGAACACCACCGACACCACCCTGCATGTACTCCCCCACTGGACATGGCCCGGACGCGAGGGAGAAGTCACCCCGGTGTTTGTCTACACAAACTTCCCCAAAGCCGAACTCTTTGTAAACGGCGTTAGTCAGGGTATGCGCGAGAAAAACGACTCCACATTGTATAACCGCTACCGCCTGATGTGGAACGACGTGCGCTATCAGCCCGGCGAACTGCGCGTGGTGGCCTACGATGCCGACGGCAACGCCGCCGCCGAAAATAAAGTGCGTACCGCCGGCCGACCCTATCGGCTGGTTGTCACACCCTCCCGAACCGAAATCGCCGCCGATGGCGACGAACTCGTATACTTCACCATCACCGCCGAGGACCGCGACGGCAACCCCGTGCCTACCGCCGAGCCCCTCGTGAATTTCCGCGTGTCGGGAGCCGGTACGTTCGAGGCCACGGCTAACGGCGACCCCACCTGCACTATGTCATTCCAGGAGCCGCGCATGAAGCTCTTCAGCGGCGCAGCAACCGCAATAGCACGCTCGGCCACACAGCCCGGCACCCTGACCCTTCGCGCCTCGGCGCCCGGCCTGCGCGCCGGCGAGGCTTCGGTAACTGTTCGTTAATCCTTAAACAATCTCAATCATGGAACTCAAAGAAACAATCGAGAAAACATTCGCCGAGCGTTTTGGCGAAAAAGGCACCCTCTACGCTTCGGCCGGACGTATAAACCTCATCGGCGAACACACAGACTATAACGGCGGTTTCGTCTTCCCCGGCGCCATAGACAAGGTCATAATGGCCGACATCCGCCCCAACGGCACCGACCGCGTGCGCGTATACTCCATAGATATCGATGACTACGCTGAATTCGGGCTCACCGAGGCCGACGCTCCCTCGCAGAGCTGGGCGCGATATATCTTCGGCGTATGTCGCGAAGTTATCAAGCGCGGCGGCAAGGTCGAAGGATTCGACGCAGTCTTTGCCGGAAATGTGCCTCTTGGCGCAGGCCTGAGCTCCTCGGCAGCCCTCGAATCGTGTTTCGCATTCGCCCTCAACGACCTCTTCAACGACAACTCCATCGATAAATTCGAGCTTGCCCGCATAGGCCAGAGCACCGAACACAACTACTGCGGCGTGAACTGCGGCATCATGGACCAGTTCGCCTCCGTTTTCGGCAAAAAAGACCACCTCATGCGTCTGGACTGCCGCTCTATGGAGTATGAGTACTTCCCCTTCCATCCCGAAGGATACTCGCTGGTTCTCGTCGACTCGGCAGTGAAACACGAGCTGGCAGACTCCCCATACAACAAACGGCGCCAATCGTGCGAGCGCGTGGCCAAGCGTCTGGGCATTGACACCCTGCGCGACGCCACAATGGAGGATCTCGACGCCATCCGCACCGATATCACAGCCGAAGACTATTTCCGCGCAAAATACGTGATCGAGGAAAAACAGCGCGTGCTCGATGTCTGCGACGCCCTCGTCGCCGGCGACTACGACACCGTAGGACGCTGCATGTACGAAACCCACCGCGGCCTCAGCAAGGACTACGAGGTGAGCTGCGAGGAACTCGACTTTCTCAACGACCTCGCCCGCGACTGCGGCGTGACAGGCTCGCGCATTATGGGCGGCGGCTTCGGCGGTTGCACCATCAATCTGGTGAAGAACGAGCTGCTGCCCGAATTCACCGCACGCGCACGAGCCGATTTCAAAGCCCGCTACGGCCACGAACCAAAAATCTACGAGGTGATCATATCCGACGGCGCCCGCCGCGTGGAATGACCTACCAAAGTTCATGAATTCCGAATTTCTGTCTTATATTTCTTATAACTTATATTTCTTATAATGAGTAAAAAAGGAACAGTCCTCGTATCCGGCGGCGCCGGTTTTATCGGCACCCACACCACGGTGGCTCTCGTCGAGGCCGGGTACGATGTAGTGATGATCGACAATTTCTCGAATTCCGGGCCCTCGGCCGTTGAGGGCGTCGAGAAAATTCTCGGTCGCAAAGTAACCTTCGAGGAAGTCGATACATGCGATGAAAAAGCCCTTCGCGGCGTCTTCGAACGCCATCAGTTCGATACGGTGATACACTTCGCCGCTTACAAAGCCGTGGGCGAGAGCGTGGCGGACCCTCTCAAATACTACCGCAACAACCTGGTATCCTACATGAATATCCTCAAGCTGATGAAGGAGTTCAAACGCCCCAACGTGCTGTTCTCGTCATCGGCAACTGTGTACGGCGACGCAGAAACCCTCCCCGTCACCGAGCAGACCCCGCGCCAGGAAGCTACTTCGCCATACGGCAACACCAAGCAGATTGCCGAGGATATCCTGCGCGACTGCTGCAAGGCATACCCCGGCTTCTACGGCATAGCACTCCGCTATTTCAACCCTATCGGCGCACACCCCTCGGCTCTCATAGGAGAGCTGCCCCGCGGCGTGCCCAACAACCTCGTTCCCTTCATCACCCAGACTGCCGCCGGCATCCGCGAATGCCTCAGCATTTTCGGCAACGACTATAACACACCCGACGGCACCTGCCTGCGCGACTATATCGACATCGTAGACCTCGCCAAAGCTCACGTCGCCGCCGTGGACCGCATGGTATCCGGTAAAATGGAAACAAAATACGAGATTTTCAATGTCGGCACCGGCAAGCCCGTATCGGTGCTCGAACTGGTGACACGCTTCGAGAAGGCGAACGGCGTGAAGGTCCCACACAAGATAGTGGGTCGCCGCGCCGGCGACGTCCCCGCAGTATGGGCCGACACCACCCTCGCCAACGAGAAACTGGGCTGGAAGGCCGAACGCGACCTCGACGACACTCTCCGCGCCGCATGGGCCTGGGAACAAAACCTGCATAAGAAATGATCGACGAAATTCTGGAATACGACACCCCGCGCGGAAGAGTGACGACAGTGACCGTTTTCAACGCCTCCGGAGCATCGGTGCAGCTCATCAGCGCCGGCGCCGGCGTGCGCTCTCTCTGCGTGCCCGACCGAAACGGCGAAATGGCCGACGTGGTACTCGGTTATGCCGATGTGGCCGACTATTTCGGCGACGGTCCCGCCGCCGGCAAAATTCCCGGCCGGTACGCCAACCGCATAGCCCGCGGCACCTTCACCCTCGACGGCGTGGAATACCACCTGCCGATTAACAACGGCCCGAACACCTGCCACAGCGGGCCCGAAGGGTTCCACAACCGAAACTGGACACTCGAACAGACGCACGACAACACTGTGGTCTTCGCATACACTTCGGCCGACGGCGAATGCGGTTTCCCCGGAACTCTCACCGTCCGCGCCACCTATCACTGGAGCGACGACAATGTGCTGAGTCTCCGCCTCGAAGCTGTGACAGACAAGGCTACCGTGCTCAATCTCACCAACCACGCTTATTGGCACCTCGGCGGCTTCGACACCGACAGCGTGCTCGACCATCTGCTGTGGCTCCCCGCATCGCGCTACCTGCCCACCGACCCCGACCTGGTGCCCACCGGCGCCCTCGACGCCGTGACCGACACGCCGATGGACTTCACCACTGCCAAAAAGATCGGACGCGACATCAAGGCCGACTTCCCCGCTCTACTCTATGGTAAAGGTTACGACAACTGCTGGGTCATCGACGGCGCCGACGATGGCAAAATGCACGTGGCAGCACGTCTGCACGATGACATCAGCGGACGCACACTCACCGTCAGCACCGACCAGCCCGCCGTGCAGGTCTACACCGGCAACTGGCTCACCGGCTGTCCCGCCGGTAAGCATGGCGAGGTCTTCAACGATTATGCCGCCGTCGCCATAGAGTGCCAGAACTACCCCGACGCTCCCAATCAGCCCGAATTCCCCTCGGCTGTGCTCCGCCCCGGCGAAAAATATGTACGCAACATATTCTTCGCCCTCGGTATCGATTGAATTTCTTGAAATCCTGCCGACCGGCATTACGGCCCGGCAACAAACCATATCAAAAGCCACGTCCGCTCAGAGCAGACGTGACTTTTTTCGCTATAAAGCACATTAGATTTCTGAAATAATGTTTTCAGATTATAATAATTCCTTATTTATGTTTCTATTCCTTAAAACAGAAACAGCCTATAAGCCTGATATTGCATTAATTAGCTTCTCGGAGCTGATTTTCAGTAAATAGCACCTATTGCGCACCTCAAATATATTTCCGTACTTTGTGAGCGAATAAGATTTTCAATCAGCGCAATTATCTATAAAACAATCTTACACCTTTATCTATAAAAACACCTATCACCATCGAAACTCTATCCAATACCGGGCGCTCCAACACAGCGCCCGGTATTATTTTTTTTCTTGCCTCTCCGGTGAACAACGCAGGGGTGTCGGGCGTCTTAATAGTAACAACGGGCTGTTTCCGGCCTCTCATTCTCTACTATTTCGCAAATCGTTCCGACTATGCAGTTCACACCCTTACGCCGCGCACTCACGCACACCATATCGCTGTTGGTGATAGCACTGATAGCAATCCTTATCGGCACCTCGTGCGGACAGATCCGCACCCACGCCGGCATAGAACATGAATACGGCTATGACTTCGACCACGGTCACAGGCATCATCACAAAAAGCACAAAAAGCACAAACATCACGGCCATCATCACCACGACGACGATGACGCAGTCCTCCCGGACGAATTCGCCGAAGAGAGTTGTGTCGTTCTCTGACATCCGCCTGATCCACTTTACTGCCCGACAACCGAAAGCCGAACTGTTTTGTTCGGCTTTTGCATTTTTTAAACTGTTGAAATTTTTCCAATTGCAAAAAAATGGCTAACTTTGGGGAAATTTTTGGCTAACCCACCAAACAATACCCTTAAAACAGCCCCATGGAGCAGACATTCATTATACTGAAACCCTCTACGATTACCCGCGGCCTTGTCGGCGACGTGCTCACACGTTTCCAGCGCAAAGGTCTCATAATAACCGGCATCAAGATGATGCGGCTCACCGACGACATCCTCCGCGAGCATTATGCACATCTCGTTGACCGCCCCTTCTTCCCCTCGCTGCTCAACAGCATGAAAGCCACGCCCGTGATAGTGGCCGTCCTAAAAGGCAACGACGCCGTGGCTGTGGTGCGCGCAATGACCGGCGCCACAAACTGTCGCAAAGCCGCTCCCGGCACAATACGCGGCGACTTCGGCATGAGCGGCCAGGAAAACATCATCCATGCCTCCGACAGTCCCGAGAACGCCCTCATTGAAATAGCGCGATTCTTCAAGCCCGATGAAATCTACGACTACGACCCCATTGTCCTGCCGGCAATCTATGCCCCCGACGAACGCTGAGGTCTGAAGTCCGCTCGAAAACCAATCGCAACTGTTGCAGTCATCACAACATAACGATACATAAAATCACCGATCATAACATCTCCGCCAAAAACAGAGAAAATACCAATCGACATATTTAAAGACAGACCTCTCCCCATGCGCAAAATACTGTTACTGCTCACCGTGGCCGCCGGCGCACTGACGGCAAACGCCGAAGGATATCCCGTACCGGCAACACACGCCGCCTCGCACAACGCCCTGCTGGCAAGTCAGGGCAACTCCGGCATCCAGGTCGAGAACACCACCCGGTTCCTTGAAGAACTCTTCAACGAGGAGGAAGAGCCCGAATTCGATATCTACACCGAGGGCTGGGACAGCCGCCTGGTGAACTGCTACGCCGGCGTGGACGTGCCCCAGACCGCCGTGATAGACGTCAGCAACTTCCACATGCCCCATCCCGGGTACATAACATCACCCTACGGCTACCGGCGCCGTTTCCGTCGCATGCACAAGGGCGTGGACCTAAAGCTCAACATCGGCGACACCGTCCGCGCCGCCTTCGACGGCCGTGTGCGCGTGAAGAACTTCGAACGCCGCGGTTACGGCAATTACCTGGTGGTCCGCCACACCAACGACCTCGAAACCGTCTACGGCCACCTCTCCGCATTCCTGGTAGAGCCCGGCCAGTATGTCAAAGCCGGCGATCCCATAGCCCTGGGCGGCAACACAGGCCGCTCCACCGGCCCCCATCTCCACTTCGAGACCCGATATATGGGCTACGCCATCAATCCCTGCGCCATCTTTGACTTTGCCAACCAGACAACGCACACCGATACCTATACATTCGACAAGCGTACCTATCAGGAAGCGCGCAACTACGACCCGGCCGCAAACACCCAGTACGCCCAGCGCTATATGCGCGAGAACCCGCCGCGGCCATACAGCCGGCGCAACCACGGCAACAACAACGACGCACCCGCCACTTACCGCGTGCGTCGCGGCGACAGCCTCAGCCGCATAGCCTCGAGGCATGGAACGACTGTAAACCGCCTGTGCCGTCTCAACGGTATCACCACAACGACAAAACTGCAGATCGGCCAACGCCTGCGGCTGCGCTGACAGCACTTTTTACCGGCGGCGTACCTCTGACGGTGCGCCGCTGTTGTTAATCCCCCGGCCCGAACCCATGAGGGCAATTCATTGTTCTATCGTAATAAAGTTTTTTCCTCTCTCTCACTTTTCCTCTCTCTCAACAGGTTTTTAGAACATTATGAAAAAGACACTTCTCATTATCCCCGCCACCGCCTTGCTACTGGCGGCATGTAACGGCAACGACACCGAAGTCCGGAACTCCGACATATCGTTCGATTACCGCAACGACGCTCAGGTATATGTACTCCAGAACTCGGCATCTGTCTATGAATGTGACTCCGATCTGCGCATAGCCTGCCGCGCGAACATAATGGTACCCCGCAAATTCCTGGGCAAAGAAATCGGCGCCCTGGTTGACAGCATTGAGGTAGCCGCCTTCGACAGCGTCGGTGGCCTCGCCGCTTATGAAAACGCCTTCCATACCGCCGCCGCCAGCTTCGGCTTCCCGGCCGTCCCCGAAATACTGACAGCTCCCGAGCGCGATTCGCTGGCCGCTATACCCCTCGGCGAAACCGATTACGACGGCTTCTATACCGTGAGCGGCACAGTTGCCACAATGACGCCTCACCTGATCTCGTACCGTGTGGAAATTTCGCAGTACGCACCCCGCGCCGCTCACGGCGACTACGAGGTGAAATACATCAACTACGATACCGAAAGCGGCCGTGTCCTCACCCTCGACAATCTTTTCACCGCCGAAGGGCGGCAGGCGCTCCCGCCGCTGATAGCACGCCGCGCAAACCTGATGTCGGGGTATCTCGGCGAGACAGCGATAACGTCGCTGCCCGCCGACGGTACTTTCTGGATCACGCCCGCCGGCAACATAGAGTTCCTTTATCAGCCTTATGAGGTGGCGTCGTATGCCCAGGGCATTATCCGTGTTCCTTTCGAACCTTATTCCCTGTCGGAGTATATGACCGATCTTGGCAAAACGGTTTTCAATCTCAACTGACCCATGCTGCAAGTACTCTTAGAGCGTTCCGACCGCTATACCCTCGCCGAACAGGCCCAGATGGCGATAGAGGGTGGCGCGACGTGGCTGGTGGTACGTCCGCGCGGTCTCTCCGACGAAGTTCTCCGTGAGGAAGCCCGCGAGCTCACCGCAATGTGTCGCGACAATGCCATTATCCTCACCATAGAAGGCCACACCGAGCTGGCCGCCGAACTGGGACTCCACGGCGTGCTGCTCCTCAAAGGGCAGGCCGTACCCGCCGACATACGCGCCCTCTTCGGCGCCGAAGCCATTATCGGCGCCGAGGTCGCCGACGCCCCCGAGGCTATAGCACTCGAAAAGTCCGACATAGACTATGCTGTGATAACGCAACTCCACGGCGCCGCTCCCATCATCGAGGCTGCCCGCAAAGCCGGCTCGCTCATTCCCTTTGTCGCCATGGGCGACTTCACCGCCGAAGAGTCGGCGCAGCTGGTCATGGCGGGTTTCGACGGCATATGCACCGGCCGACTTATCTTCGCCGCCGATGACCCCGTGGCAGCCGTAGGTGAATATCTCGACCGCCTCGCCGGGAAGAAAGCCTGATCCCGGAGGACGCACTTCCGAGCCTTCCTAATTCGTCATTATCATATTCTATGCATGCTTTATTCCGAATTCTGGCAGTGACAGTGTCGCTGCTCGCAATATGGCCGTCGGCACGGGCTTCCGGACCGACGGCCTTCGTGGTGCCGATAGAGACCGAAATAGATATGGCCGCCTGGCGTCATTTCAGGCAGGCATGCCGCCAGGCACATGAGGCCAACGCCGACATCATGGTGCTGAAACTCAATACCTACGGCGGCGAACTGGCTGCCGCGGACTCCATCCGCACACTTCTTCTGAGGCAGTCGATGCCCACCGTTGCTTTTGTGGACGTCAACGCCGCGTCGGCCGGCGCTCTCATCGCTCTGGCGTGCGACAGCGTGTTCATGGCTCCCGGCGCAAGTATGGGCGCCGCTACGGTGGTAAACGGTGCCGGAGAACCCATGCCGCGGAAATATCAGAGCTATATGGAAACCATAATGCGGTCAACGGTCGAACACCATGGCATAGGACCCGACGGCACTCCGCGGCGCGACCCCTCACTGGCCGAGAATATGGTAAATCCCGAGCAGGCCCTAAGTTTCACGCCATTGCAGGCCATTGAGGCCGGATATGCCCAGGGGCAGGCAACGTCGGTCGACGCCGTGCTGGCTCAGCTCGGCATGCCCCACTGCAATCTTCAGTACTACCAGAGCTCACTCTCGGACGATATTCTGGGATTTCTGGCAAACTCGGCGGTACGTGCCGTGCTCGTAATGCTCATTCTCGGTGGACTTTACATGGAGATGCGCACCTCCGGCATAGGTTTTGCGGGCGCTGTGGCAGTAGTGGCCGCAGTCCTCTACTTTCTTCCCATGCTCGTGGTCGGCACCGTGCCCGCATGGGTGCTCCTGTGCTTTATCGGCGGTGTTGTGCTCATAGCTCTCGAGGTATTTGTCGTGCCGGGCTTCGGTGTGACCGGCGTGTGTGGCATCATAGCCGTGGTGGCTTCCCTGGCCGGAGGTGCCGCTGCCGGCGACAGCATCAGCGGCATCGACATCACCGGTATAGGCAACGCCCTGATAACCATTGGCATCGGTGCCTCCCTCGCCATAGCCCTCATCCTATACCTCACTTCCCGCCATGGGCCCGTCTTTTTCCGCCGTCACAGCGAGCTGATGAAGGAACTCAAGGTATCGGACGGTTTCATAGGCGTGGATATGGAGCCGGCAAAACTCGTGGGAAGAACGGCGCGGACTGTCACCGACATGCGCCCCGCCGGCAAGATTGAAATCGACGGCGAGGTATACGACGCCGTCTCCACCGGCGAATTCATAGCCGCCGGAAAAACCGTCGATATTGTAAAATACGAAAACGCTCAATTATATGTCAAATAGCAACCCGCTGAAATTCATAGGTATCATCCCGGCACGCTATGCCTCGACGCGCTTTCCCGGCAAACCGCTGGCGCGTCTGGGCGGAAAAACGGTGATAGAACGTGTATACACCCGCGTGGCGTCGGTGCTCGGCAGCGACTCCGTGGCAGTAGCCACCGACGACAGCAGGATAGCGGATGCCGTCGAGGCTTTCGGCGGCACGGCCGTGATGACGGCGTCGTCGCACCGCAGCGGCACCGACCGTTGCCGCGAGGCTTACGTCAATCTGGGCAACGATGCCGACGTGGTGATAAACATTCAGGGCGACGAGCCTTTCATCGCCCCCTCGCAGCTCCGCACCGTCATGGAGGCTTTCACCGACCCGACGGTCGACATAGCGTCGCTGGCGCTTCCGTTCGACCCGGCTCGAGGATACAATGCCCTTGAAAATCCCAACACCCCCAAGGTTGTGATGGACACAAGGATGAATGCCATGTATTTCTCCCGCTCGGTAATCCCCTACGTCCGCGGTGCCGAGCGCCAGAACTGGCCCGACAGAACGCAGTATTTCACCCACATAGGCCTATATGCATATCGCGCGGAAGTGCTGGCCGCCATAACACGACTGCCGCAGTCGCCGGCCGAACTTGCCGAGAGCCTCGAGCAGCTGCGGTGGCTGCAGGCCGGCTATAAAATCCGCATGGGTCTCTCCGAAGAACCCACAATAGGCATCGACACACCCTCCGACCTCGAGGCTGCCGCCGCTTACCTCAAAGAACATGACCACAAAGCCTGACCGCACCAAAGCGCCTGCGACTGAGCCTTTCCGCCCCTGTCATCTGCCCGAGATAGAGCACATGCGCCATGCCGGCGGTGCTACCCTCCACATTTTCAGCGGCGGAAGCGAGGCTGTATCGGTGCTCACCCTCGTTTTCGGGGGCGGCGCCTCCGAAAGCAGCAGCGCCCTGCGCGAGCTGTACCCGACGATGCTCGCCGAGGGCACTTCCTCGCTGTCGTCGGCCGACATCGCCGACCGTATGGACTTTTACGGCGCCCGGCCGGCCTTCCGCATGACCGACCATTTCACCACCCTTCAGATATGGATGCTCAACCGCAATGCCGACCCTATTCTGGGGTTGCTGGCCGACATTCTTGCCGATGCGTCGTTTCCCGACGATAAACTGGCGCGGACCAAACTCATCGCCAAGAGCCGTTTGGCAATAGGCCGCGAAAAGGTGTCGGTACGTGCCGCCGAGAGCGCCACGGCCATGATAGCCGGTGCCGATCATCCATCGGCGCATGTGCTCACCGACGCCGAAATAGATGCCGTGACCTCTGCCGACCTCGCCGACCTGCATTCCCGCATCCGCGGCGCCGGAAATTGCCACGCATATCTGGGCGGACTCCTGGACAGCGATGTGACGATGGCCGTGAGACATCTGCTCGACAGCCTGCCATGCTGCAACGGCGAGATGCCGCTGAATATCAAGCCATTCAACGCCGAACCGCCCCGCACTGTCCATATATCCATGCCACGCAGCGTGCAGGCCGGCCTATGCGTCGCGCTACCGGCAATACCGCGCTGCCATCCCGACTATCTGCCGCTGCGCATTGCCGTCATGGCTCTCGGCGGGTACTTCGGCAGCCGTCTAATGTCCAACCTGCGCGAGAAAGAGGGCATAACCTATGGCATAAGCTCTTATCTCAACGGTAGCCTCGACGGCAGCGCCGTTTATATCGCCGCCCAGTGTGCCTCCGATAAGGTAGACCTCGCCGTGGAACAGATCGCGGCGGAAATGATAAATCTTGCCGACAAACCTCCTGTCAGCGACGAGATGGAACGCCTGCGCCTGAACCTCTCCACAACGGCTCTCGCCGCCATCGACACCCCCGCCGGTGTAATAGGCCAGTACGTCACCGAACGGACAGTCGGCCTCCCCGAAGGCTATTTCGACCGCCAGCAGGAGCTGGTGTCCAACCTCACCCCGGAGATAATAGCCGATGCGGCGCGGCGCTACCTGCGCCCCGAACTTATGCGCACGGCAATAGCATCCGCTGAATGAGAATTAAGAGCAGGTTCTAAATCGACAATCCGGTGCGCTCGTGCAGCCCGAACAGCAAGTTCATCAGATGCACGGCATTGCCGGCGTTGCCGCGGGTCATCATGTCGGCGGTTGCGTTGATTTTCAGATGTTTGCCGTCGGAGTAGATTTGCAGCAGGCATTTGTTGCTTCCACGCATATCCTCGTCGATGCCACCGGCTCCGTCGATAAGATAAACAAAATTATGGTCTTCGTAGGCATCGTTGTATAGCGCCACAACATCCTCCACCGGCATATCGAGAGGCAAGGTAAGCTCGAGATCCATGCGCTCGTAGGGCACCTCGCCGGCATATTTCAGCGTTAGGGTTCCCTCATAGTCTGGCATTATTGCGCGCAGGGCGCCAAGAGCTTCCGTACCGTCGGAAGTGCCGTCGCATGGAGCTTTCAGGATGCCGTGCACATCGCCTTTGAGACGCCACTGCTTGGCCAGAGGGAAGAGAGCGGTCTCAACAAGGAGCGCTGTCGGCGAGGGGGATACCGCCGCCGTTGCACCCCGCACAAGGGCCTTTCGGTTGTACTCGGCAAAACCGTAGACGAACCCTTGCGGCACGCTTGCGCGCATCGCCGGAGCCTCGCCGAGAACCACCACACGCAAATCGGCACCGGCACCCACGCTCTCGGCCACGCCGGCCGGCAAATTGCTCTCGTCGATGACAAACAGGATATCGAGACCTTCTATATCGAGCCGGCGCTCGAGGCACAGCTCTGTCTCACCGGTGTATACCGGATATATCGACGCCAGGCGCTCGCCGGTGCCACCCGGCGACGCTACTACGCGCAAATCGACATCGGGGTGACGCAGCAACAGACGCAACAACTGTTTGAGAACGGGCGAGCCGGGAGTCTTAGCTCCGTAAATTCCTACTTTTATCATGGTATCTGTTTGGTGGTGGTCAGTTCTTGTTGTGGCCGAAGATATCGGCCATAATTATGCTTGTGGCGCCGACATTCTCGGTGATAAAGGAGCGTGCGGCCTCGGCGGCACGGCGGCGCCCCTCCTTGTCGGTGAGCAGTGTGGTGGCTACATTCTCGAAATCACGACGGCCGCCCACGGCAAACCCGCCGCCGGCACGCATCAGCGCCGCAGCCTCGTTGAACTTGCGGTGGCGGGGACCATAGACCACGGGAATACCCCATGCCGCCGGCTCGTTGATGTTGTGTATGCCGGCACCGAAGCCGCCTCCCACATAGGCCATGTCGGCAATGGAGTAAACCTTGCTGAGCATGCCGAAGGTATCGAGGATGATGTAGCGGATATTGTCGGCAAGAGGCTTGCCCGCGGCAAGTTCGGAATAAGGCACGGTCACGTCGGCGCCGAAACGGCGGCACAAAGCCTCCACGCGTTCTTTATCGAACTCGTGAGGTGCTATTACGGCGCACACCTCGGGGTGTGCCTTGAGCCACGGCGTGTAGATTTCCTCGTCTGCGGGCCAGCTGCTGCCGGCAACAAGCACGAAGGATGCCCGACGCCGCAACGCGGTCAGCACCGGAATGTCGACGGCATTTTTGCCTATCTCCGCCACGCGGTCAAAACGCGTGTCGCCGGCAACAGTAACATTGTGGATGCCTATGTTCCCTAACAGACGGCGTGAGCGCTCGTCCTGAACGTAGAGGTGCGTGAAACAACGCAGTATTTGCCGGAATTCGCCGCCCCACGGCCTGAAAAATATCTGCCCGGGGCGGAAAATGGCCGAGATTATATATGTGGGCACCTTGCGGGACTTGAGCTCCCGCAGGTAATTGCCCCAGAATTCATATTTTACGAACACAGCCACCTTCGGCGCCGCCTCCGCGATGAAACGCCGCGCATTGTCGGGCGTATCGAAGGGTAGATAGACAACAGCCACCCGCGGATGGAAATTATGCCGCACGCGGTAGCCTGACGGCGAGAAAAACGACAGAAGGACGGAAGCATCGGGGCGTGCGGCAAGGAAGGCCTCGATCAACGGCCGGCCCTGCTCGAATTCGCCGAGCGACGATGCGTGGACCCAGAGGTCGAATCCGTCGGGCGCCAGCGTCCGCCGGTAGTCGGCCAAACGTCTGAATGTCTCCTTCTGTCCGGCGAGCATCTCGGACACCTTTTCCGATGACAGCGACGCCAGGCGTGCCGCCATTCCGTAGGTGCCGATACCCAGATTATACAGCAGGCTCATCGACAGGCTTTATGGTGTCGGCGCCCCGAAGTATGCGGCGTATTGTCTCGTCGCGCCCAAGCAGGTCGGTGATGTCGAACATATGCGGACCCTTGCACTCGCCAACGACAGTGAGACGGAAAGCGTTCATCACATTGCCGAGGTGATAGCCCTTGTCGGCAATCCATTGCATCACGGCAGGTTCGAGCGCCGCCGAACCGAAATCGGGAGCCGACTGCAGAAGGGCGGCAAGTTCGCGCATGATATCGCTCATCTGAGCGTTCCAGCGTTTCTTCACAGCCTTGGGATCGTAGCTCTCGGGGGCCACGAAGAAGAAGCGTGCATTGTCCCACAGGTCGTTGACAAAGTTTATGCGACTCTTTACCAGCGACACGGCCTTGGCGATGTAGTCAGGAGCAAAAGCGCCGGCATCAACGCCGTGAGCCTTGAGGACGGGCACGAACATATCTGCCAGTTTATCGTCGGGGAGCGCCTGCAGATAGGTGTGGTTGAACCATTTCGCTTTGTCGAAAGCGAACTTTGCGCCGGCTTTGGAGCAGTGTTCCAGCGAGAATTTGGAGATGAGGGTAACCATATCCATAATCTCGGTATCGTCGCCGGGGTTCCAGCCCAAAAGAGCCAGAAAATTCACCACGGCCTCGGGAAGATAGCCGTTCTCGCGATATCCTGCCGAGGTGTCGCCGCTCTTGGGGTCTGTCCACAGCAGCGGGAATACGGGGAAGCCCAGCCGGTCGCCGTCGCGCTTGCTGAGTTTTCCCTTGCCGTCGGGCTTGAGCAGCAACGGCAGATGCACGAAAGCCGGCATGGTGTCAGCCCAGCCAAATGCCTCGTAGAGCAGCACGTGCAGAGGTGCGCTCGGCAGCCATTCCTCGCCGCGGATAACGTGCGACACCTTCATCAGATGGTCATCCACTATGTTGGCCAGATGATAGGTGGGGAGGTCATCGGCGCTCTTGTAGAGAACCTTATCGTCGAGAATATCGCTTTTTATGGTCACGCGGCCGCGTATCAGGTCATCGACGGCGACGTCGCGGCCCGGCTCGATACGGAAACGCACCACATACTGTGCGCCTTCGTCGAGCAGACGTTTCACCTCTTCGGGCGGCAGCGACAGCGAGTTGCGCATGCTTCCGCGCGTCGAGGCGTCATACTGGAAATTGGGATGCGCGGCGCGGGCGGCCTCCAGCTCGGCGGGGGTATCGAATGCTATATAGGCTTTGCCGTTGTCAAGAAGCATCTTGACGTGCTCGCGGTAGATATCGCGGCGCTCGCTCTGCTTATAGGGCCCGTAAGGACCGCCCTCGCGCACGCCCTCGTCGATTTCTATGCCGAGCCATGCCAGTGCCTCGTTGATGTAATCCTCGGCACCCGGCACAAAGCGCTGGGAGTCGGTATCTTCTATGCGGAGTATCATCTTGCCGCCGTTACGACGGGCAAACAGATAGTTATATAATGCTGTGCGTACGCCGCCGATATGCAGCGGCCCTGTGGGCGACGGTGCGAAACGCACTCTCACTTCGCGTGTTGGTGTCGACATGATGTCTTTTTGTTCGTTTTCGTTCAAATTCTCCGCAAAGTTAGCAAAATTTCACGATATACGCCCTATCTGCCCCTATCTTTCGTGCGGGAGGTCGTTGCAGGTTCAACTGGCAAGTGCAAAGGTAGGGTGCAAAGCTAACGCTTTTTTCCACATTTTGCAACAGGGCGCCGTTCTTGCATATGTCGGGAAAATTTAGTAATTTTGTAGTTTGATAACCCCACGACGGGGTCTCTCTCTTTTTATTCAGATATGTCGGTTTCCAATATTGTTATAAAAGGCGCACGGGTCAACAACCTCAAGAACATCGACCTGGAGCTGCCGAGAAATAAATTCATAGTCATCACCGGGCTGTCCGGCTCCGGTAAATCGTCGCTGGCCTTCGATACGTTATATGCCGAGGGGCGCCGACGCTATGTGGAGAGCCTGTCGGCCTACGCCCGCCAGTTCATGGGCAAGCTGCGCAAGCCCGAGTGCGATTTCATCCGCGGGTTGCCCCCGGCCATAGCCATCGAGCAGAAGGTCAACACCCGCAACCCGCGTTCCACCGTGGGAACCTCCACCGAAATATACGATTACCTGCGCATGCTCTACGGCCGGGTGGGCCGCACGTTCTCGCCCGTCAGCGGCGACCAGGTGAAAAAGCACACTGCCGAGAACGTTGTCGAGGCTGCCCTCGCTCTCCCCGCCGGCACGCGCATAGCTGTTGCGGCGCCCATCACCCTGCCGCAGGGCCGCTCCCTCGATCAGCAGCTCGAGGTCTACGGTCAGGAAGGCTATTCGCGCGTTATCGATGCCAAAGGTTATTTTGTGGACTTCGCCGATTACCGGCAGGGACGCTCCAGAACGCTGCCCCTCCTCCTTGTGGACCGTCTTGCCGTCAGCGACAGCCCCGACGAGATTTCGCGCCTCACCGAGTCGGCTGAGACTGCCTTTTTCGAAGGTCACGACGAGTGCATGCTCCTGTGGTGGGACGCCGACGGCAAACTCTCCATGCGCTCGTTCTCAAAACGCTTCGAAGCCGACGGAATGGTTTTCCCCGAGGTCAGCGACCAGATGTTCAACTTCAACAACCCCGTCGGCGCGTGCCCCCGCTGCGAGGGCTTCGGCAAAACCCTCGATATCGCCGAGGAACTCGTTATCCCCAATCCGGCGCTGTCGCTCTACAGCGACGCCGTAGCGCCCTGGCGCGGCCCCAAATCCAAGGTCTGGCTCAGCGACTTTATCCATAACGCCACCGGATTCCCCATCCATACCCCTTACCGCGAGCTTACCGACGAACAGCGCCGCTTTCTCTGGGAGGGCGACGGTGCCAAGGTGAAAGGTATCAACGCCTATTTCGACTGGGTTGCCTCGCAGCGTCAGGCAATAGAATTCCGCATGATAATGGCACGCTACCGCGGCAAAACAACGTGCCGTCTGTGCCACGGCACCCGTCTGCGCCGCGAAGCCGCATATGTCAAGGTCGGCGGCCGCACCATCACCGAGCTTGTCACCATGCCTGTGGCCGAACTGCTGGCCTGGTTCCAGAATCTCACGCTCGACGGCAACGACAGCAAGATCGCCGACCGCCTCCTCACCGAGATTACCAAACGCCTGGGCTTCCTTGTCGATGTCGGTCTGGGTTACCTCACCCTCGACCGCCTCAGCAACAGCCTCAGCGGCGGCGAGAGTCAGCGCATAAACCTCGCCACCTCGCTGGGCAGCAGCCTGGTAGGTTCCATTTATATTCTCGACGAGCCATCAATAGGCCTCCACCCGCGCGACACTGACCGCCTCATCGGCGTGCTGCGTCGCCTGCAGGGCCTCGGCAACACCGTGGTAGTGGTGGAACACGACGAGGAAATGATGCGCGCCGCCGATCAGATTATCGACGTCGGTCCTGCCGCCGGTCGTCTCGGCGGCCAAATTGTCTTTCAGGGTCCGGCAGAGCGGCTTCCGGAAGCTACCGAAAGCTTCACAGCCAAATATCTCACCGGCGAACTGTCCATTCCCGTGCCGGCCACGCGCCGTAGGCTCCACGACATGATAACCATAGAAGGCGCCGCCGCAAACAACCTCAAGAATGTCACCGCCAACTTCCCCCTGGGCGTCCTCACCGCCGTGACGGGCGTGAGCGGCTCCGGCAAGTCCACGCTGGTGCGCGACATCTTTTTCCGCGCCGTATACCGCCATATCTATGGCGAAGGCGATATCCCCGGCTCGTTCAGCGACCTAAAAGGCGACCTCGCAAGGATTAAAGACATCGTTTTCGTCGACCAGAACCCCATCGGACGCTCCACACGCTCCAACCCTGCCACCTACCTCAAGGCCTACGACGAAATACGCGCTCTTTTCGGCGCCCAGCAGGCCGCACGGCAGCTCGACCTCACGCCCACGTCGTTCTCGTTCAACACCGAGGGCGGCCGCTGCGAGGCATGCAAGGGCGAAGGCGTGATTACTATCGAAATGCAGTTCCTCGCCGACGTCACCATAGAGTGCGAGGAGTGCCACGGCAAGCGCTTCAAGCGCGATGTCCTCGAAGTGAAATATAATGGCCTCAATATCGCCGATGTCCTCGACCTCACCGTCGACGAAGCTATAGAATTCTTCGGGAAAACCGACGGAAAGACCGAAAAACGCATTGTGCAGAGGCTTCTTCCCCTCCAGGAAGTGGGGCTGGGATACATAAAACTCGGTCAGAACTCCTCATCGCTCTCCGGCGGCGAGAATCAGCGCGTGAAACTCGCATACTATCTGGCCATCGACGAGCGCCGGCCCACCCTCTTCGTCTTCGACGAGCCTACCACCGGCCTTCATTTCCACGATATCCGCATGCTCCTCAAGGCTTTCGACCGGCTGCTGGCTATGGGCCACACCATAATAGTGGTGGAGCACAACCTCGATGTGATTAAGTGCGCCGACCACATAATAGACCTCGGCCCGGACGGCGGCGATGCCGGCGGCAACATCGTGGCAATCGGCACACCGGAACAGATTGCAGCAAATCCCGCCTCGATAACCGGCAAATACCTCAAGACCAAGTTGTAAGGCCATTGCACGTAGTTAATAAAGGTTAAATCACGCCACAACCCTTGTCAGTTCGCGAAAATGTGCGTAACTTTGCAGTGCTAAACAAAAGGCGATTTAGTGTAGTGGCCTAGCACGCCACCCTCTCACGGTGGAGACCAGGGTTCGATTCCCTGATTCGCTACAACGCCGCAAAAGAGCTTCCCATCCGGGAGGCTCTTTTTGTTTGTGCGCTTATGGAGATTCCGGGGGATGCACAATCACATGGCTCCGCTACGCTCCGCGCATGGGTTGTTGAGATATCGCCCAGACGGGCTCCCGCTTACCGATGTTTTCAAGTCCTCGTAGGGATGCTCCTACTACTGGCGAGGCCATCGATGCAGGCAGTCGGATGGGCGGATTTGCTACTTTCTCACCAGACGGATGAAGCAGGCATCACTGTCCTGACCGTTTCCGCTGACGCAGGCGCCGTTCTCGAACCCTTCGAAACCCATGGTGAAGAAATTCATATCGAAGGCAGAAGATTTACGAATATCACTGACACTACCATTCGAGGTGTTCTCGCGTGTCCGGCACCAATAAACGGCGCCGGGTCGGCGATATAGATCGTAGAAGAACGGCAACAGCGACATTGACTTTTGGTCAGCTTTATAATATCCGAAGAACTGGCTTCGCGTGGCGTAGCGCAGATAACCGTGAGGGTCATTGTTTCGCCATGAACTACCATTCTTGCGCCGACCGTAACCACGCGCTCCCATGGGGAAGAATATATGCTTGTATCCCTGATTGTTCACCAGATGGCGGTTGAACAGGAAAATACCGAGCATACCCTTTGAGCTTGACGAACCGTCGATTTCGCCGATGTAGCCGGACGCCACATTAGGGTCGGTCGCAGTTTCGACAGCGCCGTCACCATAGAGTATACCGTACACAAACCCTATGTCGTGGTCAGGCGTATTGGTCGCCACGGGAATAGCCTGGTAGTAGTCGAGAGCCTCGGCAATCTGATAATCTGAGGAAGCGGCTATTTGCCAGTCGGCTATGGTAGCTGCATTCTTCGCCGGTGCGCAACCTGCCCAGGTCTTTGTACCTGTATTGCCGTTGGCGAGATATACATCGAAAGGCGTAGAATAGTTATTAGCCAGCCACTTCTGTGGCGCCGAGTTGAAATTTTCCGGAGCCGCATTATATGTAGCGCGGAAGCGCTCTGCAGCCACAATGCCATTTTCGGGGGCATGGGTGACGTTATGACTGTTCTTTATACCTATGAACGACCCACGACGGAAAAGAGAGCCCTCATCGAGAGGAGATGTGGCGAATTCAGGGACTCCGTTGACAAACCTCCTGACATTACGCGAAGCCCATGTAACTCCATTTAAGGTAACATCTTCCGTATAGCCCTTTCGCACAAAGATATCGTGCTCGCACGTATAGTTGTGGTAGCGCACGCGTATGGCCGCAAAGCCCTTTGCTCCGGTGAACTCAATGCGGAAGTCCACGTTGTGCTGGTCGGCGCCCTGTATTCGCTGAGTGGCAACCTGCGGTACGCCGGCACCGCTGCCGTCGGCTGTGGAAGTGAGCACGCATATGGGGTCGGAACCGTCCATAATCTCTGCGCTCCAGTCACCATACGACATAATGGGTATATAGGGCTCACTCTCGTCCTGGTCATGGCGTATCATCATTGTGACATGGAAAGGGCTGTTGTCGGTGTCGCTGCGTATCACGCCGGTGGGATTGACAACTCTACGAACCTGAATTATGTCCACAAACACCTCCTTGAGCTTGCTGACACCACCCTCCATCACGTAGACAAAGAACCGCACCTTCGATTTGCGGGGAAAAGCCTGATAAGGGTTGCCGCCGGTGTAGCCGGTGGAGGTCACAATCTCCTTGGCGCGGGTATAGAGAGGAATGGTGAACACGCGCTCTATCGGAGTACCCAATTGACCCGGAACGGCGGTCTTGCGGCGGGTGACACGCACAGTATAAGAACCGTCGCCGTCACGGGCGGCCTCCATGGTTTGGGTTTCATCGGTAGCGCTGCTGCCTATCTGGTATGCACGCCATCCCTTGCAGGTTTCAGCGAGGGGATTGGCAGGTATTCCTGTGGGTTTCTTTCCCCAGTTGGTATATATAAAGCCCTGTTCATCCGCGGCGCCATAGGCTCTCGAACTTTGGAAGTCGTAGTTTGCAGGCGAAAGACGGATCAAATGCGGCTCGCGAAGGGTGAGGAAGCTCACCCATGGACCGTCGCGTTTCACATCGCCCTGATGAAAGAACTTATGCTCAGGGTCATACGGGTCACTGACGCCCCATGGCGAGGGGAAGCGCTCGGAATCGTCGCCCCACGGACGCCAATAGGTATTGTGTTCCGCCCATGAATCGGCGTTGACATGATAAGGTCCTTCAGTAGAGTTCACTGCCGGCTGTCCTATCTCGGCGAAGAGATAAGGCCGGTCAGGGTCGATTTCGCCCTTGACGCGCACCACCGTCACCATCTTCTTATTGTACATATAGGATATGAACTGCGGCGACTGGGCGAGGATATCGCCCGGCTCGTCGTAGTCTATGTTCCAGTTGTACTGGTTGGCGTAGCCTTTGAGTTTAAGGGTGAGTTTGTAATGGGTGTTGCGCACGCAGCTGTAGTCGGTGGTGATGTTGCGTCCGAGCATAAAGCGGTATACTATCGGCCCCTGGCTGACGCTGCCGTCCTGGAAAGTGCAGCGGTATATGGCCCGCACTTCTATCCATGTACCGAAGGCTTTCTCGTTCTTCCAGCCGGTGTTCACCTTCGTGGAGTCCGGGGTGGGGAACTCGATGTGGGTTCCGTCGTTGCTCTGCGCCTTGTGGTTGCCCGTGCCCTGGATGTTTTCATAGAAAAAGAGGGCGGGCGCCGATTGCGCGTGCGTGGCGGCGGTATCGCCGGTGTCGGGTCCTTTGCCCAGATATGGGTGCACGCGCTTGCAGATATGCAGGAAGTTATCGGGCACGAGTGTGGCGGTATTGACGTCGATATCCTGCACGTTGTGCTGCATACCGTTGTATATGAGGTGGTCCTCATAGCTCTCGTCGTGCATGAGCGAGCGGCTCACGTTCGTGCTGTCGGGATTCATGCCCGGCGAGTTGTTTCGTCCGAGATAGCAGCGCGAGGGTATGTCCTTTATCTGAATATCCTGCACATAGATTTCCACACCGTCGAAAAGGCCCGAGCCGTCGAACGCCACGGTGACCTTCGAGGCGAGGCGACGCACCCAGCTGTGGAGGCTGGCGGCGCCGGCAGGAACGATGATGTAGGTATCGTCGGTGGCGGCGCGATCGGGTTCGCGCGTGAAAATGCCGAACATCTGGCTGTTTTTGGTAACGTCGGTCACGTTCCACTTGAAGCTTATGTTCTTGAGACCGTCGCGTGTGGCATACTGACCGGCGTACTGGCCTATGTTCTCCACATTCGCCACCGCGTAGATATAGTAACGGCCGGACTGCATGGTGAGGTCGAACTCCACGCGCCCTGTCTGCATGTCGGGGTTAGGGCGTTCGCCGGCGATGGTGTTGTCCACATTTGGTGAATTGTTGACGTTTGTCACGCCCGCCGACGCCAGGGGATATACGTCTATGCGGTCGCCGAGAAGATTGCCATTGGTATCGTAGACGAACATCGACAGGTTGTGGATGTTCTGTATGCTGTTGCCGGGAGCGCCGCCGGGATATGCGCGGCTCATGTCCACCTCAGCCTCGGCATCATAGGTAAGGCTGAAATGCACGGTAGCGTCACCCTCGCCGACAACAAAACGGCTCGTGTCGAAATCGTCCTCGCACGAGGCAAAGGCCAGGCACGAGGCCA
This sequence comes from Muribaculaceae bacterium, assembly GCA_017621055.1. Taxonomy (GTDB): domain Bacteria; phylum Bacteroidota; class Bacteroidia; order Bacteroidales; family Muribaculaceae; genus CAG-873. Next base: position 96,707 of record JAGATX010000009.1, on the reverse strand, counting down.
AGGCTATGAATATGGTTATTATATGGTAAATATACTTGTTCATCTTGTAGGATCCGGTATTTCTTCGCGGTCAATGTTGTAGTATTTGCCGGTGGCGGGGTCGTAGTAGTACTTGAAACGACCGAAGTCGTCGCGGACAATGTTCCAGCCCTTGACAGGGTCTTTCATCAGACCCGGGTAGGGCTCCTTGCCCACAGGCGACAGCCCGTTGGGGTCGTAATAGTACAGCCCGGTCTCGCGGTCGTAATAGTAAAGAATATTTCCGTCGGCATCGCGGATGGCAACCAACTTGGAACCTATCAACAGGCCGAACTCGGGGTTGAGCACTACCTGCGAATAAGGCACGACCTGTACCTTGCAGTGGATCTTGATATCGATGTTATCGTCGATTTTATTCACTATGAACCGATACCATACGTTGCGGAGGATGTCCATCGGCGGCTGCGTGGGGTCGTCGAAGCGTGCGAACTCCAGAGAGTAGCTCTTGGAGTCGTCTTCGCCGACAAAACGCAGGATGAAGCGCGTGCGGTTAGCGCTGCCAACACCCACATTGCGGTATTCCGGCACATAGGCAATGAAACCGCCGCCGGCCATAGGCATCATGACCAGATCGGTGCCCACACCCACGCCCTCCGGCACATATGCGGCGCCGGTATAGTCGGTGTCGTAGTTGTTGTGCACATACTGATCCTGCAGGGTCACGCCGGCGGGAGCATTGTATCCGCCCGTGTTGTAGCGCGTCATCGTCACCGATTTTAGAGTTGCGGCGCACTGTTCGGCCACGCGCACCTCTACCTTTGCGAAGGCGCGCAACAGGTGGATTTTGCCGAGGTCGGTCCAGTTTTCGGAGTTGAAGCGGATGTCGGTGAGCAGGTTAGTCACGCCATAGAGGGGCACGGTGTTGGTCTCGCTCAGCGCCATGCGCGAGGGAGCGAAAGTATACTGCGTGTCGAACAGATCATCGATGGTCGAAGGTGAGTCGGGGTAGTTGTCGCGGCCCCAGTTTGCCAGAGCCACCACCTTGAAGGGCTGCGTGGCGAGCGCCGCAGGCAGACGTCCGTCCACACGGTAGCGCTTGGCATGTGCGCTCGTGCCCACCGGCTGCAGCATCGTTATCTCCAGAGTATCGATGAATTTATCGTTGGCGTCGAAAAAGTAGAAGCGGAAATCGCGTCCGGGTATATCGATATAGTTTTCGTAGCCGGCACCGGGGTCGTAGCCGCCCGCCGGAACAGAAGGAGCACGCGAACCGCTATTCTCACCGTTCACCTCCAGGATGAACGAGGCCTCGGCACCCATGGAGGACCCCTCGCCTTCCGGGATAAGGGGCTCGTCGGCGCCGCTGCACGACGTCGCCACGACAGCCGCGAGAGCTGCCGCAAGTACCGATACTATAAGAGAATGGATAAATCGCATGTTTGAATTGTAAACCTATTGGATATCTTTGCCGGCATCGGTCAAACGCCGGTGTTCTGGATAATGACCTTCCAGGAATTGATCATTATTACGGTGTTCAGCCACTTGTCGTTGCGGTCGAGGAAGAAGACCATGGAATAGTCGTCCTGGCGGTCGAGATATTCCTGATCATCCATCGGGCGGTAGTGGCCTTTGACCATCAGGCAGTAGTCTACCAGCGGCACAGATATTATATTCTCGCCGGAATCGGCGTTATAGACCTTGAGCATGGCTTTGTCGCGCCTGTCTTCCATCAGGCGGGCCACGGTGAGGTCGGCCACGCATGCCGAAACATTGGTTATCGCGCGTGAGTGGGCGTCGGGGTCGAGTTCTTCGGGGATGTCCACACCGGCGCTGGCGGAGTTCACGGCCCACGCATGATAGGTGATGGTCTCGTCAGGCATCAGGCTGTTGTCCCAGTCCATGTTGCCGTTGGCGTCCTCGACGGTGAAAATGAAGTCGTCGGCATCCACGGGCGTGCCGTTGAGGTGCTGAAGCACTATGTGGATATCGTTGGTATTCTTCACAAGAGGCACGGTATAGACGTGCACGCCCTGCTCGCCAGGGAAGGTCTGCGCCATGAGTTTGCCATGATACAGCCGCTTGAGGTCATTGCGGCTCTCGGCATTGCCGTTTTCGCCGCGTGTGCGGATAAGGCTGCACTGCAGATCGGTGTGGCGCGTGGCCTCGCGAACGGCAAAGGAGGTGGTGTGACCCTCTCCGGCCCACGCTATCAGACTGTAGGTGCCCGGTTCGAGGCCGTCGACATCCATAAGATAACCGTCCTGCCGCAACGCCTCGCTGCTTTCGTGGTGCGACCACACTATCTTTCCGGTGGCATCGTCAACAACATAAAGCGTCACCTCGTAGACTTCCTGCGGGAAGGCGTCGGCAAACTTCATGTTCATATCGTAGACAAAGCGCACCTTGTAGTAGGGATCGCAATCGCCTTCGTCGTCATAGATAAAGCTGTCGCAACCCGCAAGGCTGGCTGCTGCGGCGACGAGGATAGCGGCGTAGATATGGCGTAAGCTATTGTAAAAAAATCGTATCACGATAATGAGGTTTATTGTGTTTGGTTATTGCGGCAATGCTGGTCAATTAAATAAAAAACACGGAAGGCCGCTATGAGGAGAAAAATCGGATAAAAAACATAGAAATTGAAAATTTATAATTGAAAATATATAATTGAAAAAGAGCCGGCGCCGGCATTGGCACCGGCTCTTTGTGAATATGTGTCAGCTGTATGCGCTATCAGATATCGGTGTTCTGAGTGATGATCTTCCAGGCAAGGATGTTGATCTTGGCAGCGAGGTAGTAGCGGTGAGTGGGATCGGTCTCGTTGTTGATGATATCTTTGTCAGGATCGAACACACCGTGGCCGAGCTGGTTCACGCTGGTGATGTTGACAGTGTAGTAGTGGTTGCGGACAACGCCGTAGTAACCTTCGTGGTCAACAGGCATCTGTGCCGCGCCATTGTTGGCGAAGTGCTCGATGGGTATGTTGTAGTACATGTCGCCGCCCTTGAAACCTTCAACCTGGAGGCTGTTCTGATAAGTGTTGAAAGCGTCGTTGATAGTGGTGACGTTGGTGGCCTCGTAGGTGTAGCCGTCGATTTCGTTGCCGCCGGTGCGTTTCCACAGCGAGGGGGTGGTGGCGGGGGCGTAGCTCAGTTTCACGAGTGTAGGACTGGTCTCGTTGGCGGATACAACTGCGAAATCGCCGAGGTTTTCGCCGATCCGGGTGTAGGTGTAGTTGGGAGCTTCGCCGGTGCGGATGTAGTAAGGCAGTGCGTGGTCGGCCTTCATGCCGCCGAGGATGTAGCTCTTGTACTGATCGTAGGTAAACAGCAGACCGTTCACCTTCACCAGATCGAGGCCGGTGCCGGTGGCGTCGGTCACCTGAGCCTTGACCATCACGGATGTAACGTAGCTGGGGATTACGGCATACTGGGTGCTGGAGCCTTCGCCGATCACAGTGCCGCCGATATTGAGCGGGGTGTTGGTGTTCTCGTTGCAGTATGCAACATCCCCGAGGTGCTGGGCAAGCTCGCTGAAGCTCTTGTAAGAGAAGCGGTCAGCGGCGGGACGGATGGGAGTGGTGGGAGCGGCGCTGTTGTCGGCATAAACCCACGACTCAGCCCAGAACGAGCGGTGGTCGGTGTAGGCGGGCTGCCAGGCGGTGAAGGGTTCCGTGCCTTCCCAGGCGGGGAGCAGCTGCTTGGCCATGTAGCTCTTGTTTACGGTGTTGGTGAGGTCCCAGCCGATGATCTTGACATAGAGATCGGTGCCGGCCAGAGAGCCTTCGAGTTCACCGTTGGGGTCGCCGGCAACGGTAGCGTCGACCTTGAAGAGCTTGTCGCCACCTGCGGTGGTCACGCTTGCCGATGCCGTAACATTGAGTTTCACCTTTGCTGCCACGCGCTCCACGTAGATATCCACGGGAGTGAGGGCGGCGATTTCTGCGGCGGTGGGTTTGGAACCCACAGGCTGCAGGAAGAAGTCCTCGGGGTTGAGTTTGGTCAGGTAAGGATATGCGTTGGCATGGTGCTTGTCGGAGGCAGCGTCGGCGGCGGGGGTGTAGTAGCTCGAAGTGCTCATCACGAAATTGCCGAGAGCGCCGAACTCTGTGAGTTCGCGGGTGATGTCGGCGGCAGTCTGACCGGCGGTGGGGTTGAAGCCGGCGGGACGGTTGAGCACGGTGAGCACGTAGTTGGGATAGGTGTTGCTGTCCAGGTTATCGAGAACGAGAACGTTGGAACCCATGTATTCGATATTGGGAGTGCCGCCGTCCTGGCCGTCTTTCCAGATGTTGGCGCTGCCCACATAGATACCGTCGGCATCGAAGAAGAAGAAATGGGCGTTGGCTACGGCATGCTCCTGGGCGTCGCCGTATTCATAGCCGCCGATGACAGTGCTGCGCGAACCGTTGTCGGCGCTCTGTACGTTGACGCGCATGTAGGCCTGCTGGCCTTCGGGGATCTGCACGTTGCCGTTGTTGACGGGCTCATCGTTGGAGCACGATGCTGCGAGAGCAAGTGCGCCGAGTCCGAGTGCAAAATTGCTTAGATACTTCATGTGATAAAAATTTGAGTTATTATTGTTGATTATAATTATTATTCGAGTGGTTTCTTTGATGTTGCACCAGGGCAACCTACGGCCGGCAGGGCAACGCTCTGTCGGGATGGTGACCGGCGACCCGGTGGGACGTCGGCAGGTTATTCCGTTATATTAATAAGGTATTTGACCTTGCGTCCGGCGCGGAGGGCGTTTACGCGCTGCAGCTCGTCGGCGGCAGCTTCGCAACCAAGAGAGGCGGCGCGCTCCAGCAGCTGCATGGCGGTGTTGTCATCGCCTGTCTGGGCGGCGAGCACGGCGCGGGTATATTCGGCGTCGGCACTGCCGCCGGCCTTGGCGACATAGCGGCGAGCGGCCTCGAGGTCGCCGTGGCGCATGGCTATATTGGCGGCGTTGATATTCACCTGCGTGTCGTTGGGATAGTAACGCACGGCGGTGAGCATCACGTTATCGTAATCGTCGCTGCCTTCGGGGTAGGTGGAGGCTATGCGGTAGAAATCGACGGGACGCAGCCGCTCGGGAGCCGATGCGAACACCCGCTTGAGCTCCTCGATATCCACATATGTGCGGATGGAGTAGCGGATGGTGTAGTCGGAGTGACGGAGCGCCGGGTAGACGCTGTCCAGGATAACGGCATAGTCGGCCGGGAAACGGCGGCGCAGCTCGTGATCCTTGGGGTCGGGAGCCAGATCGGAGTTGATGACCTCCATTATGCCCTGGCGGTTAGGCAGAGTGCACTGCTCCACCCAGCGGCGAAGACCGTCCCAGTCCTCGGGCTCGTAGTCGCTGTGCATGATGTCCGGCGAGAAGTTGTAGAGGTCGCGCACATACTCCTTCAGGGTGTTTGTGCGGCCCATGGCCAGACGCACGTTGTTATCCCACGGTCCTTCGGGCGAGGCGTAGCCTTTGAAGGTTACCCGCGTTATGGTGGCGTCGCTGTCGTTACGTACAAAATCTATGCTTTCCAGAATTTTGGCAATCTCGCGGCGGTTGTTGCGGTAAGTGGGCCGCAGTTCGGTGCGGTTCACCACGAAATCCATAAATGCGCGGCCTTCGGCTTCGAGTTCCACGGTGCTGTCGGCGGTGAGAGCTATGTAGCGGTAGGCCGGTGCGGCGGGCACGGCGCGGAGATCCAGTTCGGCAACGGGCGTTTCGGCCAGCGGCGAGATGGGGTCGCAGCAGTTGGCGGTCTGCTCGCGCACGTCGATGCGGCAGCGGTCCATCCAGGGCTGTGCGGCCACTTCGGCGCGGTATTCAATGTCGTTTCCTTTGCCGGAACGGTATATGCGCTCGCCGGCATCGATGAAGCCGGCACGTTCGGCAAGGATATATCGGTTTTTGCCGGCGATGGTGACCATGGGCAGTTCCAGCGAGTCGGCGGCGCCGATGGCGCGGACTACCGGCGTGAAGCGCACCTCGCGGTCGATGCCGGGGCGCACGGAATGGGGGTCGATGGTCATCTTGACCGTGAGGATGCCCTCGCTGACGTTGACGTTCACGTCCTTAACCTTCAGGAGCGAGCCGCTGGGGGCACCGAAAGCTCCGAAAGTGCAGAAAAGCGCCGTGACGGCGGCGATAATGCTCTGTTTCATTGTTTTCATTGCGCTCAGAAGTTATATATAAGGTTGAGGGCGGCCTTGGTGGGACCTACGTAGTTGTGCGGATGGTTTTTGCGGATACGCTGGCCGCAGTCGCGGCATTCGAATTCGTCGTAGCGCGTGTAGATCCAGCCTATGCCTATCTCGGCCTCCATGCTCCAGTGTTTGTCGAAGAGCCACGTGTAGCCGTAGGCTATGCCCGCGCCGGCCATCCAGCCCTGATAGCGGTGCTCCTTGAGCTTGGCGAAGTCGGTGCCCAGAAACTTGAAATCCATGTTCAGGTTGCCGAAATTGTACTGGCCGCCGATAAGGTGTGCGCCAACAAAATGGCCGGCAAAGGCGCGGCAGAACCAATAGCGGGCTTCCGGCTGGAAATTCCATTGTTTCCAGCGGCGGTCGGATATGGTCCATGCGTTGAGATTGCCTGTGAGCTCTACAGTCCACTGCGGAGCCACGCCGACCTCCACGCCGGCATCGACTGTCAGCAGGGCGTCATAAAGCAGATTGGTCTTCACGGCCACGTCCTGCGCGCGCGCGATAAAATGACACGACAACAAGGCTATGAGTGCTATGAGGAGTTTTGACTTCATGTCCGATGTTGATATGCAAGATGCGAATCTGATATGTGAGTGGCTTCACTGCCAAATTCGCTTATGTGGTTAATAAATGATGGTCAAATGTTGTTTTAACAGTAAATCTTTTTTATAGCAAAAACCAATTTCGGGCTAATACGAATGCAAAATTACTAAAATCAACAATATTTTTACCCCCCCCCCCATTCGTTAATTAATATTAAACACTCCTAATTTTAACACTTTTGTCGCCGTTTTGACAACTTATGGTGGAACATTTTTCACAAAATGCTGTCTATTGTAGAAAATTTATCCACACCCTCGGTGTGGTCCACGTCTGAGCGCGCAGTCTACCTCAGCGTGGTTTTCGTCCGAATAGTTTTGCCGTCAGATCCGGACGTCCGATGGCATGGAGAGCCCGGATTATCGACGCTCTGTAGGTGGCGTCGTACCAGAAAAAGAACTGCCGCTGTGCCTCTTTCTGCTGCGGCGAGCGAGGCACGCTCACCTGGCGTCCGGTGTAGGGATGGATGCCGGTATAGTACATCTCCGTGGCCAGCGTCATGGGTGTGGGCGTGAAATCCTGCACCTGTTCCAGATGGAAATTCAGGGCCTTGGTCTTGGCGGCGAGCTCCGCCATGTCGGCGAGGGTGCAGCCGGGGTGCGACGATATGAAATAGGGTATTATCTGCTGGCGCAGGCCGCTGCGCGTGTTTATGCTGTCGAAGAGCTTCTTGAACTCGCCGAAGAGGGTGAACGACGGCTTGCGCATGAGCCCTAACACGCTGTCTTCGGTGTGTTCGGGCGCCACTTTGAGCCGTCCGCTCACGTGCGACGTTATCAGCTCCTCGTTGTATCGGCGGCTGGCGGCGTCGACGTCGGGGCGACCCGTGCGGTGCATGCTCAGATCGTAGCGCACACCGGAGCCCACAAAGCTCTTCTTCACACCCGGCAGCGCGTCGACGGCATGATAGATATCGAGCAGAGGCCGGTGGTCGGTGTTGAGGTTGGGGCATGGCGACGGATGCAGGCACGACGGCCGCAGGCACCGCCGGCACTTGTCGCGGTCGCGGCCGCCCATGGCGTACATGTTGGCCGAGGGGCCGCCCAGATCGGAGATATAGCCCTTGAAATCGGGCATGCGCGTCACCTGCCGCGCCTCACGAAGTATGCTCTCCTTCGAGCGCGAGGCTATGAACTTGCCCTGATGCGCCGAGATGGTACAGAAGGCGCAGCCCCCGAAGCAGCCACGGTGCAGATTGATGGAATGGCGTATCATCTCGTAGGCCGGGATGGTCTTGCCGCGGTAGCGCGGATGCGGCAGCCGTGTATACGGCAGGTCGAACGAGGCGTCGATTTCGCCCTGCGACATTGCCGGGAGCATGGGGTTTACGCGCACTGCCGCTTTGCCGGTCACCTGCCAGAGGGTGGCGGTGCCCTCCATGCGGTTGCTCTCCTGCTCTATGATCTTGAAATTGGCAGCCTGCCGCCGTTTGTCGGCCAGACAGTCGGCGAACGAAGCCAGGATTATGTCGGCGTCGGAGACGGCGGGCACCTCGGCGAGGGGCCGCAGCATGGCGGTCTGCGGCACGTCGGTGATGTCGCCGATTTTCTCGCCGGCGGCAAGGCGCCGCGCTATCTCCGTTACGGGCTTCTCGCCCATGCCGTAGACAAGGATGTCGGCGGGAGCGTCGGCAAGGATGCACGGACGCAGGCGGTCCTCCCAGTAGTCGTAGTGCGAGAGGCGGCGCAACGACGCCTCGATACCGCCGGCAACGACCGGAACATCCGGAAACAGCTGCTTGAGGATCTTCGAGTAGACAATGGTGGGATAGTCGGGCCGGGCGCCGTGACGGCCGCCGGGGGTGTAGGCGTCGTCCGACCGGCGGCGCCGTCCTGCAGTATAGTGGTTCACCATCGAGTCCATGGCGCCGGCACTTACGCCGAAAAAGAGACGCGGTGCCCCGAACTTGCGGAAGTCGCGCAGGTCGTCCTGCCAGTTTGGCTGAGGAACGATGGCCACGCGGTAGCCGGCGGCCTCGAGCGTGCGCCCTATCACGGCGGCGCCGAACGACGGATGGTCCACATAAGCGTCGCCGCTGAACAGAACCACATCCACATAATCCCAGCCCCGGGCCTTCATCTCCTTGACAGAGGTCGGCAGCCACGACTCGGGGCGCAGCGCTCCATAGTCTATTTCCTTGGTTGTGCTGTTCATGCGGGCATATTTTCGAGCCGTGTCTCGAGTTTGATTATTTCATCGCGCAGGCGAGCGGCGGTAACAAATTCCATTTCCTTGGCGGCGGCAAGCATCTCGGAGCGCAGGCGGTTGATGGAGCGCTGCAGCTCGTCGCGGTTCATGAAGGGTACCACGGGGTCGGCCGCGATATTCACCTCCGTGGTGTATTCCTGTGCATACGGCACTGCTGCGGCACGTTCCTTCTGGGCGGCGCGCCGCTTGTCCTTGGCGTTGAGCTGGCGGCCGCGCGGCGCTGCCGTGGCCTCCATGTCGACTTCCTCTTTCTCGAGGCCCACTATGGTGCGGCGTGCCTTGACGATGGCCGTCGGCGTGATGCCGTGGGCCTCGTTGTATGCCAGCTGGATGGAGCGGCGCCGCTCGGTCTCGTCGAGGGTGAGCTGCATGGAGTCGGTGATCTTGTCGGCGTACATTATCACCATGCCGTTGAGGTTGCGCGCGGCGCGGCCCACGGTCTGCGTGAGCGAACGGTGGCTGCGCAGGAAGCCCTCCTTGTCGGCGTCGAGGATGGCCACGAGCGACACCTCGGGCAGGTCGAGGCCCTCGCGAAGAAGGTTCACGCCGATGAGGACGTCGTATTCGCCGGCACGCAGGCCGTCGAGTATCTTTATTCGGTCAAGTGTATCCACATCCGAGTGGATATATGCGGCCTTGATCTTCATTTTCAGGAAGTACTCGTTAAGTTCCTCGGCCATGCGCTTGGTGAGGGTGGTGACAAGGGTGCGCTCGTCGCGCTCCACCCGCCGCGCTATCTCCTCCATCAGGTTGTCGATCTGGTTGAGCGACGGGCGCACCTCGATTTTGGGGTCCAGCAGACCCGTCGGACGGATTACCTGCTCGGTTACCACGCCCTCGCAGCGTTCCAGCTCGTAGTCGGCGGGCGTGGCGCTCACATATATCACCTGATGAGTCATGCCCTCGAATTCCTCGAACTTGAGGGGCCGGTTGTCGAGCGCCGCCGGCAGTCGGAAGCCGTACTCCACCAGATTTTCCTTGCGGGAGCGGTCGCCGCCGTACATGGCGCGTATCTGCGGCACCGTCACGTGGCTCTCGTCGATGATGGTGAGGAAATCCTTGGGGAAATAGTCGAGCAGGCAGAAGGGGCGCTCGCCCTCGCGCCGTCCGTCGAAATATCGCGAGTAATTCTCTATCCCGGTGCAGTATCCCAGCTCCTTGATCATCTCCACGTCGTAGGTCACGCGCTCCTCTATGCGCTGCGCCTCGAGCAGCCGCGCCTCGCTGTTGAAGAAGTCTATCTGCCGGCCCAGGTCGAGCTGTATCTGCGCCACCGCCGAGGCCTGGCGCGCCGGCGACGTCACGAACAGGTTGGCCGGGTAGATGTTGAAACTGTCGTGAGTGCCGAGGTGGGCGTTGTCGTCGGGATGGATGGTGATAATGCTCTCCACCTCGTCGCCCCAGAACACCACGCGGACAATGATGTCCTCGTAAGCCAGGCGGATATCCACCGTATCGCCCTTGACGCGGAAGGTGCCGCGCCCGAATTCCACCTCGTTGCGGCTGTATAGCGCCGCAACGAGCTTGCGCAGAAAGTCGTTGCGGCTTATGCGCTGACCGGCCTTGACCTCCACGACGCCCTGATTGAAATCTTCCGGATTGCCCATGCCGTAGAGGCACGACACCGACGAGACAACTATCACGTCGCGCCGCCCCGACAGCAGAGCCGACGTGGTAGCCAGGCGCAGACGGTCGATTTCGTCGTTGATCATCAGGTCTTTCTCTATGTATTTGTCGACCGACGGTATGTAGGCCTCCGGCTGGTAGTAGTCGTAGTACGACACGAAGTACTGCACGGCGTTGTCCGGGAAAAACTGGCGGAACTCGCTGTATAGCTGGGCCGCCAGTGTCTTGTTGTGACTCAGTATCAGCGTGGGGCGCTGCACACGCTCTATCACATTGGCCATGGTGAAGGTCTTGCCCGAGCCGGTGACGCCAAGAAGGGTCTGCGCCTCGCGCCCTTCATCGATACCGGCGGCAAGCTGGCGGATGGCCTCGGGCTGGTCGCCCGTAGGTTTGTATTGCGAGTTTATCTTGAATTTCATCCTGCAAAAATACAAAAAATCCGGCACACGGCAAAGCGGAGCTGTCACCACAGGCACCGAAGAAACCTTGTAAGTGTTAATTATTCGCAACGGGCAGCGTTTTTACGCCGACAAATACTGCACTTTAACAAAAAAATGCATAACTTTGCGCTGTCAAGTGCCCTTTAGTGCACATTTAGTAAAATGTATAGATTGATCCTCTCGATAGTCGTGGCCGTAACTCTCTGCTCCTGCGGAGAGTACCAGCGTGTGCTCAAGAGCGATGACTATGAGCTCAAATTCAACTACGCCAAGCGCGCTTACGAGGAAAAACGATATGTTCAGGCCGCTACCCTGCTCCGCGACTGCATAACGGTGTTCAAAGGCTATGAAAAAGCTGAGGAGAGCCTATACCTCTTAGGCATGAGCCACTACGAGAACCACGATTACGCCAGCTCCGGAGCCTATCTGCGCAGCTACTACACCCGCTACCCCCATGGCCGCTACGCCGAACCCGCACGTTTCTTCTGCGGCTACGGTTACTACCTCGACTCTCCCGACCCGCAGCTCGACCAGACCGGAACCATAAAGGCCATCGAGGAGCTGCAGGGATTTCTCGATTACTTTCCTCGCAGCGAGAAAGTGAGCATCGCCCAGAACGCCATCTTCGAGCTTCAGGACAAACTCACCCTCAAGCAGCTGCAGAACGCCCAGCTATACTACAACTTAGGCAACTACATGGGCAACAACTACGAATCGGCGGTCATCGTGGCACGCAACGCCGTGCGCGACTATCCCTATTCCAAGTATAAGGAAGACCTCGAGATGCTCATTCTCAAGGCCCGTTATGCCGAGGCCGCGAACTCCATCGAGGAGCGAAAGGCCGAGCGTTTCCGCGACGTTGTCGATGAATACTATTCGTTCATCAACAACTATCCCGACTCTCCCAACCGTTCCGAAGCCGACAACATATACCGCATCGCCCAGCGGTACGTGCAGGAATGACGAACCTTTTTCTCCTCTCTCCAACCATCAACAGACAACTTTGAAAATTCTCAGACAATAACATGGATTTCAAGAAAGTAAACGCACCGCTCAACACCGTAACCCGCGATCTTACCGACCTCGCCGACGAGACCGGCAACGTATATGAGACCGTCTGCATCATTTCCAAGCGCGCCAACCAGATTGCCGCACAGATGAAGAACGACCTCGAAAAGAAACTTCAGGAATTCGCACCCTACAACGACAACCTCGAGGAAGTCACCGAAAACCGCGAGCAGATAGAGATTTCGCGTTACTACGAGCGTCTGCCAAAACCCACCCTGATAGCCACTCAGGAATATATCGACCACAAGCTCTTCTTCCGCAAGAGCAACAAGGACCGCGAGAAGATCTGAAATTTACCGCCACAGATACCGACGACCCGCCGGCCTTCATTGGCTCGCGGGTCGTATTGTTTCGCACTTAAATATAATAATCTCAGTACCATAAAATCTTTACTCAAAATCGCCGGCGCTATCGCCGCGATAATGGCCGGATGCCTCGCCGCCTCGGCAACCTCTCTGACCGTGGGCGACCTCACGTTCGAACTTAACGAGACCGACAACACAGCGACAGTCACAGGTCCGACTGACAAGTCTACTATCACAGTGGCGGATATTCCTGAAAGTGTGGCCGCCAGCAACGGCATGACATATACAGGACTGCCATTGCAAGCGAAGCTTTCAATTCATGCAGCATACTCACTGCCGTAACGTTCCCCTCGACGCTTACCTCTATCGGGAGTTATGCATTCCAATGGTGTTCGAAACTGACTTCCATATCAATTCCTGATGGAGTTACAGTGATTGACAAATTCCCCTGGCTATCGTTGCCGACGAAGGCTGGAAAATCAGCACCGTAACGCTGTGCGGTCAGGACAACACCGGCTCGCTGGGCGCCGACGGTTCCTACACCGCCGACCATGAGTTTACCGTTCCTGCCCATGGAATGATGGTGCTCACCGTTGCCGGACGTACCTTCAAGTTCGCCATCTGAGCATTGCGCAACCCACATAAAAAGATCCTCTTCGCCGCCGCGGAGAGGATCTTTTTTGTACTATTATATTTATTTGCGCTTATCGGTGGCAGCGGACAATGCCGTGGCCGTCGGCGATGATGAAATCCACGGGTACGTCGAACTCGTCGGTGTCTATGCTGTCGACGAGCTGAAAACCGTAGCCCACGCCAACCTTGGTGGCGCGTGCGCGGCACAGCAGCCTGTCGTAGTATCCCTTGCCTCGGCCCACGCGGGCGCCGCTGCGGTCGAAAGCCACGGCGGGTACCACAATGAGGTCCATGTCGGCCACGTCCGACGTATCGTTGCCGTCGGGTTCCTCGATGGCGAAGGCGCCGAGGTGCAGGCGTGTGCGGTCGTAGGGAAGTATGTCCAGCTCCGGCCCGTTGACACGCGGCAGATAGTATGTCTTGCCCTCCGGCAGGGCGTCGAGAAACTCGCGGGTGGAGAGCTCGTCGGCCAGAGAATGATAGAGCAGAACTTTTCGCGCCACCATGAATGCCGCCATGTGGCGGAGGGTGGCGAATACACGGCGTGCGGCCTGACGGCGTTCGTCGTCGTCGAGGAGTGCCTTGCGCGCACGAATGGCTATGCGGATGTCGGTTTTATTCATCGTCGTCGTTGTTGAAACCTATGGAGGCAGCCTCGCCGCTCTCTATGCGGTTCACGGCCTCGGTCACGGCAGGGTCGACGGAGTTCACTATCTCGAAGTAACCGTCCATACCGAGGATGTCGCGGGCTATCAGTGCCTTCAGTTGATTAACAATCAACGGTGCCGAAATGTTGATATAGTACCAGCGCGGCGCCACGCCCCGGCCGGCGGCATAGGCCGTGAAGTCGCGCAGCAATGCGTCGTCGGTAGGTAACAGCGCCGTCAGGGCGCCCACACTGCCCACATTGTCGAAGCGCTCGCGGTTGCGGTCGGCATAATCGTAGGCGTAATCGCGGATTATTCCCTCGTTGGCCACGCGGATGTAGTATCCGGTCACGCCCGTAGTGTCGGACGGCACGAAGACATCGGGCATGATGCCGCCGCCGCCGTATACCGGGCGTCCCGCCACGGTGTGGAATATCTCTGTCGAGTCTATGTGTATGCTGTCGGCGCTGAAAATCTCGCCGTTGCTGTAGCGGTTGTAGACTTCGGTCTCGTACTCGCCGTTGTGTCCGGGAGCGTACTGCTTCTGTATGCTTCGGCCCGAGGGCGTGTAGTAGCGCTGCACGGTGAGGCGGAACTCGCTGCTGTCGGGCAGCTCGAACGACGTCTGCACCAGACCTTTGCCGAAGGAGCGGCGCCCTATGATGAGGCCGCGGTCGTTGTCCTGCACGGCGCCGGCAAGGATTTCGGAGGCGCTGGCCGTGAACTCGTCGATGAGGATCACCAGGGCATCGTCGCCGAAGGCCCCCGAGCGGTCGCTGACAAGCACGCGGTTGTCGGAACTATTGCGTCCGCGGGTGCTGACTATCAGGCGCTCCTGGCGCCCGAACAGGTCGTTGGCCATAAGCACCGCCGGTGCCATATATCCTCCGCCGTTGCCTCGCAGATCGAGCACCAGCGAGGTGGCGCCGTTGAATTTCAGCGCTGTGTAGGCCCGAAGAAATTCCTCGTAGGTATTCTCGGAAAATTTGCCCAGGCGGATGTAGCCTATGGTGTCGGTGAGCATATATGCCGCATCGACAGGCGACACGGGCACCTCGCCGCGGATGAGGTCGAACTCGAGGGGACGCGGACTGTTGTGGCGTTTGACGGTGACATGCACGGGGGTGTCGCGGGGACCACGCAGCATGCCGAACACCTCCTCGGTGGTTATCCCCGTCCCGGCTATGTTGTGGCCGTCGACAGCCGTTATCTTGTCGCCCGGCAGAAGGCCAGCATCGTCGGCGGCGGCGCCGGCTATGACTTCCACTATATATAGTGTGTCGTTAAGCATCTGGAACTGGATGCCGATGCCGTAGAACGAGCCTTCCAGATCGCGGTTCACCGCCGTGCGCTGCGCCGCGGGAATGTATACGGTGTGCGGATCGAGATTGCGCAGCAGCTCCGGAACTGTGAGTTCCACGAGGCTGTCGAAATCTATCTCATCAACGTAGTTGCTGTGGATGATGTCGAAAACACGCCCAATCTTGTCGAGGGCTATCTCCGAACGGTCGGTTTGCGTGAGGTACCGGCCCGTCCACAGGCCGATGATTAGAAAGACGGCGGCCGTGACCGGCAGCCACAGCATGTATTTTCTTCCGTTGTGCATTTTTATTATGTCAATTCATCAATGTGCACGCACTCTATGCCGGCGCGGCGCATGAGGTCCACGCCGTCGGCGAGACGGTAATATTCGTTGAATACAACCCGGCGGATGCCCGCCTGGATAATGAGCTTGGCGCACTCCAGACACGGCGACGCCGTGACGTAGAGCGTGGCGCCCTCGCTGCTGTTGTTGCTGCGCGCCACCTTGGTGATGGCGTTTGCCTCGGCATGAAGAACATAGGGCTTTGTCACGCCGGCGGCGTCCTCGCACACGTTTTCAAATCCTGCGGGCGTGCCGTTGTAGCCGTCGGAGATTATCATCTTGTCCTTCACGATGATAGCTCCCACTTTGCGGCGCTGGCAGTAGGAATTCTCGGCCCATATCAGCGCCATGCGCAGATAGCGGCGGTCAAGGGTATCCTGTTTTTCGTTGGTTGTTTTCATTTTATCCCGCAAAATTAGTTATTATCGCCGTAAAACCAAAATTTTTGATGTCGGTACGAAAAAAATATCGTAATTTTGTAACCTTAAAGAAAAGCAACGACACGTGGAACAGAAAATAGACATCGACGGGCTGACGCTGGCCTTCCGCAAGGAGGGCCACGGCCCCGTGCCTGTGGTGGTTATGCACGGCTGGGGCTGCAACGCCAAGACCATGGCCATACCGGCGGCCGCCGCCCTCACCGACGGCACCACCGTTTACAACCTCGATCTGCCGGGCTTCGGCGACAGTGCCGAGCCGCCGGCTTTCTGGGGTGTGGAGGAATATACCGCGCTGGTCGAGAAATTCTGCCGCCGTCAGGGCATAGTGAGCCCCGTGCTCATAGGCCACTCATTCGGCGGACGCCTCGCCATCCTCATGGCCTCACGCACGCCGGTGAGTAAGGTCATTCTCCTCGATGCCGCCGGCATAAAACCCCGGCGCTCGCTCAAATATTACATCAAGGTCTATTCTTTCAAGCTCGGACGCCGTCTGCTGCCGCTGTTCGCCGGACGCCGTCGAGGCGACGAGATTGTGGAGCGCTGGCGCCGCAAGGCCGGCTCCTCCGACTATTCGATGGCAAGCCCCGCGATGCGGCAGGTGATGAACCGCGCCATCAACCTCGACCTCACCGACCGCCTTCACCTCATCCAGGCCCCTACCCTCCTCATATGGGGCGGCCGCGACACCGCCACACCGCTGCGCGATGCTAAAATAATGGAAAAATCAATCCCGGACGCCGGTCTGGTTGTTTATCCCGAAGCCGGCCACTTCGCATTTCTGGAACGCGGACCCGAAGTGACCGCCGTAATCCGCAATTTCATCGGCGGATGAGTTTTTTACATAACATTATGACACTCACAATAACCCTCCTGCTCGTAATCATAGCCTCAGCACTGATAGCTCTCCTCGTCGTGGAGCTGCGGCGCGTGCTGATGATGCTCCAGCAGAACTCCTATCGCGCCGACCGATACATGAAATGGCTGTCGGCCAGCGGCGACACCACGTCCTCCCTCCATCTGTTCGGCCTGGTGGCCTTCTTCGCGTCAATGGTACCCTTCATACCGCGCGTTGCGGCAATGGCGCTCATGGCAGCCTTCGCCGCCACGGCGCTGACGGCTCTTCTGCGCCGGCACTACAAGAAACCGCTGGTGATGACACCGCGTGCAACCCGCATCTTCGTCACCGCCACGGTGCTGGCCGCCCTCGTGGCCGGCGTCACTGCCCTGCTCACCCTCACCACCGGGCTCAACGGCGCCCTCTACTGCACGTGCGTGGCCCTCACCGGCTGCTTCTGCATAAGCCACTATCTCATCCCGGCCGCCAACTTCCTGCTCACCCCCGTGGAAAAGAGCATCAACCGCAAATACATCGGTCAGGCACGCCAAATCCTCAGAAGCATGCCGCAGCTCAAAATAGTGGGCATCACCGGCAGCTACGGCAAGACAAGCACCAAGCACATTCTCTGCCGCATTCTCTCGGCGAAATACGAAACGCTGATGACGCCCGGCAGTTTCAACACCACCCTCGGCGTGGTTCGCACAGTCCGCGAATACCTCAAGCCCTACCATGAGGTGTTCATCGTCGAGATGGGCGCCAAAAGTCCCGGCGACATCCGCGAAATCTGCGACCTTGTGCACCCGCAGTGCGGCATCATCACCGCCGTAGGTCCCCAGCACCTCGAGTCGTTCAGGACCATCGATGCCGTGCAGGCCACAAAATTCGAGCTCGTGGACTCGCTGCCCTCCGACGGCGTGGCCGTGGTGAACAACGACTTCCCCAAAATCGCCGACCGCCCCGTGGACAACGTGCGCTGCCTGCGGTATGCGGTAAAAAACACCGACGGCGCCGATTACATCGCCACCGATATAAAATACAGCAGCACCGGCAGCGAGTTCACAGTCCTCACCGTTGCCGACGGCACGGCGCTGCGGCTGCGCACGCCCCTTGTCGGCGAATGCAATATCTCCAACATCCTTGGCGCCGTGGTGATGGCGCGCGCCCTCGGCGTGGATGACAACGCCATTGCCTATGCCGTAGAAAACCTTGAGCAGATAGAGCACCGGCTGAGTATACGCCGTATCCCCGGCGGACTCACTATCATCGACGACGCCTTCAACAGCAACCCCGTTGGCTCGGCGATGGCTCTCGACGTACTCGCCGCAATGGGCCCCGGAAAACGAATTCTCATCACTCCCGGCATGATCGAGCTCGGCGACCGCCAGTACGACCTCAACCGCGAATTCGGCCGGCGTGCCGCAACGGCGGCCGACGTGGTGATTGTCGTCGGACAATACAACCGCCACGCAATCGCCGACGGCCTCGCCGACGGCGGCGCCCCCGACGAAAAGGTGCTCCTCGCCGACTCTTTCGCCGAGGCGCAGCGTATGCTCGGCGGTTTTGCCGCGCCAGGCGACATTGTGCTCTACGAAAACGATTTACCCGATACCTTCAAATAACGGAAAATTTCTCTAAACAACGATGAAAACCAAGATAGGCGTGTTTTTCGGCGGCCGCTCCACCGAACACGAAATTTCTGTGATATCGGCATGCCAGGCAATGGCTGCCATCGACCGCGATAAATACGACGTGGTACCCGTCTACATATCCAAACAGGGGCACTGGTATACCGGAGCCGACCTTACCGACGTGAAGAACTACCGCGATATCAAAGGCTTGCTCTCCCGCGCGACCGAGGTTTACATGAAGCCCGTCTACGGCGACCACAACCTCTACCGCAGCGACAGCGGCGGCTTCTTCGCCAAGCGCGGACCGGTGGCGACCCTCGATGTTGTCATCCCGGTACTCCACGGCAGCAATGGCGAGGACGGCATCTTCGAGGGTGTCCTCGAGACAATCGGCATTCCCTATGCGGGGTGCTCCACTCTCGCATCGGCCAACGGTATGGACAAAATCACCATGAAAATGATACTCGCCGCCGACGGAATACCTGTGGTGGACTATGTGTGGTTCACCGACAAACAATGGTTCGCGCGCCGCGACGAGCTGGTGGCGAAGGTGGAGGACAAGTTGGGCTATCCCGTCATCGTCAAGCCCGCCAATCTGGGCAGCAGCGTGGGTATAGGCCGCGCCGACAACCGCGAGCAGCTCCTCGAGCGCGTGGCCGACGCCGAGCGATATTCCTCGCGCATCATCGTGGAAGACCTCGTGGAAAATCTCCAGGAAATAAACTGCTCGGTTCTGGGCGATGCCGACGAATACCGCACATCGGTGCTCGAAGAGCCCATAAAGAGCGGCGAAATCCTCTCTTACACCGATAAATACATGGGCGGCAGCAAGGACAGCCGCGGCATGCACGCCGCAGCAAAGCGTATACCCGCCGACCTCCCCGAAGAAGAAACAAAACGGATACAATACCTTGCGGGCGAGACCTTCCGCGTGCTGTCGTGCCACGGCGTCAGCCGCGTGGACGTGATGATCGACGCCGACACCCGCAAGATTTACGTCAACGAAATCAACACCATCCCCGGCTCGCTGAGCTTCTACCTGTGGGAGGCCGCCGGCCTGAAGTTTCCCGACCTTATGGACACCCTTGTGCGCCTGGCGCTCAAACGCAAACGCGACCAGAGCGCAAAGACGGTGAGCTACGACTCCAACATCTTCGCCCTCGGCGGCGGCACAAAGGGCGCCAAAGGCACAAAGGCCTGAACAACACTGAACAACACATAACGATGAGGGTGCGCACAGCTTTTTGCCGGCGCACCCTCGCTTTCACATGATTCGTGTGTAAATCTGTAAGTTGGGATATCGGTGCGAATCCTGAAAAATCAGAGAATGTGGAAGCGTCAGATTAAAATATCGTCGTTGGCGGCGAGGTCGTCGCCGGAATAATCATCGGAAGGAAGGTCGGCATCAGCCGGTGTGAAGTCTTCGGCGACAACAGCGTCGACTTCGGCGTCGCGCATGGCGAAGTCGTTGGTGGGGGCAGCCGACGGGTTGTCGAGCCATGCATAGAAGTCGTCGACAGTGATGTGCTGGTCGGCTATAATTTGCAATTCATCGTCGTCGATCACTCCGTTGCCGTTTATGTCGCAGGAGATGCCATCGAACACGCCGTCGTTGTCGGCATCGATCATATAGGCCAGTTGGTCGCCGTACTGGACGAGACCCACGGTGTACTCCGAGCCGTCGGGAGCCGTCAGCGTCTGCACACCGAGGGGTGTGACGGCAAGCTGAGGAGCCGCGGGCTCTTCGGGTGTCACGGGTTCGTCGACAGGCACTTCGACAGGCTCGTCCTCGTTTATTATGGCTACGTGCTCAGCCGGCTCGACGGTATCGTCGGCGTTGTTCTGAGCTATTTCATTGGTCTCGCCGCCGTTGGTGTCGTTGGCGCCGTTGCCGCCGTTGGCACTGCCGGTGTTGTCGCCGCCGTTGGTATCGTGGCCGCCGTTGGTATCGTGGCCGCCCGTGGCCGCAATATCATCAGGGTCGTGGGGCGCCGTCGGGTCTGTAACGGGCGTATCCTCGTGGTGACCGCCCGTAGCCGGACCGGCCACGCCGGCCTCTACGGCGAAATCGTGCTGCTGTTCGGGAGTCATGGCGTTCCACTCATCGGCATAATAGGTGCCATATACATTTCCGTGCCACACGAAAGTGCCGCCGGGTCCCATTTCGGCGCGTGCCGAGCGGAATGCCTCGGCAAAGCTCATGTCGTCGGTCACCGTTGTGGCGGAGGTGGCGCACAGCTCGGCGTCGGCACGAAGCTCTTCGCTGTCGGGCGAGGTTATCTCGTCGGCGGCCGTCAGCGTGTCGGCGCCGAAAGCGGCGGCAGCTCCGAGAAGGATACCGGGTGTTCCGCCGATTAGTACTTGTTTCCAATACGATTTCTTTTGGCCTCTGGGGCCCATGGGGGTGGTGGACATATGCGTTGAGGTATTTGGTGTTTGCAATGTTGCTTTTTGTTTACACTGCAAATTTAGCATATTTTTCCTACCGCTTCCAACAAAATGGCCGAATATCGTGTGAAACTATGGGATTATTGTTCGAAACCCTCGGTTTCGCTGACGGACTCGTCGGCCGCCATATACCGCGCCGGCAGTTCCTTTTTTGCTTTAGCGCCGAGGTCGCGCAGGCTGGCGGCACGGCTCATCAGATTGCCGTTGCCGGTTGCGAGTTTGGCATAGGCGTTGTTCCAGGCGTCGCGCCCGGCATTGATGGCCTTGTCCATCTTGTCCATGTCCTCGAGGAAGCCACGGAGCTTGTCGAGCATGGCTCCTCCCTGACGGGCTATCTCCAGCGCGTTTTTGTTCTGCCTGTCGTGGCGCCACACCTGCTCTATGAGCTTCACCACCGACATCAGGTGAGTGGGCGATATTATCATCACCCGCGAGTCCACGGCGTTCTCCCACAGCGTGTCGTCGAGCTGCATGGCGGCGATATATGCTCCCTCGTGGGGAATGAACATCAGCACGAAGTCTATGCGGTCGCCCTCGCCCACATAGTCCTGATAGTTTTTGTTCCGCAGCTCGGCCACGTGCTTGCGCACCGAAAGCACATGCTCCTTGGCGGCCGCCGTGCGCCGCTCGGGGGTGTCGGCGTTGAGCATGGCGAGGTAACTCTGGATGGATACCTTGGAATCGATGATTATCTTTCGGCCCTCGGTGTAGTTTATCACCGCGTCGGGACGCAGGGCGCGGCCGTCGTCGGTACGCGAGGTCTCCTGCAGACTGTAGTCTATGCCCCGCCGCAGGCCGCAGCGCTCCAGAATGTTGGCGAGCATCATCTCGCCCCAGTCGCCCTGCACCTTGGCGTTGCCGCGCAGAGCGTCGGTGAGGCGCCGCGCCTCCTGCCCTATCGCCGCGTTGAGCTGCATGAGCTCGCGCATACGGTCGGCCAGCGACGCCCGCTCGGCGCTGTCGCGCTCGGTGCGCTCGGCCATGGCACGGCGGAACGCCTCCAGATTCTCTTTCACAGGCTCGAGGGCGGCCTGCAGACCGCCGGCGTTGTGGCGCATGAGGGTTTCGGCGTTTTCGGCGAGGGCCTTGCGCGCAAGGTTGCCGAAGCGCTCGTCGTCGGCAGCCGCCAGGCGCGCTATCTCGCGCTGGGCGTCGCTCTCGGCGCGTGCCTTGGCGAGTTCGGCGCTCATGGCGGAGTTCTCGGCCGCCGCCGCGTCCTTAAGGGCGATAATCTCGGCCGTATGGGCCTCCTTGAGCGATGCAAGTTCGGCGGCGTGGGCCTCCTTGAGCGATGCAAGTTCGGCAGCGTGGGCTGTAGCGTCGCCATGACGGAGTCGCTGCATGGCAAAGGCTACAACCAGCGCAGCTATGACGGAGGCAAGCAGGCAGATGAGGACTAAGGTCATAGGTCAGAAGTAAAAAAACTGCCGGGGCGCCTCGTGCGCTCCGGCAGCGGTGAATATCTCAGTGATGGATATTGTTCGGTAAGTGATGGAACGGAAAGAGAGGTTATTTCAGAGCGTCCTTTACGGCGTCGTTGGGTACCATCTCTTCCTTGAAGGTATAAGCACCGGTCTTGGGGCTCTTAACCATCTTGATGACTTTGCTGTAAGTGCGGCCTTCGCCTTTCTGGAGCGAAGCAACGGTTTTCTTTGCCATATCTCAGAGGGGTGTTTATTTGATTTCTTTGTGGATGGTCATGCGCTTGAGGATGGGATTGTATTTCTTCAGCTCAAGGCGTTCGGGGGTGTTTTTGCGGTTTTTGGTAGTGATGTAACGGCTCGTACCGGGCATGCCGCTGGCCTTATGTTCGGTGCACTCCAGGATAACCTGCACGCGTGCGTCTTTACTTTTCTTTGCCATTGTGGTGTTTGTTAGCGATTAGGAGGTTAGAGTGCTATGAATTTGATGTCGTTGGGGTTGAGATAGCCCTTGCCTACGGCCTGCTCCATGGCGGCGTTGAGGCCGAGCTTGTTGATGGTGCGCAGTCCGGCGGCGGAGATGGTGAGCATGATCCACACGTCCTGTTCTACCCAATAGAACTTCTTGGTGAAGAGATTGACGTTGAATTTGCGCTTGGTACGACGTTTCGAATGGGAAACGTTGTTACCCACAATCGCTTTTTTGCCGGTGATTTTACAAATCTTTGACATGGCTGCTAAATGGTTTATCTATTCTTAGTTCGTTTAGAATCAACGACTCGCGGCCGGCATCGCAGTCTCATATCGCCCGTCGGCTGCATCTTTTCCGTCGGGCTTTTAAGGATGCGCCACAAATCAGAGTGCAAAATAACGAATTTTTTTCCATTTCACCAAATTTTTCACAGCCCCAGATGAAAAAAAATTGCGAACTTCGGGGCGGAGGGGGTGCAGCCCCCAGGTGACGCTGCGCTCACCCGGGGTTATACATTGCGCCACTTCTCCGAGGTGGTTGTCGGAGGCGTCGCCCTGCGGGCTCCCCCGGCGCGCCTCTACAAGGTCGGGTGGCAGGCGGCGAAAAAAGTGATGAAGTGTGAAAGGGTTTATCTCGCCGAGGCAACGGGCACGGGGGCGACTGCGCGAACCCTGCCCGGACTTCTCTTGCCGTTGCCGTAGACATAGCCGTTAGTCATATTAACGACCCACGCGTAGGAAGAATCGTACTCTTTATTTGTCCAAAACCCATACCCTGCATCAGAGCCTCCAAAAGCCTCGATAGCATGCCGAACTGCAGCATATTGAGCAACTATCGCCTCGCCTTGCCGCTTCGTGGGCATAACGTTGCTGTAACGGCTCATGGCTTGGTTCCAGGTCATATGTCTGCCATTTTCCACGCAATCGAGGGCGAGGATAAAGGGTTGATGGTCTTTATTTATTACCACGCCGAGTTTAGTGTATTGGTTTTGTTCGGCTGCACTCATATCGTTCCATTCATCCTCGTAAAAATATGACTGCACGCCATTCTTTTCAACCGCCAGGGAGAGATTTGGCGGATATTCTTTATCTTCTTGAGCCTCATAAGCTTGATATGCCAAATATCCGCCGACAAAGAGGATGAGCGCCGAAAGGGCGATGAGGATTATGGCGCGGCGCTTCTTACCCGACGGAGCGTCTTCGAGTTCATCCACATCCGGGGTGGACGGGTCGGCGCCCATAGGGCGGGTGGAGTTGTCGTGGTCGCAGATAGAGGCTTCCGCTTGGCCGGCGGTAGAATACCGCCTTTCCATTGGGCGAGTGTCGCCTGCGGCTTGGCCGGCGGTAGAATACCGCCTTTCCACTGGGCGGGGGGCACCTCCAAGGGCGGAGGCCAGGGCACCGGCGTCGGGGGTGCGGGTGTGGATGTCGCCGAGGGCGCCGCGGAGGGCGGCGCGGAGGGGTTCGGACACGGGGAGGGTGTCGATATATCGCATACGCTCGCCGGCCGGCCATTCGGTGCTCTTCTGCGGCGTCTTGCCGATGAGGCATGCCAGCATGGTTGCGCCGAGGGCATAGACGTCGCTCGACGGCGAAAAGGTGGTGATACCGGAGTATTGCTCCACAGGCGAATAGCCGTCGGAGCACGCCAGGGTATTTACCGTCGACGTGGCGTTGCCGTTGGCGTCGTAGTGCTTGCTGAGGCCGAAATCGATGAGCACGGGACGCATGGAGCCGTCGTCGGCCGTGGCCAGCATTATGTTCTGCGGCTTTATGTCGAGGTGCGTCAGTCGGTTGCGGTGGAGATACGCCACGGCGTCGACAATCGGCGCCATCAGTGCGAGCATATCGCCCTCGGCCATGGGCTTGCCGTCGACAGCGCTCCACAGCGAGGTGCCCTCGAGATACTCCATCACATAGTAGGCGGTATCGTTAGCCTCGAATACCTCGTTGACCTTCACGATGTTAGGGTGACCGGCGCCGAGTTGCTGCAGGCGACGCGCCTCGCCGATGAAGTCGCGTAGCGAGTCGGCCACAATCTGGCGCGAGCGGGCGGTACCGGGCGTGGTCACTCGCAGAGTATCGGCGTCGCGCTCGTTGTGGTCAGCGACAAAATGCTCCTTGACAGCCACATAACCACGCACAGAGATATTGCCGACCGTGAACGACGTCGAAGCGAGATAAGTCTTGCCGAAACCGCCGCTGCCGAGCAGACGCTCGATGGTGTAGCGGCGTTCGCCGACCAGCACCGTGCCCGCAGAGAGAGCGAAAGAGTCCAAGGGAATTTTGAAAATTGAAAATTGAAAATTTAAAATTGAAAATTAATTCATTGATGCGCCATCCATTATGCATTATGCATTCTGCATTCTGCATTATGCATTCCTCATCACATATCCACAGCCTGGGCCTCGGCTTCCTCGACGGGAGCGCTGACAATGTTGGGCGCTTCGAGGCCGAGGTGCTTGCGGCGGTCGATGACCTTGAGGATGAGGCCGATGACGAGGGCAGCGGCACCAAGGCATGCGAGCATGACGAGCGGCGCCGTGTAGTTGTAGCTCACCGACGCCTCCTCGGGGCTGAGCGTGCCGGCGGCCACGGCCTCGGTGATCTGCGGGTTGGTGCTGTCCAGGACCTTGCCGATGAGGAGAGGGAAGAGCCACAGACCGATGTTCTGTATCCAGAAGATGAGGGCATATGCCGAGCCGATAATCTTGGAGTCTACGAGCTTTGGCACGGAGGGCCACAGCGACGCGGGTACCAGCGAGAACGAGGCACCGAGTACCAGTATGGTGAGGTATGCCACAACCACCCCTCCCACGGGGCTGCCCTTGAACAACGGCAGCACGAAAGCGAAGGTGAGATGGCAGGCAATGAGCAGCAGCGAGCCGAAAACGAGCATCGATGCGGCCTTACCCTTGTGGTCCACATACGAACCGAGGATAGGAGTGATGCCCACGGCAAGGAGGGGGAATACGGCGAAGATGGCGGCGGCGCTCTGGCGCATGTAGCCGAAGAAGCAGTAGCCCACCAGAGCCGCTACGGCAAGAAGCATGAGCGACACCTTGAGCAGCTTGCGGCGCGAGAAGTTGCTGGCGAAGGCGGCGGCGGCGACAACGAGCATGATCACATACTGTATCACCGTGACCGTATCCGACGCCCAGAAAGAGTCGGCGGCAGGCTCGGTGAGCGTGAGGTTGCACTGCAGCATGTTCACCGCATATTTCTGGAAGGGGAAGATTGCCGAATAATAGAGCACGCACAGCAGAGCCACCAGCCAGAAGCCGGCGCTGGTGAGAATCTTGCCGAGGTCGCGGATCTGGAAAGGTTCGTCTTTCTCTTCTTCGGCGTGGGTCTGCGAGTCGAGCTTGCGGTCCATGAAGAAGTATACAACGAACATTATCAGGGCTATGAGCAGCAACAGCACGCCGAAGGCCACCGAGCGCGATACGTCGGGCACGCCGCCCATCAGGGCGAACATCGGCGAGAAAATCATGCAGGTTGCCACACCTAAGCGCGCCAGCGCCATCTCGGAGCCCATGGCCAGCGCCATTTCGCGGCCTTTGAACCACTTGACGATGCCTCGGCTGACTGTGATGCCGGCCATCTCCACGCCGCATCCGAAAATCATGAAGCCCACGGCCGAGAACTTGGCGGAGGCGGGCATGCCCTCGTAGAACGGCGATATTCCCAGCTCGTCGAAGCCGGGGATATAGTTGAGGTTATCGGTGAACCAGCGTTCCAGACCCGAGCCGGCAAAGGCGTCGGTGAGGGCATACCAGTTGATGGTTGCGCCCACGAGCATGACGGCGCCCGAGAGCAGCGCCGTGAACCGCACGCCCATCTTATCCAGGATAATGCCGGCGAAGATGAGGAAGAAGATAAATACATTGAGGAACGTCTCGCTGCCCTGCATGGTACCGAAAGCCGTGGAATCCCATCCGCGCGTGCTCTGCAGCAGGTCCTTGATAGGCGAGAGTATATCCATAAAAATATATGAGCAGAACATGGCGAAGGCCAGCAGGCCCAGGGCCGCCCAGCGCGCCCATGCCTTGTCGCTCAATACTGTTGTTGTCTTGTCGTTCATAGCCGTTTTAGTATCGTGATAATAATTTTTATTTGCAAGGTTTTCCTTTATGATTTGCAAAATTACGGAAAAAAGCGTTAACTTTGGCAATTGTTACGATAAAAATGAACCAATCATTGAAAAATGGCAAATAATACAGCACCGCGGCCCTTTACTTTCGACCGCGTGGTGCGCATACTCATCACCATAGCGTGCCTTCTGGCCGTTTTCTGGCTTGCCAAGCTCCTCAAGTCGGTACTCCTTCCTTTTCTTGTGGCATGGCTGATTGCCTACATTCTTGAGCCCTTCGTGCAGTACAACAAAGACTTGCTGCGGGTTCGCCGGCGCTGGCTGCCCATCTTCATGACACTTTTCGAGGCCGGAATGCTGCTGGCGGTGGTCAGCATCTTCATAGCGCCGTCGGTTTTCAACGAAATGCACCAGCTGGCCACGTTCATCAGCCGCTATGCCGAAAGCGGCTCGGACATACCCTTCATCCCGGCGTCGCTCCACGAGTTTCTGCGCCGGACAATCGACTTCGAGAGCATATCGCGCGAGCTCACCCACCAGGACCTGCGGTCGATCATCGACCTTGTGGGTTCGTTCATCTCCGGTGGCTACGACCTTGTTCTGGGCATCTTCAACTGGTTCATCGTCATCCTATATGTGGTGTTCATCATGCTCGACTATGAAAAACTCATCAAAGGCTTCAGGCGGCTGGTGCCTCCGCGCTACCGCCAGATAACCTTCCGCATTGTCGACGATGTGAAAAACTCCATGAACCACTATTTCCGCGGCCAGGCGCTGGTGGCGTTCATCGTGGGCGTACTCTTCGCAATAGGCTTCTCGATAGTAGGGCTCCCGATGGCCGTGGTACTCGGCCTGTTCATCGGGTTGCTAAACATGGTGCCGTACCTTCAGCTCATATCCCTGATCCCCACCACCCTTCTCTGCATGGTGTGCTCGGCGAACACCAACGTCGATTTCTGGAACATATGGCTCCAGTGCATGGGTGTGTACATCGTTGTGCAATGCATCCAGGACCTTTTTCTCACGCCCAAAATCATGGGTAAGGCCATGGGGCTCAATCCGGCCATAATCCTGCTGTCGCTGTCGGTATGGGGCACGCTCTTAGGGTTCATGGGCCTGCTGATAGCGTTGCCGCTCACCACCCTGCTGCTGTCGTACTACGACATATATATAACCACGCGCGAGGACGACGAGACACCCGGCCAGCGGCGCCGCGACTCCTCGTTCCTCAAAAAAATCATCGAACGCTAACGGCGCGTGTTCAGCTCGTCGAGGAGGGCTGTCAGGCGCGTGCGCACATCCACCAGCCGCTTGATGATCTGATGCCGGCGGTCGAGGTCGGCGCGGTTGTGGCGGATATAGTCGCGGGCGGCCTCGATTTTCAGGCCGCGCTCCTTCAGCAGGAAATTGATGAGCTGCAGCAGCTCGATGTCGGCGGGAGTATAGAGACGCGTCTGCCCGTCGGAACGCCGCGGCCGCAGTTGTGGGAATTTTTTCTCCCAGAAGCGCAGTGTGCTCTGCGGCACGCCGATAATCTCGCTAACATCGGCTATATAATAGAATTTCTTGCTCAGGTCGTCCATGGTCAGTCCATCACATGGCCGGCATTCTCGGCCATGCGCACTATTTCGTCGTATTGTTCGGGCGTGAGGTCGTAATAATAGTAGTTCACCGGGTTCTGCGCGGCGCCGCGGTAGCGCACCTCGTAGTGCAGGTGCGGGCCGGTGGACTTGCCGGTGTTGCCCACGTAGCCTATGAGGTCGCCGCGGTGCACATTCTCGCCGGCATGCACGGCTATGCGCGAGAGGTGGGCATAGCGCGTGGTGTAGTTGTAGCCGTGGTTGATTTCTATCATGTTGCCGTAGAGACCCTGCCACTTTGCTGAGGCCACGCGGCCGTCGGCGGTGGCGTAGACGGGCGTGCCCGGCGGCGCCGAGAAGTCCATGCCCTCATGGAATTTCATGGTGCCGTAGATAGGATCGCGGCGCACGCCGTAGCCCGACGCCATGGTGCGCAGAAAGCGCTCGGGCACAGGCTGGATGGCCGGGATGTGGGCTATGCGGTTCTTCTGGTCGCCGGCCTGGCGCGCCAGAAAATCGAAACTCTCTATCTGCGAGGCTATCATGCGGTCCACGCGGTCGAGTTTGGTCTCCACAACGCCCACCAGGGCCTCGTCGCCCAGCGAGTCGAGACGGTCCATGCTGCGCTGGCGCTCCAGGCCCGCATAGCGGCGTGCCGGCGTCAGTGGGTCGGCCTGCATCATCACCCGGTAAAAGTTGTTGTCGCGCTCGGCGATATCCTCCATCACTGCCACGGCCTCGTCGGCGCGACGGTTGAGCACGTCGATCTGTGCCTTAAGGCGCTCGTTGGTGCGCCGCAGCTCCCGCTCGCGCGGAAGCTCCGTAAAGATGTACAGCACCGTGAGCACCGCCAGCGCTATGGCGGTGCTGATGCCGAAACGCCGCAAGTAGATACCCCAGCGCTGACGCCGCGAGGCATAGACGCGCTCGTAGCGTTCCGTCACATTATTATATCGATAGAATGCCTTAGGACTCAATCTAATTTTGCCGTTTGGGATTTTTCAACTAATTTTGTGCGTCGTTTTGGGCAAAGTTAGCACTTTTTGCCGTCATTGCAAAACTTACTTTGAAAAAAATTATAAAACCAACCATATAACATGCTATCAGCTAAGGAAATACGGCAATCCTTCAAGGATTTCTTCGCCTCGAAGGGTCACAGAATCGTACCGTCGGCTCCCATGGTCATCAAGGACGACCCCACCCTGATGTTCACCAACGCCGGCATGAACCAGTTCAAGGACATTATCCTGGGGCAGAAAGTTCCCGAAAGCCGCCGCGTGGCCGACTCGCAGAAATGTCTGCGCGTCAGCGGCAAGCACAACGACCTCGAGGAGGTTGGCCACGACACCTACCACCCCACCCTGTTCGAAATGCTCGGCAACTGGAGCTTCGGCGACTATTTCAAGGCCGAGGCCATAGACATGGCATGGGAATACCTCGTTGACGTGCTCAAACTCGACCCGGCGCGCCTCTACGCCACTATCTTCGAAGGCTCGCCCGCCGAAGGCCTCGCCCGCGACGACGAAGCCGCCGCCATCTGGCTCAAACACCTGCCTGCCGACCACATCATCAACGGCAACAAGCACGATAACTTCTGGGAGATGGGCGACACCGGCCCCTGCGGCCCCTGCTCCGAAATCCACATCGACCTGCGCAGCGATGCCGAACGCGCCGCCAAGCCCGGCGTCGAGCTGGTGAACCATGACCATCCTCAGGTGATAGAGATCTGGAACCTTGTGTTCATGCAGTACAACCGCCGCGCCGACGGCAGCCTCGAACCCCTCCCCGCAAAGGTAATCGACACGGGCATGGGCTTCGAGCGCCTGTGCATGGCCCTCCAGGGCAAGACCTCGAACTACGATACCGACGTTTTCACTCCCCTGATCGACAAGATTTCGCAGCTCTCCGGCAAGAAATACGGCGCCGACAAGGACGTCGACGTGGCAATGCGCGTCATCGCCGACCACGTGCGCACAATAGCCTTCTCCATCGCCGACTCGCAGCTGCCCTCCAACGCCAAGGCCGGCTACGTAATCCGTCGCATACTGCGCCGCGCCGTGCGTTATGCCTACACCTTCCTCGAGCAGAAGCAGGCATTCATGTACCGCCTCGTCGACACCCTAATCGCCGACATGGGCGACGCTTACCCCGAAATAGCACAGCAGCGCGACCTCATCGTCAAAGTCATCAAGGAAGAGGAGGACGCCTTCCTGCGCACGCTCGAAAACGGCATCCGTCTGCTCGACGACGCCGTGGCCCGCGCCAAAGCCGAAGGTCGCACGACCATCGACGGCCGCGAGGCATTCACCCTATATGATACCTACGGCTTCCCCCTCGACCTCACCATGCTCATCCTCCGCGACAGCGGCATGGATGTGGATCAGGCCGGCTTCGACGCCGAGATGCAGGCGCAGAAAGAGCGCGCACGAGCCGCCGCAGCCGTAGAGGCCGGTGACTGGGTGATCCTCGCCGACGGCGAGCAGCAGTTTGTGGGCTATGACGCCGACAGCGCCGACACCCGCATCCTCCGCTACCGACACGTAAAACAGAAAAACCGCGATTTCTACCAGCTCATCCTCGATACCACGCCTTTCTACGGCGAAATGGGCGGCCAGACCGGCGACCGCGGCACCCTCACCGACAAAACCACCGGCGAGGTGACCGAGGTGACCGACACCAAACGCGAAAACGGCGTGGCCGTGCACATTGTCAAGAAACTGCCCGCCGACCCCGAGGCCGTGTTCACCGCAGCAATCGACAAGGACGCCCGCATGGCCACTTCGGCCAACCACTCCGCCACTCACCTGCTCCACCACGCCCTCCGCGAGGTGCTCGGCAGCCACGTGGAGCAGAAAGGCTCGTATGTAAGCCCCGAAGTGCTCCGCTTCGACTTCTCGCACTTCCAGAAAGTGACGCCCGAAGAGCTCCGCAAGGTAGAGCGTCTGGCAAACAGGATGGTACGCGCCGCCATGCCCCTCGACGAGCACCGCGACATGCCCATTGCCGACGCCCGCCAGATGGGCGCCATGGCTCTCTTCGGCGAAAAATACGGCGACAAGGTGCGCGTGGTGCGCTACGGCGACTCCATTGAACTATGCGGAGGCACCCACGTGGCCAACACCGGCAATATCGGCATGATACGCATTGTTTCCGAAAGTTCCATCGCCGCCGGTGTTCGCCGAATCGAGGCAATCACCGCCGCAAACGTCGAAGATGCCCTCGATGCCGTGACCGACACTGTCAAGGCCGTCGGCGCCCTCCTCGGTAATGCCCCGGACGTTACTGCCGCACTGCGGAAGGCCCTCGACGAGAATGCCGATCTCAAACACCAGGCCGAAGAGTACTTCAAGGAACGCATCGACAACCTCGCCCGCACCCTCGTGGACCGCGCCGACCACACCGCAGCCGGAACCACGCTGGTGACCATGCGCGGCACCCGTATGCCCGACGTCGTAAAGGGCGTGGCTTTCGCCGTGCGCAAGCTCTCGCCCGTGACAACCGCTTTCGTGGCCGCCACCACCGATGCCGCCGGCAAGCCCCTGCTCACCATAGCCCTCACCGACGACCTCACCTCAGGCGCAAACGCCTCGACAATCGTCCGTCAGGCCGCTAAGAGCATCAAAGGCGGCGGCGGTGGCCAGCCCGGCTTTGCACAGGCCGGCGGCAAGGACGCCGACGGCCTCGAAAAAGCCTTCGCCGAAATGGCAGCCGCAATAAACTGATTACCAACGCGCCCGATAAAAAGGCCGCCGGCTCCCCGGCGGCCTTTGTTTTGTATCTTTCCTGCTTCGGTTTCCGACTTGAGAAATTAAAAAATATAAACGGCTCCCTGATAAAACCTTTTCCAATTAGTTAAGACCCAGTTCCAGAGATTGAAACCAATATTGAAAACAGAACCGGCGGCGAAGGTGTTGTAATAAGAAAACGAACTTTCATGACAGATATCAGACTGAAGCGGGCGTACGAGCCGGCGGAGGCAACTGACGGCTTCCGAATATACATTGACCGGCTGTGGCCACGCGGCCTTTCGCACCAGACGTTCCATTACAATCTATGGGACAAGGAAATATCGCCTTCAACGGCGCTGCGCGAGTGGTTCCACGCCAATCCCGCAGCCGAATGGGGCGAATTTGAGCGGCGATATGCCAACGAGTTGCACGCCAACGCGGCGTTCACCGCCCTTCTTGCCACAATCCGCACAAAACCGACGGTGACGCTGCTCTACTCGTCGCGCGACGCCGAACACAACAACGCCGTGGTGCTTCGAAATACCCTCAACGCCGCTCTTGCGCGGCCTTAGACAAAAAACATTTGCGGGAACCGAAAAAAATGCGTAAATTTGCAGGCCATTACGAAGAGGCGTCCTACCAGCGCCACCAACTAATTGACTAATACGTATTAAAGCAAAATAAAATGAAAAAAGACATTCATCCCGCCAACTATCGCGAAGTGGTGTTCAAAGATATGTCGAACGATGAGACCTTCATCACCCGCAGCACAGTAGCTACCCGCGAGACCATCGAAATCGACGGCGTTACCTATCCTCTGGTAAAGCTCGAAATCACCAGCTCCTCGCACCCCTTCTTCACCGGCAAGCAGAAGCTCGTCGACACCGCCGGCCGCGTGGACAAGTTCATGAGCCGCTACGCTGTCCGCACAAAAAAGTAAAAAGGGTATCGCCCCGAACATGTCGTGCGGCTCTGTGCGCAAAGAGCCGTTACGGTATTAATCTCATAACGCTCAGCCCCGAAAGAGGCCGGGCGTTTTTTCAAACCTCCTGAATAGAATTATGAATATACAAGTTGGCGACACCGTCCGCTACCTCAACGCCGTCGGCGGCGGCAAAGTTGTCCGCATCGACGGCAATATAGCCTATGTCGACGAAGACGGCTTCGAAACCCCCGTCCTTGCCCGAGAATGTGTGGTTATCAATACCCCCTCGGCGCCGGCACAACCCAAAGCGAAGACGCAACCGAAACCGGCACCGGTAATCGCTGCGGCAAAGACGGCTACGCCCACCGAGTTGCCGGTGGTGGAGGTGCCCGACGGCGACTCCATCAATCTGTGCCTCGCTTTCGAGCCGCAGGATATCAGGACTCTGTCGGTGACAGGCTTCGACGCATACATAGTCAACGACTCGAACTATCGGCTCTATCTCTCCGTGGCAACGCGCGACGCCGCCGACACCGAGTGGACGCCGCGTTACGACGGCCTGATAGAGCCTAATATCCAGGAATTCGCTTTCGAACTGCCGCAAAGCGAGCTGCCGCACCTTGGGCGCATCCTCGTTCAGGCCGTGGCCTTCAAACGCGACAAGCAGTTCGCCGCCAAAGGCACCGTCGACGTCGAAATGAAGGTCGACGCCACAAAATTCGCGCGCCTGCACTGTTTCCGGCCCAACCGCTACTTCGATACTCCCGTCATAGCCTTCGATATCGTTGCCAACGACCTTCCGGCTGTCGAGGCGCCCCTCGAGGGCCTGCGCAAAGCCTCGCAAAAAGGCATCGACTCTCCAAAGCCCCGCACCAAAGGCCCGGCAGTGTCCAAAAGCTCCAAACCTGCCGGCGAACCCCTCGTCGTCGACCTCCACGCCTCCGAACTCCTCGACAGCGTGGCCGGCCTCTCCACTGCCGACATTCTCAACTATCAGGTCGATACGTTCCGCCGGATAATGGACGAAAATCTGCGTCACCCAGGCCGTAGGATAGTATTTATCCACGGCAAAGGCGAAGGTGTGCTGCGCAATGCCCTTATGAAGGAACTCAATCACCGCTACAAAGGTCACGACGTGCAGGATGCATCGTTCGCCGAATACGGCTACGGCGCCACATCCGTGACTATCAGCGGCGGGAACTCCCGACGCAAATGATACTCTATTTCAGCGGCACGGGCAACACGCGGCTGGCGGCAATGCGCCTGGCCGAGGCACTCGGCGACCGCTGCATGGAAATGGAAGTCCATGCCGCCGCTGTGCCGCGCCTGAGGCTCGCCGACGACGAACGCCTGGTGTGGTGCTTCCCCATCTATTCCTGGGGCGTGCCACCGGTGGTGAAACGGTACGTGGCGCGCGCAGAGATAGCCGGTGCCGACAGCGCACGGCATTTTATGGTGTGCACCTGCGGCGACGACTGCGGAAACGCCGACCGGCAGTGGCGCCGTTTGCTGCGCCGCCGGGGCTGGACGGCCTCACACGCCTATTCCGTTCAGATGCCCAACACCTATGTGCTGATGAAAGGCTTCGATACCGACAGCCCCGAAGTGGCCGCCGCCAAACTCAAGGCCGCTCCGTCGGCTATCGACGCCATTGGCCGCGCCATCCGCGCCGACAGTGCCGGCAGCTACGTGCGCGGCAGTTGGGCATGGATAAAATCCTCAGTAATCTATCCCTGGTTCTGCCGGTTCGCCATGTCGCCCAAACCCTTCCACACCAACGGCGGCTGCACGGCCTGCGGGCTATGCTCGCGCATATGCCCCACCGGAAATATCACCATGGATGCCGACGGCCGTCCGCTCTGGGACCGCGACTGCGCAATGTGTCTGCGCTGCTATCACAGCTGCCCGCGGCGCGCCATACGCTACGGCCACGCCACCGATGCAAAAGGCATGTACCTCGCCCCCAGGAGCTTTTTGGAGTCCAGACGTTAATCCAGCACCAGCCCCACCGGGCAATGGTCGGAACCCATTACCTCCGGAAATATCGAGGCTTC
Organism: Muribaculaceae bacterium; assembly: GCA_017621055.1. GTDB lineage: Bacteria > Bacteroidota > Bacteroidia > Bacteroidales > Muribaculaceae > CAG-873. The sequence continues at coordinate 61,742 of JAGATX010000009.1, read as the reverse complement.
CGACACCCGCGGAGCCAACCGCTGCGAAACTAAAAAATAATCGATGCGCCAGCCTACATTCTTCTCGCGGGCACGATAGCGATAGCTCCACCATGAATAGGCGTCGGTAGTGTCGGGGTGGAGAAGCCGGTAGCTGTCCACAAAACCGGAATCAAGCAATTTGCCTATGCACCGGCGCTCCTCGTCGCTGAAACCCGGGCAGCCTACGTTCTTTTCCGGATTTCGCAGATCGATTTCCTTATGCGCCACATTGAGGTCGCCGCAGATTATCACCGGTTTCTGTGAGTCAAGACCGACCAGATACTCGCGAAAAGCCTCCTCCCACTGCATGCGGTACGGCAGCCGCGCCAACTGGTCCTGCGAATTGGGGGTATACACGTTGACAAGGAAAAAATCGGCATATTCGAGAGTGAGCACGCGCCCCTCGGTGTCGTGTTCGGCGCGACCGATGCCGCGGCGTACCGACAGCGGCTTCTGGCGGGCGAAGATCGCCGTGCCAGAGTAGCCCTTGCGCTCGGCATAGTTATAGTATATGTCGTAGCCTTCGTAACTGAGGTTTATCTGACCCTCCTGGAGCTTGATTTCCTGAACACAGAAAAAATCGGCGTCGAAATTTCTGAATATTTCTTCAAATCCTTTGCCCACGATGGCGCGAAGGCCGTTGACGTTCCATGATATGAATTTCATAATGTTTTGTTTGCTCCTGCAAAGTTAATCATTATTCCGTAAAATAAGAAGGAACTCCTCGCGAAGCTCCTTCTTATGGGTTTCCAATAGGTACAATTTCTAAGGTAAAAAAGATTGTTTTAGGTTTGCGCTACAAAGTTCCGACAATTTGCCGTGGCCACCAAATAATTTTATATGTTCTACGGCATAATTCTTAAACATTTGTTAGCGCCAAATCAATCCATATCTTAGCTACACTCCTGCCCTTCAATTCATTACTTTATAATCAGCAGGATTTTAGACTTTGTCGGCTTTCCGTTAAATTACGTTAATACTCTTCCCAGCTCTTGATTTCCATGTCGTCTACAGGCAGAGAGGTGAACGCGCGGATAAAGGCCGACGCCAGCCGCGAGTTGGTGAGCAGGGGGATGTTGAGGTCGACGGCCGCACGTCGTATCTTCCGGCCGTTGGAGAGCTCGGTACCCGTGAAGTTCTTTGGCATGTTGACCACCAGGTCGACGGCATGCGACGCCAGCAGAGCCGTGGCCTGCGGCTCCAGCTCCGGTGTCGACGGCCAATAGCAGCGTATTGCCGGCACACCATTGTCGTGGAGGAACTGGCAAGTGCCGCCGGTGGCATAGATTGTTATGCCGGCCTTGGCCAGCAGGTGCGCCGCATCGAGCATGTCGGCCTTCTGACGTGGGCTGCCCGTGCTCAGCAGCACGGCCTTGCGGGGTATACGCAACCCTACGGCCAGCAGGCTCTTGAGGATGGCCTCGTCGGTATCGACCCCTATGCAAGCCACCTCGCCGGTCGATGCCATGTCCACGCCCAGCACAGGGTCGGCGCCCCCCAGGCGTGCGAACGAGAACTGCGAGGCTTTGACGCCCACATAGTCCAGATCGAAGGCACTCTTGGCGGGTTTCTCCACCGGCAAGCCCAGCATTACCTGCGTGGCAAGGTCGATAAAGTTGATTTTCAGTATTTTCGACACGAAGGGGAAACTGCGCGACGCACGCAGGTTGCATTCTATCACCTTGATATCGTTGTTCTTGGCAAGGAACTGGATGTTGAAGGGACCGGAAATACGCAGTGCCTCTGCAATGCGCGCCGATACCTTCTTTATCCTCCTCATAGTCTCCACATAGAGCTTCTGCGGAGGAAACTGGATAGTGGCATCGCCGCTGTGCACGCCCGCGAACTCTATATGCTCCGAAATGGCATAAGCCTTGATCTCACCGTTCTGCGCCACGGCGTCCATCTCTATCTCCTTGGCATACTGGATGAACTCGCTGACCACCACAGGGTGCTCCTTCGATACATTCGCCGCCAGCGCCAGGAAGCGTCGCAGTTCGTCGGGATTGGAGCACACGTTCATTGCCGCACCCGATAGCACATACGACGGCCGAACAAGCACAGGGAAGCCCACCTCGGCCACAAACTCGTCGATATCGGCGAACGATGTCAGCTCGCGCCAGCGTGGCTGATCAATGCCAAGGCCATCGAGCATGGCCGAGAATTTGTGGCGGTCTTCGGCGCGGTCTATACACTCTGCCGAAGTGCCCAGGATATTCACACCCGATGCATCGAGCCGCGTGGCCAGATTGTTGGGTATCTGACCGCCTACCGAGAGTATCACACCGTGAGGCTGCTCGAGCTCCACGATATCCATAACCCTCTCGAAGGTGAGTTCGTCGAAGTACAGCCGCTCGCACATGTCGTAGTCGGTCGACACCGTCTCCGGATTGTAGTTTATCATCACCGAGCGCCAGCCCAGACGTCGCGCCGTCTGCATGGCGTTGACAGAGCACCAGTCGAACTCCACAGAGCTGCCTATGCGGTAGGCGCCGCTGCCCAGTACTATCACCGAGCGGCCGTCGCCCGTATAGTCAACATCGTTTTCGGTGCCGTTATATGTGAGATACAGGTAATTGGTCGCTGCAGGATACTCGGCGGCAAGGGTATCGATCTGCTTCACCACAGGCACTATACCCATGGCCTTGCGCAGACGTCGCACCTCGGCGGCCGACCTCCGGAAGTCCATCGTCTCCTTAAGCACGGCGCGGGCTATCTGGAAGTCACTGAATCCGCGCTCCTTGGCAGACTTCAGCAAAATGCGCGGCACAGCCTCCAGATCGTTGAAACCTTCAAGTTCAAAGGCGGTGTCGACTATATTGCGGAGTTTATAAAGGAACCAAAGGTCGATTTTCGTCAGTTCGTGGATGCGCTCGGGTGTATAGCCGCTGCGCATAGCCTCTGCAATGACAAATATGCGGCGGTCTGTAGGACTGGTCAGAGCAGCGTCGATATCAGCGATATTCATGCTCCGGTTCTCAACAAAACCATGCATGCCCTGCCCTATCATCCGCAGACCCTTCTGAAGCGCCTCCTCGAAAGTTCGGCCGATGGCCATGACCTCACCGACCGATTTCATCGACGACCCTATATGACGGTCGACGCCATGGAACTTACCTAAATCCCAGCGGGGTATCTTGACAACAACATAGTCCAGTGCCGGTTCGAAGAATGCCGATGTGGACCGTGTGACTGAGTTCGTAAGCTCGAACAGCCCGTATCCCAACGCCAGTTTTGCGGCGACGAATGCCAGCGGATAGCCCGTGGCCTTCGATGCCAGCGCCGAAGAGCGCGACAGCCGCGCGTTGACCTCGATAACCCGATAGTCCATCGACTCGGGATCGTAGGCATACTGAACATTGCACTCGCCTACAATGCCGATGTGGCGTATTATCTTTATAGCCTGCGAACGCAGAAAATGATAGTCATCGTTCGACAGCGTCTGCGACGGCGCCACCACGATACTCTCGCCCGTGTGAATGCCCAGCGGGTCGAAATTCTCCATGTTGCACACCGTTATGCAGTTGTCATATGCGTCGCGGACAACCTCGTACTCAACCTCTTTCCAGCCCTTGAGCGACTTCTCCACCAGCACCTGCGGCGCAAAAGCCAAAGCCTTGGCCACAAGGGCGCGGAGCTCCTCGTCGTTATCGCAGAAACCGCTGCCGAGACCGCCCAGAGCATAAGCGGCACGAACAATGACAGGGTAACCCAGACGTCCGGCAACGGCAAGAGCGTCGTCCACAGTGGCAACAGCCTCCGAACGGATGGTCTTGACGCCTATCTCGGCGAGTCGCTCCACAAAAAGCTCGCGGTCCTCGGTGTCTATTATGGCCTGCACCGGAGTGCCGAGCACATCCACACCGTAGCGCTCCAGAACACCGCTGCGGTAGAGCTCAACGCCGCAATTCAGCGCCGTCTGGCCGCCGAACGCCAGCAGAATGCCCTCGGGACGCTCGCGCGCGATGACCTTCTCGACAAACGTCGGCGTCACCGGCAGAAAATAAATGCGGTCGGCCATGCCCTGCGACGTCTGCACCGTCGCTATATTGGGGTTGATGAGCACCGTCTCCACACCCTCCTCGCGCATGGCCTTGAGAGCCTGGGCACCCGAATAGTCGAACTCGCCGGCCTCGCCGATCTTCAAAGCGCCGCTACCCAACAGTAGCACTTTTCGGTATTTCTTTCTATCTGTCATTTCAGAGCATGTCTTTGAACTTGTCGAAAATAAACTCAGTGTCGCGCGGCCCCGACGAAGCCTCCGGATGGAACTGCGCCGAGAAAAACGGCAACGTGCGGTGACGGATACCCTCGTTCGTACCGTCGTTCATATTCACGAACAGCGGCTCCCACTCCGGCGGCAACGTCGCCGAATCTACGGCATAGCCATGATTCTGGGAAGTGATGAAACAACGGTCGGTGCCCGCCAGCCGTACCGGCTGATTGTGACTGCGGTGACCGTACTTGAGCTTGAACGTGCGCGCCCCCGCTGCTTTGGCAAGAAGCTGGTTGCCCATGCATATGCCGCATATGGGCTTGCCGATGGCCATGGCCTTGCGGATATTCTCCACCGTGGCATCCGCAAAATCCGGATTACCCGGCCCGTTGCTGATAAAAAGCCCGTCGTATGGAATATCCGTGAAATCATAGTCCCACGGAACAACCACCACACGCAACCCGCGGCGAAGCAGACATCTTATAATATTATGCTTTGTGCCGCAATCCACCAGCACAACGGTCTTGCGACCGTCGCCGCCGGCAGAAGTCCCCGCATCGAACCTGTGAGGCTCGCTATCCACATCGCCGTCGAACACCATAGGCTCGCGGCACGACGTCTCCGCAATGAGATTGCGCGTATTGGGGTCCTCGAACGCAACATCACCGCAACCCTCTACCACAACCTTACCTACCATCGAGCCATGCTCGCGCAGATGCTTGGTCAGCGCCCGGGTGTCGATACCGTATACTCCCGGAACACCTTCCTCCTCCAGCCATTGGGCAAGCGAACGCGCCGCAAGCCAGTGACTGTGGTGAAAAGCATAGTCCTGAGCAACTATCGCGCGGCAATGAATACGCCCGCTCTCCAGGAAACGACGCAAACTGTCGCTGCCATCCTGCGGAGGCACTCCATAGTTGCCAAGCTGAGGAAATGTGGTGACAAGTATCTGACCCTCGTACGACGGGTCAGTAAGACTCTCGGGATAACCGGTCATGGCTGTGTTGAAAACAACCTCACCGGTCACGGAGCCGGCATAGCCGAAACTATACCCCTCGAATTGTGTGCCGTCCTGCAACGTCAGAACAGCCCGTCTGGTAGCCTGCATAAAGTGTAAGCCTGATGCGTTAAATACTCCGCAAAAATACAAAATATCAACTTACATCACAAATAAAAATCCGGTCAGACAGCACAAAAACAGCAAAATGGTTAAAATACATTAAACTTGCGGCCATCTCCTTGCCACACCCCCGAAAAAGCATTATCTTTGTAAGCTTTTTCCACCGAAAAACGCACCAGCAATCGGGGCTGACCGGTTTTGACAGCGTGTAGAAAAGGTGGGTAAGCGTGCAGAGCCATGATATCTATGCTCTTTAATATCCGGTATCGACCTTTCTAAATGGCGAAAACAACTACGCTCTTGCTGCCTGATTGAAGTACAGTAGATCAGCTTAATCGCCGCAACAGTTGCAGCGACAAGACATCGCCCGATTGTCCTTTTTCCGAGACGGATCGAACAGGCGGTGCAGGTAAATCGGAAATAGGCGGCTTAACGCTCCTGACAGCCGCCGAAATCTTCAGGAGTTAAGGTTGCGGTTGGTAGTTTCAGGCCTGCCACAACTCGAAAACCAACTTGAAACTACGCACGTAGAAAGCTCATTGATTCCGCGTTTGGACGAGGGTTCGAATCCCTCCAGCTCCACAACCAGACCGGGCATGGACTGCTTCCATGCCCGGTCTTTTTTTATTTCTCTGTTGAAGAAGGAGGGAAATGGCGGTATCCCGGCGCAATCCGGCTTTGGACTTCAGCGGAAAAGCAGCGGCAGGAATTCGGTAAGGTAGTTGCGCCAGTTGCGCCATATGTGGCCGCCGTCGCTTTCCACATAGGTATATGGATATCCCTTTGCATCGAGCATGGCGCGGTATGCGGTGTTGGCGTTATACAGGAAATCGTCGCGGCCGATGGCTATCCAGTAGAGGGCGGGCGCCTCGGCGAACTGGCGGGCGAGTTTGCCGTCGAGGTCGGAATACACCTCCGAGGCGGCGGGGTCGCGAGGCAGTATGGCTGCCGAGAACAGGCCGATGTAATCGAACATGTCGGGGTACTGTTTTGATATGTGCATGCTGTGGAAGCCGCCCATCGAGAGGCCGGCGATTGCGCGGTGTGCCTTGTCGGGGATTGTGCGGTAGTTGCCGTCGGTAAACGCCACGACTTCCGGGAAATGGCTCTCGAAGGTGCCGTCCATGGTTCGGGGCAGGTCTGTGGTGGGAGGTGTCAGGCCGAGGTGGCTCTCGCCGGGGGCTGCCGGCATGTCCACATTGCCGTTGGTCATCACAACTATCATGGGTTCGACGGTTCCGGCGGCTATCATATTGTCGAGAATCTGGGTTGCTCGTCCCAGCTCGCTCCAGGCGTTCTCGTCGCCGCCCATGCCGTGGAGAAGATACAGCACGGGGTAGCGCTTGGCGCGGTCGCTTTCATAGCCTGCGGGAGTGTAGACTGTCATGCGGCGGTCGGCGCCGATGGTATCGGTATGGTACCACACCTTGGCGACGGTGCCGTGGGGCACGTCGTGCACGGAATAGAGGTCGGCATTGCCGCCGGGAACGATGAAGCAGTTGGTCACCGAACTGATGTCGCGCAGGGCATAGACATTGGCGGGGTCGGTAATTTTCACGCCGTCGACAATGAAATTGTAGCTGTAAAGTTCGGGGGCAAGGGAGTCGACGGTCACCGACCATACGCCGTTGTCGGCCTTCACCAGAGGGAGCATTCGCGGCACGGCAAAGGTATTGCCGTTGAATTCAGCCATGCTTGGCGGCACGCAGTCGCCGGTGAGGGCCACGCTGTCGGCTGCCGGGGCAAAAATATTGAATGTTGTTCGTCCGTTATGGCCGATCTGAGGCGATACTACGGGCTGGCGGTCCCACAGGGCCTGCTGAGCCACGGCGCCGACGGCGCCGAAAGCCAATGTTGCGATAAAGAGTGGTATTCTGTGTTTCATGGAGGAATAATTGGTTACACGCGGCACTGCCGCAACGCAAAGTTAGTGAAATTCATGGAAACACACAATAGGGCCGCCCGCGTGGGTGCGCGGGCGGCTACGATATTAGTTATAGTGAAAAGAAGGGTGATTATCTGCTATTCGAGAAGCTTTACATGCTCATCGGCGTTGAGTCGATAGCGCCCGGAGGTGCCGTCGGTGAGGTTATAGACGGTAAAAACATAGTCGCGGATGTCTCCGGCGGTAGGCAGCACTGCAGTGTATGCCGTCTCGATGGCGTCGGTGAGGTTGTAGAAATCGTCGCCGGTCTTCTCGCCCATGAGCTTGCCGGCCTCGTCGTAAACGTCGACTTTTACTTTATCGCCATGTTTAATTCTGTTGTTCATATTTTATGTTTTTGGAAATATAACACTGATATGCCGGCGTTGGTTCAGAAAAAAGGACGCCCGGTCGTTGTCGGCCGGGCGTTCTGTGGAAGTTATGGAAATTCAAAAGCGAATTTACTGGAGGCGGAAGGTTACGGGTAGAGTGTAGGTAACCTTTACAGGCTGGCCGTTGTTACGGCCGGGGATCCAGCGCGGCATGGCCTGGATAACGCGGAGGGCTTCGCGGTCGAGAGCGGGGTGACGGGGACGTACAACGCGGACGTTGGTTATGGCACCGTCTTTGCCAACTACGAATTCAACCACTACTCGGCCCTGGACGCCTTCTTCCGAAGCGGCCGGCGGGTATACGATGTTGTCGCTGAGCCAGCGGTACATCTCGGCTTCGCCGCCGGGGAATGCCGGCTTCTGCTCTACCATTGCGATGCTCATGGGCTCGTCTTCGACAACGGGCTCGGCGATAACCTGCTCGCGGACCTCGACTTTGTTGAGGTCGTTGACGCCCTCGGTGATGTCCAGAGCACCGAGCTGGGCTTCGTTTTCGCGGATGTCTTCGTTCTCCTTAACCTGTTTGTCTTCCTCGATCTGGTCGTCCTGAACGATGAGGAGGTCTGTCACCTGCTGGGAGTTGGCCACTTCTTCGGGAGCTATAATCTCTTCGGGTTCGGGCATCTCGAAATCGTTGATTTCCTCTTCCTCGATTATTTCTTCATCGGGAGTGTAGTTCACCACTTCCTGCTCGGTGTTGGTAACGATATCGTCTTCGTCGGCTTTGCTGAACACACCCTTGATGGAGAGTATCAGCAGCACGAGGATGACTGCAAGAACAGCCAGTACCCAGAGTACGGCTTTGGTGTGGCGTGCGGGCGAGGATGCTCGGAGCACATAGGCGCCGAATTCCTTGTTTTTGCCTTCAAATACTATATCACGCCACTCTTTTGAAGTAAGATCTACGTCTTGTGCCATTGTTCAATGCATTTAAGAGTTGGGTGTAGATGCTTCCGTGGTGGCACGGTTGGTACGTGTGCGCACGTCGGGGCGGATAATAGTAACGCCGTGGGTCTGCTCGTAGTTGCGGAGCAGCAGGGTATCGGCATGGGTGGGCAGCTCGATGCTATAGCGCGAAATCTGGTTGATGTTCATTTCGTCGATAGCGTTGATGAGGCCTTCGTAGGTGGTGTTGGGACCCGGTTTGATAACTACTACGGGGCGGGTGAGCGTGGAGTCGCCGGCGTTCTTGCGGGCGGCGCTGTCGAACTGCTCCTTGGTTATCTCGCGGTTTTTCCACCGTGTCTTAAGTTCCTGGTAGCGCTGCATCACCTGCTCGTTCTTGGAGTAGAGGATACGGCGGATACCCTGGGCTTCGTGGTTGACGTTACCTACAAAGTGCTCGGCCTTGAGCTGGTTGGGAGTGATCTGGAAAGTGGTGTCGGCAATACCTTCGTAGTAGTAGATATTGTGGATTGTCTTTCCGTTCTCGTCTACCGCGGGTCTGTCGCCGTTGTATTCGGTATCGAGAATCATCGTGATGGCTTCCGATTGCTTTGCCTGACTCTTGTTCTGGTCGCTGACCTGTTCGTTGGTAGGCAGAATGATCTGCAGGGTCTGCGATTTGATCATCGTGGTGCAGAGCATGAAGAATGTAATCAGAAGCATGTTCATGTCCACCATGGGAGTGAAGTCCACATGGATCGCTATCTTCTTCTGGGCGCCTTTTTTCTTTTTGCCCCCGTCGGATTGTTCTATCTGTGCCATGGGTAACTTACATTAATTGGTGGGTTCATCTTCGGATTTGAGAGCGGTCATGAGGCTGAATTTGTTCAGCTTCATGGTCTGGAGGTTGTCAAAGACTTCCTGTACGGTGGTGAAGGGGGTGTCCTTGTCGGCTTTCACGGCAATACCTTCGCCTTTGCGCATCAGGGCGGTATACAGGTTGCTGAGCTGGCTGCGCTCGGCGTCAGTCAGGCCGGCGGCCTGGTCGGAGTTGATACGCTGGGCAACGTTGTATATTGCCTTGAGCCATATCTGGAAGTCATTGAGGCGTCCGTCGCGGTCGCGGTTGCCGTTGATAGGAATACCTACGGCAGGGTTGGCCAGGTTGCCCTGGAACTTGTCGCGATCGGTAACAGACATCGACAGGAATTCGGGGAGCACCGAGAAGGGAACGCCGAACATGTTGGTGTTCATGAATTCGTTCTTCTGCGCTGCCGTGATGGTGATGGGATTGTTCTGATGCTGTGCGTTATAGATGGCAACGGCTTCGTCGAGCATCATTCCGCGGATGTTTACGCTGGAAAGGGTCGAGTCGGCATCGCCCGTAAACGAGATGAAGATTTTGCCTTCCGTAACAGTGGGATCCTCCATATTGCCGCCTTTGTCGGCGCAGGAGATAAGAACGGTCACCAGATTGTTCATCGGCACTTTCTCTTCCGAAACGGACGAGGGGGTGTAGACGATGGTGGGCTCTTTCTGAAGGAAGGTTGAAGTCAACATGAAGAAAGTAAGCAAAAGAACAGTCACGTCACTCATCGCCGTCATGTCGATGAGAGTACTTTTTCTTTTAATTTTTACTTTTCCCATATTTACCTATGATTCTGAAAATTGCGTTGAACTATGGATAAATATGGCTTAGTGGGTGGCTGCAAACGTCTGTACGATTGAGAAACCGATTTCGTCGATAGCGTAGGTGAGGTTATCGATCTTGTTGGTGTAATAGTTGTAGAAGATTACAGCGAAGGCACCGGTTGCGATACCGAAGGCAGTGTTGATAAGGGCCTCCGAAATACCGGTGGACAGCTCGGTGGAGTCAGGAGCACCCGACTGCGACAGAGCCTGGAACGATTTGATCATACCCATTACAGTACCGAGAAGACCTACGAGAGTACCGAGGGTGGTCATCGTGGCGATGATGGGGAGGTTCTGCTGCAGGGTGGGCATTTCCAGAGCGGTGGCCTCTTCTACCTGTTTCTGCAGGGTGGCGATTTTCTGCTCTTTGCTCAGCACGGTGTTGCGGTCCATTTCCTCGTAGCGTACGAGAGCGCTGTCGACAACGGCGGCAACGGAGCCTTTCTGCTTGGCGCAGAGGGCGCGGGCACCGGCGAGATCACCTTTTTCGAGGCAAAGCTTGACGTTGGCAACGAATTTGGCGATGTTGCCTTTGCCTTTGGCAGCCGACAGGGCGATGTAACGTTCTACGGCAAGAACGATAACGGTGAGGAAGAGGGTCTGAAGGACAGGCACGATGAAACCGCCTTTATAGATGGTGCCCCACAGGTTCTGGGGGTGTCCGTCATCGTCGAAGTGCTGGTCAGCACCGAACCAGAAGATGAACAGGCACACTGCGATGATGGCGCAGATGACGATGACCCAGGCTGCGTTCTTGATGCCGGGGGCATTGTTTTTCTTTTTGGCAGCAGCCTTCTTGTTGATGGGCTGCGTTGCATTGGGCTTTTGAGCTTCCATAATGTTGTTTAAGATGTACTGAAATTAATTAGTTATTAATTAGTGATTTAAGTTATATACTGTTTTGGGGACGTGTATCAGTTGTAAAGGTGGAAGCCGACGTTGCTTTATGTTAGTGTCGGGCTGATGGTATCGATCAAGGAGTCGTAAAACTTCTATTTCATCGCAAATTTAAGGAGTTGTTTTGGACTCACAAAATATTTGAGCGGTTTTTTTTGCTGAAAGACTCTTTATTAAACAATTTTTGCGTTTGCCCTCGGGGCGTTTTGCTAAAAGATGAATAGTTGTTGCAATTATTCTTAAGCCCCCGCGCCCCCGTTATCGGTTGCCTCCGGATAGCGGGTCCCGGTCAGTTCGGAAAAACGCCGACGCCCACGCAGGTAGTAATTGGTGAGGATGTTGAGGCGGCCGAAGGGTGTTGACGGCAGCAGGTTGCGGTCGGGGTGGTCGGTGTACCGGCGGCGCATGCGTGCAAAGTCGCGGTGTGCGCGCACAATGGCGGCGGCATTGGCAAAATCGAGAGTCAGCACATATTTTGCCCATGCCACAGTGTCGAGCAGCCGTCGACGTAACAGGAAACTCCGGCGACAGTTGTCCGGCAGATTCTTGTGCAGCATCAGCAGATTGTTTCGGAAGTTGAGATATGTCTTGCGGGGATTCTCGGCGGGCAGCGACCCTCCGCCGAGGTGCCGCACGGTGGCGCCGGGAACGGCGGCCACGGCGTAGCCGGCAAGTTGTATTCGCCAGCACAGGTCGATTTCCTCCATGTGCGCGAAAAAGGCGGTGTCGAGGCCGCCGACAGCAAGATATACATCGCGGCGCACCATCAGCGCGGCGCCCGAGGCCCAGAAAACCTCTGCATCGGCGTCGTACTGCCCCTCGTCGGCCTCGCAGGTACCGAAAATTCGGCCCCGGCAATAGGGATAGCCGTTTCGGTCGATGTATCCGCCGGAGGCGCCTGCATATTCGAACATGGTCGGATTGCGGTAGCTCAGTATTTTGGGCTGAGCGGCGCCCGTGGCCCGGTGGCTGTCCATATACTCGGTGAGGATGCGGTCCCAGCCGACATCGGTGGCAAGATCGGAGTTCAGAAGGGTTACGTATTCGTAGCCGGCGGCGTCCGCCACCGCGCGGTTGTATCCTTCGGCAAAGCCGTAGTTGCGGTCGAACAGCATCAGGCCCACCGTGTCGCCGTAGGTGCGGCGAACCCATTCCACCGAGCCGTCGGTGCTGCCGTTGTCTGCCACGATCACGCGGGTAACGGCCGAGTCGGTGCAGGCCACGACCTGCGGCAGGAACTCTTTGAGGAGTTTTTCGCCGTTCCAGTTCAGTATTATAGCGGCATTGCGGGGGCTGTTACCGGTATTTTCCATCGTTTGTGGGTCCATAGCCATATGGCGGGATTGCGTGTTATAGTCTGTTGAAGAGCGGCGGCGTAACGCCGGGTCAGTTCTCCTTTGGGCAGTGCGTCGGCATCGTCGGCCAGCAGCCGGCAATCGATGCGGTAATGTCCGCGGCTCGTTTTGTGCATGTCCCAGTAGATTGCCCCCATCCTGAGCCGCGCCGCCAGCGTTTCGGTTCCGGAAATGAAGGCCGTGGGCCGGTTGAGGAACATCAGCGGCACCGTGGGGTCACCGTGCGAGGGTTTCTGGTCGCTCATAAACCCGGTGACGGTCACCTTGCCATCGCGGGCGAGACCCACAAGACTGCGGAGCACCGTGGCTTTGGGCAACGACAGCGACCCGAAACGCGAACGCGCCGCCAGCATCACGGCGTCGAAAACCTTGTCGCGCAAAGGACGGTAAACCTGACAATAGGCGATATCGGGCGCCGACGAGGCATGGAGCGTGACACTCGGAGCCCATTCCCAGTTGCCGCAATGCGAAAAATAGACGGCTACCGAACGACCGGAGGCCGTCAGCCGGTCGATAGCCTCCACATTCTCGAACACCATTCGGCGGCTCATTTCGGCATCGGAGATATGGAACAGTTTGACAGTCTCCACGATATAGTCGGCGAAATTGCGGTAAAACTGCCGGCGCACGGCGGCTCTGGCGGCGCCGCTCATCTCGGGAAAACAGGCCGCCAGATTGTCGTCCACAACCTTGCGGCGGTAGCGGGCAAGGTGATAGATTAAGAAGAACATGACGTCGGCAAACAGATACAGCACTCCCAAGGGCAGGTGCGCAATGGCCTTGAGGATGAATATCAGCAGCCTGACTCTCATATCGTCACTCCGTAATAGGACTGGCCGTCGTCGGCGAGGCTGTCAAGGCGCACATCAACGATAGCGTTCTCAGCCGCCGGCGCGGAAAGATTGACTCTCAGATAGTTGTCGGTAAATCCGGCGCGGCAGTCGCCGTGATGTCCGCCCTCGACGAGGACCGGTCGTACCGACCCCGCAAAGCGCAGGGCGAAATTACGGTGCTTTTCCGCCGACAAAGCCGTCATCACCGCCGAGCGCTCGTGCTTGGCATGCTGGTCCACGGCCTCCGGGAGGTCCAGCGCGCGCGTGCCGGGGCGCTCCGAGTAGGCGAAAACATGCAGGTGGCTGATGTCCAGACTCTCAACAAATGAACGCGAGCGCTCGAACTCTTCAGGCGTCTCGCCGCGGGCGCCGACAATGATGTCGACGCCGATGAACGCATCGGGTATAGTGGCGCGCACACGCGATATCTTGTCGGCGAAAAACCGCGTGTCGTAGCGGCGGCGCATCAACGCCAGCACCTTGTCGGAGCCGCTCTGCAGGGGAATGTGGAAATGAGGCATGAAGCGGCGCGAACCGGCAACGAAATCTATCAGCTCATCGGTCAGCAGGTTGGGCTCGATGGAACTTATGCGGTAACGCTCTATTCCGTCGATATTGTCGAGCCTCCGGCATAAATCGATGAACGACAGGCCATCGCGGCGCCCGTAGTCGCCGATGTTCACGCCCGTGAGCACAATTTCCCGACCTCCTTCGGCAGCCACTCGGCGGGCCTCATCCTCAAGGAACTCGATTTTTGGCGAACGGGAGCGGCCGCGGGCGCGAGGTATGGTGCAATAGGTGCACCAATAGTCGCAACCATCCTGAACCTTAAGGAAATAGCGCGTGCGGTCGCCGCGCTCGCATGAGGGCATGAACTCGCGGAGCTCGGCGGCATCGGTCACGGGCGGGAGCGCCGGGATCTCCATTGCTCCGGCAGCAATATCGGCGAGAAGCAGCTTGTGGTTGGTACCGGCCACCGCCACCACGCCCGGCAGCGAACGCACCTCGTCGGGTTTGAGCTGTGCGTAGCACCCTGTGACGAGAATTGCAGCCGAAGGGTAACGGCGATGGAACGACCTTATCATCGACCGGCATTTGCGGTCGGCCTCGGCGGTGACACTGCATGAATTCACCACTATCACATCCGGCACATCGGTCTCGCCGGCAATGTCGATGCCGCGCTCCGCGAAAAGACGCTCTATCGTGGCTGTCTCCGCGAAATTGAGTTTGCACCCGAAGGTATGAAAAACGGCCTTGCGGCAGCGTGTCAGCGGCGTCATGGGCGGTAACTGTTGATTATTCGTGAAATTTCGCCTATCTGCGCCGGAGTGAGGGCTTCCGATATCGGCAGCGACACTACGGTATCGGCAAGAAGTTCGGTGACGGGCAGCCGCAGTGCCGAATACTCGGCATAACATTTCTGGCGATGAGGTGGCACCGGATAGTGCACATCTGTACCCACTCCGTTGGCGGCAAGATAATTGCGGAACATGGCGCGGTCGGACACGCGCACCACATACTGATGCCATACGCAGCGATCAGGCGCCGTCATCAGAGGCTTTGTCACAGCCTCGTTGTCGATAGCGGCCTGGTATGCCGCGGCATTGCGGCGCCGCGCGGCGGTAATGGCCGGCAACGCGGCGAGTTTTACGCGAAGTACTGCCGCCTGAACGGGGTCCAGCCGGCAGTTGTATCCTTTATATATATTATTGTATCGCTCGCGGCTGCCGTAATTGGCGAGGGCGCGCACGGCGTCGAGCAAATCGGTGTCGGCCGAGGTCACGGCCCCGGCATCGCCGAGGGCGCCAACGTTTTTGGTGGGGTAGAAGCTGAAAGCAGCGGCATGACCGAGGGCGCCGGTGCGCGCTGTGCCGAGTGGACCCGCCACATCACCGTCGGCACCGATGGCCTGGGCGTTATCTTCCACCAGCAGCAGGTTGTGCCGCCCCACAAAGTCGCGCAGCGCGGCGTCATAGCAGGCGCGGCCATAGAGGTGCACGGTGAGCACGGCCTTGACATCGGGGGTATATGCCGCCTCGAGCAGTGTGGTATCCATATTCAACGTCACGGCGTCAGGTTCCACCGGCACCGGCCTGAGACCCGCATCGGTAATTGCCAGAAATGACGCCACATAGGTGTTTGCCGGCACTATCACGGCATCGCCGGGCGAGAGACGTCCCAATTCGATATAAGCCTTGAAAATGAGGCGCATGGCATCCAGACCATTGCTCACGCCCACGGCGCGCGGCGTGCCGGTGGCGGCGGCAAGTTCCTCTTCGAAGGCCTCTACCACCGGACCGCCCACATAGCGCCCCGACTGCACAACCTCGTCGATGGCGGCACTTATGGCGGGCATAAGCGGGGCATTGACAGCCCCAAGATCGAGAACGGGATACTTCATCGGCTCATAAATGTATCGAAATCGCGGATATAATCAGCCTCAGAATATGGCGTGGACGTAAGTACCATACACACACTGCCGGTGGAGAAATCGTCGAGGGTGCGCCAGTATCCCGGCGGCACATACAGACCCTGATAAGGCCGGTTGAGACGGAAGGTGGTCCACACCCTGCCGTCGAAAAGATTCACGGCAAAGCTGCCGCTGATGGCTATGAGCACCTCGCGTCCCTGATGATGGGCATGGCCGCCGCGTTTTTCGCCGGCGGGCACATCGTAGGTCCAATAGACGCGCTCGATCTCGAATGGCAGTCGGCCGTCGCCGTTCTGCACAAAAGTGAGGTTCCCGCGCGGATCATAGATGCGCGGCAGATCGATCATTGAGGGTTTATCGCAATCCATTGTCGGCAAGGCGTAAAAGATACTGCCCGTAGCGGGTGTTCGCCATTGGGCGCGCTAATTCTCTGAGTTTGTCGGCATCGATAAATCCCTTGCGGAAGGCAACCTCCTCGATGGATGCCACAAGGAGGTCCTGGCGGTTCTGGATGGCCTCCACAAAGGCGGCGGCCTCCATCAGCGAGTCGACAGTGCCCGTATCGAGCCATGCAAAGCCTCTGCCGAGGGCGCCCACACGCAGATTGCCGCTGTTGAGGTATGCCTCGTTGACGGTGCTGATTTCCAGCTCGCCGCGGGCCGACGGTTTTACGCCGCGTGCTATTTCAACAACGCTGTTGGGGTAGAAATACAGACCCACCACAGCCATATTGCTTCGCGGAGCGCGCGGTTTCTCGACTATCGAAAGTGGTTTGCCCTCTGGCGACAGCTCGACGATGCCATAACGCTCGGGGTCGCGGACAGGATAGGCAAAGACGGTGGCTGTGCCGCTGTCGGCGGCGCGCACGGCCTCGGCAAGCATACCCGTAAATCCCTGGCCATAGAATATATTGTCCCCCAGCACCAGGCACACGCTGTCGCCGCCGATAAACGAGCTGCCGATCACAAAAGCCTGCGCCAGCCCTTCGGGACGTGGCTGCTCGGCGTACGATATGCTTATTCCCAGTGCCGTGCCGTCGCCTAACAGGCGGCGGTAGGCCGGCAGGTCGGCAGGCGTGGAGATGAGAAGTATCTCGCGGATGCCGGCGAGCATGAGCACCGACAGCGGATAGTAAACCATCGGTTTGTCGTAGACGGGTATCAGCTGCTTGGACACCGCCATTGTTGCCGGGTATAGCCGCGAGCCGGAACCGCCGGCAAGTATTATTCCTTTCATCGGTTGCCGTACATTTTGTTATAATAATCGCGATAGTCGCCGTTGACAATGTCCTCCACCCATCGGCGGTTGTCGATGTACCACCGCGCCGTGTCGGCAAGTGCCGTATCGAAATCGGCCACAGGACGCCAGCCCAGTTCTCGCATGGCCTTGCGGGCGTCGATTGCATAGCGGCGGTCGTGGCCGGGACGGTCGCCGACAAATCTTATCATCGAGGTATTTACGGCGGGGTCACCTGTTATCGCGGCAACGGCATCGATTAGCCGGTGCACTATTTCGAGGTTGGTCTTCTCGCTGTATCCGCCAAAATCATAGATTTCGCCGTTCTTTCCGGCTACGGCGGCGCGCAGGATGCCGCGGCAGTGGTCGTCGACGTAAATCCAGTCGCGCACGTTGGAGCCGGTGCCGTAGACGGGCAGCTCCTTGTGCTCCAGCATATTGTTTATCATCAGCGGTATGAGCTTTTCGGGGAACTGCCGGGGGCCGTAGTTGTTGCTGCAGCGCGTTACTATTGCCGGCAGGGCGTAGGTGTGGGCATAGGCCATGGTCATAAGGTCGGCCGATGCCTTGGACGCCGAATATGGCGACGACGGCCGCAGCGGCGACAGCTCGCTGAAACTGCCGCTGCCATAAAGCACGGCGGGGCGGCCCAACAGACGTTCGGTCTCTGCGTCGGCAGCCATTCCGTCGGGACGGTCGATATCGAGGTCGCCGTAAACCTCGTCGGTGCTCACCTGCACAAAGCGGTGAAGGGCGCCGTAGCGGCGCGCGCACTCCAGAAGGGTCTGAGTGCCGGCGATGTTCGTGGTTATGAACGGCGCCGGGTCGTCGACGCTGCGGTCCACGTGCGTCTCGGCGGCGAAATTCACAATTATATCAGGCTTGAAGCTCTGCAGCGCCGATGTAACTGCATCGGCGTCGACTATCGAGGCGGCAATGACATCATCAGGCGGCACTATTCCCTCGAGATTGGCAGGATTGCCGGCATAGGTAAACGAATCGAGAACACGGAAGGCTATGCCGCTGTCGCGCAGCAGTCGCACGAAGGCCGACCCTATGAAACCGGCGCCTCCGCACACAAGAATTCTGTGATGGCTCAGTTCACTCATCGGCGGCAACGTTTGTGAGATTGGCAATCTGATCGCGGGCGGTGGCGAGCATACGCTCGTACTTCTCGCGGTGTATCGAGGCCAGACGTTGGCGCTGGAGGGCACGCGCAAAGGCCGCCGTCGCCGTCAGCTCGCGGTAAAGAACCGGAGTGAGCCGCACTGCCGTGTCGCCGCGGCGCCCTACTATCACTATTTTCGATGCCGAGGGATGGCCGGCAAGCCATTCGCCGAGACCGTCGACGTCCTCGGGGCTGAACGACGCGCTCTGCGAGGCTCCGACATCTACAATGCGCGCGGCGGCGATGTCGCCGCTGTGCCAGCTGTCGGCGCCGGCTTCTACCCGCAGCGACGATATGCCGGGACGGCGCCCCGACACGTTGACGACAACATAAAAATAGCCTTGCTCGTCGACACGCCCCTGAACAGAGGTGGCTCCCATCACCGCCGTCGAGGTACCGCGCGGAACAAAAAAGCCCTCCACGCCCTCGGGTCCCGCTATGTGGTCAAAACCGGGACGAAGACTGTCGAGCGCCACCGTGGCGGCGGCAAGTTCCGCCGATGCCAGCTCTATGCTGTCGCGCGCCAGACCTTCCATGGCCACGGCACGCAGCCGCAGACCCTCGCGGCGCGCTTCCGTCTGGTCGCGGTGACGGGCGTTGAGGGTATCGAGCAGGGCGATGGCCTGATTGTAGTTTGCGGCGGCGATGGCACTGTCGGTCTGTGCCAGCAGCGAGCGGGCGCCCTCGGCGCCGGCATCGCCGCAGGCGCCGACGCCGCACATAAGCAGCGTAGCGCCAAGTATATTACATATTCCTCTGAACATCTTTCACTCCTTTTACGGTTTTAATCTTCTTGATGAGCATGTTCAGCGCCGGGCGGTCGTTGACGCCGACGGTTATCACGCCGGCAAAGAGCCCGTCGTTGGAATCGATGCTTATCGAGCGCAAAGATACGGATTTTTCTTTATTTATAATAGATGTGATATTGGTAACGATGCCGATATCGTCCTTGCCCACCACCCGCAGCGCGGCCATGAACTGGCTGCCGGCTTTTCCGCTCCAGCGTGTGCGTATCAGCCGGTAGGCGTACTTTTCGCGCAGATGGGCGGCGTTGGGGCAGTCGCTCCGGTGGATTTTAATCACTCCCTCCGCCGATATGAACCCGAACACATCGTCGCCGTAGATGGGATTGCAGCATTTTGCCAGGCGGTAGTTCACGCCCTTTATGCCCTCGCCGATCACCACCACGTCGGAGCCGCCGCGGCTGTCGGCGTCACCGTTCACATCGTCGTCGGGCATGACGAATGTGCTTGCCGATATGGCGGCCGCCTCGTCGGCACGGCGTTCCACAAGGGTGAGATAGGTCTCCACAACGGCGTTGACATCTACCTCGCCGGCACCCAGGGCGCTGAAGAATTCGATGGTATTCTTGTAGCCCATGCGTGCCACCGTTTTCGAAACGGTACCCTCCTCCATGTCGATCTTGCGATTGCGGAAACGGCGCTCCAGCAATTCCCGGCCCAACTGGGCGGCGCGATGTTCGTTCTCCTTGAGCACCGCACGGATCTTGTTGCGGGCCTTAGAGGTTACCACCACACCCAGCCAGTCGGCGCTCGGTTCCTGAGTGGCCGAGGTGAGGATTTCCACTGTGTCGCCGCTGGCAAGGCGGTAGTTCAGCCTGCGGTTGCGGCCATTGACGCGGCCCCCGACGCAGTGGATGCCCACATTGGAATGGATGTTGAAAGCAAAATCGAGGAGCGTGGCCCCCTGCGGCAGTTTGTAGAGGTCGCCCTTGGGTGTGAAGACAAAAACCTCGTGGGCATAGACGTCCATCTTGAAGTTCTTCATCAGCTCCATGGGTCCGGTCTCGGCGGCCTCCAGAATATCGCGCACGTTGTTCATCCATGCGTCGAGGTTACTCTCGCTCTTTATGCCTTTGTATTTCCAGTGCGCCGCCAGGCCGCGCTCGGCGATATCGTCCATGCGCCGCGTGCGTATCTGTACCTCCACCCAGCGGTCGGCGGGGCCGTAGACTGTGGTATGCAGGCTCTCGTAGCCGTTGCTCTTGGGGATGCTTATCCAGTCTTTGAGGCGCGCCGGATTGGGCCGGTACATATCTGTCACCACAGAATATGCCAGCCAGCATTCGCTCTTTTCCTTTTCGAGAGGGCAGTCGATGACAATTCGGATTGCAAAAAGGTCGAAAATATCGTCGATGGTATTCTGTTGTTTCTTAAGCTTGTTCCATATGGAATAAATGCTCTTCGTGCGGCCCTTGATCTCGAAATTTATGCCCATTTTGTCGAGGCGTTCCTTCAGGGGCGCTATGAAATCGGCGATGTAGGCATTTCGGCGTGCCTTTGTCTCGTTGAGCTGGTGGGCTATGCGCGAATAAACATCGCGGTTGCTGTATTTCAGCGACAAATCCTCCAGCTCGCTCTTTATGGCATACAGGCCCAGGCGGTGGGCCAGCGGCGCATAGAGATAGTTTGCCTCGTATGCCACCTCGCGCACCTGGCGCTCCGCAGGGTGGTGATTGATGGCACGCATCAGAGCCAGACGGTCCACAATCATTATGATTATCACGCGGATATCCTTGGCGAAGGTAAGCAGCAGCTTGCGGAAGTTGTCGCTCTCCACCGACGCACTCTTGCTGTACAGCACGGCAACATTCGCCAGACTGTCGACCATGGCGGCGACATCGTCGCCCCAGATGCGGCGCACTTCGTCGGCCGCCGAACGGTTTCCGCGCACCAGCGGCGCGAGCATGACGGCAAGGATCATGTTGCGGTCCACATCCACGCTGCGGCACAGCGCTATTGCCGTGTCAAGGCTCGTAACTGCCGGGTGAAAGCCGAAACGGTCGCGCTCGCCGGCGAAACCCGATGCCAGACGCGCAAACTGCCGCCTGTCATCCACGCCGATTGCCGGCGACGCCAGCTCCAGCAGCTCGCGGTAGCGCCGGCGCACGCCTTCTTTTTCTATTTCGCTCAGTTGTCTTTCCATATCAGCCAACAAAGTTAAGCAAAAAAAACCATCTGCCACGTTAACAAAACCAAATCACAAAAAAATCACCCGCTCTGCTCCTGTCCCTCCACAAGTTAAACAGGCATATGCAAAATTATGTTGCGCGGTTGAGAAAAAAATATTAATTTTGCGCCGCAAAGGTGCGGCACGGCGTCCCTCCCCGGGATGTCGCGCCGAAAAGGGAACCGGGTGCAAATCCCGGACAGGGCCGCTGCGGTAATTTTCCGCTTGTCCGCCACGGTGCGGACAAAATCCGACGGCAACGCCACTGGCATGCGTGAGTTTATATGCTGGGAAGGCGCCGTCGGCTGGAAATAAGTCCGAAAACCTGCCTTTAGCATTATGTTGCACCATCTTCCGCCGCACCCGGAAGAAACATAACATATGGAATGAAGAACGCCTGTCGATGGCGGACTTTTGCCGTGACAGCGCTCACCCTGGCGGCAACAGCTCCGTCGATATATTCAGCACCGCCGTCTGCCGACGCTTCCGAGCGCCGCGACACCCTGCGTGCCGTCGAGGTCTCGGCCACGACGGCAGCAAGGGCGCGAGCCGCAAATGCCGTGTTCGCCGTTACGGCTGCCGATATCGATGCCCGTGGCATTACGGGCCTTGCCGACGCGCTGCGCCGTCTGCCCGGCGCAAACGTGCGCGATTACGGCGGCGCCGGCGGCCTGACAACGGTATCGGTGCGTGGTCTCGGGGCTTCGCACACTGGCGTGACGGTCGACGGACTGCCCGCCGGCAACTGCCGGACCGGTGCCGTGGACCTCTCGCGCTATGACCTCGACCGGCTGCAGAGCGTGACACTCACCGCCGGCGGTACTTCGGACGCAGACCTTGCAATTCCCGCCTCGGAGCTTGCCTCTGCTTCCGTGCTGAATCTCAAAACCGCATCGCTGGCGCCCTCCGCACCGGGCTTCCGGGCGCGCGCTGCCGTGCGCGGCGGCTCCTTCGGACTTATCGAACCCAAAATCAGCGCCGGTGCCACCCTGCCCTCGGGGATGAGCCTCGACGGCGCCGCTTCGTTCATGCGTGCCGACAACCGATATCCCTTCACCATCCCGAACGGAGCGGCAACCGTCAAGGAAAAGCGGTTGCACAACGGCGTTCGCGGCGGCCGTGCCTCTCTGGACGCACAATTGCCGGTTGGTACCGACGGCACAAGAATATCTTTCCGCACATCATACTACGATTTCAACCGGCAGTTGCCGGGCGCCGTCACATTATATAATCCCGGTTCGGGCGAAGATCTGCACGAACGCACGGCCACGGCAACCGCCGGCGCCCGCATAGCCCTCGCTCCGCAATGGACGCTCAATGCCGCCGCAAAATATACCTTCGAACAGAGTCTGTACACCGATGCGTCGCCCTACCACCCCAACGGACTCCTCGACGAGCGCTACCGTCAGAACGAAGTCTTTGTCTCCGTTGCCGCCGCATGGCATCCCGGCCACAAATGGAGTGCCGCCTATTCCGCCGATTATGCATACAACACACTGAGCAGCAACCGCCCCGTCGAACAGCATCCGCGGCGCCATGCCATCCTTCAGAGCGGCACCGTGCGGTTCCGCACAGGCTCGCTGACGGCAACGGCACGCCTGCTGGCGAGCATCTACCGGCATACGGCGCGGCGCGGCGACGCCCTGGCCGACCGTTTCCGGCTTCAGCCCTCGGCAAGCGTGGCCTATACCTTGCCTATGCTGCCTCCGCTTACCCTGAGAGCAAGTTACAAGAGCCTTTACCGCATGCCGTCGTTCGCCGAGACTTATTTCGGCATTGTCAGCGCACCCACATTGAAACCCGAGCGCGGCAACGAATTCAACATCGGCGTCACCTGGGCGGCAAAGCGCCCCGCAGCCTTCGTCCCGCAGGTGCAGATAAGCGTCGACGGTTATATCAACTACCTCAACGACAAAATTATAGCCATTCCGCGAAACATGTTCCTGTGGGCGATGACAAACTTAGGCAAGGCACGCGGCCGGGGAGTTGACATAGCCGTCACCGCCGACTTCGAGGTCTCGCCGCGCCACTGCCTGCTGCTGTCGGCAACATACAGCTATCAGCGTGTGGAACCGCGAACGGCGAAAACCGACCCGGACTATGGCCGCCAGGCAGCCTACTGCCCGAAAAACAGCGGCTCGGCGGCGCTCACATATGAAAATCCATGGGTAAATGTAGGCACCCATCTCACCGCCGCCTCAACGCAGTACGCCACTAACTCCAACCGGCCCGAATCGCGCGTCGACGGCTACGTAGACGTCGGTTTCGCCGCCTACCGCACACTTGCCTTCGGTACCACCCGCCTCACTCTGCGCGCCGACCTCATCAACGCCTTCAACCGCCAGTACTGCATAGTGGCGCGCTACCCCATGCCCGGACGCAGCTGGACTATCTCCGCTCAATATGAATTCTAATCAATATCACAACTCATTATGAAATTAAAGAAAAACATCTTCCGCCTCCTTGCCCTCGGCCTTGTCGCCGCCGGAGCCACGGCATGCTCCGACAATAATGAACCCGAACCGCCGGTAACAGAGCCGGTGACGCCCGATGCCATCGTTGTGGTGAACAACGGCGTGCAGTCCACGGGCGTGCCCGGCACAATCACACTCTATAACACTGCCACGGCAGCAACCACTGCCGACGCCTTCCGCGAGGTCAACGCCATGAGCGTGGGCGACACTCCCCAGGACGTGGTGGTCTACGGCTCCAAGATGTATGTCAGCGTTTTCGACTCGAACTGCATATGGGTCCTCGACGCCGCCACAATGAAAATCAAGAAAAACATAGTACCGACAGCGCCCGCAGCCGGTCCCCGCAACTTCGCCGTCAGCGGCGGCAAGGTGTATGTGTCGCTATACTCGGGCCATGTGGCTGCCATCGACACAACAACCATGGCTATAGAGAGCACTTTCGAAGTAGGACCCAACCCCGAGAAAATAGCCATTGCCGGTAATAAGATGTATGTCGCCAACTCCGACGGCAACAACTGGATGGAAGGCAACGTAAACTCGTCGCTGTCCATCGTCGACCTCGCCACCATGAAGCAGACATTCCACAAAATCGGTGCAAACGTGACCTCCGTGGTGACTAACGGCACCGACGTGTTCGCACTCTGCATGGGAAACTACAACGACATTCCCGCAACCATAAAGAAAGTCGCAGCCGACGGCTCCGCCACTGATTTTTGCCCCGGCACGATAATGACCATATGGAACAATGCCCTCTATGTGATCAACGATCCGGCAATGACGCCCGGCAACCCCACTTATAAGGTTTACGACACCGCCGGCACAGCCCATGATATGTTCTCCTCAGCCACCGAGAAGCCCGTCGCACCCTGCGGCATTGCCGTCAATACCTTCGACGGCTCGCTGGTGATACTCTCGCGCCGCATGGGTGAGGTCTATCCGCTCTATACCGAGCCGGGAGTGGCTTACCTCTACAACGCCGACCTCTCGCTCAAAGGCACTTTCGAAATAGGCATCAACCCCACGGCTGCCGTTTTCACCAATTGTTCGCCTGAATGAGGCTCTTCCACGCGGTAATCCTTATCCTCCTCGCAGCATCATGGAGCTGCTCGGGCAAACCCGCCGCCGGTGCCGACCGTACCGGCGCGGGTGCCTCCCCGATGCAGTATGCCACACTGCTGACCATCGACCAACAACCGGACTACACGGTGGTCACCGTCGCCGACCCCTGGAACGCGCCCGCCTTGCTGGCCCGCTATGTTCTGGTCGATTCCGGCTGCCCGGTACCCGACAATGTGCCCGATGGCATCCTTCTGCAAGTACCCCTCGCTTCGGCAGTGGTGTTTTCCAACGTCCATGCCGCATTGCTCCATGAACTCGGCCATGCCGACGTCGTCACCGGCGTTGCCGACGCACATTACATCACCGACAGCGTGGTGGTCCGGGGCGTTGCTGACGGTACTGTCGCCGACTGCGGCACCGCCACCGACCCCGATATCGAAAAGATTGCCATGCTTCAGCCGGATGCCGTGCTGTTCTCTCCTTATTCGGCTGCCGACGGCGTGGCGGCGCGTCTGGCGCGCACGACGGTGCCGACGGTGATGTGCGCCGACTATCTCGAGGCAGATCCTCTCGGCCGAGCCGAGTGGATGCGGTTCTATGGCCGACTCATCGGCGAGGGGAACCGCGCCGACAGCCTCTTCGCCTGTGTGGCCGCTCAATACAACCGCACTAAAGCGCTGACGGCCAATGCCGCCGGCAGGCCCTCGGTGCTCATGGACACCCGCTATGGCGATGTATGGTATGTTCCCGTGGCTGGCAGTACCACCGACGCGCTCATAACCGATGCCGGAGGAACCAATCCCTTCTCATCGTTGGGTCATGGCGACAGCCGGCCCCTCAGTGCCGAGCAAGTGCTCGCTGTCGCCGCCGATGCCGACGTCTGGTTAGTGCGCTATTTCGCCCCCGCACCAATGGGCCTGGCCGCTTTCCGCGCCTCCGCCGCCGAAATCCCCCACTTCAGCGCTGCACGACGGGGCGATGTCTACGGTTGCAACACCGCTGTATCGCCTTTCTACGACGTTGTGCCCTTCCATCCGCAGTTCATCCTTGCCGACATGGCGCGGATCCTTCACCCCGAACTCGCCGACAGCATAGCGCCATCGCCCTATTCTTTCTATCAACGCCTATGCGCACGGTAATACTGCTCGTCGTCACCGCGGCGGCATTCGCCCTCAGTCTTTTCTGCGGCAGCGTGCACTTCCCGGCCGCCGACGTGATAGATGTGCTGACGGGCGACAGCGCCGACAGTGCCGCAGCCTTCATCATCCTCGAAAGCCGGCTGCCGCGTGCCCTCACCGCCATACTGGCATCGGCGGCTCTCGCCGTGGCCGGCCTGTTGCTGCAGACAGCCTTCCGCAATCCCCTGGCAGGCCCGTCGATAATGGGGGTAAGTTCGGGCGCGAGCCTCGGTGTGGCAATCGTTACCCTTGCCGTGCCGGTGATGAGCGTTGGCGCCGGCGCCTTCGCCGTCACCGTCACCGCCGCACTCGCCGGCAGCATGGCCGTAATGGCAATACTCATTGCCATGGCATCGTGGCTCAAAAACAATCTCATGCTCCTCATAGCCGGCATTATGCTTGGATATCTGGCATCAAGCATGATAACGCTGCTGAACTACACGGCCACCGCCGACAGCATACGCGGCTTCGTGGTATGGGGAATGGGCAGTTTCAGCAATGTCGACATGCACACACTGCCTTATTTCGGAGGTGCCGTAGTCCTCGGGCTGCTGCCGGCCTTGTTCATGGCCAAACCCCTCAACAGTTTGCTCTTGGGCGAGAACTACGCCCGCAATCTCGGCGTTGCGATAAACCGCGCCAGAATGGCCATCCTCCTGATAACCGGGCTGCTCACGGGAGCTGCCACCGCTTTCTGCGGCCCCGTGGCATTCATAGGTCTGGCGGTGCCTCACATCGCCGCTTTAATATACCGCACCGCCGACCATCGGCGCCTCATCCCCGCCTGCATGCTGTGCGGCGCAGCCACCGGGCTGGTGTGCAATGTGCTTTGCTCCGCCACCTCCCGCCAATTGCCCCTCAACGCCATCACGCCCATCATCGGCGTGCCGATAATCCTCTATATTCTCCTCCGGCGACGACGTGCGGCATGATTTTTCGCTAATTATGTCAACTAACGTTAACAGCAAGCCGCTTTTCGCGCCAATACGTTAATTAAAGCTAACAAATGGAATTTTTCTGCCACAAAATTATGTTGTAAAACATAAAGACCTTAACTTTGCATCAGTTTTTCATGGTATTAGATTTAAGGTGAAAAGATTATTCGTCGTGACGACGAGTAATTTTTTTTTGCTTTGCCGTGAGCACCGAAAAATTCGCCCTTATTGCCATATAGTTGGCCTATACGGCCACCACCGTCCTGATTTTCACAAATTATTCGTAACTTTGCCGCTAAAACAGAACCCCACCGATGAAAATTTCGAATATTGACCTTGGCGAAAAGCCCGTGATGCTCGCTCCAATGGAGGATGTGACCGACACCTCGTTCCGGCTGATATGCCGCGAGCAAGGCGCCGACATGACATATTCGGAATTTGTGAGCGCCGACGCTCTCATCCGCAACATCGCCGCCACGACCCGCAAACTGCACATCGACGAGCGCGAGCGCCCCACGGCAATACAGATCTACGGCCGCGAGGTGGAGCCTATGGTCGAAGCGGCTAAAATAGTGGCCGAGGCACACCCCGACATCCTTGACATAAACTTCGGCTGTCCCGTCAAGAAAGTGGCCGGAAAAGGCGCCGGCGCCGGTATGCTCCGCGACATACCGCGCATGCTCGAAATCACACGCGCCGTGGTCCGCGCCGTCGACATTCCTGTGACGGTGAAGACCCGCCTCGGATGGGATGCCAACAGCAAGATAATCACCACCCTTGCCGAGCAACTCCAGGACTGCGGCATAGCGGCGCTGACGGTGCACGGCCGCACGCGCAGCCAGATGTACACCGGCGAGGCCGACTGGACCGAGATTGCGCGCATCAAGGATAATCCGCGCTTCACCATTCCCCTTATCGGCAACGGCGACATACGCGGCGGCGCCGACGCCGAGGCCGCCTTCAGCCGCTATGGCGTGGACGGCGTGATGATAGGCCGCGCCGCAATAGGTGCGCCGTGGATCTTCCGCAGCGTCCGCACGTTCCTCGATACCGGCATCGGCATGGAGCCGTCGGTGGCCGAAAAATTCGCTCTCCTGCGCCGGCAGATTGCCGAGAGCATGGCGAATATCGGCAACGAGATGAAAGGTATCCTCCACATACGCCGGCACCTGGCGGCATCGCCTCTCTTCAAAGGTATTGCCGACTTCCGGCCGGTGCGCATTGCCATGCTCCGCGCCGACACCGCCGCCGAGCTTTATTCCATTCTCGACAAAGTTCAAAATGAAATCCTGATATGACACGTTTTTCAGCATTATTTGTCGCCCTCGCAGCCGTCCTTGCAGCCATGGCTGCCGAGTACTCGCTTAATGTACAGAATTTCAGCAGTCTTACTGTTATCGACGGTATAGCCGTCGACTATGTTCAGCGCACCGATTCGGCAGGCTGGGCGCGCTTTGTATGCGAACCGGAACTCGCCTCCAAAATAATGTTCAACAATAACCGCGACAAGCTCACTGTGCGCACCGCCTCCGAGGATTCGCCAATAGTGGGCATGCCTCGCGTAACGGTCTATTCGTCCACGCTCCGAAACATCGAGAACGACGGCGACTCCCTGCTGATAGTCACTCTGAACGAACATGTGGAAAATCTGAGCGTCAAGCAGATAGGCAACGGTCGCATTGAAGTGCGCGGCATCGACGCCGAGAATGTCAATGCCTCGGTGGCCGCCGGCTGCGGCACCGTCGACATCGAAGGCACCACCGGAAAGCTCAAACTGCAGAACATAGGCACCGGCCAGCTCGACGCCGCCGACATGGTGGCAACCGAAGCCAAGTGCTATCTTTTCGGCTCGGGGCCTATCCACTGCTCGCCCGCCGAAAAACTCATTGTCTACGGCGCCGGCAACGGTCACGTCATCCTTCACACCTCTCCCTCCAAAATATCCAACCGCGCCCTCGGCGTGACCGTGCACCAATATAACGACTGCAGCCGCGCCGAGCAGGAATCGCTTATCGACCGGCGGTAGCGCACTTCCTCATGGCATCTCTCAAGACAAAGACCGCACGCTCGCTGAAGTGGAACATCGTCGACAAGGTGTCCACTCAGGTGCTGTATGCCATCACCGGCATAGTGCTGGCGCGCGAACTCTCGCAGGAGGATTTCGGTCTTGTTGGTGCCGTGCTCATATTCCAGGCTTTCGCCTCGCTGCTTGTCGACAGCGGCTTCTCGTTCGCCCTGCTTCAGCGCCGACGGCCCTCGCGCCTTGACTATTCCACGGTGCTGTGGTTCAATCTTGGCGTCGCCGCAGTGCTGTATGTCGGCGTATGGTTCGCCGCACCGCTGATTGCCGACATTTTTCAGGGCGACCGGCGCCTGATACCCCTCACGCGCGCCATGTTCGTGGCGCTGCCCCTCAACGCCGCCGCCATAGTGCAGGCCAACAGGCTCATGAAGGCAATGGACGTCCGCATGATAGCGGCGTCGAATTCGCTGGGTCTCGCCGTGGGAGGCGCCACCGGCATAGCCCTCGCCATTTCAGGTTTCGGCGCATGGGCCATCGTGGCCCAGACAATAGCCATCGCCGCCGTGAAGAGCCTCGTGTTGTGGACAACAAGCCGATGGCGGCCGCTCGCGCGTTTTTCGTGGGCTTCCCTGCGCAGTTTTTTCGGACTGGGTTCGAAAATGATGCTGAGCTCGTTCCTTAACACCGTCTTTCAGAACCTGTACTCCTTCTTCATCGGCAATAGGGTGAACCTCACCGCTTTGGGTTACTATTCGCAAAGTGAGAAATGGAGCCGCATGGGAACGGCGAGCCTCAGTCAGGTGCTGACTTCATCGTTTGTGCCGGCGCTCTCGGCAGTGCAGAACGACCCCGACCGCTACCGCCGCCTCGCCTCAAAGATGACACGCTTCACCGCCTACCTCCTCTTCCCCGCCATGCTGTGGCTTGCAACAGTCGCAAAGCCGCTGTTCCACACCCTTTTCGGAACCAAATGGGACGCCTCGGTCTACCTCTTTCAGCTTCTGCTCTTCCGCGGCATTTTTGTCGTGCTCAACTCGCTGGCCTCCAACTTCCTGCTGGGTCTGGGCCACGGTTCCGACATTGTACGGCAGGAAATACTGCGCGATGTCCTTGCCGTCGTAGCCCTCGCCGTCACTTTTCCATACATGACCCTGTCGACGGCCGCCGACCCCGTGGCCGGCGTAGCCATCATGCTGTGGGGGCAGGTGATAGCCACTATCCTGACGTGGCTCTACACCATGGCCGTCACCCTGCGGCGCCTCGGCTCCGCTCCCGGCACCTATGTCAGCGACCTCGCGCCTTATTTCTGTCTCACCGCCATTACCGTGCCGGCAATGCTCGGCGCCGCCGCCCTTGTCTCGGCTCCATACCTCAAACTCGCCGTCGAGGGCGCCGCTGCTTTGGCGATTTACATAGGTATCAACGCCGCTCTGGGCTCAAAGGTGCAGAAAGAGACGTTTACTTACCTGCGCGGCGCTTTTGCCAAAAATTCTTCTATTAAAAAAGCATAACAGGGGCGCCTGCTGTCCTTTTTTGTACTAAAATTCGTAACTTTGTGCCCAAATAATTACACAACGCACATATTATGAAAAACGTGGCACGCATGCTGGCTGAAAAGCTCCTCAAAATCAGCGCTATCAAACTACAACCTGACAATCCCTTCACCTGGTCGTCGGGCTGGAACTCGCCTATTTACACCGACAACCGGCAGACGCTGTCGCACCCTGATGTACGCTCGTTCATAAAAATCGAACTGTCGCGCCTCATCCTCGAGCGCTTCCCGCAGGCTAACGCCGTGGCCGGCGTGGCCACCGGTGCCATAGCCCAGGGCGCTCTCGTGGCCGACGAACTCGGTCTCCCCTATGCCTATGTGCGTTCGTCGCCCAAGGACCATGGTCTTGAAAATCTCATCGAAGGCGACCTCCGTCCGGGCGTTAAGGTCGTTGTTATCGAAGACCTTATCTCCACAGGCCACAGTTCCCTCAAAGCCGTGGAGGCCCTCCGCCTCGCCGGATGCGACGTTGTCGGCATGGCCGCCCTCTTCACCTACGGCTTCCCGCAAGCCGAGGCTAATTTCCGCGAGGCCGGCGTGGAACTGGTAACCCTCAGCGACTACAACGCCATGCTCGAGGTGGCTCTCGAAACAAAATTCATCAACGAAGGCGACATGGCTGCCCTGCGACTGTGGCGCACTGACCCCGAAAACTGGACCGGCAAATTCTGATAAACAATAAACATAGTAAGTAAAATTGACAACATATAGCTCTCAGCCCGTTACCGTTGCCTGCCCTGCGGCAACACTGGCAAGCAAATTCGACGATTTTTCCGCGATGAACGACCGCATCGCGCAGCTCCCCGACGAGGAACGCGCTCGCCTCGGCGACGTTTCATTTACCCGCGACGCTATGGTGATAACAACCCCGCAGGTCGGCAAAATTGAGCTTGCCGTCGAGGAGCGCACACCCTCCTCAATCGTGATGGGTACCAAGAACTTCCCTGTACCCATCAAGCTGCGGGTGACTTTCACTGAAAAGAGCGCCGACAGCACAGAGGTTCAGGGATTTATCGACGCCGACATTCCTGTAATGCTCAAGCCGCTGGCCGGCCCTATGCTCCAGAAATGCGCCGACCAGTTCGGCAACCTCTTCTCGCGTCTGGCATGATGAAAGCCATCGTCCGGGTCGTCCTTGCCGCCGTGGTGGCCGTCGCCGCCACGGCGTGCCACACCATTGACGACGACCTCGTGCCTCCTGCTCAGGTGAACATATCGTTCACCACCGAGGCGCAGTGGACCATCTACGGCGCGCCCGCGGCAATGGATTGCAAGACGTTCATTTTCACATCCACCGAACGCGTGCCCGCCGGATTTCCCTACATGGCCTCCAGCGCCACGGGCTTTGCCGGAGTAATGCTCGTGGGCGATGTCAACGGCACACCCCGAGCATTCGACCTTGCCTGCCCCGTCGACCCCAAGCGCAACGTGCGCCTCTTCATCAACGACAACCACGAGGCCCAGTGCCCCGTCTGCGGCAGCCGCTACGATGTTTTTTCGCTCGAAGGCTATCCTGTGGGCGGTCCCGCCGCCGACAAGGGCTATGGTCTGAGGCAGTATCGCGTGGCACGCGGCCGCGTGGACTTCATGCTCGTATCTTATTGACATGAAACGGCATCATCTGGCTCTATGGGCCCTCCTGGCCGTGGCTTTCGCCATCTTCGCAATAGCGTCGGCCTTCGACTTGCCGCAGATCGGCGGTCATCAGCTCAAATCATCGCAAATCGCCGAGACGATATTCGGCGACCGCGCCGATGCCGACGCCGACACCTCGGCGCTCGCCCTGACGGCACCGGCCGTTGCCGATACGGTGGCCTTCCCCGTGCCCGTCGACACTGCCGCGCAGACAATCCTGTTCATCGGAGACTCCATGCTCGAGGGTCTCGGACCCAGGCTCGCCGCCTACGCAAAGAAAAACGGCCACCGTCTCTACACCGTAATATGGTATAGCTCCACCTCCGAGGTATGGGGGCGCTCCGACAAGCTCGAGAGCTACATAGCGCGCATCCGGCCGACCTTCGTGTTCGTCTGCCTCGGTGCCAACGAGCTGTTTGTAAACGATATAAAGAACCGGCGCCGCGACTATGTGCGCAAAATCATCGCCGATATCGACACGTTGCCCTACCTTTGGATAGGCCCTCCCAACTGGAAGCCCGACACCGGCATCAACGAGCTGATTGCCGAGAACACCCCTTGCGGCGCCTTCTTCCTCAGCGACGGTATGCACTTCGACCGTAGCAGCGACGGCGCACACCCCACGCGCACCTCGGCGGCGCTGTGGATGGACAGCGTGGTGCGCTGGATGCCCGCCCACAGTTTCCACCCCATAAGGATGGAGCTGCCCGACCGTGCCACCGACCGTGCCGACCGCATCTTTGTTCACCAGCCCGACGAGCACTGACGCCCTGCCCATGGCCGACTTTTCCGACATCCTCGCAAATATTGGCGAACGCCTGGTCTACATCCCCACCGAGCCGTTGCTCTTCAGCAGCGGCACCTTCTGGGCGCTGTTCCTCATTTTCCTGCCGGCGTTCTGTCTGCTGCGGCGCCGGCTGTGGCTGATGGTGAGCTTCACCGTGCTCTTCAGTCTCTATTTCTACTATAAATGCAGCGGTCTGTTCGTGGCCATGCTCGCCGCCACCTCGCTGGTGGACTGGCTGCTGTCGCGCGTCATCGCCCGACCCGGTGCCTCGAAAACTCTGAGGCGCCTGTGCCTCACGGCCTCGCTGGTGACCTCGCTCGGCATCCTCGCATACTTCAAGTATGCCAATTTCTTCCTCTGGAACCTCAACGCCCTTGTCGCCGGCAACTTCCAGCCCCTCGACCTCATCCTGCCGGTGGGTATTTCGTTCTATACTTTCCAGAGCGTGAGCTATATTGTGGATGTATACAAAGGCCGCGTGGCACCCACGCCGACATGGCTCGAATATGCCTTCTTCCTCGCTTATTTCCCGGCGCTCGTAGCAGGACCTATTGTCCGCGCCGACTATTTCCTGCCGCAGATACGGCAGAACCGCACCGCCTCCCGGACCGAGGTTTACATGGGACTGTGGCTCATAATCTTAGGCGTGGTAAAGAAGGCCATTATCGCCGACTATATCGCCCAGTACAACGACCTCATCTTCCAGACCCCCGGCGGATACAGCGGGTTCGAGACACTCATGGGCATAATCGGCTATACCATGCAGATTTACTGCGACTTCTCCGGTTACTCCGACATGGCTATCGGCATTTCGCTCATCATGGGTTTCCGCCTGGCCAAAAACTTCAATTTCCCCTATAAGAGCCGCAACCTCACCGACTTCTGGCGCCGCTGGCACATATCGCTCAGCACATGGCTGCGCGATTATATCTACATCCCCCTCGGCGGAAACCGCCACGGCACCGCCCGGACATATCTCAACAACTTCGCCACCATGCTCATCGGCGGCCTATGGCACGGCGCCGCCTGGAAATTCGTGTTCTGGGGCGCCATGCACGGCGCCGGCCTCGCCGTGCACAAGGCATCCAAGCCCTGGCTCGGCCACCTCGGCGACAGCTGGCCCGTGCGCGCAGCTTCGTGGCTCGTCACAATGGTGTTCGTGGCGCTCCTTTGGGTGTTTTTCCGCGCCGACAACTGGCACGACTCATGGACGGTGATCCGCACTGTGGCCGACGGTGGATATACCGCCGCCAGCATCGCCGCCTTTGCCTCGGCGCGCATGCTCTGGCTCATTCTCATGGCCGTTATAATCATCTCGCACTGCCTGCCCACCGGCTTCTGGGACAAAGCTGCCGCAGCATTCGTCCGCGCCCCGTGGCTGGCAAAACTAATCGTATTCATCATCGTTGTTCAGCTCGTCCTCGAACTCCGCGGCGAATCCGTCGCCCCCTTCATCTACTTCCAGTTCTGATCCTGATGACAGCAGTATCAACTCACACATTTTAACACTAATTTTGTTTTTTTGTGCTAACATTCCGGAAATCATTGCTATCTTTGCGACATTAGTTAATTATAACTAACTCATCACAAAGCAACAAATCATTTTCACAAACTGCATCAAAGAATAAACTATGAAAACATTACGATTGCTCATAGTGGCGGTTGTGTTAGGGCTGACGGCACTTGGTGCCGATGCTGCCGGCAACCGATGGATGATAGGCCTCGAGGGCATGGCCCGCAGCGGCCAGACTCGGGGCGAGGACACCAACTGGGGCATGGAGCTTACGGCTGCTTACCGCGTCAATCTCGGCAAAATCTTCTTCGTGCGCCCTTACGTGGGCGCCTCGTTCCAGCGACTGGACGAAAACTTATGGGTAGGAGGACCTGGCAAATATGACTATACCACTGTGTGGAATGCGGTTGTCGGCGCCGATCTGGGCGCACGCATCGTGGCAGGTCTCGACGTGCACACCGGCCCCGTGGGCACTTTCCCCTTCGATAACTTCTATTCGGACCGCGCAAGCTGGCGTTTCGGCGTGGGCTACACGATATGGAAATTCTATGTCACCGCGGCTTTCGAAAAGAGGATGACAAAACACGAATTTAGCTACGACGAATATCCCAACTGGGTATTCGGCGTGCATTATATGTTCTAATCATAAGGCTATGAAAGCATTAAGAATAATCATAGTAGCGGTAGTGCTCGGGCTCTCGGCACTCGGTGCCGATGCAGCCGGCAACCGCTGGATGATAGGTCTCGAGGGCATGGCCCGCAGCGGCCAGACTCAGGGCGACGACACCAACTGGGGCATGGAGCTTACGGCTGCATACCGCATGAATATCGGCAAGATCTTCTTCGTGCGCCCCTACGTGGGCGCCTCTTACCAGCGGATGGCCAGACAATACGTACCAACTCCTTCGGACCCAAAAAATTACAATATATGGAGCGCAGTGATTGGCGGCGATTTAGGCGCGAACATAATTGCAGGCCTCGATGTGCATACGGGTCCCGTGATGATACTGCCTTTCGACGATTTCCATCCCAATCATGCCGGCTGGCGCTTCGGCGTTGGCTACACGATATGGAAATTCTATGTCAGTGCGGCTTTCGAAAAGAGAATAACCGAGGCCGACTTCGACTATGACGAATATCCCAACTGGGTGTTCGGCGTACACTATATGTTCTGACACTGCACCACATACTTACAGCCCGGAGAGGACAGCAACCCTCCCCGGGCTGCTTTGTCTCAAATCCGAAAAGTTCGGAGTAAAACCGCCGGAAAGTTAGGAGTGATTTGCATATCAATATATTAAGCATCACCTTTCTTGCTATTGTGAAATACATACCGAAGTGGAGGCGAACCCTTGCTGTGCAGAACAAAAAATGATTGTTGTTTTAACATTTGTTGCGGTAATTAGTGTTTGGCGGGGGCGGAGCGGACGTTAAAAACATATAAATGCACAAGGGTTTGCAATTTTTATAGCCTTTTTCTCTGCTTATTTGGCCGAAAAAGTATAATTTTGTTGCTTGAAACATCACAGTTCCGAATGAAAAAGTCAGCAACCGCCTGTCTGGGAGCGCTTGCCACCATTATGCTGTTTGGCTCGTGCAATTCCAACGAAGAAATATACGACGACACAAAATACTCGTCGACAGCCGTCTACTCCTTTGCTTTCAGCGAGGATAAAAAGGTGATGGAGCACCTCGACACAGTGTTCTTCTCCATCGACCTTGTCAACGCCCGCATTTTCAATGCCGACTCTCTGCCTATGGGCGCTCCGGTCAACAAACTGGTGCCCAAAGTCGTGATGGTCGAGGGTGCTTCGGCCATACAGTTCACCGTTCACCGCGCCAACGGCTCCGACACCACCTACAACTACACCGCCAATACCACCGACAGCATAGATTTCAGCCATGGGCCCGTGGATATGCGCATAGTATCGCTCGACGGCCTGTCGGAACGAACATACTCCATCCACGTCAACGTCCACACCCTCAAGGCCGACTCGCTGACATGGGACCGCGAGGCGCTGCGCACGCTGCCCTCGGCTTTCAACGTGCCTACACGCCAGCACACCACCGCCACGGCGCACGCCACCTACTGCCTCACCGAGGCCGGCGGCAACTATAGCCTTGCCGTGAGCCAGGACCTCTTCGGCGACGAATGGACCACCTCCACACCCTCGCTGCCCGCCGGAGCTATTATCGACAGCTTTACCGGCGCCGACAACGCCCTATATATCCTCGCAGCCGACGGCGCCACCGACGGCAGCGCCGCCCTGTGGCGCAGCACCGACGGCGCAGCCACATGGCAGCCCCTCGACGTGAGGATGAACCACATCTACGGCAGTCTTGGCGAACACGTCTACGGCGCATACTGCAGCGACGGCACATGGTGCACAGTCTCCAGCGGCACCTCCGCGCTGATGCCGTTGCCGGCAGGAGTGCCCGTGGCCGAGACATCGTGCCCGGCACGCTTCACCTTCCCCCTGGCCGAAGGCGAGCAGATGCTTGTTGTCGGCGGCGTGGATGCCGACGGCAAGATAGCCAAAAGTGCATGGGCCTTCGACGGCGACAGTTGGGCGCGAGTGTCGCGCTACTCCCTATCGTGGGCGGCACGGCGCATGACCCTGGTGTCGTTCGTCAGCTATCAGCTGAAATCCAACCTCATACCGCAGGAATTCCCCACCATGCTGGCCTTCGGCGGCATCGACGATAAGGGCGCAATCTCGCAGAAAGTATATATGAGCCGCGACTACGGCATGAACTGGAGCGAAGCCCCCGCCAACCTGCAGCTCGCCGACTATCTCACGCCCGTCTACGGCGCCCAGGCCATAGTTGCCGACGCCACGCTCCATGGCCGCGCCATCCGGCCCATCGACCAATGGGAATGCCCGTTCATATATGTGTTCGGAGGCACCACCACTGCCGGCACCCTCTCCAACACCCTGTGGCGCGGCACCATCAACCGCCTGCTGTTCAAACCCCTGCAATAACGTCCTCTCCCCTTGCAAATAACCATCCGACATATAATTGCCCTTGTGGTATTTGTGGCAGCGCAGTGCCTCGGCGCCGCGCAGGCATCGGCACAAGCCACAGCCCCTTCCACTCCCTATAAGTTCGACCTGGGCGTGGAGCTGGGCATGAGCGGCTATATCGGCGACGCCAACCGCACCAACCCCTTCCGTCACCCGGGGGTTGTCGGCGAACTGTCGTTCCGCTATCTGCCTGACACCCGCTGGACAATACGCGGCATATTCAGCATGCTCACCCTCAGCGGGAACACCGCAGATATGAACAACGTGCTGCCCGACGGCGCCGCATATAGTTTCAAAAGCACCGTCTACGGCCTGGAAGCCCGCGCCGAGTTCAATTTCCTGCCCTACGGCATGGGCGAGACCTACAAACGCCTCTATCGCTGGACGCCCTATCTGGCTCTGGGCGTGGGTGCCTCGCTGTCATCGTCCGGAGGCTCTACCGCCGTGGCGCCGACGCTCCCCATGGGCTTCGGCATCAAGTTCAAGGTCAGCCCGCGAGTGAACCTCGGCATGGAGTTCACCATGACCAAGGCCTTCGGCGACCATGTCGACGGCCCCGACCTCGCCGACCTCAACACCATAAAGACCAACTTCTACAAGAATACCGACTGGTACTCGCGGCTCACCGTCGGAATTTCGTATGAATTCGGCCGCCGATGCGAAACGTGTCATTATGTCGATTAGCATTATGGAGAACAACATCGCTATAGACAAAAACCGCCTGCCCGACCACGTGGCAATAATCATGGACGGCAACGGCCGCTGGGCACAGGCCCGCGGCATGGAACGCACCGCCGGACACGTCGAGGGCGTCAACACCGTGCGCCGCATCACCGAGGAGGCCTCGCAGATAGGAATACGCTATCTTACCCTATATACATTCTCCACCGAGAACTGGAACCGCCCCAAAGAGGAAGTGGACGCGCTGATGGACCTCATAGTCACCGCCATAGAGCGCGAGACCCCCGACCTGATAAAGAATAACGTGCGCCTCACCGCCATCGGCGACATGGAGCGCATGCCCGCCCACGCCCTCGAGCGCCTGCGCCGCTGCATGGCCGGCACGTCGGCATGCACGGGCCTCACCCTGGTGCTGGCCCTGAGCTACTCCTCGCGCTGGGAGATGACGCGCGCCGTGCGCGCAATCGCCGCCCGTCATGCCGCCGGCGAGATATCGCTCGACGACATCGACGACACACTGATACACTCCGAGCTTTCCACAGCCTCCATGCCCGACCCCGACCTGCTGATACGCACCGGCGGCGATATGAGGCTCAGCAACTTCCTGCTCTACCAGCTCGCTTATGCCGAAATTATTGTAACACCCACATATTGGCCCGACTACACCGCCGACCAGTTTGCCGAACACATAGCCCTTTACCAGCACCGGCAAAGGCGCTTCGGCCTTACCGGCGAGCAAGTGACCGCCGCCAGATGACCCTATAAAGAACCCCCCGTCAAAACCATTCATCACCACATGCGTTCAAAAATATACCTGCTCCTGATGTTCTGTCTCGCCGGCCTCGCTTTCAGCGCGACGGCACAGACAACGAACGACACCATATACAACCCGACGGTGCTATACACGGCAATGCCGAGGTCTTACATCATTGCCGACATAGAAGTGACGGGAGCTCCAAACTATGACAGCGAGCTGATAATGGGCTATGCAGGCATCCATCCCGGCGACCGTCTGACAATACCCGGCGATGACATCACAAATGCCGCCAAACGACTCA
Source organism: Muribaculaceae bacterium (assembly GCA_017621055.1). Classification (GTDB taxonomy): domain Bacteria; phylum Bacteroidota; class Bacteroidia; order Bacteroidales; family Muribaculaceae; genus CAG-873. The sequence continues at coordinate 22,681 of JAGATX010000009.1, read as the reverse complement.
TGCGGCAGACCCTCTTCGCACAGGCGCGTTTCGAACTGCTCAAAACCGTGGGCGACAGCGCATGGCTACGCCTCGCTCTCAGAACGCAGCCCCGTATCAATGCCGTGAACTATATCGGCGCCAAAAAAGGCGAAATCAAGGACCTGCAGGAAAAACTCAACCTGATGCGCGGCAATCAGATAACGCAGAATGTGGTGAACCGCGCCAAAATGATTGTCGAGAAATACTACAAGGACAAAGGCTTCGGCAACGCCACCTGCCGCATTGACCTTGTGGAAGACCTCTCGAACCAGAACGAGGTGATTGTCAACATCGTAATCAACAAGCACCAGAAAGTCAAGGTCCACAAGATATATATCAACGGCAACACCGTGTTCTCCGACCGCAAACTCAAGCGCACCATGAAGAAAACCAACGAGAACGGCGACCTCCTCAACCTGTTCCGTCAGAAAAAATTCGTGGAAAGCGACTATCGTGACGACCTCAACCGCATCCTCGAGCGATATAACGAGCACGGCTACCGCGACGCCCGCATCGTAGCCGACAGCGTGGTGCCTTACAGCGAAAACGCCGTGGATGTATACATCACCGTCGACGAAGGCAACCAGTACTTTATCCGCGACATATCGTGGGTGGGCAACACCGTATATCCCACCGACCTGCTGCAGACCGTGCTCGACATGAATCCCGGCGATGTCTACAATCAGAAACTCCTCAACAAGCGCCTCAACGAAGACGACGACGCCGTGAGCAACCTATACATGGACCACGGCTACCTCTTCTACCAGCTCGTGCCCATCGAGCGCGAGGTTGAGGGCGATTCCATATCGCTGGAAATGCGAATGATAGAAGGTCCGCAAGCCCGTATCAACAACATTGTCATCAACGGCAACGACCGCCTGTACGAAAAAGTGATACGCCGCGAACTGCGCGTGCGCCCCGGCGACCTTTTCAGCAAGAGCGACCTGATGCGCTCGGCGCGCGAAATTGCGCAGACCGGCCATTTCGACCCCGAGAAACTCGACATCCAGCCGCAGCCTAACGAGGAAAACGGCACCGTCGACATTGTGTTCAACCTCGAGTCCAAGGCCAACGATCAGGTGGAATTCTCGCTCGGCTGGGGCCAGACCGGCGTGATCGGCAAACTCCAGCTCAAGTTCACCAACTTCTCGATCAAGAACCTGTTCTACCCCAGCACCTACCGCGGCATCATCCCGCAGGGCGAAGGCCAGACCTTCACCATCAGCGCCCAGACTAACGCCCGCTACTATCAGAGCTACGCAATATCGTTCCTCGACCCCTGGTTCGGCGGCAAACGCCCCAACTCACTGAGCGTGTCGGCATACTACAGCCGCCAGACGGGCGTCAACGGCTCGTTCTACAACCGCTCGTGGAGCCAGTCGTCGCTGTGGGGCTCCGGCTACGGCTACTACCCCGGCTCGAGCTACGACGACTATTACCAGAACTCCTATCAGAACAGCCTCGACCCCAACAAGGTGCTCCAGATGGTGGGCGTGAACGTAGGCTTCGGCAAACGCCTCAAATGGCCCGACGACTACTTCACCTTCACCGCCGAACTCGGCTACAACTGGTACTACCTCAAAAACTGGGATTACCTCTATTATATGAACAACGGAACGTCGAACTCCATCGTGCTGGGCCTCACTCTGGCACGCTCGTCGATCGACAACCCCATATACACCCGTTCGGGCTCGCAGTTCAGCCTCAACCTGCAGCTCACGCCTCCCGCCGAGCTCTTCACCGGCAAGAAAGATTGGGCGAAACTCGCCGAGGAGAACACCGTGGAGAGCCGCAAGCAGCTCTACCAGTGGATTGAATACTGGAAACTGCGCTTCCGCTCCCGCACATACACGCCGCTGAGCACCAGCCCGCAATGGACTCCCGTGCTGATGACGCGCTTCGACTTCGGTCTCATCGGCAGCTACAACAAGTACCTGCGCACGCCCTTCGAGACCTTCTACGTCGGCGGCGACGGAATGTCGGGCTCCTATGCCTATGCCACCGAGACGATAGCCCTGCGCGGCTATGACAACGGCTCGCTTACCCCCTACGGCTCCGAAGGCTATGCCTACACCCGAATGGGCCTCGAGCTCCACTTCCCGCTCATGCTGCAGCCCACATCCACCATCTATGCCCTGGCTTTCCTCGAAGCCGGCAACGCATGGACCTCCGTCAGCCAGTTCAACCCCTTCTCGCTCAAACGCAGCGCCGGCGCCGGCGTGCGCATCCAGCTGCCTATGGTCGGCCTGATGGGCATCGACTGGGCATACGGCTTCGACACCACCATGGACGGCAGCAAGGGCGGGAGCCACTTCCACTTTATCCTCGGCCAGGAGTTCTGAGCGTTAAACTTTTCGCCTCGTAAAACGTCTTAACTATATCCACGAACAATAATCTCCCCTACGGATATGAAAAAAATCATCATTGTGGCCCTGATGGCCATTGTCGGCGTCGTTGCCGCCCAGGCTCAGAAATTCGCCCTCGTCGATATGGAGTACATACTCCGCAACGTGCCCTCGTACGAAATGGCCACCGAGCAGCTCAACCAGCTGAGCCAGCGCTGGCAGCATGAAGTTGAGGCTGTGGCCCAGGAAGCCGAGACAATGTATCAGAGCTATCTGGCCGACAAGGTATTTCTCACCGACGAGCAGGCATCGGCTCGCGAACTCGACATAACCAACAAGGAACGCGAAGCCACAGAACTGCGGTTCCGCTATTTCGGTCCCGAAGGCGAACTCTATCAGAAACGTCAGACCCTGCTGCGCCCCATTCAGGACGATGTGTACAATGCCATCCGCCAGGTGGCCGAACAGCGAGGTTATCAGGCCGTTTTCGACAGAGCATCGTCGTCGGAAATCATCTATGCCTCGCCGCGTATCGACATCAGCAACGAAGTGCTCGCAAAATTGGGTTATTCCAATTAATTTGTTTAACTTTGCAATCACTTACCGCCGCCGGCGGCGAGCCCACGCACGTTCACAACGAAAAATCAAATCAATAACATCAACAATACCTGAAACAATGTTCAAAAAAATCTTTCTCGCCATCGCCCTTATCCTTCCCATGACCGCCATGGCACAGAAATTCGGCGTAGTCGATGTCGACTCCATCTTCACCGCAATGCCCGAATATACCCAGATGCAGACACAGCTCGAGCAGACCTCAAACCAATATCAGGAGGAGTTCAACCGTCTGCAGGAAGAAGTTACTCGCCTCATCACCGAGTATCAGGCCATGGCCGAGGATGCCAACACCCCCCAGAGCATCAAGGAGCGCCGTATTCAGGAAATCCAGGAGCGCGACCAGCGCATCCAGCAGTTCCGCAACACCGCCCAGCAGGATATCGCCCGACAGCAGGAACAGCTCGCCGCACCCATACAGCAGCGCCTCACCGACGCAATTAAATCAGTAGGTCTCGAGGGCGGCTACACCTTCATCCTGCCCAACGAACCCTCGCTCCTTCTCTATATCGGCACCGACGTTACCAACGTCACCTCTGCCGTGCGTGCAAAACTGGGTCTCTGACCCCTACCGGCATAACGAACGTCGGCGCTGATTTCCTTTTTCGGCGCCGATTCGTTTTTTTTACCAACCCCGGCCTGCCATGAATACCGACACACCCGAATATATCTACAGCCTCACCATGCGCGTGCGTGACTACGAGGTTGACTCCGAAGGAATTGTCAACAACGCCGTGTATCTCCATTATCTGGAGCATACGCGTCATGAATTCTGCCGCGAGGCCGGACTGAGCTTCCGCGCCATGCACGCCGAGGGCCTGGACCCGGTGGTGACGCACGTGGATATCCGCTATCTGCGCTCGCTCGGTCTCGGCGAAGAGATGGTGAGCCGCCTGTCCATCAGCCGCCGTGGCCCCGTATTCGTGTTCCGTCAGGATATATTCACTCCCGAAGGCGAGCCGGTGGTGCGCGCAACGGTGGATATCGTCTCTTTCGAGAACGGGAGAATATCGCGAGGCGAACGTCTGGCAAAAGCATTCGGGAAATACCTGCTATGAGCGCCGTCACCAACGACCGCGACAGCGCCGTGCGGCGTCTGGCCTTCGCCCATGCCAAAGCCATGAATGTGGCTAACATGCGGCGTTTTGCCGCCGCCGGCATAGGCCCCGACGAGTACCTCACCATGAGCGCCGCCACTCTGGGCGCACGCATGAACCTGCGCGAGAATATTTTCGACAGCCGTCAGCGCGAAGCTCTTCTCCGTCAGGCCGCCGCCGAACTGGAATTTGTGCAGAGCCGCGGCATACGTCCGGTGCTGTGCACCGACAACGGCTACCCCGAACGGCTGGCGCAGTGCGACGACGCACCCGCTATCCTCTATGTGAAAGGCGACGCCAACCTTGATGCCGCACATATGGTGGCAATTGTGGGTACGCGCCACTGCACGGCGTACGGCAAGTCGTTTGTCGACCGCCTTGTTGCCGATATTGCTGCCGCCCTCGATGATGTTGTTGTTGTCAGCGGTCTGGCTTATGGCGTGGACATAGCCGCCCACCGCGCCGCACTCGCCGAAGGCGTGCCGACGGTAGCCGTCGTGGCCCACGGCCTCAACACCATCTACCCCGCCGATCACCGCAATGAAGCACGGCGTATTGTCGACGCCGGGGGCGCCGTGGTGACCGAATACCGGAGCTGCGACCCTATCCACCGCGGCAACTTTCTGGCCCGAAACAGGATAGTGGCAGGCTTATGCGACGCCGTGATAGTGGTGGAGAGCGATACCAAAGGCGGAGCCATGTTCACGGCGCGCCTCGCCGGCGCATACGACCGCGAGGTCCTCGCCCTCCCGGGCCGCACATCCGATGTTTACAGCCGCGGCTGCAACGCCCTGATAGCCGGCATGTCGGCCCGAATGATACGCGATGTCGACGACCTCGCCGATGCTTGCCGCTGGCAGAAGAAAAACGCCGAAGGCCACCAGAAAGAAATGGTGTTCGAACCCGACGACGAACAGAAAAAAGTGCTCGAATACCTCCGTCAGCACCCCAGCGCCACCGTCAACGACATGGCACATGCGCTCGCGGTGCCCTACCCGGTGCTCAGCACTACCCTCTTCGACATGGAGATGAACGACATGGTCACGGCGCTTCCCGGAGGACGTTACGCCCCGATTTGAGAACTTTTGCGCCGCAGAGCGTTATAACATATATAAATATAAATAACATAAAACCACAGCATATGGCACGAATAATCCCACCTTCGGAATTCATTATCAACCCCGACGGCACAGCATTCCACATCCATCTTCACCCCGAACAGCTAACCGACAAGATTATCCTCGTCGGCGATCCCGGACGCGTAAACATGGTTGCCGAATTTTTCGACACCCGCACCTTCGAGGTCAACTCCCGCGAGTTCCATACCATCGGAGGCACTTACAAAGGCAAACCCATAATGTGCATAAGCCACGGCATCGGTCCCGACAACATCGACATCGTCATCAACGAGCTGGATGCCCTCGCAAACATCGATTTCGCCACCCGGGAGGTGCGCAACGACGTCCGCAGCCTCACGATGGTGCGCATAGGCACCTCCGGCGCCCTGCAGCCTGAACTAACCTTGGGCACTCCCGTTATCGCCGCCAAGTCGATAGGTTTCGACGGTGTGCTCAATTACTACGCCGGCCGCGACAGCGTGTCCGACCTTGATTACGAGCATGCCCTGTGCGAGCATACCCGCTGGAACCCTTTGTGGGCCAAACCTTATGTGGTGGAGGCCGACCGCGAGCTGGTGGACCGCATCGGCGGCGACGACATGGTGCGCGGCAACACCATTTCGGCCGTGGGCTTCTACGGTCCCCAGGGACGCCAGCTGCGTCTGCACCTGAGCAACCCCGACCTCAACAGCCTGATAGAGAGTTTCGAATACAAAGGGCAGAAAATCACCAACTACGAAATGGAGAGTGCGCCCCTCGCCGGCCTCGGAAGGCTCATGGGTCATCGATGCATGACCGTCTGCTCCATTATCGCCAACCGATACAACAACAACGCCAACCCCAACTACAAATCGGGCATCCGCGACCTCATAGCCACTGTGCTGGAGCGCATCTGATCCTACCGCATATCAGCGAAAAGCCCGTCCGACACAGTGCCGGACGGGCTTTTTGTTGTGATTACCCGGCTTCAAAGGCAGTCTTTGGCCCTGCCGGGCTTGAATTTCGGATTTTGTTCTCGATTTTGGAGGGAATCAGCGCCAGGCGCTCTCTTCCTCCCGATAGGCGTAGGCACTTTCTTCAAAGTACCACATTACTGCTTTTCGTAAAAATCGTAACATTGCAAACCTAAATAATTAGTGAAACATGAGGGCCGGAGCCCATTTCTTTTCCTTCTAAAACGCTGCAAAGTTAAGAAAAGTTTTTGAAAAACATATTTTACAACATAATTTTTCGGCATGTTCCACAATTATTCCTATTATCGTCTCGGTGTGCGGGCTGCTGTGGCATCGAGGACATATGGCAGCGGCGGACGCATGGCTATGGCACCCTCAGCGATAGAGTCCATGGCGGCAAAGGCCTCGTCGGCAGTAGCAAACGAGTTGATTACAACATAGTAGTATGGTTCGGCGGTCTCCAGCACCATGGCGCGGGGAAAGCCGCTGTCGGCAAGTCGTTCGCGCATGCTGCGGGCATTGAAGATCTGCTTGAAACGGCCTACCACAACGTTGTAGCGCCTGAGGTATTCCGGCGGCACGCCCATTCCGTCGGTGAGTTTCACCCTCTGCACAATGACGTCGGCGGTGCGTCCGCCGGCAAGCTGCACTTGCTGTGTGGTGAAGTCGCGGCGATAGCGGCCATAGATGGTGGAGTCGATAGCCATGGCGCTGTCCCTTCCTGCCATAGCCCGCTCATATGCCTGACTATAGTTAGCCTCGGAGGTGCGGCAGCCGCTCATCGCCGCACAGACGGCGATGAGCGCAACTATCGGATAGAAAATGTGTTTCATAGGCCGAGACGGCGGCGCGTGGCGGCCGGGATGGCGTCGCGATGGACGTAGACGTTGATCGTCTTGGCAAGGAAGTAAGGCTCCGAGACATAAAAGAAGCCATCGTACTTCTGGTTGGTATCCCACGAATTCTTCACCTTATAGTAGCGGTTGCCGTTCTGGTCGGTGGCGGTGCCAACTATCTCCATTCCGTGATCATCGGTGGTTTCCTGACGGTCGAACATTTCCTGACGTATTTCCTGAGTGATTACCATCTCGGGCACCGGGCCTTTGAAGTCGAAGCGGCTGTTGGCGCGCTCACGGTCGGAAAGATGTACCCAGCGTGCCAGCTCGGTGCCTTCCATATCGGCCTCGTTCCGCTCCACGGGCATGAGTGCCACGCCGTCGGTCCACTTGAAGCCGCCCTCGCTGACGTCGGCGGCCCACACCAGGGTGTGACCCTGTTCCAGCGAGTTGTCCACAATAGCCTTAAGTTCGTCGAGCGGCACATTATAGTATGAACCCCACAGCCAGTTGTCGGCCACTTCGATGGGGAACGAGGTGTAGAAGGGATGATGGGTGAACGACGTTACCGGCACATAGTCGCCGAGGTTCAGCGGCAACGACTGTGCGTAGGTCTGCGGGGTGTAAGTGCGTCCGTTGTATTCGAACGTTTCGGGCACGGGGCCGAGGTAGGCGTCGAGTATGCCCTGCAGACCGCGACGCCATGCCGTCGATATCTTTTTGTTGGGATTGGCCACCACAGCCTTGACGTAGGCCTCCAGAGCGGCATCGAGTTCGCCGTGCACGTGCTTGTCCTCTCCATATTCCAGACCGGTGTACACTTCCTCGGGAACAGCGCCGTATCGCTCCCAGACATAAGGCACATCCAGGATGGAGCCGCCGGGCGCAAAGTTCATGGCGCCGTACATGCGCACGAACTTCTCCGCCTTGTCCTCATAGCAGCGCCTGACGGTGTACATTTCCGAAATATCGAGCGAGTCGCCGCCGTTACGGCGTATCTCGTCTTCGAAGAACGACGTGCCGGCAAAACACCAGCATGTGCCGCTCTTGTTCTGATCCTTTACTGAGGTGGTTGGCAGCGATATCACGTCGGTGAATACAAAGGTGGTATCGGCTGCCGTGGTGTCGGCAGGTGTCTGGCCGACGGTGCCGGGCACGGCTATCAGCGCCGCCGTGGCGAGGGCAAGTATCTGTTTCATATAATGATTGCTTTTCTTTGGTTATTTCACAACGTTATATCCGCCGTCGACAAGAGCGCGGCGAAGCACTTCTATGTGCTCGGGGTCGCGCGTCTCGACTTCCACGCGGATGGTGCAGCCGTTGATGTTTGTGCTGGTGTTTATTCGCTCGTGGGTGACGGAGATGATGTTGCCGCCATTGTCGCCGATGGCGCGGCACACCCCCGAGAGCTGGCCGGGTTTGTCGGCAAGATCGATGATGAACGTATAGTTCCGGCCGCTCTTCGCCAGACCGCGGGTAATGACCCTGCTGAGGGTGTTGACATCGATATTGCCGCCCGAGACGAGACAGACGGTCTTTTTGCCCTCAACCGGCAATTTATCGAACATCACGGCAGCGACGGCAACGGCGCCGGCGCCCTCGGCAATGAGCTTCTGCTGCTCTATCAGCGCCAGGATGGCCGCCGCTATTTCGTCGTCGGAGACAGTCACGACTTCGTCGACATAACGGCTGCACATATCGAAGGTATTCACGCCCGGTTCCTTCACGGCAATGCCGTCGGCTATGGTACTTACATCGTTGAGATGGCATAGCTTGCCCTCCTTGAGCGACGCCGCCATGGAGGGTGCGCCCGTAGACTGAACGCCGTAGACCTTGACGTCGGGGCGCAGAGTCTTCACCGCATATGCCACTCCCGAAATGAGACCACCGCCGCCGATAGGCACAACCACGGCTTCCACATCGGGCATCTGCTCGAGAATTTCCAGACCTATGGTTCCCTGGCCGGCAATGACCTTGGGGTCGTCGAAGGGATGGACAAAAGAGTAGCCGTGTTCTTTCTGCAGCTCGAGGGCGCGGGCATTGGCATCGTCGTAGACGCCAGGCACCAGGCAAACTTCGGCGCCATAGCCCTTGGTGGCCTCGATTTTGGAGATGGGCGCACCGGCAGGAAGGCAGATGAGCGATTTTATGCCGTTATGAGTTGCGCCGAGGGCCACGCCCTGCGCATGGTTGCCCGCCGAGCACGCTATCACGCCGCGTGCTTTCTCCTCGTCGCTGAGTTGCGATATTTTATAGTAGGCGCCGCGCAGCTTGAACGAGCCGGTGAGCTGCAGGTTCTCGGTTTTGAGAAAAACCGACACTTTGGGGTTGATCTTCGGCGCCGGTATTATGGATGTCTTGCGGGCCACGCCCTTGAGCACGGCCGCTGCATTGAATATTTCGCTGATCTCGAGCATATCCGGGGTATTAGGTTAGTCTTTGTGCAAAATTACAAAAATTTTGCCGACATCCTCACATCCACCCCCGAAAAATGATACCCTCCCCGTTCGCTTTCCTCACCAAAAAAATTTCGCCGAGAGAGGCGGGCAATCGGGTTTTAAGGACGGAGGGCTATTTTAACTTAAAATTACAGAATTTTCCAGGCATTTATTTAATTGCTGTAATATAATTGGGCTGTTGACAAAATTATGCCTATCTTTGCGTTCTACTATATACCACACACGAGAAAATAACTAAACAACAATAGGTACAATCATTTAAAGCATTGCAAAGGATGAAGAAATTATTACTGCCCCTGCTTGCCGCAGCGCTTGCATTACCGGCAACGGCCACAGAGCCCGAAGCCGAAGTGGTTCAAGGGTGCGACGCCCTGACGCCCACGGTTATGCGCACCGCCCGCGGCATCCGCGCCGCCGCTGTGGACAGCCGCTATTCGCTCAAGAGCCTCCCGACAGTACGCCCCACGTTCACCACTGTGGCGAACCCCTACCAGTTCAGCCCGGCCCGTGCGGTTGCCTCCGACGGTACTTTCACCGAGAGCTTCGAAGGCTGGGACCAGACAACGGCCACATGGCTGCCCGAAGGCTGGACCATGGAGAGCCACGGCGACGCTACCCTCAAGGATAATGAAAAATGGGGACTGTCGGTGGCCAACCCCATGCTGCCGGCACCTTCCGACGGTGTGATATACGCCGGCATATCGTTCGCCACGGCACACCAGGACGAATGGCTCATCACTCCTGTGATTGAAGTGAAAGGCAACATGATTCTTACATTCGACGCCTACATCGAACCCCTGTTCCTCTTCCAGATCGACAATATCGACTGGAGCACCGGCGAATTCGTTGGCGAGCGCAAAGTGGCCGCCACCATGCAGATAATGGCCAAAGCCGAAGGCGAAACCGAGTGGACAAAAATATGGGACGCCGTCGATCAGTACGCTGCCGACCTCACCGCTACCGAACTGATGGAACTTACTCCTTCCAGCCTCGAGCAAAAGGCTGTGAGTATTGCCGACTATCACGAGAAAAAAGCACAGTTCGCGTTCCGCTATGTAGGCACCGACGGCAACACCATGTTTGTCGACAATGTACGTGTGGGATATCCGGTGCTCGACGACGTGAGCTACGCCACTCCCCTCAACACCCTCTACTGGGGCTACGACGAACAACCCGGCTGGGGTGCCATGGGTCTGCGCATCGCCCAGTACGGCATCAAATCGCCCATAACCTTCGAGAACACCTCACCTTACGGAACCGAAGCATGCACATGGACCTATATGGATCCTGTAACCAACCAGATGGTGAACAGCACCGACGCCGCCCTGACAGTCGAATATGAACACGACTACACCAGCGACTTCACCACCCGCAACAACATGTACTACCCCGTGACCCTCACCGCCCAGATGCCCGGCGCAAGCCCCGGCACATACTCCATGGCCATCGACTACATGCAGGCCGGCGGCCGCGCCGAGTTCATGAGCAGCAACGCAGGTCTTTGGCAAGGTGGTCTCCTCCCCTACGAACCCAACACCGACGGCGCCACCTATCTGTCGCACTATGTAGATTTCGGTGTGATGGAGACTCCCATCACCGGCTATGACGCCAACGCCGACGCTTACTGGTACAGTCAGACTTTCCCCGGCGAGGACAACCCCGAATACGACGTATATGTCGACGGCATCATCAACGCCATCTACCCCTCGGCCGGAGCTCCGCTGATGGTTGAAGGCGCTCACGTGCTCGCTCTCGGTCAGCTCGCCCAGGGTGCAAACCCCACGCTCAAACTCGCCGTTTACCCCCTGATGGAAACCGGCGAAGTGGACTTCGGGCATCCCCTGTCCGAAGCCACCTGCGAAGCAGCCGACATGATAGTGTACAATCCCGGTGCCAACAACCTCGATTTCTACACCATCCCCTTCTCGTTCACCAACCCCATAGTCCTCGATGACAGCCGCATCGGCTATATCGTGGTATTCAGCGGCTTCCATGCCAGCGGCTTCGACTACTTCGCACCCGTTCAGAGCAAGATACCCAACGTCGACAACTATGTGCTGTCCTACCTGCTCAAACAGATCAAATACGAAAGCGATTCTTACCGCACGAGCCTCTCGCCCCTGGCTTATATCGACGGCGAATACGGTCCCTGCTTCAACAGCTTCGCCATCAACCTCGTAGGCCACTACGGCTGGCTGCGCTGCGACGTCGAGGAAGTTACCCTTCCCACTGACGGCACCCCCGTGACCGTGGCCCTCGACAGCTACCACCCCGCCGAAAACCTCGCCGTCAGTGAGCTCCCCGGCCTTGAAAGCGAAGTTACGGGACGCTACGGCAACACCGTACTCACCCTCAGGCACAGCGACGCCGCCGTGGTTGTCAACGGCAACGTCACCGTCAGCGTTCCCGGCCATGAAGTGACCATCAAAGTCACCGAAACCGGCGCCGGCGTGGACGACGAACTCGTGGCCGACCCCGATGCCGTGATAACGGGCGTATACACCGTTTCGGGTCAGAGCCTCGGCACTGCCATGCCCTCCGATGCCGGTATATATATCGTACGCTACAGCGACGGCAGCTCCCGCAAGCTCGTGGTGAAATAATCGACACTCACACCCCGACGGCCATTTGCCGTCCGCAATTCATAAAAGCGCTCCCGCCGACCTTTTTTCCGGCGGGAGCGTTATTTATATAAAGGATGCAAAACCGACAAAGATGCCCATACCCTCGTACTTCGGCCCTACGGCTGCAAAGGCGGCGGCCCGCCTGCGCAATGCCGCCTACCGCTTCGGCGTGCGTTTTTCGCGCGGCGTGGATGTGGCCGCCCGCATAATCGGCGTGGTTGTCTTTTTCGCCGCGCTGGTAGCCCTCACTTCTATATTAATTTATGTAGGTTTCGAGCACGAAACGGTGAACCGGCGGCTGCTGCGCTCGCTCATCCGTGGATCGCAATGGATTTTTATCGGTGCGGCGATGTTCGGCGCCATTTTCCGCAACACTGTCCTCTCGCATCGCGGAGGATGGGTGAAAAGGATGTGCGACGTTGCCCTGCTCACTACCATCCTCCCTGTTATATTCCCGCAGATCGGCGCTCTGCCTCCGCCGTGGAATTTTATGGGTCTGAGATCTTATTATTTCGCGATAGTGGGCATATACAGCGTGGCAACGGTGAGCTATGGATGCATGAACATGCTGGGACGACGCACCAATCCCTCGCTGATACTCTCGGTGAGCTTCCTGGTGTTCATCATCGCCGGCACCTTCGTGCTTATGCTGCCGCGTTGCGCAACCCGCCCCGTCGATTTCACCGACGCCCTCTTCGTAGCCGCATCGGCGGTGAGCATGACGGGTCTCTCGCCAGTCGACATCAGCTCGACTTTCACGCCGTTGGGATGGACGGTGATTGCCGTGCTGATGCAGATCGGCGCACTCGGAGTGTTGACAATCACCAGTTTCTTCTCGGTGTTTTTCAGCGGGCGCCCTTCCATTTTCAACCAGCTGCTCATGCGCGACTTCATCTACTCCAAGAGCATGAGCGCCATAGGCTCGGTGCTCCTCTATATCCTGGCTTTCACCGTCACTGTCGAGGCCGCCGGCGCACTGGCAATATACTTCGCACTTCCGCCGGAGCTGAAGCCCACGATGATGCAGGGCGCGGGCACCGCAGCATTCCACGCAATCGCGGCATTCACCAACTCGGGACTGAGCACAATCCCGGGTGGTCTGGCAAACAGCTATCTCTTCGACGGCGGCATCGGCATCTACGCCGTGATGACCCTCCTCATCCTCGCCGGAGGCATAGGCTTCCCTAACCTTGTGAACTTCAAGGAAGCCATCCGCCGCTATCTCGCCGCCGGGCGCGACTGCCTGCTGCGCCGTCCGCGGCGCGGGCGCCCCGTCCACGTCTATGACCTCAACACAAAGCTCGTACTCGTCACCTCGGGCATTCTCTACGTTGCCGGAGCCGTGATTTTCTTCTTATTGGAGCACGGCAACAGTCTTGCCGACCTTCCGCTCGGCAAACAGGTTATGCAGAGCCTGTTCTACTCCGCCACGGCACGCTCGGCGGGCTTCACGCCCGTCAATCCCGCAGGCTTTCTCAACGTTACGCTCATCGTGCTGATGTTCCTGATGTGGATCGGCGGCGCTTCGCAGTCCATGGCCGGAGGTATAAAAGTCAACGCTTTCGCGGCGGCTATGCTCAACCTGCGGGCACTCATTGCCGGCCACAAAGGAATAGCGGCATTCGGCAGGCGAATATCCACAGATTCTGTCCGTCGCGCCAACGGTACCATCGTGCTGTCGTTGCTGATGTTTGTAGTCTTCACCGTCGCCGTGATGCTCGTCGACCCGCAACTCAGAGCCAAGGCCGTGATTTTCGAGTGCCTGTCGGCTCTGACTACCAACGGCATGTCGCTCGGAATTACCTCCGAACTGTCGGCCACGTCGAAAGTGCTGCTCTCCATGCTCATGTTCATCGGCCGCGTAGGTTTGCTGTCGGTGCTTATGGGCCTGATGCGCGGATGCAAGGACCTCTCGCAGCACTTCCCCTCGGAAGAAATCGTAATTTCCTGATAATATGAGATACATAGTAATAGGACTCGGAATATTCGGCGACAATCTCGCCCGCGACCTCACCGATATGGGCAACGAGGTGATAGGCGCCGACAAATGCCAGAACCGCGTGGACGACATAAAAGACTATATATCCACCGTCTACCTCATAGACTCCACCGAGGAAGCCTCGTTGTCGGTGCTACCGCTGACAAACGTCGATGTCGTCGTAGTGGCTATCGGCGAGGACTTCGGCGCGTCGATACGCACGGTGGCGCTCCTCAAAAAAGCCGGTGTGCAGCATATCTACGCTCGCGCCACCGATGCCATACATCAGGCCATCCTCGAAGGATTCGGCATAGAGCGCATCATCACCCCGGAACAGCGTGCCGCCTACGACCTCACCCACGAAATGGAGCTGGGTCCAGGCATTGTGAGCATGCCCGTCGACAGTCAGCGGATTATAGTAAGCTTCGCCGCAACGCCATATTTTATCGGCCGCCCATACTCGCGCTTCAACTTCGGTGAGGATTACGATCTGCACCTCATCGCCGTGGCACGGCCGACGGAAAAAGAGAACTTTCTGGGCATCAGCCGCTCCACCCTTGTCCCCGTGGATTTCAGCGCCGACGGCGCCGACTGCCTCGAAGGCGACATGCTCACGGTGATGGGCACACGCAAAGCCATAAAGGCCTTCTATACCAAGACTATTTAATTACTCTTTAACCGATATATTCGCGGATGGCGTCGATGAGCGTCGCCGACGGCGTGGGCGAGATGGTTCCGGGCGTAAGGTCGGCACCGCCGGTGAGCAGGCGCCGAAGATCGTCGGCATCATAGGCCACGGCGACGGCTCCGAGTTTCTCCATCTCCGCGGCGGTGGCAAGCTGATGCTCGTTGCGGTGCTCGCCCAGCGACGCCTTGCGCGGAAAGATTATCAACGGCTTGGCCTGACGCAATGCCGATATTATCGTTCCCATGCCGGCGTGGGCAACTACCAGACGCGCGCGGTTGAATATGTCGTTGAAGCGGTCGGGCGGCAGAAAGCCTACAGTCCTGAAATTGCGCGGCGCATACCGGGCGCACTCCGAGGTCTGCGCTATGATCTCCTCGCCGCCGAGTTCGGGGGCCAGCTCATCGATTATCTTTATGAGTCGGTCGAAAGGTATCTGAGTGCCGACGGTAACGAAAATCATTGTTTCTTCCTCCCTTTTATTTCGCCGAAAATATTGCCGCGATACTCCACCTTGCCGTTAGCCAGCGACGGCCACTGAGTAAACGTGCGCCCCGCTATGCGCGCTGCCATGCGGCCGCTGCCGCTCAGCGCCGCAGAATTGGCTATGCTGTCGACCCACACCGTGCGTATGCCCATGGCACGCGCAACAGCCACGGCCACAAGGCCGGGGGCTGCGCCCGTGCTGATAACGGCGTCGGGCCGTACACTATTGATTATTCGGCGCATGGCCAGCACCTCGCCCGGCAGACGGTAAGCGTCCCACCGGCTGAAATCGCGGACTACATGGAGAGGAGCGCCGTCGGTCATGGACGCCGCGCCGGCGTCGGTGCTTACATATTCTATGTCAAAGTCATCGGCCAGGGCCCGGCATATGCGCAGCAACTGCACCCAGTGACCTCCAAGCGAGGCTACCGCCAGCAGTTTCTTGCGTCGGTTAGCGGCGTGGCCCATGGTTCAGCGTCCTATTCCTTTATAAATTATGCCTGCCGCGGCCATCTCTGCGGGGTCGTAGATATTCCTGCCGTCGATAACGAGTGGCGTGGTCATTTCCGCCACTATGTCGGGCCATGAGGGCAGGCGGAACTGCTTCCATTCGGTGAGCACCAGCAGGGCGTCGGCGCCACGGGCGGCATCATAGATATCAGTGGCATAGCGCACCTTAGCGTCGAGGCGACGGCGGCATTCATCCATCGCCACAGGGTCGTAGACAGTGACAGTGGCGCCGGCGTCGAGCAGACGGCCGATGGTCACCAGCGACGTGGCCTCGCGCATATCGTCGGTCTCGGCCTTGAAGGCCAGTCCCCACACCGCTATCTTACGGCCGGCGAGATCGCCGCCGTACCAGGCGCTGAGTTTGTTGAATACAACCTCCTTCTGACGCTCGTTCACATTCTCCACAGCCTTGAGCACTTCCATGGAGTAACCCAGAGCGTCGGCACTGTGGATGAGTGCCTTCACGTCCTTGGGGAAGCATGAGCCCCCGTAGCCGCACCCCGCGTAGAGGAACTTGGAACCTATGCGCGAGTCGGAGCCTATGCCCTTGCGCACCATGTTGACGTCGGCGCCGACGAGCTCGCACATGTTGGCGATATCGTTCATGAACGATATGCGGGTGGCCAGCATGGAGTTGGCAGCGTATTTTATCATTTCGGCCGACGGTATGTCGGTGAAAATCACTCGGAAATTGTTGAGCAGGAAAGGCCGGTAGAGTTTCGCCATCAACTCGCGGGCACGCTCGGTATCCACGCCCACAACCACACGGTCGGGACTCATGAAATCCTTTATTGCGGCGCCCTCCTTGAGAAATTCCGGGTTGGAGGCCACATCGAACGGCACATCGGCGCCGCGTGCTGCCAAAGCGGCGGCGACAGCCTCGCGAACGAGTGCCGCTGTGCCGACGGGTACGGTGCTCTTGGTTACCAGAAGGGTGTATTTCCTGATATTTTCGCCGAAAGTGCGGGCAACGTCCAGAACATAGTGCAGATCGGCCGAGCCGTCCTCGTCGGGAGGGGTGCCCACCGCCGAAAACACGATTTCCACCCCGTCGATGCACTCGGCGAGGTTCGTGGTGAACGACAACCGGCCCTCGCGGGCGTTGCGAAGCACCATTTCTTCCAGGCCGGGCTCGTAGATGGGGATTATGCCTCGGCGCAGACGTTCTATTTTCTCTTTATCGATGTCGACACACGTAACATCCACCCCCATTTCGGCGAAACAAGCGCCCGAAACGAGACCGACATAACCGGTGCCTACTATAGCTATTTTCATACGTACGATGTCAGTTATATAAGCTGCGTTATTATAACGGACATCCCCGCACCTTTATTGTAACCCTGACTGAAACAAACCCGCGCCGGCGGGGGCGCGGGTTTGCGTACAAGATTTGCGGAGTTATTTCTTAGCCTTTCGATATTCGGCGTAGTATTCATCGAGGATGGAGCGTATCTTCTTGCCTATCACCTCGTAGTCCTCCCGGTTGAGGTTCGCCTCGGAGGTTCGTATGCTCCATTCGGGGCCATCGAAACCCGAGCCGTTGAGCACCACGACTGCCGTTTCCTTGGCCAGTCGCATGGTAACGTCGAGAGGAGCGTGAGCCGTGGGAAGCCAGGCGGCGAAATCGTCGCCGTATATCTTCTTGGCCCACACCATGAAATCTATTTCGGAATAGTATCCCACGCGCAGGGGGTCGGGCAGGAGCTTGAAGCCGGTATTTGTCCACAGCGCTTCGAGGCGTGCGCGGATCATGGCCTGCATCTTCTCCTTGTAGACATCGTGGGTATCGAGCAGGCATTTGATTGCGAAGAGGCTCATCTGTATCTGCTGGGGCGTCGACAGGCCGGCGGTGTGGTTTAGTGCCACATCGCGGCTGTCGGCAACCATGCGGTCGATGAACTTAAGACCGGGCACATCAAGGGTAAGGCTCTGATAGCGGCGGGTGAGGTCGGCCTTTTCGTCCTCGGGCAGTCGGGCGATGAGGTCGTCGAACACATTCTTCCTGTTGACGGCACATACTGCCAGGCGCCAGCCGGTGGCGCCGAAGTACTTGCTGAAGGAATAGACGCTCACGGTGTTGTAAGGCAGCACATACAGCAGGCTGATATAGTCGTGGGCAAAGGTGCCGTAGACATCGTCCGACACAATCATCAGGTTGGGGTTGTCCTTTCTCACGATATCGACCAGACGGTCAAGATCATCCTTGCTCAGACGGTACGAGGGCGGGTTGGAGGGGTTTATGAGGCATACCATCTTCACCGACGGATCGCGCAGCTTGTCGAGCTCGCTGTCGGGGTATTGCCAATAGTGATAACCGTCGGCCTCTACCCTGTTGGCACTCACGTTGACAACATCGAAATCGAAGCGGTCCAGTTCCGGTATCTCGATATAGGGGGTGAACAGCGGAGCCATCAGGGCTATCTTGTCGCCTTTCTTGAGAAGGTGGTTGGCCTGCATGGAGTCGAAAACATAGACCATGCCGGCAGTGCCGCCCTCCGTAGCGAAGAGGTCCAGCTCTTCGCCGCCGCCGGGAGCGCGGTGTCCCAGTTCCTGTGCCAGATAGGGGCGGATGGCGGCTTCGGTGTATTTGAGAATACGGGGAGGCGTGGGGTACTGGTCGCCGACAATGCCCTCGGCCCATTCGTGGGCCAGATCGTCGCGGTCGGCCTTGAGTGTGCCGGTCATGTACTTCCATGCCTTCGTCAGCAGATCGGCACCGTCGGCACCGGCCTTTTCGGCGAGGAATTTCTCGAAGCGGTCGCCGATGCCGGCCTTGGAGGGAATGCCGGCAATGCCGGGTTCCTCGTAGCTCACCCGCCTGCATTCGGCGATGGCGAAAGTGCCTAACAGGAAGAAAGCCTCGCGGGCGTCAGCGGCGATCCAGTTGGGGTTGCCGCGGCCGGCGTTGAGGAAGGTGGCAGAGCTCTTGCGGGCGTCCTCTTTTGCCAGGGCTATGAGTTGATTTTTTATTTCGAAGGGACTCATCTTGTTGAGTTCCTCTTCGTACTTTCTGCTCAGGGGATTGTCCATATTTTTGAGTTTTGGGTATTATTTAAATGGTTGTAGCGTTAAGCACATATCAGCGTTATAGCCACGCCCATGAGAATGAGCAAAGTGTTGCCGATGGCATAGGTTATGGTATAGCCCAGCGCCGGTGTTGTGGAGCCCAGCGAGTCCTGGATGGCACCTAACGACGCCGTAGTGACACGCGAGCCGGCACAGCAGCCCAGATTGATGGCAGGATGGAACTTGAAAATCTTGGCTCCGGCCCAGATACCTATTATAAGAGGTACGGTAGTGGCGATAACACCGGCGACGAACAGCATCCATCCCGCTTCCTTGATGCCGTACACGAAGGTAGGTGCCGAAGTGATGCCGATGACGGCAATGAACATGTTCAGGCCCAGATTATTCATCAGCCATACCGATGAGTCGGGAATTCGTCCGAAAGTCGGGTGCTTGGAACGCAGCCAGCCCAGGATAAGACCGGCGATAAGAGCGCCGCCCGAAGTGCTCAGGCCCACGGGAATACCGCCCAGATGGATGGTGATGGCGCCGATGAGCGCGCCGATGAAGATGCCGAGACCTACGAACACCATATCCGTCTGTTTGGAAGGACGGTCGGCATAACCCATCTCGGCGGCGGCAGCGTCGACTTCGCGTCGCAGACCCGTGATGGTGACTATATCGCCGCGCTGAAGCTTGGTCTGCGCCAGCACGGGCATGCTCTGTCCTACTGCCGTGATCTTGTTGATTGCCACACCCTTCATAAAGGGCTTGGCACGCAGGGCGTCGACGGTGATGCCGTCAAACTCCTTCTTGGATATCATGACGGGTATCTGTTCGGCGGGGAACGACAGCAGCTCGGCGTCGGCCACTTCGGGGCCTATCCAGCTTTCGTCGCCGATTATGAACTCGCGACGGCCGCTCAGCACAATCTCGTCGCCTTTGGCAATGGTCTGCGTGGCGGCGGGAGAGTCCACCAGCGTACTGCCGGAGCGCAACCGCTCCACAAATAGGCGCTTGCCCTCGCCAGAAAGTTTACCCTCCACCTCCGCAACGGTACGCGGCGTACCGAAGAAGTCGCTGTCCGCTTTATAAGCGCGGAACACCACCGGACGAAGAGCGTTGATATACGCGGGGTCGGAAGTCAGCGAGCTTTGGTTCATACTCTTTTCCAGCTCCGCCGTCTGCGCCTTCACCTTCTTGAGGCCTCCGAGCATTGCCGGACCTATGTAGCTGAGGATATATGCCGAGCCTATGGTGCCGAAGATGTATGTCACTGCATAGCAAACCGGAACCAGTTCGGTCCATGCGTGTTTGTCGGCGGCGCTGGCTGTGAGCGTGTTGATGGTGTCGTCGCCAACGCCGATCACTGCCGATATTGTCTGTGCTCCCGCAAAGAGCCCTGCAGCCTCGCCCGGATTGTAGCCGAAGGCAAGGGCTACGCCAACTGTGACGCCGAAGCACAGCACGCACATCACGATTGCAAAGATTACCTGCTTGATGCCCGAGCCGCGGAGCGCACGGAAAAATTCCGGGCCTACGCTATAGCCGATGGCGAACAGGAACAAAAGGAAGAAAACGGATTTGATGGGTCCCGGAATAGGAATATCCATCTGACCTACAAGCACGCCGACAAGGAGCACCGACGTAACGGTACCCAGCGAGAAGGTCTTGTACTTTAGCTTACCGACCCAGAAACCGATACCCAGCGTCAGAAAGATGGGTATCGCCGGATTGGAGCGGAAGATATCGATTAGCCAGTCCATAGATAAAAACAGTGGTTTTGGAGGTTGTTAATGTCATTACTCTATTAAAAACACAATCTTTCAATTAGAGTTCGGCGACAGACCGGCTAATATATCGTAAAGTTGGCATATTTGATAGAAATAAACTAACTTTGCATTGTGAAAAGTAAAGGCAACCGCAATCCCAGGCACTATCGTCTGGATTTCATCTCGGAGAACACGTTCAACAGGCTGTGGAGCGTGCGCATGACCACCGCGCGCACCATCATCGTGGCAGTGGCAGCCATTGCCGCCACTGCGGCCCTGTTCTATGTCATCGTGGCTTATACGCCGCTGCGCCGCTTCCTGCCGGGAAGCCTCGACGGCGACCTCCGCGCCGATTATGTGGACACGGCCCTGCGCCTCGACTCCCTGCAGACCGTAGCCGAGATGAACTCCGCATATCTGGAAAATATACGCACCATCCTTGCCGATACCATCGTCACCGGTGAGTCGGCACCCAACACAGCCCTCGCTGAAGAAATTCCGGACAGCATCCTTGCCGCCGGCGAGGCCGAGCGCGAGTTTCTGCGCCGCTTCAACGAGCGCGAGCGCTTCAATCTGTCGGTACTGGCACCTATTGCCGCCGAGGGCATGGTATTCGCCGCCCCCGTGGCAGCGAGCGTGCGCATGCTGCCCGCGCCCGGACCGGCAATGAACATCGACGCCATGCGCGCCGTGCCTGTTACCGCCGTATATCGCGGCACCGTCACCGGAGTTTACCCACGCCCCGACGGCCGGTATGTAGTGGTGGTGCAGCACCCCAACGATTTTGTGAGTGTTTACGACGGCCTCGGCGAGGTGTATGTCGACCGCGCCGCCCGCGTGGTGGCCTCGCAGCGCCTGGGCGACACTCCCGCCCGAGGGGCCGTAAACTTCGAGATGTGGCACGGCGGCACCGCTCTCGACCCAAGAGAATACGTGCCCTTCTGACCGCATGCCCATGTCTGCTATCCGCTACTTCTGGCCTACGGCCATCACCCTCGCCGTCATTGTGTACGCCACCATCAGCGAGGACCCCACGCCCGACCTCGACCTGCCCCTCATTCCGCATCTTGACAAACTCATCCATGCCATAATGTTCGGCGGCCTCGCAGGATCCGCTTTCTTCGACCTTCAGCGCAGCAACCGCTCGCGGCGCCGTGGCGCCGCTGCCATGGGGCTTATCTGCCTGTGCGTGGCGGTCCTCGGCGCCCTCGACGAAGTGGCTCAGGCCACCCTCACCGCCGAGCGCGCCGGCGATTTCTACGACTGGCTCGCCGACTGCACCGGTATTGCCGTGGCATTCGTCGCCGCGCCACCCGCTGTCCGCGCTGTCCTTCACATCAAATCGAATTTGTAGCCGATTTCGCTAATTAATGCCCCGACACAATCTTTTTTTCTTTAAAAAAAGAAAAAAAGATTAACTTTGCGACTGATTTTTTAACATCGTTTATATTGAGCGCAATCTACTAATAATATATATATAATCATTAGTGTCCACTGAAAAATCATAAGAGTACTTTGAAATTGTTGAAATTCAATTTGTTATAAGCGATTTGAGAGCGAACGGATTTCAAATTACATTTGCGGTCATAATCAGACCGTTATGCATAAAGACCCTTTCGTTTTCTCCCAATTAGCCCAGTTCTTGAACAGGAGTAAGTTCAATCGCATAGTCGCGAAGTATGATGGCGACAAGTATGTAAAGAGTTATACTTGTTGGAATCAATTACTTACGATGATGCTCGGGCAGCTTTCTAATCGGGAGAGCCTTCGGGATCTCATCGTCGCACTGGAAGCGCATGCAGGCAAGGTCTATCACCTCGGAATCGGAAAATCCGTAACGAGAAGTAATCTTAGCAAGGCTAACGAGCAACGCGACTACCGCATCTTCGAGGAGTTCGCCTTCTTCATGATTGCGGAGGCACGTAAGCGACGAATACAGAAAATCTTCGAACTTGACGGTCATGTCTATGCCTTCGATTCAACCACGATTGACCTCTGTCTGTCGGTGTTCGAATGGGCGAAGTTCCGCAAGCATAAGGGTGGTATCAAGATGCACACACTTTATGACATAGAGGCACAAGTGCCTGCTTTCGTGCATATTACCGAAGCAAAAGTACATGATTCAAAGGCTATGCCGGAGATTCCGTATGAGAATGGAGCCCATTACATCTTCGAC
>JAGATX010000008.1 GCA_017621055.1 Muribaculaceae bacterium | reverse complement strand
GGTGGTTGGTGGGCTCGTCGAGCAGCAGGATGTCGGGCTGACGCAGCAGCAGGCGGCAGAGAGCCACGCGGCGCCGCTCGCCGCCCGAGAGCGTGGCAACCTTCTGGTCGTCGGGCGGGCACTGGAGGGCGTCCATGGCGCGCTCCAGACGGTTGTCGATGTTCCATGCGTCGGCGGCGTCGAGGGCGTCCTGCAGCTCGGCCTGACGTGCTATCAGAGCGTCCATGCGTTCGGGATCGTCGAGCACGTCGGGGTCGCCGAAGCTCTCGTTGACTTTCTCGAACTCGGCGAGGAGGTCCATCACGGGCTGCACACCCTCGCGGACAACCTCTATCACCGTCTTGTCAGGGTCAAGCCGGGGCTCCTGCTCGAGGTAGCCCACCGAGTAGCCGGGAGCGAAGACAACTTCGCCCTGATAGTCCTTGTCGACGCCCGCAATGATTTTGAGGAGCGACGACTTGCCGGAGCCGTTGAGACCTATGATGCCGATCTTGGCACCGTAGAAAAACGACAGGTAGATGTTTTTGAGTACCTGCTTCTGCGGCGGGTAAGTCTTGGAAACCCCCACCATCGAGAATATCACCTTCTTGTCGTCAGCCATTACTCGAAAGAACCCATTTTGAGGTAATTGACTTCTTCCTGAGTGAGATAGCGCCAGCGGCCGCGTGCCAGGTTCTTCTTGGTGAGGCCGGCGAAGTACACGCGGTCGAGTTTGGTCACGTGGTAACCGAGGCTCTCGAAGATGCGGCGCACAATGCGGTTGCGGCCCGAGTGGATTTCTATGCCGGCCTGGTTGCGGTCGGTCTCGGTGGCGTAGCTTATGGCGTCGGCATGGATGGGTCCGTCCTCAAGCTCTATGCCGTCGGCAATGCGCTGCATATCTTCTTCGGCGATGTCGCGGTCGGTCCATACATGGTAGATTTTCTTCTTGACGAACTTGGGATGTGTGAGTTTCGATGCCAGGTCGCCGTCGTTGGTGAGCAGGAGCACGCCCGTGGTGTTGCGGTCAAGGCGTCCGACGGGGTAGATGCGTTCCTTGCAGGCGCCTTTCACGAGGTCGAGCACGGTGAGGCGGCCGTGGGGGTCGTCGCTGGTGGTCACGCAGTCCTTGGGTTTGTTGAGCAGGATGTAGCACTTGTTCTGGAGGGTTACGACCTTCTCGTCGTATTCCACCACGTCGGCGTGCGTGATTTTGGTACCGAGTTCGGTAACGACCTTGCCGTTGACCTTCACCAGGCCCTGGGTGATGAATTCGTCGGCCTCGCGGCGGCTGCACAGGCCCGCGTTGCTCATATATTTGTTGAGACGGATCTGCTCGTTGGGATCGGGAATGGGCATTTCGTACTCCACGGGCTTGGGCCGCGGCGTGAAGCTCTTGCCGCGGGTGGGGAATCCGGTGTTCTGCTGCCGCTGGTTGGGGTTGTAGCGGCGGTTGTTATTGTTGTTGTAGGGGCGCGGACCGTTGTTGTTATACTGGCGCGGACCGTTGCTGTTGTACTGGCGCGGACCGTTGTTGTTATACTGGCGCGGGCCGTTGCTGTTATACTGGCGCGGACCGTTGGTGTTGTACTGGCGCGGACCGTTGCTGTTGTACTGGCGCGGACCGTTGTTGTTGTATGGGCGCTGCTGGTAACCGCCCTGGTTGTTGTATGGGCGCTGCTGGTAGGGACGCTGGTTACCCTCTGTGTGACGCTGTGCAAAGCCCTGGTTTTCGGCGCCCTCGGTCTTGGGGGCATCGTCGCCGGAGGCTGCGCTGCTGTCGGCGCCGGCAGGGTTGTAGGGGCGCTGCTGGTAGGGGCGCTGGCCATAGGCGCCCTGGGTGTTGTAGGGGCGCTGCTGGTAGGGGCGCTGGGTGCCATAGTTGTTCTGACGGGGCTGATATGGGCGTTTGTAGCCGCCTTCACTCTCGCCGTTCTCAGTGCGGGGTCGCGGTGTGTAGGCCGGTCGGTCGAAATGCGGACGGCTCTCGCCGGTGCTCTCGCTGTTGAATTGCTGCCCTATGCGCGGACGCCGGGGCTTTTTCTCGCTTGAATTAGGATCCATGCTCATAATCGTATTTAAGGATGTGTTTTAGTCTGACTTGTTGTTGTTAACTCTATCTGAAATGTTGTGACGACGTCGTCGCACCCCCTCGGGAGCCTCGATTTCGCCGCCGGGCAAGCGCAGGGCTTGCTGCAAAGGCCTCTCGACCTTGTTTTTTCACGTTGTTGTTCGGCAGTAATGTATTAATTCTCTGATTACAGCCACAAAAGTAACAATTTTCGGCCACACCGGCGCCAAATGACGACAGGATTTTTTCATAAAAAACTTTAAAAGGGATTATTCGGCCAAAAATCGCTATCTTTGCGGTCTAAAAGTAAAACCACAATTCATGCCATCAGTTTCCGAACGCGGGTGCCTGATGCCCGCCTCTCCCATCCGCCGCCTGGTGCCGCTGGCCAACAAGGCCATCGAACGCGGCATTAAAGTTTACCGTCTCAACATCGGCCAGCCCGACGTGCCCACGCCGGCCGCAGCCTTCGAGGCGCTGCGCGCAATCGACCGCAAAGTGCTGGAGTACAGCCCCTCCGAGGGCATGCTCTCGCTGCGCCGCAAGCTCCGCGAGTACTACCACCGCTTCAATATCGACGTCGATGTCGACGATATCATAGTCACTACCGGCGGCTCCGAGGCCGTGCTCTTCGCTTTCATGGCATGTCTCGACCCCGGCGACGAGATAATAGTGCCCGAACCTGCTTATGCCAACTACATGGCCTTCGCCATCTCTGCCGGAGCTAAAATCGTGACGGTGCCCTCCGGCATAGACAACGGCTTCGAACTGCCGCCTGTCGAGGAATTCGAAAAACTCATCACGCCCCGCACAAAGGGCATCCTCATCTGCAACCCCAACAACCCCACGGGCTACCTCTACACCATGAAGGAGATGCTGCAGATCCGCGATCTGGTGCTCAAGCACGACCTTTTCCTCTTCTCCGACGAGGTGTACCGCGAGTTCTGCTACACCGGCGCGCCCTACATCTCGGCCTTCCACCTGCCCGGCATCGAGGAGCAGGTGGTGCTCATCGACTCGGTGTCCAAGCGATACAACGAGTGCGGCATCCGCATCGGCGCTCTCATAACCAAGCACAAGCAGCTGAAGGAGAACGTGATGAAGTTCTGTCAGGCGCGCCTCAGCCCTCCCCTCCTCGGTCAGATCGTCGCCGAGGCGAGCATCGACACCCCCGCCGAATATATGCTCGCTACTTACAATGAGTATGTGGAGCGCCGCAAGTTTCTGGTCGACAGTCTCAACCGCATACCGGGGTGCTACACTCCCATACCCATGGGCGCGTTCTACACCGTGGTGCAGCTGCCCGTCGACGATGCCGACGATTTCTGCCGCTGGTGCCTCGAGGAGTTCGACTATAACGGCGAGACCATCTTCATGGCTCCCGCGTCGGGCTTCTACACCACGCCGGGCATGGGCCGCAATCAGGTGCGAATGGCATATGTGCTTGAGCGCCCGGAGCTCGAGAAGGCCATGACGGTGCTCCGCCACGCTCTCGAGGCTTACAATGCAAGAAAATCCGACAAATGAACGCTTTATATACCGTCGGCCTCCTTGTGGTGGCCAACATTTTCATGACATTCGCCTGGTACGGACACCTCAAACTACAGCAGATGAGGGTGCTGGGCGACAACACGCCGCTCTATATCGTCATCCTCCTCTCATGGGGAATAGCTTTGGCAGAGTACTGCTTTCAGGTGCCGGCAAACCGTCTGGGTTTCCACGGCAACGGCGGCGCTTTCTCGCTGATGCAGCTCAAAGTAATCCAGGAGGTTATCACCTTGACGGTATTCACCATCTTCACCGTGGTGTTCTTCCGCGGCGAAGCACTCCACTGGAACCATTTCGCCGCCTTCGCCTGCCTCATCGCCGCCGTCTGGCTCGTGTTCCTCAAGTAACGCGCAATGAATGAGCGCCTTCCCTCCGGGGCTCCCCACATGTTTTTTTTGTAGGGATGCTCCCCGGAGCATCCGCCGCGCACGAAAGATGGCGCCGACGAAAAAATCCGAAGAAGTGGTAGCGCGGCGAGGCGGCCGGGAAGCGCCGACTCTCGGATGCACCGGGTGCATCCCTACAGGCTCCCATGGCGACATAATGATTGTGTACCTTGGGGGGGCGCGATACATCGCGCCCGCCGACGCGACGGATAATTCGCGTATCGCAAGGACATTGGCCCCTTCAACCCGCGGGCGCGATGTATCGCGCCCCTACAAGGTCGGGTGACCGGCAGCGATAAAAGAGATGAAGTGTTAAAGGGTTTATTGTGGAGGCTCCTCATAATATATAACCGGACTTCCGGGCGTGGTGACGGCGCCCGTGGCCGAGCGCTCGTTGTACAGCCCCATGAAGTGCTCCTTGACGGCCACGCGCACCGTTATGCGGAAGTTGTCGAGCGTCATTTCCGTGTTGGCGAGGTAGGTGATACCGAAACCGCCGGCGCCGAGCACCTGCTCGATTACATAGCGGCGGCGCCCGGTGAGCACGGCGCCGCATGGGAGTGCGGGGATATCGTTTTCGGCCAATCTGATTGTGTATTGCTTGTGGTTTATCGATTGGTTTTGGCAAAATTAACAATAAAAAAGTGCACCGGCAAACGCCGATGCACATTTTTGACGAACCCCCGCAAAAAAAATGACGAATTCCCGGGGTTTGAGGGTGAATTTTCAATTTTCAATTTTCAATTACAACTCAATGCCGGTGTGGCGGCGGGTTTTGTCGATGAGGAAGCGACGGGCCTTGGCGGCCCAGCGGGCGTCGGAGCAGGTGCTCTCGTTCTCGAGGATGCTGAGGAGCTGCCACAGACAGACGGCGAAACCCACGAAGCGTACGGGGTCGAAAGCCGTGTCGACGGTGATTGTGGCCTTTACACCGGCGGCAACCAGCAAGGCGACATATATTTTGACAATCGTCGCCACGGTGTGGCCGAAGCGTCGCGACGACAGGCGGCCGTCGGCAATGCCCTTGCGGCGCAGGCGTCGGCCCAGAGCTATGGCACTGGCGAGATCGATCAGGGTCATGGCCGTGCATACGGCGGCCACAGGCAGCACAGGGCGGCAGAAGGCGCCGACAGCGCCGGCGGCGGCACATGCGGCAACCTTAATGGCGGTGGTGTTCATTGCATTTATCATATTGTAGTTATTTTTGGTTTTGCGCAAAGGTAAGGAGCGACGCCCCGCTTTGTCGTGCAAAAAAATATGCTTACCTTTGCACATCCAACACAGCACGCAACTATGAACGACCTCCTGCCTACCCTGCACTTCAGCGGCCTCGCCGTCGGCCTTGCCACCTTCCTGATCATCGGCCTTTTCCACCCGCTGGTGATCAAGGGCTATTACTACTACGGGCTTCGCTGCCGGGCGTGGTTTGCCGCCGGCGGCGCGGTCATGTGCGTGCTGTCGCTGCTTTTAGACAACACCACCCTGTCGACGATAGCGGGCGTGACGGCATTTTCGTGCTTCTGGAGCATCAAGGAGGTGACCGAGCAGCGTGAGCGCGTGCGCAAAGGCTGGTTTCCCGAAAATCCACGCCGTAAGAAAGAAAAAGTGGCCGGAAAGGAGTGATTTTTGGTCGATTTGTCGAACAGCGTGGCGGTTTTCGCCACAAAAGCACTAATTTTGTGGCCAAAACAGCCAATAATGAAAACACAACCCCTGAGAGCATTTGCCGACATCTCCAAGACGGCCTCCGATTTCTCGTCGCTGGGCGAGCTGTGCGCCTATGCCCGCTTCAACGGCGACGCCCCGGTAGATGAGGCCGACGCGCGCACCGAAGTGCTGCACATGGAGAATGCGGCGATACTGCTGCTTGTCCACGGCAGCCTAAAAGTGCAGCACAACACCAAGGCCTTTGCCGTGAACTCTCCGGCGCTGATAGCCTTCGGCCCGGGTTCCACCGTGATAGTCGAGAGCGACGACTGGCGGGCCGTCGATCTCCACATTATATATATAACGACGGCTATGATGCCGGACATCAACGTATCGTTCTCGTCGATCGCCGTCGAGGCCCTGATGCAGTACTCTACGCCGTGCGCGTCGCTCGACGAGCGCGAGACCTCGCTGATGCTCCGCTATTTCAAGCTGCTGCACAACGTGATGCTCGACGACTACCACCCCGGGCTGTGCCGCCACACCGTGGGCAACCTCATCACGGCGCTGATATACCAGATGACGATGATATGCCTGCGGGAGATACGCTTCGACAAGAACCTCAACGCATCGGGCAATCGCAATGCCTATGTTAGCGAATTCATAAAGATGGTGCACATAAACTTCATGAAGGAACGCTCCATCAACTACTACGCCCGGCGGCTGTGCATATCGCCCAAATACCTGTCGATGCTCGTCAAGGATGCCACAGGCCAGACGGCGTCGCGGTGGATAGACCATTTCATCATCACCGAGGCCAAGAACATGCTGCGATACTCCGGAAAAAACATCCAGCAGGTGGCCTATGCCCTCAATTTCTCCAACCAGAGCAGTTTCGGCAAGTACTTCAAGCACGTCACGGGCATGTCGCCTACGGAATTCCAGAAACAGCGGTAAACGTTTTTGCCGGCACGATTGTTTTCTTTTCAAAAAAACACATATGAAAGGCAAAAATCTGTACATCACCGCAGCGATAACGCTCATCGCCGGCATAATCCTGATAATAACGTGCAGCACCCTTGCGAGCGTCAAGATAGTGATATGGGGCGGCATCCTGTTCATCGTCGCCGCCGTGGCGAACATGGTGTTCTTCATCGGCGGACGCGACCGCGAGGGCAGGCCGCGCACCGGTCCCATAGGCACCGCCGTAGGATGGATAGCCAGCGGCGCCGCCGTGGTGCTGGGACTGAGCATGCTGCTGTTCCAGCAGACATTCATTCCCCTTGTATCGTTCATGTTCGCCGTTCTGGTGCTCTTCGCCGCCATCTTCCAGCTGTGCCTGCTCATCTTCGGCAGCAAGCCGGCGCGGCTGAGCCCGTGGCTGTTCCTTGTGCCGGTGCTGCTGTTCGGCGCCGCCGTGTTCATCTATCTTCAGCGCCCCGGCCAGACGGCCACCGACCACCGCATAATCCTCGTCACGGGCATTGCCTTCGCAGTGTTCGGCGTCTTCGCCTTTATCGAGGGCATGCTCATAGCACTCCACAACCGCAAGAGCCGGCGCCTCGAAGAGGCTGCCGCCAACAATACCGATGACAAAGACACTGCAACAACAGCCCGCATCGTCGGATACGACGAACACCCCGACCGACCCGAACAACGCGACAACACCGACGCCTGAGGAGTTGCTGCGGAGCGCCGACACCTTCCTGTGGTTCGACCTCGACGACACCCTCTGGGACATGTCTGGTAACTCCGACATAGCCCTCGACATTATCCACACCACCACCGACACCGTTGCGGCAGCCTTCCCGGGCGCCGACGGGGCGCGGCGGTGGCGCGATGTCTACCACCGCTACAACACGGCGCTGTGGGAGCGCTACTCCGCCGGCACCATCGACCGGGCCACCCTGCGTCTGGAGCGTTTCGCCCTGCCGCTGCAGCATGTCGGTATGGACCGCGCCGACGCCGTGGCGGCCTCACGGCAGCTCGACGGACTATATCTCCATCACCTGGGCAACTGCAGCGGGTGCCTTCCGGGCGCCCGCGAGCTGGCGCTGCTGCTGAAGCGGCGCGGCCGCCACATGGGCATCGTGAGCAACGGCTTCCGCGAGGTGCAGTACCGCAAGCTCGCCAGCGGCGGCCTCAACGGCCTCTTCGACCCCATAGTGCTGAGCGACGACACCGGCGTGAACAAACCCGCGCCGGCATTCTTCAGCGCAGCCCTCGCCGCCGCCGGAACCGACGCGGCGCACAGCCTCATTATCGGCGACAATCCCGACACCGACATCGCCGGCGCCCTCGCCGCCGGATGGGCAGCCGCCGTGTGGGTAACTCCGCCGGAAACGCCCGTGCCCCCTGCTCTGGCACCGTATGCCCCACGCATAGTGCGCGTGGCCTCGCCGGCCGACATTATCCCCATGCTTTAGCCCTAAAATTGCCCTTTTGAGCCAATAAACCACAATAAATACGCTCATTAGCGCAATTTTTCCTCCTTTTTTTGCTTCCGTTTGAAAAAAAATTTCGATATTTGCACCTGCAAACGCGAAAACCGGTGCAAACCGCCCTCGCAAAGCCTATGCGTAACGAAAGTATACCATTCATATCAAACACCTAAAGCAATGACTAAAGCCGAAATTGTCAACGAAATCTACAAGACCACAGGCATTGAAAAGGCCGCCGTTCTGACTACCATCGAGCGCTTCATGGAAATCGTGAAAGACTCCCTCGCAAACGGTGAAAACGTGTATCTTCGCGGCTTCGGCAGCTTCATCATCAAGACTCGTTCCGAGAAGACTGCACGCAACATCAGCAAGAACACAACTATCATCATCCCCGAACACAAAATTCCCGCTTTCAAGCCCGCACGTGTGTTCATGGACGAGGTGAAAAAACAATAATATCATTAACCTATCCTAAGCTTTTAAACTAAAATGCCCAGCGGAAAGAAAAGAAAAGGCCACAAGATGGCTACCCACAAAAGAAAGAAAAGACTGAAGAAAAACCGTCACAAGAAGAAATAATCCGGAATCTCTTCCGGCTAATGTGACTGTCACTTCAATCAAAATACCGAGAACAAGCTCTTGCGCCGGGTGAGCCACACCGCGGCGCGGAGATTTGTTCTTCGTATTTTTTTAGCCGGCAACGCCGGCACACCCAGCATCCACCAAAACCTCAACCACAATGAAAAGCGAACTGATAGTTGATGTCCAGCCCGATGAAGTGGCCATCGCCCTGCTCGAAGAGGGGCGTCTGGTGTCGCTTCAGAAAGAGGCGCGGAACATTGCCTACGCTGTCGGCGACATATACCTGGCGAAAGTGAAGAAACTCATGCCGGGTCTCAACGCCGCATTCGTCAATGTGGGTTACGAAAAGGATGCTTTCCTTCATTACCTGGACTTAGGTCCCAATTTCGCTTCGTACTCGGCGTATATGGACAAGCTCATGGCCGACCGCCGTCGGCTGCCGTCGCTCCCCGAGATGAAGCTCAGCCCCGAAATCGACAAACACGGCACCATCACCGACGTGATAGAGCCCGGGCGCGAGCTGCTGGTGCAGATCGTCAAGGAACCCATATCCTCCAAGGGCCCGCGCCTGACCACCGAGCTGTCGTTCACCGGCCGATATCTGGTGCTCACGCCTTTCTGCGACAAAATATCGATATCGCAGAAAATAAAGAGCAGCGAGGAGAAAATGCGCCTCCGCGGGCTCATCCAGAGCATCAAACCCCGAAACTTCGGCGTTATAGTACGCACCTCGGCGGAGGGAAAGAAGGCCATAGACCTCACCACCGAACTGCGCACCCTTGTGCAGGCATTCGACGACTGCTGCGCCAAAGCGCAGAAAGCCACCGCACCCGCACTCGTCTTCGAAGAGGAGAGCCGCATAGTGGGCATGCTCCGCGATGTGTTCAATCCCGATTTCGAGAGCATACACGTCAACGACGAGAACGTATACTCGCAGATACGTACTTACGTGTCGCTCATAGCGCCCGACCGCGCCGACATAGTAAAGCTCTACACCAAAGCCGAGCCGATATTCGACCATTTCAGCATCACCCGCCAGATTAAATCGTCGTTCGGCAAGACGGTATCGTTCAAAAACGGCGCATACATCATCATCGAGCACACCGAAGCCCTCCACGTGGTGGACGTAAACTCCGGCAACCGCACAAAGCCCGGCTCCGACCAGGAAAGCAATGCTCTTGAAGTGAACCTGCGCGCCGCCGACGAAATAGCGCGCCAGCTGCGCCTGCGCGACATGGGCGGCATCATAGTGGTCGATTTTATCGACATGGCCAAGCCCGAACACCGTCAGGAACTCTATGACCACATGCGCGAAATCATGGCCAATGACCGCGCACGCCACAACATACTGCCCCTGAGCAAGTTCGGCCTGATGCAGATAACACGTCAACGTGTGCGCCCCGCCCTGGACATCACCGTGGCCGAAAAATGCCCCTCATGTTTCGGCAAAGGCGAAGTGCAGCCCTCGATTCTCTTCACCGACACCCTCTTCGAAAAGCTCGAATACATTACCGGTACACTGGGGCTGCGCGACTTCGTGATGTACGTCCACCCCTTTGTCGACGCCTACATCAAAAAAGGGTTCTTCTTCACCACTTACCGCAGCTGGCGTCGCCGCCTCGGCGGCGGCTTCCGCATTCTCCCTGACGAAAGCCTGGCTTATCTCGAGTACAAGGTTATCGACAAGGACCGCAATGTGCTGCAGCTC
Organism: Muribaculaceae bacterium; assembly: GCA_017621055.1. Lineage (GTDB taxonomy): Bacteria > Bacteroidota > Bacteroidia > Bacteroidales > Muribaculaceae > CAG-873. Next base: position 45,071 of record JAGATX010000008.1, on the reverse strand, counting down.
CGCGACGAAAAGGACCTCGACCAGAGTTCGGCCACGAAAACAAACTCCAAGAGCAAACGCGGCGACGACGAGGCTCCCTCGCGCAAAAAAGAACCCGCCAAGCCCAAGGCCGAACCCAAACCCAAGGCCGAGCCAAAGCAAAAGGCTGAACCCAAGCCAAAGGCCGAGCCAAAGCCCAAAGCAGAACCCAAGCCAAAGGCAGAGCCAAAGCAAAAGGCCGAACCCAAGCCAAAGGCGGAGACTAAGCCGGCCGGCCTTCTGCCCCCCTCAGAGGAAACCCCTGCCCTGCCCGATGAGCCTATGGTGACCGCCGCTGCCTATGCCGACGTGACGATGCCTGTTCCCGAAAACGAGAACGGAGCCGACGTCACCCCCGAGACCGACGCGGCATCCGGCGACGATGCAGAGGCTCCGAAGCCAGCTAAACGCCGCCGCCGTCCGCGCCGTCGCCCGGCAGCGAAGTCCGACGAGGCTATCGCCGGAAAACAAAATCAAGAACAAGAATAAGGAAAGCAACCAACCCATAGACAACGACAGTGCCGACCCCGCAGGGACGGCACTGCTGTTTTTCGTGAGAACAGGCACTCACTTTTCGGCGTCGGAGCCGGTGAGTTCACCCGTGCGGGTATCGTAGGTCAACGTGTTGTTTATCAGTGTGGCCGAGTAGCTGTGCTGTGTGCGGCTGATGGCGAAAACGCCGTTGAGCTGTTCGGTTTCCTCGATATAGTCGTACATCTTCGGAGGCAGCTGGTCGAACACCAGCACCTGGGGCAGAGGCATGCCGTAGCCGTCGATGGCGGTCCACGCATAGGCGCTGTCGAAAGTCAGTCCCGGCCCGTTGTCGAGGCGCACATGGTAAACATCGCCGCTGTGGCCATAGGCGCCAAGCTGCGAATTGGGAAAGTAGCGGTTCACGAACTGCACGATCTCCTCGGGCATCTCGTCCCACAACTCGGCATTATGGCATGCCGGAGCGGCAAAGGATATGACCAACGCGACAACAAGTCCTGCGGCCGCCGTAAGCCGCAATGTTATATGGCGAATATATCGGGAATTCATTATCGGAAAGAGATTTTATATTTCTATAACACGCCGGCACCCCCACCTGTTCACAACCCTCAACCCATCCGCTCAGAACAGATCGGCCGGCGGGAATGGCACTCCGGCTGCATCCTTGGCCGATACGATAGCCTCAGCGGCCGTCATCGGCCACGTGATTGCGAGCGTGGGGTCGAAGCAGGCTATGGTCCGTTCGGCCGACGGTGCATAATAGTTGTCGACCTTGTATTGAAAGCGGGCGACATCGCTCACCACGGCAAAACCGTGGGCAAAGCCGCGGGGCACAAAGAGCTGACGGCCGCTTTCGGCGCTGAGTTCCACGCTCATCCACCGTCCGAACGATGCCGAGCGGCGCCGCAGGTCCACAATAACATCCACGATTGCGCCCTCGCTGACGCGCACGAGTTTAGCCTGCGCGGCAGCCCCGGCCTGATAGTGGAGGCCGCGAAGGACGCCATGGCGCGACAGCGACTCGTTTTCCTGCACGAAATCGACATCGCCCACCATGCGGCGGAACTCGTCGAGGCGGAACGTCTCGCAAAAATAACCGCGGCTGTCGCCGTGCCGGTCGCAATCTATCAGCCAAACACCCTCGAAGGCCGCTACTTTCTCGAATTTCATCTCTTTTTTGAATTTTGGTGCAAAAATACTAATTTTGCGGCGATATGCAACACACCATCCGCCACATACTGCTTGCCGACAGCACCGAAAGCTGGGCAAACCTCCTCCCGCTGACTTTTACGCGCCCCTGCGGCGCCCTCAGAATTGGTATAGATACCATTGCCGAAAAATGGGCGCGTCTTCTGCCGGGCGCACGCGTGGAATGCGCACCGGGAGCACCGTATCTCGATGAACTGTACCCTCATACTGCCGCCGGCACCGAGACCGTGAACATCGACTCCACCATTGTTCCCGACGCGGCCCTCGCCGCCGCCGTCGCCGTCATGGCTCCCGACAGTGTTCTTGCCGACAGTACCGGGAAGCGTCTGGCATGGCGCGGCAACGCCACCGCAACGGCTACTTATCCCGGCAAAGTGCTGCGGATAAGCTTTGTTTACGATATTTTCCGCTACAACGGCGAAGTGCTCGAGGCCGATTTCGCCGCCATCACCGCCGGCCGGACATCGCAGCCGCTGTCGGCCACGAACGTCGTCGTCGGCGACCCTGCCCGTGTGTTCGTCGAGCCGGGAGCCTCCGCGGAATGCGCCGTCTTCAACGTCAAGAACGGCCCGATCTACATCGGCCGCGACGCCGAGGTTATGGAGGGCGCCCTTCTGCGCGGCCCCGTGGCCGTGGGCACCGCATCGGTGATAAACATGGGCGCCAAGGTATACGGTGCAACAACCCTCGGCCCGCACTGCAAGGTTGGAGGAGAGGTAAACAACATCGTGATGCAGGGCTACTCCAACAAAGCGCACGACGGCTTTTTGGGCAACGCCGTCATCGGCGAGTGGTGCAACCTCGGGGCCGGCTGCGTGGCATCCAACCTCAAGAACAACTACGTGCCCGTAAAACTCTGGAACTACCCGGCCCAGCGCTTTCTGCCCACCGGGCTGCAGTTCTGCGGCCTCATCATGGGCGACCACTGCAAGGCCGGTATAAACACCATGTTCAATACCGGCACGGTGCTCGGCATCGGCGTCAACGTCCATCAGGCCGGCTTTCCCCGCAACTTCGTGGCCAATTTCAGCGACGGCGGCTCCTTTGCGGGCTTCGACGAGATGCCCGTGGAAACATTTCTCGACACCGCACGCCGCGTGATGGCCCGGCGCGACGTAGCCCTCACACCGGCTATGGAACGCGCCTACCGCGCCATCCACGCCGGCGACTACCGCGAGCTCCTCTGACCTCCCCGCGGCAGAGGCCGCCTCGCCGACGAACTGCGTCAATCGGGTCGATGCACCGGGGTGCGCCCCGGTGACTGCCGCCTATGGGGCGGAGGCTTCCCGGCCCCCGCTTGCTCAGACTGCCCTGCGGACGTCCCCGTTGACGCCATGCTTTAGCGTTCCATCGCACATGGCGCATTTTGCAAAAAAATTCTGTAGACAAATTGTCATATTTCGCATTTTTTGTGAATATTTTTTGCATTTATGAAATTTTATCCGTGCCTTTCGGCCGTTTCCAAAATCTAATACGATGAAACACTTAATCAACATTTTCCTAACTATGTTTGTCGTTTTGGCAATGAGTTCATGCAGTGATGATGACGGGCCAACCTCACTTACGGTAGATCCGCAACAGGTGGCAAGCATGAGCTTTCTGACTCAAACTGTTGAACAAAATCTGTCAGTTCACTACGAATGGCAGCAGCAAGACTACGGAATAACTATCAGCCCTACCGGCGAGATCGACACGGAATGTCCTGAAATTCCAGCCTTTATACTTCCTTTCAGAGATATTGTCATTAATCGGGGCCGCGTCTACCAGCGTAAGTCTCCGAGTTATACGAGAGTACCTATGACCTTCCCCGAATATGAGGTCCAGTTTAATAGAGTCTGGGATGCCTACGCCACGTCCAGGCGTAGACAAGGTTACCTGTTTAAATATTACATCGAGATACATCTCTCTGATGAGACTGGGGGGATAGGGCCATACATACATATTAAACCCGAGTACACCGGCACGTCAGACATATACTTCTATAATCTTTCGGCCGACAAGATTGAGATAATTGATCGAGTTCATTGGTCAAACGGGAATATCACTTTGCAGCGCCACGACTTTGAGGTTGCAGAGCCTGTGAACCTCGACGGAGTCGACGGAGTATTCATCTCCGAAAACGAATTCAGGGAGTATCTTTTCGATGAGTTCGAGCGAACCTTTGGCGAGCGCTGCGGGGATATCCTGCTATCGGACCTCCGTGACCTATGGACTCAGTATAAAGAGGAATTTCTCGAGTAAAAGCCAAAATGGAGGAATCAAGACCTCTGACCACTCCCGGTCAGAGGTTCTTTTTTGCGGATATCTTGCCGATGCTGCGGGCGTCCCCGTTGACGCCATGCTTTGGCGCCCATTGCTCATTCCCCCATCCACTCATCCACTCATTCCACTCATTGTGTAAATAATGCAAAATAGGGTGCGGGGAGTTGGCATTGTGGAATTTTTTCTTTAATTTTGCGGCCGTAAACACATTACGACATCAAAACACAAACAAAATACCAAGGTAATAACATCCAAGAGTATGAAAATCGAAAAAATCATCGGCCGTGAAGTCCTGGACTCGCGCGGCAATCCCACAGTAGAAGTCGACGTAATCCTCGAATCGGGCGCTTTCGGTCGCGCCAGCGTACCCTCGGGCGCATCGACGGGTGTGAACGAAGCTCTTGAGCTCCGCGACGGCGACAAATCGCGCTATATGGGCAAAGGCGTCCTCAAAGCCGTTGCCAACGTAAACGGCCCCATCGCCGCCGCACTGGTAGGCATGAGCGCCCTCGACCAGATTGCCATCGACGAGACCATGCTCGCCCTCGACGGCACCGACACCAAGAGCAACCTCGGCGCCAACGCCATCCTCGGCGTATCGCTCGCCGTTGCCAAGGCCGCTGCCAACTACCTCGACCTGCCCCTGTACCGCTACATCGGCGGCTGCAACACCTACTGCCTGCCCGTGCCCATGATGAACATCATCAACGGCGGCGCACACTCCGACGCACCCATCTGCTTCCAGGAGTTCATGATCCGCCCCATCGGCGCCACCAGCTTCCACGAAGGTATCCGCATGGGCACCGAGGTTTTCCACAACCTCAAGAAAGTGCTGCATGAACGCGGCCTGAGCACCGCCGTGGGCGACGAAGGCGGTTTCGCTCCCGCCCTCGACGGCACCGAAGACGCCCTCAACGTAATCATCAAGGCTATCGAGAAAGCCGGCTATGTTCCCGGCAAGGACGTTACCATCGGCCTCGACTGCGCTTCGTCGGAATTCTACACCGACGGTGTATATGACTACAGCAAGCTCAAGGACGGCACACCCAAGGAAGCCAACGGCAAAAAACTCACCTCCGAGGAACAGGCCCGCTACCTGGAGAAACTCATCACCGACTACCCCATCGACTCCATCGAAGACGGCATGGCCGAGGACGACTGGGCAGGCTGGAAGGTGCTCACCGACCTTATCGGCGACCGCTGCCAGCTGGTAGGCGACGACCTGTTCGTTACCAACGTGAAATATCTGGAGCGCGGCATCGAAGAAGGTTGCGCAAACTCCATCCTCGTAAAGGTTAACCAGATAGGCTCGCTCACCGAAACCCTCCGCGCAGTAGAACTGGCACAGCGCAACGGCTACACCGCCGTCATCTCGCACCGCTCCGGCGAAACCGAGGACGCCACCATCGCCGACATCGCCGTTGCCACCAACGCCGGCCAGATCAAGACCGGTTCGGCATCGCGTTCCGACCGTATGGCCAAGTACAACCAGCTTCTCCGCATCGAGGAGCAGCTCGGCGACGCCGCCCGCTACGGTTACGGCAAAAAGACACGTCGCAAAATGTAATTTCCTCCGGGAAAACCCATAACCACAAAAAAACTCCCTGGCGGCAAGCCCGACAGGGAGTTTTTTTGTGGCTGTATCGCCGCGTGGCGGTCAGTCGATCTGGATAACGAGGTAGTTCGACAAGCTCCAGAAAAGTGCCGGATTGGTGATCTGAAGCACCTTGTGGCCGTTGGCGTCGATAATGCGGTAGGAGTCGGCGGGCTGGTTGGTGAGCACGCGTGCCGAGCGCGAATTGAGGTCGATGGAGGGGAGCGTGCGCTTGTCGGCGCGGGTAAAGAAGGTGTGGTCGAACTGGCCCTCCATCAGGCGGGTGCGGCGCAGGAAGCCCGTTTCGATAATGTGGCGCTCCTTGAGTTCGTCCTTGGTGCCGATGGCATAGTAGCAGGTATTGAGCTCGTCGGCGAGGGCTATTGCTGCCGTGGCTGCTGAGTCGCGGTCGGCGGTGACGTCGGTGACGGTGCGGTTGAGCGAGTCTACTGTGGCGTCGAGGTTGCCGATGGTGGTGCGTGCCTCCTCGAGGTTGGTGCGCAGCTGGGCTATCTCGGTGGCCTGCCCGTCGAGTTGCTGGCGCAGGCTGGTGACTGTTGCCTGCAGGTTGCTGTTGTTGAGGTTTGAGCGGTTGAGGCGCTGTTCCAGCTCGTTGAGCTGCTCGCGGCGTTGCTGCAGTGTCTGCTGGATACTTGCTATGTCGGCACGTATCTGGTCGCGCTGACTGGGCGTCTCGCCCTGATTGTTGACGGTGAGGATGTTTTCGAGGCGCTTGATCTCCTGCATGTCCGACGAAATCTCGTTGACAAGACCGAGGAGCTGGTCGCGGTCGGCCACGGCATCGGCAAGTTCTTCGCGCGAGGCTTCGGCCATTGCCTGGGCCTGACGGGCCTGTTCTTCGGCCTCGCGGTTCTTGCAACTTGTTCCGGCAATCATGAGAGCCATGAGGCCGATGACAATCGATTTTTTCATAATCTCTTAATCTATAGTTGAAACATTATATTTGTTGCGGTGCTGCCGCTCTTGGGCGGAGGGTCGTTCCCTGCCTGCAACAATAATAACAATCTCTCCTTTAGGAGGGTTCACGGTGTAGAATCTGACCAGCTCGGCGAGGGTGCCGCGCATGGTCGTTTCGTGAACCTTGGAGATCTCGCGGCTGACTGAGGCGGGACGTTCGTCGCCGCAGACACCGGCAAGATCGGCGAGCGTACGCGCCAGCCGCAGCGGCGACTCGTAGATAATGAACGTCACCGGCAGTTCGGCCAGCTGCGCCAGACGGGTGGCGCGCCCCTTCTTCGGCGGCAGAAAGCCCTCGAAGAAAAAACGGTCGCACGGCAGCCCCGAGTTTACCAGCGCCGGCACAAAGGCTGTGGCGCCAGGCAGCGTTTCCACTGTTATGCCGCGGCGCCTGCATTCGCGCGAGAGCATGAATCCGGGGTCGGAGATGCCTGGGGTGCCGGCGTCGCTCACCAGAGCTATGGTTTCGCCGGCCTCCATGCGGTCGAGCAGGGGTCCGAGGTCGCGGTGCTCGTTGAATTTATGATGGCTCGCCATGGGAGTGGAAAGCCCGAAGTGGCGCATGAGTATTCCCGTGGTGCGGGTGTCCTCGGCAAGGACGAGCGATGCCGTGCGCAGCACTTCGACGGCGCGTGGCGTCATGTCGGCGAGATTGCCCACCGGCGTGGGTACTACAACGAGCTTACCGCCGCTCATGCCATACATTCCTTGAGGATAGCCATGAAATCCTTCACGTTGGGGTCGTCGGCGTTCCACATCATGTCGTTGCAGAGGTAATCCTCGGCGTCGGCGAATGTGGGCAGCTGTGCTATGACGTTGATGGTGTCGGTAAAGTCCTCGGAGTTTCCGCCGAAGAGCTCGCGGCAGAACCGGAAACGGTCGTTGAGGGTAAAAGCTCTGAGCACGCGCTCGTTGTGGTCCGTGCGCGACGGCCCTGCGTACGAAACCTCAGCGCTGAAGTCCTCGGCAGGTTCGGGTGCGGGTGCGGGCTTCTGGTCCTGAGGAGCCTCCTCAGGCTCGCCGGGTTGAGGTTCCTGTCCGAAAACTTCGGCATCGATTGCCACCAGCGATGCCGGCACCTCATCGTCGTCCTTCTCGGCCTTCACGGCCTCCTGGTCCTTCACCTCTATGTAATGACCCTGGGCGAGGGCGGCGTCGGCGCCGGCAATGGTGTCGTCGGCGGCGCTGTCGGCGCCTTCGGCGAGGTACTGTGCCATCAGTGCCGAGTATTCACGGAATTTGTCGGCGAGCAGCGAGCGCGCCTCGATGCTGTTGCGGTCCACAAGGACTTTAAGGAGCCCTTCGAGCTCCACGTTTTTACGCACCAGAATGTTGGGATCTACCATAGTTCAGAAAGTCTGTTCGAGAAGGTGTTCTGCGCCGCGGCGCACCTGCGAGCGCGGACAGAAGAAACCATTGACGAGGATTACAATAATGTGAGTGGGACGTCCGGCATCGTTGAATTTATAGCCGGCATAGCACTGCACCGCGCTCACCGAGCCGGTTTTCAGCGCTATCTTGCCTTTGAGGCGCGAACGGGATAGGAAACCGCGCAGCGTGCCCTCGCGGCCGGCGCGGGGGAAGAAGCCGCAGTAGGTGTCGGCATTGGGCGAAGTGGCCATCCATTCCAGCACATCGCCGATGAAGTGCGCCGACAGACGGTTGGCGCGCGTAAGGCCGCTGCCGTCGTTGATAATGGTGTATCGGGAGTTTATTCCCCGCGTGGCCCACAGTTCTTTCTCGCGGTTTATGGCGTCGCGCCGTCGGCCTGTGGGTGCCAGCGTGCGAAGCATGCCCTCGGCAAAGAGGTTGTCGGAGCGTACCATCAGGCTGCGCATAATGTCGGCGAAACGGGGCGAGCGGTGGATATAGACCGTCGAAGCCTCGCTGTTTTCATCGCTGAGGCCGTCGGCGCCCCCAACAGATATGCCCGCGTCGGCGAGCTTGCGCTCCAGCTGGGCGCCGAACACCGCCGCCGGGTCGGGTACGGTGACGTTGATTGTCCACCGGCGGTCGCGAGAGTTGGTGAAGACTGTCAGTTTGTTGCTGTATACGCCGCGGACAAGGTCGTTGCCGCCGTCAGAGGGCCGTACTTCTATCTCAAGACCGGGAGCGGCAGGCTCTATCTTGCCCGTCAGGGGCGTGACGCTCACAATATTGTCGCGCCAGTTGAAGCCGAACAGGCCGGCACCGTAAGGCCACGCTATGTCCTCGGCCTCCCATTGCAGTATGGGTCCGGCGTCCTTGAGGCTTTCTTCTATGAGCACCTTGCCGTCGATGCGGCGGATGCCGCGACGCCGCAGATTGGCCACTATGCTGTCGCAGAAACCTTTGTTGCTGCGGAAATTATCGCTTTCGAGCGTGGGGTCGGCACATGAACGGACAACAAGGTCGCCGTGCCAGGCGCCGCCGTCGCCGCGGCTGCCACGCAGGCTCACCGTGGTCTCGAAGCGGCGGTTGGCACCTTCGAGCGACAGCACTGTCGCCGTCGTTATGGCTTTCATCACCGATGCCGGCGTGAGCGCCATCTGGGAATTGTGATCCAGCAGCACACGGCCTTCCTGGCCTATTTCCTTGATATATATGCCGACGGATGTGGACTCCTCGCCGTCAAGACCGAGAATATTTGCGGCAGACGCCGTGGCGCACGCCAATACTGGCAGCGCAAATGTGAGTATGCGTAAAAGATATTTCATTGCGAGGGCGAATTTAGCCAAAATAATTGAAAAAAACGCCCCGATTTTCCAAAAAAAGCAACCAAAAAAGAAAGGGCGCCGGCGGGCGAAAGACCTTGCGAACCTCCGAAAAATGGTCTTCCGCCGCTGTGCCGGCGCCCCTGTTGAGAGAATGCTTTACCTATTAACCTATATTATCGTAACCCTATCGGTCATTCGGAGAGAGAGAATCGGAGGGTCTGTACATTGCCGCTGTCAGGGCCTACCATGACGTCGAACTCGCCCGGCTCGACCACATATTCGAGGTCGTTGTTGTAGAAACCGAGTTGCGCGGGATCCACGGTGAAAGTCACGGTCTTTGTCTGGCCGGGTTCAAGGGCTATGCGCTCAAAGCCTTTGAGTTCCTTGACAGGACGCGACATAGAGGCGGCGACGTCGCGTACGTAGAGCTGCACAATTTCGTTGCCGGCGCGGTTGCCGGTGTTGGTTACGTCCACACTTACGGTGACGGGCTCACCGGAGGTAACGGCTGCCGACAACTGCGGAGTGCCGTAGGCAAAGGTGGTGTAAGTCAGGCCGTAACCAAATGGATACAGGGGAGTCACCTGCTCGTCAAGGTAGTTCGAGCGGAATTTTTCGAACGGAGCGGGGCCGTCGCTGCGCGGGCGCCCGGTAGGCAGGTGGTTGTAGTAAACCGGGATCTGGCCCTCGCTGCGCGGGAAGGTCATGGTGAGTTTGCCCGAGGGAGCTTCGGCGCCGAACACCACATCGGCAATGGCGTCGGCGGCTTCCGTACCTCCGAACCACACATTCATGATAGCAGGCACATGTTCCTGCTCATATACCATCACCGTGGGACGGCCCGAGAAATTAAGGAGCACCAGGGGTTTGCCGAGCGCCACCAGTTCCTCGAGGAGACGCTGCTGAACGTCGGGCAGACGCAGATGTGCGCGCGAGGCACTCTCGCCGCTGCTTTCCGATGCCTCGCCCAGAGCTGCGACTATCACGTCGGCGCGGCGGGCAACATCGAGGGCCTCGGCAAGGAGCTCGTCGGCACTGCGCGGGTCGCGGATGTCGTGACCGCCCCATGTCACGCCGGCCTCAACGACAGCATCGCCGTAGACATTGGCGCCCTTGGCATAGAGCAACTGCGCGTTGGTTCCGAGAGCGTCGGTCATGGCCTGACGCACGCTGCGGTCGGCGGCAGTGCGTGCCACACTCCACATGCCCTGCATATTGTTTGCGGCGTCGGCCATGGGGCCTATCAGCGCTATAGTGCCCGTCTTGGCCAGCGGCAGCAGATTGCCCTCGTTCTTGAGGAGAACGAATGTTTCGGGGACGATGCGGCGGGCTACAGCACGGTTGGAGTCGGTATATATTTCCGAGGCCTCCCGCGCCGGATTGATGTATTTGTACGGGTCGTCGAAGAGGCCGAGGCGGTATTTTGCCTCGAGGATGCGGCGGCAGGCGGTATCGATCTGTTCTTCTGTGACCTTACCCTGCTCCACCAGTCCTTTGAGGACGTTCAGGTACATCTGACCGGCCATATCCATGTCCACGCCGGCATCGAGGGCCATGCGGCTCACGTCGGCAGGTCCGCCAAGGCCGTGCACCATCATTTCGGTGATTGCGCCGTAGTCGGTGACAACAAAGCCGTCCCAGTTCCAGCGATCGCGCAGCACATCGGTAAAAAGCCAGCGGTTGCCGGTGGCCGGTATTCCGTCGACGACATTGAAGGAGGTCATGAAGCTTCCGGCGCCGGCATCGGCAGCGGCCTTATAGGGCGCGAAGTACTCGTTGAACATACGTTGGCGACTCATATCCACCGTATTGTAGTCCCGTCCGCCTTCAGGAGCGCCGTAAAGGGCAAAATGCTTTACGCAAGCCATGATCTCGTCGTTGTTCCTGAGCGAGTCGCCCTGATACCCTCGCACCATAGCCTCGGCGATACGTGCGCCCAGATAGGGGTCTTCGCCGGAGCCTTCGGCCACGCGGCCCCAGCGGGGTTCGCGGCTGATGTCGACCATAGGGCTGAACGTCCAGCAGATGCCTGCCGCCGAAGCCTCGGCGGCGGCCACACGTGCGCTCTGCTCGATGGCGTCCATATCCCACGAGCACGACAGAGCAAGAGGAATGGGGAACACCGTCTCGTAGCCGTGGATGACGTCCATGCCGAAGATGAGGGGAATGCCCAGACGGCTGTTCTCCACGGCCATGCGCTGGTAGTCGCGTATCTGATTGCAGCCTTTCATGTTGAACACGCCGCCTATGCGCCCGGCGGCGATATCGGCGCCGATGGTGTTCTCCATGATGTCGCCGGTGACGATGTCGCCGCCGACGGGCAGATGAAGCTGGCCTATTTTTTCGTCGAGGGTCATCTGTGCCAGCAGGCTGTCTACAAAGGCCGTCATAGCGGTGTCGGCGGCGAGGGCGCCGGCCGGCACAAGCACGGCGGCGGCCAGTATGGCTTTATGCAGTTTCATCGCAGGGTGAAGTCATAAGTTGAACGGATATCGTCGGCGGCGGCACATGCCAGAGCCTTGAAAGCGCCCGGCTCGGCCTTCCAGCTGTGCGTATCGGCATCGAAGAAACTCAGCGCGTCGGCGCCGACGGTGAATGTCACTGTTTTGGTTTCTCCCGGCTCCAGATACACCTTCTCGAAACCTTTGAGTTCCTTTTCGGGGCGCATAACCGAGGCAACGGGGTCGCTGATATAGAGCTGCACGATTTCCGCGCCGGCGCGGCTGCCGGTGTTGGTGACGGGTATGCTGAAGGTAATGGTGCCGTCGGCATTGAGCTCGGACCGGTCGGCCGTGAGCTCGCCGTAGGCAAATGTGGTGTAGCTCAGACCGTGGCCGAAAGCGAAGAGCGGAGCTATGTCGCGGGTGTCGTGCCAGCGGTAACCCACCAGCACGCCCTCGCGGTAAGTCTGGTCGTAGATGCCGTCGTCGCGGAGGGTACCGGGGTAGTCGCCCATGGCATGGGCGCCGTTATCGGCGAGGTGCACGGGGAAGGTGAAGGGCAGTTTGCCCGACGGGTTGACGCGGCCGGTGAGGACGTCGGCGATAGAGTTGCCGCCCTCGCTGCCCAGGTACCATGCCTGGACGATGGCGGGTACCTTGTCGACCCACGGCATTGCCACGGCATTGCCGCTGACATTCACCACTATAGTACGGGGATTGGCCTGCGCGAGCGCCTCGATTACATCGTCCTGACCATAAGGCAACCCCAACTCGGCGCGGTCGGTGTCCTCGGCGTCCTGACCGGACAGTTTGTTGAGACCGCCCACAAAAATGACATAGTCGGCATTGCGGGCCTTCTCGACGGCCTCGGCTATGAGCTCGGCGGCGCTGCGGCTGTCGGTGAGATCCTGTCCGGTGGTCACACCGTTATATTCGCCGGTGACGTCACCGACATAACCGCGGGCATAGTCCACGGTTGCTATGCCTGTCAGAGCCGCGCGTATGCCGTCCAGAGGCAGTATTTCGCGCTGAGCCTTGAGCGACGAGGAGCCGCCGCCGACGGTCATCATCTTGATGGCGTTCTCGCCCACCACGAGCACTCGCATGCCGGGCGTGGCCGGCAGCGGTAGAACGTTATTCTCATTTCGGAGCAGCACAATGCCCTCGTTGCCTATGCGGCGGGCGGCGGCGTAGTGTTCGTCGGAGCACAGGCTGCCGAAGCTCTTGTGCGAGTTCATGGCGGTGCGGAATATGAGTCTGAGCACTCGCCCGGCCTTGTCATCGAGAGTAGCCATATCGGCACGGCCGTCGGCGAGGCGTTCAAGATAGGGATCGGCCAGGAAATAGGTGTCATAGGCGCTGGTGCGTCCGTTGTTGAGGCCGTTGGTCCATGTTCCGAACTCGAGGTCGAGGCCATTGGCAATGGCCTGGTCGGTGTCGTGGGCGCCCCCCCAGTCGGAAATCACGGCACCGTCGAAGCCCCATTCGCCCTTGAGGATATCGTTGAGCATGCGGCTGTTGTGGCAGTTATGCTCGTTGCGGTACAGGTTGTAGGCACCCATTATCGACCATGCGCCGCCCTCCTGCACTGCCGCCTTGAATGCGGGCAGGTAAATTTCGTAGAGCGTGCGGTCGTCGATGTTGATGTTGGTGTTGTGGCGGTTGGCCTCGTGGTTGTTGAGGGCATAGTGTTTCACACATGCCGCCACACCGTTGCTCTGCAGGGCACGGACATAGGGCACCACCATGCGCGAGGCCAGATAGGGATCCTCGCCCATGTATTCGAAGTTACGGCCGTTGAGAGGTGTGCGGTATATGTTCACGCCCGGGCCCAGCAGCACGTCCTTGCCGCGGTAGAGAGCCTCCTCGCCGATCGACTGGCCGTAGAGAGCCGATATTTCGGGATTCCAGCTCGCTGCCAGACACGTCAGTGCCGGGAAGGCCACACAGGAGTCGTTTGTCCAGCCGGCCTGGTCCCATTCGTCCCATTTCACTTCGGCGCGCACACCGTGGGGGCCGTCGGAAGTCCACAGTTCGGGGATACCGAGACGCGCCACACCCGGCGAGCAGAATTTGCTCTGTGCATGGAGGATTGCCACCTTCTCGGCAGTGGTCATGCGGCTGAGGGCATCGGCCACGCGGGCATCGAGCGGCGCATTCTCGTCGAGATATAGGGGTGTCTCGGCTGTTGACACGGCGAAAACCGCCAGTGCCGCGGCTGTCAATATGTTGCGTATCTTCATTGTCGGTTAATTAGAGTCTGTCGTTAGCTTCATGGAGGCTATATAGTCCTCCTGAGGAGTGCAATTTTCGAATTTTATGTTCTCGAGGAGAGATAACATGGCGGCGCGTGCCTCGCGACGACAGGGCGCGGCCTGCCGTATCTCGGCATAGCTGCCGCGGGGAGCTTCGGCGAAGTCAACCACGGTCTGCCAGCCGTCCGGGCGGGCATAGCCGTTCATACACGAGTCGCCGATCTTCTTGTAAGGCCAGAAAGTATAGCCTATGTTGTTGGCCACCATTACGTCCACGAAGTCGCTCTGCCATTCCATTGTGTTATGGCCGATCTCGCCCATGTACATCGGGCGGCCGGTACTGTCGCGGAAGGCTATGTACGAGCCTATGGCCTCGGCGGTGGCGGGGCCTCCGTAGCGGTGGCACGTGAACATTATGTTGGGGTCGTAGCTGCTGTCGGTGAGCGGTTCGAAGTTGGAATTCCACTGCGCGCCGCCCAGCAGGATTATGTGGTTGGGGTCAACTCTGCGTATGGCTGCCACGGCTTCTTTCTGCAGCGGTTCGAGCATGGCGTTGAGTTCCTCCTTGTTGTCGAAATAGTGGGCTATAGGCTCGTTGAGGAGCTCGTAGCCGAGGATGGCGGGTTCGTTGCGGTAGTGGGCGGCGATAGCAGTCCATATGTCGCAGAAACGGCGGTGGGCCGTGCCGCTCTCAAAGAGTCCGGGGTAACCGTAGCTGTCGTCGATATTGTCGCCGGTCTGACCGCCGGGGCAGTCGTGCATGTCGAGGATGACATACATGCCGTTGTCGGCGCACCAGCGCACCACGCTGTCGAGGCGTGTGAAGCCGTCTTGCTCGCCGGTGAGTCCCATATAGTCCTCGTCGGTGAAGAGTTTGTAATGGAACGGCACGCGCACGGTGTTGGCGCCGCGCTGAGCTATGAACTCAATATCGGCGCGGGTTATATAGTTATCTTTGAACGTCTTCCAGAAATCGGCGGTAAAATCATCGCCGGCAAGCTGGCAGAACATCTCGTTGATGAGACGCGGCGACGACGTGCGCTGGAAACCGAACATATAGCCCTCGGGGTTTAGCCAGTTGCCCAGATTGGTGCCCCGGATGAAGAAAACGGAGCCGTCCGGAGCGACAAGGTCGGTGCCGTCGACGTGCATAAAGGCCTCGGCGGGAAGATCGGCGGCGTCGGGCGCCGTCGTCACTGCTTTAGGTGAACATGCCGCGAGCAACATGGCGATAGCGGCTGCAATCAGTGTGTATCGCATGGCCGGGCATCAATTTACTTTCTGAAACACACGTACATACTCCACATCCATGGTGGCCGGCAGGCACGATTCGTCCACGCCCTGTGCACCACCCCAGTCGCCACCCCAGGCAAGATTGAGAATGATGTAGAAAGGCTTGTCGAAAGGCCAGGTTGACACATTGCCCTTGCCGTCGTTGTCGAAGCGGAGGAGGCGTACGCCGTCCACGCTGGTCTCGATGTAGTCGGGCGTCCATTCCAGCCGGTAGATATGGTAGTCTTCCTGACTGCCGGCAGTGAGGCGCTCGGCGGTACGTTGCGTGCCTATGGTGTGATTATATGCCTGGCAGTGTATGCTCGACGAAGTGTATTCGGGGTGGTATCCCACTTCCTCCATGATATCTATCTCGCCGCAGCGGGGCCACGGATTTGTGGCGAAATTATTGTTTGCAGGCATCATCCAGAAAGCCGGCCATGTGCCTTTGCCCTTGGGCAGACGGATGGCGGCCTCGAAGATGCCGTATTTCCAGCCGGTATTCTCCATAGCATACACACGCCCCGAGTAAACACGCGAGCCGGCCTTGAAGGCTGTGATGGTGAGGTGACCGTCGGTGATTTCGGTCACCCTCCGTCCGCCCTGCTCGCCGTTGACATATGTCTGGAGCTCGTTGTTCACCCAGCCGGGGCCTTGCACTTCATGACGCCAGTCGGAGCCGAGAGTGGTTCCGCGGTCGAATTCGTCGTTCCACACCAGCTCATAGCCTTCGGGCACGTTGATGGTAGGATCGACAGGCACGGGAGCCTTGCCGGCCTGAACAATGGTGACGTTTGCGCGTGCGCGGCCGCTCATGCACACCAGAGTGGCGGTGCGCTCCTGCCGCGTGTTGTTGGCGTCGACGGTGACGGTGACGGTGCCCCCGGTGCGCAGGGTGGTGCCCTCCTTGACAAGGCGAACCCAGCTCTGCTCGCAGGCAACGTCCCATTCGCCGGTGGCCGTTACTGTCAGCGGACCAATGACGCCGCCGTCGGAGCCGATGTTGACAGTGTTTTCCTGACCGACGGTTATCGACTCGGGACCTGTTACGGGCTTGTCTTCGCCGTCGCCGCCGCAGGCGCCGGCAAGAGAAGCCGCGCTCAAGGCACAGAGTCCCAACAGGATGGTATGGAGAAATTTCATTGCTTATAGATATGGAATAAAGGAGGCGCCGGGATTCAGATCCACGGCGCCTCCTGTGGGTTTAGTCGTGGTGTTCCTGAATAATGATGTCGCTGATCACAACTTCGGTTCCGTCGGGGTTGCCGCCGAAGTCAAGGACGAGCATGGTGGCGGGCATATCGGCGGGTGCCGTTACGGAAGCGCGCCAGAAAGTGTCCTTGCCGCCGCCGGTGAGAGGCGTGACCTCGGCGAAGAAGAAGTTGTTGTCGTCGCCGTCCTGGGTGAGCTTCACGGTGACGTTGGGTACGTCCACGTTGCTTTCGAAGGTGATGCGGAAGTCATAGAGCGCACCGGCGGTGAAGCTCAGGTTGGTGTGGAATTTCACCTGTGCCTGCCAGGTCTCGAAGGTTGCGGAGGGGAGACTCAGCTCATAGCGGTTGTTCCCGATGGTCATGGTCGGGTCGGGCAGCTGGTTCCATCCGGGAGCGTAGTAGTACTCCATTACGGGCACCACGGTGCTCCACAGGTTTGCGGCGTCGCCCACGCCTACCCAGTTGGGCTCGGGAGTGGTGGGCAGTTCGGGGAGGACAGTGCCGTCGTCGTTGGCATGGTCTTTGAGGACTATGTTCTCGAGCACCAGTTCCACGCCTGCGGGGTTACCGCCGAAGTCGAAGGTGTAGACAACATTGTTCATATCCACGGCAGCTTCCAGATCGGAGAAGAAGAACGCCTGAGGTTCACCTCCTGTGAGGTTGATTTTCTGGCTCGGGAAGAAGGAGTGGCTGTCGTCGTCATCGCCATCGGGGTGGATTTTCACGGTGATACCGCTGATATCCTGACTGGAAGTGATGATGATTGAGCCGTCGTAGTGCGTGCCGGCGGTGAGATTGATGTCGGTCTTGACGTGCATCTGCGCCTGCCAGCGTTCGGTGGTAGCTTCAGGGAGAGTCAGAGTGTAGGCGTCGCCGTCGAAGCTCCACGACGGGTCGGCGATCTGTGCCCAGCCAGGAGCATAGAAGAAGGTGGGATCCTGCTTGGTGGCTTTTGTCCACAGGTTGAAGTCCGATTCGTAGACATAACCGGCAAAACCGTTCATCTTTGTCTTGTCAACATGGAAGGTCTTGCTGATGGTACCAAGGCTCAGGCCGTTGGAGTTGCCGAACTTGACCTCTACGCTGTAGTCGCCGGCCTTGCGGTAGTAGCGGCTGAAAGAGTGGGCGGTGGAGTAGCTTTTGCCGTCGATGATCCACACGGGATATACCCCTGTGCCGGCAAAATTGAACGTGGCATAGTTTGTGTTCTGGTCCACGTCGACAGTTACCATCTGCTCATAGTCCGAGGCCTGGGGCACGGCGTCGAAATTGACGTCGTACACTTTGTCTTCCGTGCACGCCGTGAAGGTGACGGCGGCAAGGGCCACAACTGCGAGTTTTATATATTTTTTCATTGTATTGACGCTTTACTTAGTAAGGATTTTGAGTGAGAGTGCCTGCGCTCTTGTCGATTTCGCTCTGAGGTATGGGCAGGTGCTTTTTGTTGGGGCTCCATGTGACGGTGCGTCCCCAGCCGTTCTCGTTGTTGTCGGGGCCGAGCACTGTGGCGGCTTTGCCGGTGCGGATAAGGTCCCAGTAGCGTTTTCCTTCGCCTACGAATTCGAGACGACGCTCGTTGAGGATATTGTCGACGGTGGGCTCAACCTCGCTCTGGAGGCCGGCGCGGCGACGTACCTGGGTGATGTAGCCCTTGGCTTCGGAAGCGTTGCCGCCGGTGGCCACTATAAGCTCGGCTGCATTGAGCAGAGCCTCGGAATAGCGGTAAATACGCCAGTTGACATTGTGGTTGAGGTCGGCGTCGGCCTTCTGACCCTCTGTGCTGCCGGTGTGGGCAACATATTTCTCGAGGAAGAAGCCTTCGTCCTCATAGCGCTTGTTGTACTCCACGCCGGTAGCGCCGGCATTCCAGCAAGTGGCGTCGCGACGGACGTCGTCGGGAGAATACATGGCGTAGGTAGTGGCGCGCACGGGAGCGAAACCCCAGCCGCCTTCGTGGCCTTCGGCGCCCGACGGCCAGTTGTTGGGGCTGATGAGGGTGGGCAGCACGGTACCGCCGGCGGCCAGCGGGCCGCTCCAGCTGCGGACGGCGTTCTGGGAGATGTAGTTGATCTCGTAGATGCTCTCGCTGCTCCATTCGCCTGCTTCAGTGAAGATGGTTGTGTAGTCGGGGGCGAGGTCGTAGTCGGCGGAGTTGATGATTTCGCGCATGTAACCGAGGGCGGTGCCGTAGCGGGCGGTATCGTTCTGGTACATCACCACTTCGGCGAAGAGCATATAAGCCATGGCCTTGCTGACGCGGCCGGCCTCGGAGGCGGGGCAGCGGAAGGGCAGCACATCGAGGGCTATAGCAGCCTCAATGTCGGCGATGATGTGGTTATAGAGCTCGTCGGCGGGCATCTGCTCGGCAATGTAGGGGAAGGTGAGGTTCTCCTCGTAGTAAGGCACGTTGCCGTAGAATTTCCACAGCCAGGTGGCGTAGAAAGCGCGGAGCACGTGCACCTGCGCCTGCCAGTCTTTGATGTCGGCCTCGGTGGCGTCGCTGATGCCGGCCTCGATGTACGAGAACACATCGTTGCAGCGCTTCACGCCCGAGAAACCGTCGGTCCATATCGATGTCACCACGCGCAGGGGAGTTGCGCTGTAGTTGGCCATCAGGTGCCAGTTGGCGTTATCGTTGGGGTCGGAGCCGCCCACCCACAGGTCGTCGGCCATGATGTCGGCCATCAGGGTATAGGGCGCATATTCACTCATGCTCCAGTCTGTCCAGTGGAGGGGATCATAGGCAGCCACAACGGCCTCGTCGACATGTGCCTTGGTGGAGAAGTACTCGTCGGCCGACGGCTGGGTGGGGGAGTCCACATTGAGGAAGTCATCGCCGCAACCGGTGAGGCCGAGGCATGCCACAGCCGCTACTCCCAGATATTTATATATCGATTTCATATTTTATTGTTCGTATTAGCTGATGAAACTTAGAAAGCGAGGTTGCAACCGACGGTCCATACGCGGGCCTGGGGATATACGCCGTAGTCGATACCCAGCGATGTGCCGCCCGACGATATTTCGGGGTCGAAGCCGTGGTATTTTGTCCATGTGGCGAGGTTCTCGGCGGCGACATATACGCGGAATTTGGAGATGGACACTTTGCGGGTGAGGTTTTCGGGCAGGGTGTAGCCTAACTGTATGTTCTTGATGCGGAAATAGCTGCCGTCGTATACATAGAGGTCGTTGCTCTGCCAGTTGTAGCCGTCACCGCGTACGTAGCGGGGCAGACGGTTGGAGGAGCCTTCGCCGGTCCAGCGGTTGAGCATCCATGCGGGCAGGTTGGTCTCCAGTGCGTCGGTACGGCGGGTGGCGTCGTAGATATCGTTTCCGGCAGTGCCCTGAACGAAGATATAGAAGTCGAAGCCGCGCCAGGTGGCCGTCAGGTTGACGCCATAAGTCCAGTCGGGAGTGCCTTTACCGATTTTGGTGCGGTCGTCCTCGGTTATCGTACCGCTTCCGTCGACATCGACATAGCGGACGTCGCCGGGCATCAGCGAGGTGCCGTACTTGCTGTTGTAAGCGTCGGCCTCAGCCTGGTTCTGGAGAACACCGTCGGTGCGGTAACCATAGAAGAAGGGGAAAGGCTGGCCGTTTTCGGCGCGCGAAATAGTGCCGGTACCCTGGAAGGAATCGAGGTTTGCCCAGCCCTGCTCGTTGCCATAGTTTATGAGCTTGTTGCGGAGATAGGAGGCGTTGGCGCCTATGCGCAGCGAGAATTCGCCGAAGTTCTGGCGGTAGCCGAAGTCGAATTCAACACCGCTGTTGCGCATCTTGCCGACATTGCCCACGGGGATGGCCTCGCCGACATACGACGGCAGAGACATGCTCATCAGCATACCGTTGGTATTCTTTACGAAGTAATCCACGGAGAGGGTGAACTTGTTGCTGAGGAAGCCCAGGTCGATGCCGACGTCGGTCTGCTCGGACTCTTCCCATTTGAGGTCGGGGTTGGCGAGCTGCGTGGGCTTGGTGCCGTTGACAACATTGCCGGGATTGCCGAAGATGGCGTTGTTGCCGCTGGCGGCAAGGGCTATGTAATGGAAGTTACCGATGTTTTCGTTACCGTTCTTACCCCACGATACACGGAGCTTGGCATTGTTGAGCCACCAGTTGGTCTGACGCATGAACGTCTCGTTCATAAGGTTCCAGCCCACCGATACGGAGGGGAATGTTGCCCAGTGGTTGTTGGAGCCGAAGCGGCTGGAGCCGTCGCGGCGTACAGTGGCCTGAATCATGTAGCGCTCGGCAAAGTTATAGCTTGCGCGGCCGAAGTAGGAGGCGAGTTTGGACTTCACCGAGGGAGCGCCGCTGCCGTCGCGGTCGCCGTCGGCTGCCGTGCCCGTCGATGCGTCGATGTAGGGTCGGTTGAGGTCGATGATATTGTTACGCGAAGCGGACACGTAGCTGCCGCTGCTCTGTTTTGCCGAAGTACCGAGAAGGATGCTGAAGGAGTGCTCGCCGATGGTCTTGTCGTAGCTCAGGATGTTTTCGAGCTGCCATACCAGACCTTCGTTCTTAGAGGACCATGCGCGCGAGAAGCTGGATTCGTCGTTGTCGCGCAGGTAGTAGATGGGCAAATAGCCGTCGCTGCCCCAGAAGCTGAGGTCGGCGCCGTAGCTGATGCGGTACTTGATGTTGTCCCAGATCTGCAGTTCGCCGATAAAGTTGCCGACAAACTTGTGGCTGTGTCCTTTTTCGGCGGGTTTGAGCAGGTTGCCCACGGGGTTGTTCATCTCCTGATAGTTACCGAAAGCGGTGGGAACCATCAGCAGGTCACCGGCGGCATTGCGGGTTTCGATATAGTTGCCTTGGCCGGCAAGATAGCTCAGCTGGGCGGCCTCTTCGGCGCTGCCGGCGGCAAGCCACGGCGTGAGGATGGGCGACATAGACAGTGCCGAGCCCAGGGGAGAGCCCCAGGTGGAGTTGGTTTCAATGCCGCGGCTCTTGATGCGTGCATACGACAGGTTGGTGTTCACCGTCAGTTTGTTGAGGAACGAGCGGTTGGCCGATTCATCGAACACGGTGATACCGAGGTTGCTGCGCAAGGTCAGTCGCTGATAGTTGGAGCGGTCGTAATTGCCGCCTACAATACCGTCCTGCGTATAGTAGCCCAGCGACAGGAAGTAATTCACCTTCTCGGAGGCGCCGCTCAGGCTTACCTGATGGCTCATCACCGGAGCGTTGTCGTTGAACACCACGTCCTGCCAGTCGGTACCCTCGCCGAAACTGGCGGGGTCGGCGTAGCGGGGTGCCTGGCCCGAGTTGAGCAGACCTTCGTTGATCATCATGGCATATTCCGAGGCATTGAGCATCTTGCGGCGTTTGGCGGCGCTCTGCCAGCCGTAGCTGAAGTCGTAGCTCAGATGAGCGCGGCCTTCCTCACCCTGGCGGGTGGTGACAAGGATAACGCCGTTAGCGGCACGCGCACCGTAGACAGCACCCGAAGCAGCATCCTTGAGCACTTCTATACTCTTGATATCGTTGGGGTTGAGATAATCAAGACCACCTTCGATAGGCATGCCGTCCACAATGTAGAGAGGATCGGAGTTATTGATAGTACCCACACCGCGGATGCGTACGCGGGCGGCAGCGCCGGGCTGGCCCGACGACGAGGTTACGTTCACGCCCGAGGCAAGGCCCTTGAGGGCGTTGTCCATACGCAGTGGCGCCGTGGCCTCAAGGTCATCGGCTGTAACCTGCGAGATGGCGGCGGTGACAACGCTCTTTTTCTGAACGCCGTAACCTACCACCACCACTTCCGAAAGAAGATTGTTGTCCTCTTCGAGAACAACGTTCATGGTGGGCTGGGCCGCCAGGTTGCGGCTCACGTAGCCTACATAAGAGAAACTGAGGACAGCATCGTCGGCCACGCGTATCTGGAAATGTCCGTCGATATCGGTGGTGACGCCGCCGGTCTTGCCCTTCTCCACAACCGAAACTCCTATAAGAGGTTCGCCCGAGGGGTCGGAAACAGTACCGTTCACGGTCAGCTGTGCAAACGCTGCCGATGTGCCGAGCAACATGGCAAAAATGAAAACACCGAGTGTTCTCACTCTCATTTTAAGGTTTGTCATTACTGTGTTGTTAGGTATTTTGGTAATTAGGTTTCTGCGGCAAAGTTAACGAATGTTTAGTAAGCCAAACTCCGCAAGTAATGTGTTTTGGTAAATATTTGAATACAAAATGCGCCTGATATTCAGTCAATATCAGATTATATTTGGTAAGAGTGGTAAATTCGTCAGGTAAACCGGCGCCGGATGTCAAAGTGCCGATTTACACAGGGCGGCCACCCGCGCGGCGAACTCCTCGCGCGGTATGTCCGAACGGTTGCGCACCCGCAGCCGAGTGTTGTATACGGTCTGCGCCGAGCAGTGAAGGAACTTGGCTATTTTGGTGCTGTCCGACAGGCCCAGCCGGACGAGAGCATAAATCCTCAGTTCGGTATTGAGCATTTCGCCCTTTTTGGGCACTATCTCATCGCCGGGGCGCAGCAGGGTGTTGAAATCGGCGATGAACCCGGGATAAAGCGACAGGAACACGCGGTCGAAGTTGGCGTAAAGTTCCTTGATTTCGGAATGGCTCAGTTCGGGGCTTTTTGTGAGTTCGCGCACCTGATCGAAGCGTCCGGTCATGATGAGGCGGTTAATGTGTTTGCGGTAGTCGTCGAGTTTGCCGATATAGCCCGAACATATTTCGAAAATATATGCTATATACTTTTCTTTCACCTCGTTTGTCTGCGCCAGCTCGCGGGCGTCCTCTTTCACCGATGAATAGAGGCTTGCCAGGCTCTCGTTTGCGGCATGCAGCTGTTCGCGGGCGTCCTGCAGCTCCTCGACACGCAGCCGCAGGTTCTCGTTCGCCTCGTGAAGGGCACGGCGGTTTCGGCGCAGACGCTGCAGCTGCGACCACAGCAGGACCAGAGTGATGCTCAGAAGAACAAGGATAATAGCCAGATACACAATATACCGCACAATCTGCGAGCTCTGGCTGTCGTTACGGCTCTGCAGGGCATCGGATATGCGGTACTGCAAGTCGGCGAGTTCTCCCACGCGCACACGGCTTTTATAACCGATGGCGCACTTTATGCAATAGGAGATATAGTTGTTGGCATGCTCGAGGTCGCCGTTCTCGAGGAGCAGGCCGCTGA
The DNA here is from genome assembly GCA_017621055.1 of Muribaculaceae bacterium. Lineage (GTDB taxonomy): Bacteria > Bacteroidota > Bacteroidia > Bacteroidales > Muribaculaceae > CAG-873. The sequence continues at coordinate 21,490 of JAGATX010000008.1, read as the reverse complement.
GTTCCTCGAGGCTCGCAATCTCCTTGTTTGCCGAGCGGACATCGGCGATCGCCGACAAGACCAGCCATTTCATGCGGTTAGACCCGTCGCCGGCGATATTGTAGAGCTGGCTGAGCATCCACGCGTCCTTGGCGTCGGTGCGCGTATTGAACGCGCGGTTGCGCATATACTCCTCGAGCACCGGGATGGCTTCCGCCGATTTATCGGGAGAGCTGACCGCGCGGTAACCCAGAAACCAATAGTACTGCGGGTCGGTCATGGGCAGGTTGGAGCACATGGCTTCGAGCATGTCGTAGGTGGTGCGGCTGTACGGCAGCTCGTCGTTGGTCGAGCCAAGGTACTGATCAAGGTGAGTCTGAACGAAAATGCGTGTTTCGCAGTATTTTATGTACATTCTGTCGGACAGGCGCCTCTCATCCACGGCCTTGACCGCCGAGGCTGCCTCAGTGAGCATGCCCGTTGCCGCCAGCACATAAGCGCGGTCGAGGTTTATCTCGTCGAGCCAGTCGGGCCGGTCGCACCGCACGGCGATTTCGGCGGCGCGCTCCGAATAGAGCAACGCCGAGTCCGAGTCGAAGCTGCTGTACTGGTGATAAAGCTCGCGAACAACCCAATATCGCTGCTCTTCGTCGGTGGTGAGCCCCAGCCTCCTCTTCACATTGGAGATAGTCTCCTCTTTTTCAGCATCGTAGCGAGGGCTGTCGGCAAGTACGACATCGAGGCTGTCGAGCCACGCCGCATACTCGTCGCTGTCGGCTCCATATCCGCGAACAGTGGCTAAAAGACTTATTATGACAAGGAGGTGGTGTAGTTTCATGGGATAAAGATTTGTTGGGAGGGGCGCGCCGCGCCGCTTGTCGCCGCAAATTTAAGCATTAATTACGGCTCGGCAATAGAAAACGCTGAAAATTTGGCAACAATCGCCAGCATCTGTTCTCCCTTTAGCATAAAATCGTTAATTTTGCCGAAAAATACCGCCATGAAAAAGAAACTTTTCTTTCTTGCGGCCGCGTTCACGGCCTTTGTCGGGGCAAGCGCCGCACACATTGAAATCAACGATACCCTGCGCTTCTCCGAAATATATCCCGCCACAATCCATAGATATATGATTACGGTACCGGACGGCTACGACGGCAGCGGCGAGGCCGCGCTCTATGTGGGTCTTGACGGCGTGCTGTGCAATGCCCCCGCGGTTATGGACACCCTCATGGCTGAGGGAGTGCTGCCGACGACGGTGGGCGTGTTCCTCCAGCCCGGCTACGTGCCCGGCGCCGACGGAGTGCTCCGGTACAACCGCAGCAACGAGTTCGACGCCACGGACGGCCGCTTCGCCCGTTTCCTCGAAAAAGAGCTTCTGCCGGCGGTGCAAGGGCGCACGCTGTCCGACGGCCGCACAATCCGGCTGAGCGCCGACCCCGCCGACCACATGATTTTCGGGCTCAGCAGCGGCGGCATCGCCGCCTTCAACGCAGCCTGGCAGCGCCCCGACCTCTTCGGCAAGGTGTACAGCGGCTGCGGCACTTTCGTGCCAATGCGCGGCGGCAACGAACTGGAGGCAATCGTCCGCAAGCACGAGCCCAAACCCCTGCGGATATTCCTTCAGGACGGTTTTACCGACACCTGGAATCCCATTTTCGGCAGCTGGTACGAGCATAACCGCATGCTGGCGTCCGCCCTGGAGTTCGCCGGTTACGACTGCGCCTTCGACTGGGCCGAGGGCGGCCACAGCGTGGTGCGCACGTCGGCCATATTCCCCGATGTGATGCGGTGGATGTGGCGCCCGGACACTGTGGCCGAAAATACCGGCAACGGCCTGCTGGCCAAGATCCTCATTGCCGGCGCCGGCTGGGAGGCCGTAGATCTGCCTTCCGTGCCCGCACGCACCGGCCGCGCAGTCTATCCCGACTCAACGTTCATCGCCGAGACTGTCGAAGCCAGCAACTGGCTGACGCAGACGCTGCTGGCACCCGACGGCACACCACACGCCACTCAGCGCTTCTACTGGCTGCACAGCTACGACAACGACCCCGTCGGCCCCTCCGGTATGGCCTTCGACGCCGACGGCTATCTATGGGTGGCCACCCGCGACGGCATTCAGATCTGCGACCAGAACGGACGCGTGCGTGCCATAATAGCGCTGCCGGCCGACGTCGACGGCACCGCTGCCGCCATCGAGATAGGCGATGGTGCGGTTACCATTGTCGATATCGCCACCGGCAGGGCTTATTCGCGGCATTTCAATGTCGCCTCTCCCGCGCCCGGCGTGCGCCCGCGCTCGCAAGGCGCCGCCTGACGCTGTCAGAACATAGGGTTCTGCCCCAGGATGCTCAGCACTATGCCGCCCCCAAGGAAAAGAAGCATGAGCACTATAGCCGTGACGGTCAGGGCCTTGCCCGCACCGCGCGCACGGAACACCACTGTCGCTGCCAACCATACCAGCGAAATTCCCAGCAGCAGTCCGAAGAGCACGAACATCAGCACCGACGATGCAAGGTAGATGTTCATTCCCATGGTGGCGAGCATGACTCCCGATCCTATCACGGCGTAGGCCACTACGGCGGCGCCGAACACCATCACTGCCACGCTGCAACCTATTATTATGAGTGTGCCGATTATGCCGACGGTGGCCATCACAATCTTGCCGATGATGCCGAACGCCTCGGCCCAGCCGCCGGCGCCGTCGACCACACCGTCGGGGTCACCGAGGCCGCACATATTGCTGTCCTCCATCACACTCTGCCCTACCGACTCCACATTGACGGGGCGTCCCATCATCTGCAGGCGCTGGCGTCGCGTCACCGCAGCAGGTATTATCATCCATGCCAGCAGGTATGCCGCTACCAACGGCCAGAAATAGGTGCACACCGTCAGCACGACGTATAGCAGGCGCATTATGGTGGCGTTCCAGCCCAGATATGTGGCCAGGCCTCCGAAAACGCCGCCGAACATCTTGTTCTGCATGTTGCGGTACAGCTTTTTCTGCGGTTTGCGGGGCTCGGGAGCACCGCAAACCTCGACATCTACTTCCTCCATGGGAGGCGGTACGCTGCCGCTGAGCGAGTTGGCCTCGCCAAGGTCGGCAGGGCTGCCCATGGTGCCTATCATCCGGCTCACGTCGTCGAGGACTATCACGGAGGCGCCCCCGCGCGTCTTTTCGGCGAATATTTCGCGGATGCGGCTTTCTATATCGCCCACTATCTCGGCGCCCTCGGCATTGCCGAAGGTCTGATGCAGTTGTTCAAGGTATGTCTGCAGCAGTTGGTAGGCATCCTCGTCGATGTTGAAAATCTGGCCGTCGATATTGGCCGTAAACGTGCGTTTCATTATTGTATTTCGGTGTTTTGATTATCGTGTGATTGCAAAAGGTGGTTCACGCTCTTTTCCAGCTCGTGCCACGAGCTTTCGAGGTGAAAAAGAAACTCGCGTCCGGACTGCGTGAGGCTGTAGTATTTGCGGGGCGGCCCCGAGGGCGACTCCTCCCAGCGGTAACACAGCAGACCGTCGTTCTTCAGACGCGTCAACAGCGGATAGAGCGTGCCCTCCATCACTATAAGGTGGGCCTCCTTCATCTTCGTTATTATCTCCGAAGCGTAGGCGTCGCCCTTGGCAAGCTGCAGTAGCACGCAAAACTCAAGCATGCCCTTGCGCATCTGCGATTTCATATTCTCGATATTCATAGCTCTTCGTTTTGACGGTGCAAAGATAATGCGACGCACGGTACTTTGCAATACAAAGTACTATCCAAAGCCAAATATTTTGCATTATTTAACACAAAAGCAGGCAAATATGCCAATTCTCCACAATTCTCCCGCGTAATAGGGCCGGATGTGCGCCGTGACTTGCCGTTTTATGCCGCAAATTTCGTAACTTTGCAGCCTGAGAGCCTGCGCAAGGCTCGCCCACTCACTTAATGTATTAAAACGCAACAATATAATGGCACTTCAATGTGGTATCGTCGGTCTTCCCAATGTCGGTAAGTCGACTCTTTTCAATTGTCTGTCGAACGCAAAGGCGCAGAGCGCCAATTTCCCCTTCTGCACCATAGAGCCCAATGTGGGCGTGATAACCGTTCCGGATGAACGGCTCAACAAGCTCGTGGAGATGTGCAATCCCCGGTCGGTGGTTCCCGCCACGGTGGAAATCGTCGATATCGCCGGCCTCGTCAAAGGAGCCTCAAAGGGCGAAGGACTCGGAAACAAGTTTCTGGCCAACATCCGCGAGACCGACGCCATTATCCACGTGCTGCGCTGTTTCGACGACGACAACATAACGCACGTCGACGGCAGCGTAGACCCCGTGCGCGACAAAGAAATCATCGACTACGAGCTTCTTATCAAAGACCTCGAGACCGTCGACAGCCGCATTGCAAAGACCCTCAAGCAGGCGCAGACCGGCGGCGACAAGGTGGCAAAAATGCAGTACGGCGTTCTCTGCCGCCTCAAGGAAGCCCTCGAGGCCGGTAAACCGGCACGCTCGGTGAGCGTCGACAGCCCCGACGAGCAGAAATACCTGCGCGAGCTCTTCCTGCTCACCTCCAAACCCGTGCTCTACGTCTGCAACGTCGACGACGCCTCGGCGGCTGCCGGCAACCACTACGTCGACGCCGTGCGCGAGGCCATCAAGGACGAGGACGCCTCGCTCCTGATCGTCGCCGCCGCAACAGAGAGCGAAATAGCCGAACTCGATACCTACGAGGAGCGCGCCGAATTCCTCGCCGAGCTCGGTCTCGAGGAAAGCGGCGTCAGCCGTCTGATACGTGCGGCCTATGCCCTGCTCGACCTGCAGACTTTCTTCACGGCAGGCGCCGACGAGGTGCGTGCCTGGACCTTCCGCCGCGGCAGCAAGGCTCCCCGTTGCGCCGGCATTATCCACACCGACTTCGAGAAAGGTTTTATCCGCGCCGAAGTGATTAAATACGACGACTATGTGACCCTCGGTGGCGAGAGCGCCGTGCGCGACGCCGGCAAAATGGCCGTCGAAGGCAAGGAATATGTCGTTGCCGACGGCGACATAATGCACTTCCGCTTCAACGTCTGATTTCCAGCTCTCTCTGAACAATGTACCTCAACAACTCATCGTTTTTCCGAAACATACCGCCGGTAACGCTAAATCTGCTCATCCTCAATGTGCTGATTTATATCGTCATGGCCCTTTCGCCGGCCATAGACCTCACCCTTACCCGCCGGTGCGCCCTCTTTTACTTCACCTCTCCGAACTTCATGCCCTGGGAGCTGATCACATATATGTTCCTCCACGGCAGTTTCGGACATCTGTTCTTCAATATGTTCGCCCTGCTGATGTTCGGCACCACCATAGAGCGCACCATGGGCTCGGCCCGCTTCCTCTTCTTCTATCTCACCTGCGGCATCTGCGCCGCTCTGGTGCAGACGGGGGTCTTCGCAGTAATGATACACCGCCTCACCGAAATCATCGCCGACCCGGAGCTGTGCGACTATGCCGCCGCCCTGGGCTTCCCGCCGCCCGCCGACGTCTACCTTCCCACCGAGGCCGTCAGCCTCTATTATTATGTTAACACGCCCATGCTGGGTGCCTCCGGCGCCATCTACGGCGTGCTCCTCGCCTTCGGCTTCCTGTTCCCCAACGCCCCGGTATACCTTTTCTTCATACCCATCCCCATCAAGGCCAAGTGGCTCATAATAGGCTACTTCGTACTTGAACTCGTATACGGCATCAGCGATACCGCCAGCGGCGTGGCTCACTTCGCCCACCTCGGAGGCATGATTTTCGGCTTCCTCCTGCTGGTGTACTGGAAAAAGAAGGGCGTATTCTCCAACCACTGGTTTTTCTAAGAGTCCGTTTACCGCGCTGTGAAGGCTAAAAAGAAGAAAACCGACGGCGGAGCCACACAACCGCGCGACCGCTCGGGCTGGAGCCGTTTCGGCCGCGGCCTGCTCATGGCCTTAGACCTCCTTCTTGCCATACTCCTCTTCGTCACAGCCTACGCCGGAGTGCTCTCACCCCTAAAATACGGCGGTAAATGGGGCATCGTAGGTCTGGCATTCGCGCCGATGCTATATGTTGTGCTGTTCATGCTCGTGCTGCAGCTCTTCTGGCACCGCCGCGGCGCTGTAGTGCTCGGCATCAGCCTCATAGCGTGCGCCGGCCCAATTCTCACCTACTGTCCCCTCCATTTCGGCAGCCGGCACGCCGCCGAGGGCGCCGCCACATTCCGCCTCACAGAGTACAATGTGGCGAACCTCTTCGACCAGCGCAGCGGCGACTACGACAGCAGCTATTGCGCCATGATGAGCTATGTGCTGGCGCAGGACGCCGACATTGTGTGTCTCTCCGAGGGCATGCCTTTCACCCCGACGGCAAAAAACCACATGACGGCGCTACAGTACGACAGCATACATCAGCGATATCCCAACATCATAGTCAGCGGCCACGGTCAGGTGACACTCTCAAAGTTCCCTATCGAGCCTATCCATCTGAACATGGATCCCGAGATTTTCAGCAACGGCGGCATGGGCGCTTACCGCGTGACTCTACCCGGCGGCAAGCTCCTCACGCTCTTCAACGTGCACATGCAGAGCTTCCGGTTCACCGCCGACGATGTAGACCTATACCTCTCCCTCACCGATATGCAGCGCGAGGACTTCGGCGACATCCGCAACCAGTTGCTGGCAAAGCTTGCTTACGCCAACGTATGCCGCGCACGGCAGGCGCAGGCCATCCTCCAGATAATCCGGCACTACGGCGGACCGGACGTCATTATCTGCGGTGACTTCAACGACATCCCCGACTGCTACGCCATACGCGCTTTCGAGGACGCCGGCTTCCGCGATGTATATCCCGAAATAGGACTCGGACCGATGATTACTTTCAACGCAAACCGCTTCTACTTCTGCATCGACCATGTTATGTACCGCGGAGCACTCAGGCCCCTGTCCATAACCAAAGGCACCCTCAAAGCCTCCGACCACTACCCCCTCACCGTAGATTTCGAGGTCCTCTGACAAAATCCCCGCTGCCAAGAATTTTCCCTGAAAATTTCTTCACATTAAGGAAATTTTTCCGTAATTTTGCGGCTGAATAATCGCAAAGTTTCGTATGGCCCAAAAGCTGCCCCACATCACCGAGGGCACCGTTATCGACAACATAGCCGGCACCGTAAGAGTTGCGCTCGACCCCGAGTGCAATACCGGCACCTGCTCGGGCTGCTCAGGCTGCGCGGGTTCTCCTCGCCGCGTTGTCACCCTTGTGGCATCGGACGCCGCGGCGACCCTTGCCGCCGGCGACCGCGTGGCCGTCCGTCGTCCGGCCGGTGCCACCGCCGCCGCCCTGCAGCTGCTGTGCATCCCCCTGGCGGTATTTGTCATTGTCGGCTATGTTTGCTCCGCAATGGCCGGTATTGCCGAGGGCCTCGCGGCACTCATAGCCCTGGCAGCCTCCGCCGCGGCATATGCCGCCATGCGCCGGCTCTTTCCCGATTCCGGCCGTTGGGTTCTCCTGCATCGTCTCTGACTCTTCATCCAATCACTATAACCAACAAAAACACCATAATAAGCCAGCCATGCAAGTGGTCCTATACAGCATACTGATACTGGGCGCCATAGGGTGCATAGGCGCCGTGGTGCTCTTCTTCACCGCCCGACGCTTCGAAGTGAAGGAAGATCCACGCATAGATCAGGTTGCCTCCCTCCTTGCCGGCGCAAACTGCGGCGGCTGCGGCTTCAGCGGATGCCGCGCTTTCGCCACCGAGGCCGTGCGCCGCGGAAATCTCAAGGACATAAACTGCCCCGTATCGTCGGCCGACACCATGGCGCGCATTGCCCTCATTCTGGGGTGCACCGTGGAAGTCGCCCAGCGGAACATAGCCGTGCTGCGCTGCAACGGCAGCTGTCAGGCTCGTCCGCAACCTTATGCCTACGACGGCGTGCGCAGCTGCGCCGTGATGGACGCCGCCGGGGTCGGCGAGAGCGCATGTGCCTTCGGATGCCTCGGATGCGGCGACTGTGTGGAGGTATGCCGCTTCGGAGCATTGTCGCTCGATACTGCCACGGGGCTGCCGGTAGTCGATCCCGACCGCTGCACGGCATGCGGCGCATGCATAGCCGAGTGCCCGCGTCACCTGCTCGAACTCAGGCCAACCGGCCGTAACGACCGCCGCGTGTGGGTGGCGTGCGCCAGCCGCGACCGCGGAGCGGTGGCGCGCCGTATCTGCCCCTCGGCATGCATAGGCTGCCGAAAATGCGAGAAAGCATGCCGCTTCGGCGCTATTGATGTCGCCGACAACCTTTCATACATCACCGCCGCCGACTGCCGTGCCTGCGGCGCCTGTGTGAGCGAATGCCCCACCGGAGCAATCCTCGCCTCCTTCCCGATAAGAAATCAGAGCAATGATCCACAGCACATTCAGTAAAGGCGGTATCCACCCCGCAGCCTGCAAGACCACGCTCTCCGGCATCGAAGCGCTGCCGCTGCCCCGACGTGCCGTGGTTCCTCTGCAGCAGCACATCGGCGCGCCGGCCCGCCCCATAGTCGCCAAGGGCGACAGCGTGCGCCGCGGTCAGCTGATCGCCGAAGCGCCATATGCAATGTCGGCCGCCGTCCACGCGCCCGTGAGCGGAACCGTGGCAGCCTTGGAAGATGCCCTGATGCCCGACGGCCGCCGCCGTCCCTGCATAGTCATCACCGCCGACGAGGCCACCCACGACGCCGACGAGACCGAACGTATGCGCTACTGGCTCGCTATCGACAGCATGGCCACACCGGACGTCGACGCCGACACAATAAAACGGCGCGTGGCCCGCGCAGGAATTGTGGGTATGGGTGGCGCGACCTTCCCCTCGGCCATAAAACTGGCACCGCGCGACAAAGTGGACCTCCTCATTATCAACGGCTGCGAATGCGAGCCGTTCCTAACCTGCGACGACGCTCTGATGCGGGCTTATCCCGCCAAAATCATTGCCGGCGTGCAGATGATGATGAAAGCCACGGCAATAGACCGCGCCGTAATAGCCATTGAAGACAATAAACCGGAGGCCGCCGCGGCACTTGCCGCACATGCTGTATCCGCTGCCGGCGTGGAAGTCAAGATTTTGCGCACAAAATACCCCCAAGGCGGCGAACGCCAGCTTATCGACGCCGTTTCAGGCCGCAAAGTGCCCTCGGGTGCCATTCCCTCGGCTGTCGGCGTGATAGTGCACAACGTGGCTACGGCTTTCGCCGTCTGGCAGGCCGTTTCTACCGACATGCCGCTGATAGAGCGTGTGATAAGCATCAGCGGCGACATCCCCGCCGACCAACGCCGAAACTACCGCGCCGCCATAGGCACTCCTTTCGCCGAAATTCCCTTCACCCTGCCACCGGATGCCGATACTAAAATTATTTTGGGCGGCCCGATGATGGGTAAATGCACCGTAACCCTCGACGCCCCGGTCACAAAGGGAACTTCGGGGATAACCGTCCTCACCGACGCTCGCCGACAGCCCTTAATGCCCTGCATACGCTGCGGCGCCTGCGTTGATGCCTGCCCTATGGGTCTCGAGCCCTATCTCCTCGAGACCTACGGCCGGCTGCGCCGATGGGACGACGCCCGCGCCGCCGATGTGGCCGACTGCATCGAGTGCGGCAGCTGCAGCTGGTCGTGCCCCTCCAGACGGCCCCTCCTCGACTATATCCGCCGTGCAAAAAACCGATGCCGCCAACGTTGACCATGGATAAGAAAATGATATTCTCGCCCGCGCCGCATGTGCACCGCCGCCGTACAACCGGCCACGCCATGCTCCACGTCCTCATAGCCCTCGTCCCCGCTGTGGCGTGCGCCATATTTTACTTCGGGTGGCACGCCGCCGCAGTGATGGCCGTCGCCGTCGCCGCGTGCCTTGCCACAGAGTGGCTCATAACAACCCGGCTGCTCAAGCAGAAATCACATCTGGCCGATTGCTCGGCACTCCTCACCGGCGTGCTCCTCGCCCTCAACCTGCCGGCGTCGCTGCCCCTGTGGATGGTGGCCGTGGGCGCCATCGTCGCAATCGGTATTGCAAAAATGGCATTCGGAGGCCTCGGCTGCAACATTTTTAACCCTGCGCTGGTGGGCCGCGTGTTCCTGCTCATATCCTTCCCCGTGGCAATGACCACATGGCCGCTCCCCGGCGCACCCGACGGCGCTACCGGCGCCACATTCCTAACCCTCGCCAAAAACGGCTCGCCCGAGTTCGCCTACAACGTGGGCGACATGCTCGCCGGCAACATTCCCGGCTCCATGGGCGAGGTCAGCGCCCTCGCCCTCATTGCCGGAGGCATCTACCTCCTCGCCATGAAGGTCATCAGGATATGGATACCCCTGAGCATCATAGCCGGCCTCACCGCCGTCGACCTCCTCGCCGGTTTTCCCCCGGGTCTCGACATCATCAGCGGCGGCCTCCTGCTCGGCGCCATCTTCATGGCTACCGACTATGTGACATCACCCATGACTACGCGCGCAATGATTGCATACGGCCTCGCCATAGGCATCATCACCGCCGTCATCCGCCGCTGGGGCGCATACCCCGAGGGAATGTCGTTCGCCATCCTCATCATGAACGGCGTCACGCCGCTGCTCGACCGCTACCTGCGCCCGCGGCGCCTCGCTCCCAAACCCGCACGCACATGAAATCGACCGTCAGAACAATGCTCATCTCTCTGGGCGTGCTCACCCTCGGCGCCGGCGCCATCCTCGGCACCGTAAACCTCATTACCGAGGAACCCATCGCCGATGCACGCCGTCAGGCCCTGGCAACGGCCATCAACGACGTTCTTCCGCCCTTCGACTCCGACCCCGCCACCGATGTCGTGCCCGGCGCCGACGGCACCACCGTCTATCCCGCATACCGCGACGGAGCCCTCGTCGGAGTGGCCGTGGCATCGTACAGCGACGCCGCCTTCAGCGGCCGCATCGAAGTGCTGTGCGGTTTCGACGCCGACGGCACGCTCGTCGACTACCGCGTGACTCAGACCAACGAGACCCCCGGCCTCGGCGCCAAAGCCGACGGGTGGTTCCGCACTGACGGCGCCGACGTGCGTGGCTCCCGCGCAAACCTCGCCGTAAAGGCCGACGGCGGAGACATCGACGCAATCACCGGCGCGACCATAACCTCGCGAGCCTTCGTCGACGCCCTCAACCGCGCCAGAAATTCGTACAACTTCTTCATGACAACCGCCCGATGAAAGCCGCTGAGATAATCGCCGACGGACTTATCCGCCGAAACCCAACCTTCGTCCTCATCCTCGGCATGTGCCCGACCCTCGGCACCACATCCTCCGCCATAACAGGCCTCGGCATGGGCGTGGCAACACTCTTTGTCCTCGTCCTCTCCAACGCCGCCATATCGGCAATCCGCAACCTCGTGCCCGACAAAGTGCGGATTCCAGCGTTTATCGTCGTCATAGCCTCGTTCGTCACCGTCCTGCAGATGCTGATGCAGGCCTTTCTCCCCGGTCTATACGGCGCCCTCGGCATATTCATCCCCCTCATCGTAGTGAACTGCATCCTGCTCGGCCGAGCCGAAGCCTTCGCCTCACGAAACAACGTGCTCCTCTCCCTCGCCGACGGCCTCGGCGTAGGCCTCGGCTTCACCGCCGCCCTAACCCTCCTTGGCTGCGTGCGCGAAATAGCCGGCACCGGCGCCGTATTCGGATATCAGCTCTACAGCCCTGACTACGGCGCCCTCGTCTTTGTCCTTGCCCCGGGCGCATTCATCGCCCTCGGACTCCTTATCGCCCTATACAACAGAATGTTCAAAAAATAAAGCCTGTCGCGCCCCAATATGGAATACCTCGCCATAATATTCACCGCCATCCTCGCCGACAACGTCGTCTTTGCCCGGTTTCTCGGCATCTGCCCTTTTATCGGCGTATCGAAAAACATAGACAGCGCCGTCGGGATGGGACTCGCCGTATGCTTCGTAATGGCAGTGGCGACAGCCGCAACATGGCTCCTGCAGACATACATCCTCGCGCCCCTCGGACTGCAGTACATCCAGACCATCGCATTCATCCTCGTCATCGCCATCCTCGTCCAGATGGTCGAAATAATGCTCCGAAAAATATCGCCCGGCCTATATGCCGCCCTCGGCGTTTACCTCCCCCTGATAACCACAAACTGCGCAGTGCTCGGAGTGGCAATCCTCGCCTGCCAGAACAACATGGAATTCATACCGTCGATCGTCTACGCCATAGCCACAGCCCTCGGATTCACCCTCGCGATAGCAATATTCGCCGGTATACGAATGCGCCTCGACCTCGCCGAAGTACCCGCGCCCATGCGCGGAGTGCCCATAGCACTGATCACCGCAGGAATCCTCGCAATGGCATTCATGGGCTTCGGCGGAATAAAAATTGGCTGATTTTAGCATAATTTAACATCGCGGCGGCGCATTTTCTCTCCTTTTGTCTGTAATTTTGTAAAAAATAACAGCATAACAAAACCGGGGAACGCGCCGGAAACACAAACCGGCTCGGCGCTGCGTTTTCCTGAACATCATATCCTCCCAGTCTCCCCTCAGTGCCAGGAGATATAATCACCCTTATGAAAAATTACCACATAATTGGCAAAGACGGCAAACAGGCAGGCCCCTTCCCCGGTGAAGAACTCGTGAACCGCGGCGTGACGCGCGACACCTTTGTGTGGTGCGAAGGAATGAGCAACTGGCAGAAAGCCGGCGAAGTCACCGAACTCTGCGCCATCTTCGCCCCCGCAGCAGCTTCCACACAGCCAATCCAGCCCAAACCTGCACAGCAGCCCGCACAGGCAGCATTCGGCCAGCAACAGCCCCAGACCTTCCAGCAGCGCCCCGCCGCACAGCAGCCCGCACAAGGCGCATTCGGTCAGCAGCAACCCGCTTTCGGCCAGCAGCAGCCCCAGGCATTCCAGCAGCGCCCCGCCGCACAACAGCCCGCACAAGGCCCATTCGGCCAGCAGCAACCCTTCGGCCAGCAGCGACCCGCTTTCGGCCAGCAGCCCCAGGCATTCCAGCAGCGCCCCGCACAAAGCACATTCGGCCAACGTCCCGCCCAGCCGGGATTCGGGCAGCCCGTCCAGCCCTCCACCGGACTCCCCAACCCCGCAGCCGGACAGACAAAACCGGACTCGTGGCTATGGCTCGCAATATGCTCCACCGTCCTCTGCTGCATCCCCCTCGGCGTCGTGTCGATAATTTTCGCAACCCAAGTAGACTCCAAGTGGGCAGCCGGTGACTTTGCCGGTGCTGAAGACGCCTCCAAAAAGGCAAAACTATGGGGCATAATAGCCGCCGGCAGCGGACTCTTAGCCGGACTACTGTACTTCATCTTCATTATGGCTTCCGGACTCCTCGCCGCCCTCTGATGACGCGTCGCCGCACAATCATAACAATAACAGTAACCGCCATTGCCCTCGCGGCAGCGGCGGTTTACTTTTTCAATAACCCCGAGCAGAGCAACATATTCCCCCGCTGCCCGATAAAAATGCTCACAGGCTACGACTGCCCCTCATGCGGCGCACAGCGCGCACTCCACGCCGCACTCCACGGAAACATAGCCGACGCCATCCGATACAACCTCTTCCTCGTCGTAGCCGTCCCCTTCTTCCTCCTCGCACTCGCAGCATCACTCCTCAAAAACCGCGTAGGCCGCGCCATCAGCCTCCACATCCTCACCCCGCGCGCCGGATTCGCATACATCGCCCTGTACATCATCTGGTGGATAACCCGCAACATCCTCTCCATCTGAGAGCCCGCTCGACAAAACAGCCAAAAAACCAAAAACATCCACAAAAAACGCCCCGAACATCAAAAAAAATTTGGCAAAATAAAAAAAACGCCGTAACTTTGCAGCGCAAAAGCCCAGGTGGCGGAATGGTAGACGCGCTCGTTTCAGGTGCGAGTGCTGCGAGGCGTGCAGGTTCGAGTCCTGTTCTGGGCACCCCAATTAATCGCAAGTGATTAGATTTCAATCACTTGCGATTTTTAGTTTCAGTCCGTGTCAACGCGGTGTCAACCAACCTCCGCGCACCCCCGATTTCAACCGAAATAAATCAGGATGGCGTAACATCAACAAACCGAAATTAGATTCTTTAACTTTTATTAGCAAAGCGCTTTGCCGATAATGGTCATTTTTATAAAGATATGGAAAACTACATAGAAGAGTTGGACAAGTTCCCAGAGAGTAAGACTTCCTTCACTGAATTAGAAATGAATCTTCGAGAGTCTAAGGATACGACTCCCGAACAAAGAAAGGTTTTGGAATTTGAAAAACTTGCATTGGCTTTTTCAATTGATCATTATACCGGTGCATACTATGGTCCCAAAATGAGTGGTAAAAGAAAGGATGGAACGGATTTTGAGTTTCCTCACAAGTCAATGGTCTCTAAAGAAGCATTAGATTATTGGAGAGAAAGAGCTAACAAAACATCTAATCCATTGCTTAAACTGCGTTATCTCGGACTTCAAATTGAATTTAGACCTATTGTTGGAGAAAACGCATTCGGTCAGGAGAGATTTGATTACATCGACACTATTATTGCAGCGGTGGAAAATGATGTTTTTGAACACTCATATGACGGTTTTTTGCATTTAAATAGAGCCTTGAAAGTTGCTATATTTACTAAGCAAAATATTTATATCGAAAAGGTTAAAACTGCTTATTTCAATTATGATGCTAAATATTCTACAGATGATACTCCAGGATTATATTCTCAAATTGTAGATGCAATAAGAGAACACCCAAAAGTTTTTACAGATGACGAGAAGACTCGAATAGAGCAGAACGTTACTGATCGGTACCACAGACTATACAAAGGAGACAATTATTCTAATCTAAAAGATTGTGCAGAAGTTTTGGTCGACTATTATGGTGTAAAGAACAGGGAGAAGTCTCTCAATATACTAAGACAGCTTGAAACTAAGACCATAAGTATGACAGATGTCCTAGGTCCAATGCGTACTCAGATTTTTTTACACTACATAAATCAGCGTTATTTCACACTATCATCAAAGGAAGATCAGGAACGTATCTCAGTTGAAATTGCCAAAATAGGGCCAGAAGTAGTGAATAGCCTGAAGCCAATAGAAATACCTTTAGGTGAAGATGTAGTTCAACTCATTGAAAAATCTAACAAAGAATTAACTACAGGGACCTTAAGAGAACGACTATTTAAATTTGTAGGCGCATATTGGCATCACAAAAAAGACGATGAGTCCAATGCTGTACAACAGAAAACAAACTCTATCTTAGGGTTTATAACAACTATTACCTATGATCAAGCAGGTAGACCAACTACGCTAGGACAGACTTCTGATGATAAAGATGCCGTTGAATTTTTCCGGACTTTTGCTCCAATAATGGCGAGAGTACATCATCCATCTTTACTCAAAAACATTGAAGATAATGTAATAGCCAAGGAAACGGCTATGGATATTATTGGCCATTGTCCAGCGTTCATCCCTCGAAATTTACCTATGATAGAAAAGGCATTAGATGCGTATTATGCGAATGACTACATACAGTTTATGCATTTAATCATACCTCAAATAGAAGGTGCTATCCGTAATTATGTAGCGATTAAGGGCGAAAGTACATATAGCAGCAAAAATATTAACGGAGGATATAGTTTTATAACTTTTGAAGGAGTTTTGCGTAAAAAGTGCATAGTGGAGATAGAAAATGGAGATCTCGCATACCATCTTATGGCTGTTTTCACAGACAGTCATGGTCTTAATCTTCGCAATGATATAATGCATGGTATGGCTCCAATATCGTATTTCTCATTCCCATATGCAGATATTGTTTTCCACTCATTGATACTTACTGCGATTTTGCTAAAATAAAAATTATAAGATTGTTAGCAATGATATGAGACTAATAATCCAATTCTTATTATCATGCCCCGACAACTGCGCCGATGTGACGTGGCGGTCGGGAATTTTGTTGTTCAAGTACCTCAAAAGATGTTTCGCGTTGATTACTTGAACTGAGATTCTGTTGGAATGGATATTCGACTGATAAGTGTTAGCTAAGACATATGTCTCGTTAATGCTTTTTGCGTTATCCAGTATAGGGTCTATATCTGAAGATTCCGCTAACACTTGATTATACTTGATGGTTCAGACACCAAAAATTTGTTGGGACATGTTGGGGAAAGTGTGGGGCATGTTGGGGAAGTGTCTGATTTGGTGGAAACTATCTGCATATTACCGATGTTGCAATATCAAATGCAGGTCAATCAGATCAAGATTACTGAGATTGACAGTCTCTGAATACTGTTTTGGAGCAGTCCGACGATGTTGGCGTTACCATAGATGCCGACACCGGAATTCAGAGGCTAAATGATAACAATGGAGTTGTATCCGTCAGTATCATGGTCAAAGAGTCTATCTCACCGAAAAAAAATATCGGACATTTGCATTTTTAACATTTGCCCGATTTTAGGTATTATCGTATCTGATAATCTTGTTGTAAGGTTCGATTTTACTCTGGACAAAAGTCGGACAAAATCAGACAACTATCTTTATATCAGATATTTGCGTGAACAAAATCACAATTAGGTCGTTATAAGGATAGATTGGCAAACAATCCGAGAATGCAATTATTCTCATTGGAAAATCGCGTGACATAAAAAAGTTGGGAAATGTTGAGCAACATTTCGGAAATATCGGGAAACCGATATTGAGTGGCGAAACAATCTCACTTGGCGGTATGTTTGTCGATTAAAACCAGGAAGAAATGGATTTATAATCCGGCTTCACTGCGACCAACAAAAGGTCAGAATGTTTGCGGCATCCGGAGGCCGCAGACTGATGACCGACTATTCATGACCCGCGCAGGGTAAAGCGCCAGCCTTCTTCCTTTGGCAAAGAAGAAGCCGTATATTTTTGTTCCAAGTAATGCTTGAGGCTTTGGGAGAGCCAAAGAGCCCACGGAATGTATATCGTTTTAATGGCCACTTCCCACTTCCGAATTTGATATTGTCATATCATTTGCCTTGACCGCATCCGTGTCGAGTAAGCCATTGCCATGCCTGTTTCAAATCGGAGAGACCACTAATCCACGTCAATCGCGACGAAAGGTATGGGATGACCTAAATCCACCATCGCTCCATGCCTTCCATCCTCCGGCGGAACAAGAAATATTATGATTAACATAATGTCTTTGGTCGAGAGTGGTGCCACGGATCTCACCCTCCATATAAAACCTCAAGATCTGGTAGACTTTGCAGATACACTTATTGGCAAATACAAAGCCGAAATATGCCCTCAGATAGTAAGTGCCGCTAAAGAAACCCTCCTCTCGAAGAAGGAAGTAATGGAGAAATTCGGTGTATGCTCCGCCACACTCTGGAACTGGGAACAATCAAAGACTCTGATTCCCGTAAGAATAGGTCGAAAGGTAAGCTATCGCCAGGCCGATGTAGAACAGCTCATCATCAAAAGAGGATTGGTATGAATGATACAAATCTCATTGAACAACTTTGGCAAGCCTCGCAAATCAAAGTGACTGATGAAATCACCGTGGCTCCTGAAGTTCTCTTTTGCAACGGTTCCGTAATCGGCACCCTCGGCAACTTCTCGGCATCAACCGGAAAAGCGAAAAGCAAAAAAAACTTCAATGTGAGTGCCATCGTAGCGGCGGCATTGATGAATGGAGAGGTGCTGAGATACGTTGCTGAATTTCCAGACAACAAGCGGACAGTCCTCTACTTCGATACCGAGCAAAGTCCATATCACTGCCAGAAGGTGATACGCCGAGCATTGCTGCTTGCCGGTCTTCCTCTCGACCGCCATCCCGATAATCTTATCTTTGCCCAGCTACGGGCACATGTCCCGGATATGCGATTGGAGATTATAGATAGGGCGATAGCTACCACACCGAATGTCGGACTGGTAATCATCGACGGCATACGCGACCTGATGTTTGACATCAACAACGCCACCGAATCATCAAGGCTCATAAACAAGCTGATGGAATGGACGGACAAGTATCAGATACATATCCATACCGTCCTCCATCTCAACAAGAGCGATGACAACGTGCGCGGTCATGTCGGCACTGAACTTAACAATAAAGCCGAGACTGTCTTGCAGGTTTCCAAAAGCACGATCGATGATGAAGTGACTGAGGTGTCGGCATCATGTATCAGGGCTATGGACTTTGCACCGTTTGCTTTCAGAGTCAACGACTATGGGTTGCCGGAGATTGAGGAGAACCATACTTTCGGTAAGGCATCAAAGCTACAGGTATTCTCGTATAACGAACTGTCACCCGACCAACACCGCGAAGCTCTTGAACTCGCCTTCGCCGACGGAGCCATCAAGGGCTGTCAGAACTGTGAGGATAAAATCAAGGCGGCATACGCATCTTGCGGATTTCCGTATGGCGACGGAAAGGTCACCAAATTGAAGACCTTCCTGATGAACAAGCGGATAATCGTCAAGGAGAACGGAGTGTATCAGTTCAACCGCGACTTCTACTAATAATCAAGTTTAGTTCGGTACGGTGTGTATATATGTGAGCCGAACCTGAACTATCCCCCCCCTAAACATTTTTACCACCATGTTAAAAGAGATAAAAACTATCCCTTTAGCCACCTTCATGTCCCGACTCGGGCATGAGCCGGCCAGACGGTGTGGAGACAAACTCTGGTACAGATCGCCGTTACGACAGGAGCATACGCCATCGTTCAAGGTCGAGACATCGCTCAACTGCTGGTATGACTTCGGACTTGGCAAAGGTGGCAACATCATTGACCTTGCAGCCGAGATATGGCAGTCAACAGACCTGCGCTATCTCATGCATTGCATCGCTGACAGTTGTCCGGTACCATCGGTGCAGACAGTCGCTTCCTCTTATCCCCAGCGACACTCTGCACCGAGTGTGGGACAGTTTGAAGTCATGCCACTGGAACACCGCGCACTTGTCGCATACCTCCAAGAACGTGGTATTCCGGCATACATCGCCAATGCGAAATGCAAAGAGACTCATTACAGCGTCAACGGCAAGTCGTATTTTGCCGTGGCATTTGAGAATGTCAGCGGAGGCTGGGAACTGCGCAACAGATATTTCAAAGGTTGCCGCGGACGCAAGGACATCTCATATCTGCCGTGGGCGAGAGACGGGCCGTCAACAGAGTGTGCCATGTTCGAGGGATTCATTGATTATCTCTCGGCACTCACACTCGACATCATCAGTGGAGCCGATGCAATCATACTCAACTCGGTTGTTAATGTCAACAAGGCTGTGCCTTATCTCAAAGGCTATACCGCCATTAACTGCTATCTTGACAACGACAATGCCGGACAAACAGCATTCGCCGAATTGACAGCCATATATGGCTCAACCGTAATCGACCGCTCCACACTCTACTCCGAGTTCAAAGACCTCAACGAGTACCTAACCAACAAAATTTTTAATCAACAAAAAATATAAGTTATGGCAACAAAACCAGTACTCAAAGAAACTCAGCCGACAGAAAAGGCTGACAACATCTTCAATCAAAATGTTGAAGACCGCATCATCAGCCAAGGCGAAAAATCAACCGTAGAATCAACTGCATCGGCATCTCTGCCTTCAACAGCCGAGCCGAAGCAGCAGCGTGTCGGCATCCGACAGCGCAGACTCGACTTCGAGGAATATAAGGCGACTTACCTTTCATCGAAGACACTTACCGACCGCAAGCAGACCAACATCAGCCGTGAGCTATATGACCGCATCGCCCTGATGGTTCGTAGACTCGGAGACATCGACACAACAGTTTCCGGCTTCATCGATTCAGTTCTTCGTCAGCATATGGAGGACTACGCTTCCGACCATGAAGTCTGGCGCAAGCTCTGAGAAAATAATCGGTAAATCACCTTACCGATTATAGAGAAAAGTGGCGTAGCCATCGACGAAGCCGTTATCCCGGAAAATTATTTTTGGAGGGATAGCAAGGTTGTGGCAATGTAAACATTTCCTGCCTTGCTCCCTCCAAAAACCGGGAGTGTGGAGTCCGTTCCCGATGGTCACATTTAGAAACTATAAAACACATAATTATGAGAAATTCTACAAGAAAGTCCGCCTTTGCAGGGACAGTAATAAAACAGAAAAAGCACCATGTCGTAAGCGTGAGGTTGAATGACGACCAGTATGCCACGACCCTTGCCAAAGCCAACGAATCCGGTAGAAAGTTATCCGATTATTGCCGTCGAACCCTTCTGAACACCACCATAAAAGCCATCGCAAAACCTGATGACATGGTCATCCTCCGTCAGATTGGTAGCATGGCAAACAATCTCAACCAGCTTGCCAAACGAGCCAATGAAGCCGGTTTCAAACTTGTAAAGTGGGAAGTTGAGTCACTTTGCAAGAATATAAAAGCACTTTACTACCGCCTGTCGCATGATTGGAAAGATTAGTAGCGGCAGCAATTTCGCAAAATGTGTCGAATATGCTCTTGCCGAAAATGAGTCAACCAAAGAAGCCAAGCTTCTCTTTTCCGAAGACGTTATGGATGATTCCTCGAAATCAATAATCGCAGGATTCGAGTGTCAGAGGCAAATGAATAAACGTGTAGAAAAATGGGTAGGACATATTTCATTGTCCTATTCACCGGAAGATTCCGCACGGCTTTCTGATGATGCAATGGTCATGTTGGCGCAAGAATATCTGGTAAATATGGGTATTGTGAACACGCAATACATTATCACACGGCACCTTGACAAAGAGCATCCGCACTGTCACATTGTATATAACCGGGTCGATAATGACGGTAAATGTATCAGCGACAGCAACGAGAGATTACGCAACAAAGAGGTCTGCAAAGCACTGAAAAAGAAATACGGTTTGACTTTTGGTAACGGTAAGGAGAAAGTGAAAACTGAACGGCTAAGAGGCGGCAGTAAGACCCGTCAGGAAATTTATCTTGCAGTTCAAGCGGCTAAAAGAACGGCAAAAGACTGGATTGCATTCCAACGGCAACTTGCACAAAGCGGCATTAACGTGAGGAAGAAGTTCAAGCGTGGCACTACAGAGGTTGAGGGCCTATCCTATACAAAAGACGGTCGAAGATTCAAGGCTTCTCAAATTGACCGTGACGGGAAATGCTCTTATAAAACTATATGCGAGGCCATTGACAGGAACAAAAAAGCTCGTACTCAAATCCCATCAGCAGCGCCTAAACCACAGCTTCGTCCTGTAAAAACAATCCAGAATATCGCGGCTAAGACTGCAGACTCCGTAGCTGAAATTGCTGCTGACATGGCTGGTGGACTTGGAAATATTGTAAATATCGGTCCCGGCTTCGACCCGCAAGAAGAGGAATTCATCCGTGAGATGCAGCGGCGCAAAAAGAAAGGCATTCGTCTGTAATGTTCACCTAAAAACGAAAAATATGAATAACGATAATTTTGACAATACTGCCGATAGCTATCTCGGCAATATCGCCGAAGAACTCAGCACAATCTCCGGTACTTGTACCGAAATCAAGGAGACTCAACTCAATTCCGCTACCGTAGAGGATGTTGAACGAGTT
>JAGATX010000007.1 GCA_017621055.1 Muribaculaceae bacterium | reverse complement strand
GCCTCAAGTCGCATAGTGGGGCAAGGGGATATTGTGGGCAGAAGTGGGTATTTCAGCCTCAATTTATCTGCTAATTCAGTGATGAGAGGACGTTTAGACGCAAGAAGGACGCTGAAGAGCTTAGTTGCGGATTTGAGGTTATTTATAAAAGTATTAATACCCTTTTCATTTCTTTTATCCAATTTCTAGGTTTTACCAATGTCGCAAATTTAATAAGGATTTTTTTAACAGCAAAAAAACCGGGCAAAAAAGTGTGTGACAAAACTCTTAGCAACCTATTGATTTACAATGCATATCGAGGAAATGTTTGTGACACCGGCTAAAATCACCGAATAAAAGAGTAAAAAGTTGCAAATCCTTACGGTAGTCTCAGCTTTGCTCACCAGAAAAAATTTACAATTTTATCGGAATACTGACTGTCGGCTTTACTGATTTTTTCTATGATACGACTGCGCCTTTTGCGCATATTATCATAGGAAATATTAAAGATAGTTGTAATGATTATCGGGGAAAGGCCCCACTTTAAGAGGAGCAATAACTTAATATCGTCATTAGAAAGAACAGGTATGAGGGTTTTCAAACCATCGACAACACCATGACCAAGTGTATTGATTTCATTCTCAATCAGGACGTACGACTCACCTCCGAAAATCTGGCATATGATTTCGTCTATTTTCTTTCTTGAAAGGCTCTTATTACCTATAAGATATCCATTTATCTGGTCTACAAGACTATTTAGCGACACGATACGTGATTCAGACACTCTCTTGCTTAACTCGTTCACTTTATGTAGGTTCTCAGCGGCAGTCTGCAACTCACTCACACGTAGGAGTTCCTTTGCCTCTTTATTCTTACTGACGAGAATAAAAATTATAAAACCTACTGTCACAAAGCAGGATTCGGCCTCGCCACAAATAGTCGTCGGTCTTTTCGGCAAAACTTCTTGCCGTCACCGTATTTGCCGATGCCGATGCAAAATCGAAAGCCTGAATATCTGCCAGCCCTATTGCGAAATAGGTCTGCGCGGCCTTAATGTCTTCACGTCCCGAACCGCTGCCATAATAATCAGCGGCAAAGAGAGCAAATTCGCGGTTGATAGTATCACCGCACCAGACACCCGCCAGGGCGTCGACGTAGCCGTAATAATTATGCCATACTTCCAAATAAAATTTTGTTTTTATGTCTTTTTGTCTAAAGAAGGCCCGCGAAGGAAGCTTAAAGCATGGGTGCTATCCGGCGGAGGGCTGCGAGGAAGGCGTCGACTTCGGCAAAGGTATTGTACATTGCGAACGACAGTCGGACGGTGCCTTCGATACCGAAGGTCTCCATCAGCGGCTGGGCGCAGTGGTGGCCGGTGCGCACTTCCACGCCGAGCTGATCGAGAAGCACGCCTGTATCATAGTGGTGGGCATTGCCGAGAAGGAACGAAATCACGGCGGCCTTTCCGGGCGCGGTGCCGAAAATGCGCATCCCGTCGATTTTCATCATTTCCTCGGTGGCATATGCCGTGAGGGCGTTCTCGTGGGCGGCCACGGCGGCGATATCTTTTTCCTCGAGAAAGTCTACGGCAGTGCTGAAGGCGGCAGCGTCGACAAAATCGGGTGTGCCGGCCTCGAACTTATATGGCAGGTCGGCCCACGTTGTGCCGGCGAAGCTCACATGGCCTATCATCTCGCCGCCCCCCTGATAAGGAGGCATAGCCTCGAGGTGCTCGCGGCGTCCGTAGAGGATGCCTATGCCGTTTGGCCCGTACATCTTATGCGAGGAGAAGGCGTAGAAGTCGGCGCCGATGGCGCGGACATCTACCTTTGTGTGGGCCACTGCCTGGGCGCCGTCGACGAGGATCATGGCACCGTGGTGGTGAGCCTCGGCGGCCATCTCGGCCACGGGGTTGACGGTGCCGAGCACGTTCGACACGTGGGCCACAGCCACCAGGCGCGTGCGGGCGTCGAAGAGCGCGCGGTAGGCGTCGAGGTCGAGACTGCCGTCCGGGAGGATGGGGACGACTTTTATTTCAAGGCCGTTGCGGCGGGCGGCAATCTGCCAGGGCACTATGTTGGAGTGGTGCTCCATGACGGTGAGGATGATGTTGTCGCCGGGACGGAAGAGCTGGCACAGCGACGATGCCACAAGGTTGATGGCCTCGGTGGTGCCGCGGGTGAACACAATCTCGGATGTGGACTCGGCGCCGATGAAAGCCCGCGCCCTCTCGCGGGCTGCTTCCATGGCTGCCGTGGCCTCCTGCGAGAGGCAGTGCACGCCCCGGTGCACATTGGCCTTGTGGCCGTAGTAATGGCCGACGATGCTGTCTACGACGGCACGCGGCGTCTGCGTGGTGGCGGCATTGTCGAGGTATATCATCGGCTTGCCGTGCACGGTGCGCTCCAGCGAGGGAAAATCGGCGCGCACGGCGGCGACATCGAGGGTACTCATCGGTTGCATAAGCTGTCCTCCGCCGAGCAGTTGGCACAAGAGGCGGCCTCGCCGCCGAGACGTTTCTCCACGAGGTGGCGCAGGCGGTCGCGCACGGGCTCGTAGCCCACGGCATCGACCACGTCGGACATGAAGGCCTGGGTGAGCATCATCCGGGCCTCGTCGAGGGGTATGCCGCGCTGCCGCATGTAGAAAAGGGCGTTGGCGTCGAGCTCGCCGGTGGCCGAGCCGTGGCCGCAGCGCACGTCGTCGCAATATATTTCGAGCTGCGGCGCGGAGTCCATGCGCGCTCCGTCGCTAACCAGCAGGTTGCGGTTGTTCTGTTCGGCATCGGTGCCGGTGGCGCCCTCGTCCACAACTATCTTGCCGCCGAATTCGCCACGGGCGTCGTCGAACAGCGCATATTTGAAGAGCTGGCGACTGACACAGCGGCGCCCGTGGTGGCGCAGCACCACGCGGTTTGCGGCGCACTGGCTGCCACCGCCGATGACAAGGCCGGAGAGGTCGGCGCGGGCATCGTCGCCGTCGAGGCGCACGTCGTAGTCGTTGACCGATATGCCGCCGCTCAGAAAACTGCCGTTGAGCAGCAGGCGAGCGCCGTCGGCCACACGGGCATGGGTTTCGGAGACCCTGACAGTGTCGGCGTTGGCTTCCTCGATGCCGTAGACCTCGACCTCGGCGCCGGCGCCGGCAAAAATCTCCGTTACGGCGCAACTCAGATAGGGCACGCCGCTGCCCTGAGAGTGGTCGCACAGCAGCAGGCGCGCCGCAGCGCCCTCGTCGGCAACCACAAGGAGTCGGCGCACGGCGAGCATGGCAGTGGGCGAGTTGAAGATGCTGACAATCTGTATGGGTTTGTCGAGCCGCACGCCGCGGGAGATATGTACCATCACGCCGTCCTGCAGCAGCAGGCTGTTCAGCGCCGCCGTGGGCGTGGCGCAGGCTGACAGACTGTCGAGATAGGGTTCCACCCACTCGGGGTGCTCTGCGGCGGCGCGTGCCAGCGACATAACGCTCACGCCGGCGGGCAGATTTTTCTCCAGGAGAGCGCCGGGGCGGTAGGTGTCGTTGACCACCACGGCCAGCAGGGTGCTGATGTTGGGCACGTCGCAGCGGAACGACGCCGCCAGATCGACGGCGAACTGCAGGCGCCCGATGTTGAGGCCGTAGTCGGGCGCATAGAGCAGGTCGGCCGACGTCTCGCGGTACGGCGTCCGGGGGGCCGGCTGTTCGGCAAATGCCTCCAGGGCGCGCAGGGCCTCCGGGCGACGCCGGTTGATGATCACCGCGGCGGCGGCCTCGATGGTGTCGCGGTTGTCGCGGTAGAGTTCTATGTATTGACGGAGGGAATGCATGGCAGTCAGGCGTTGGCGCCGGTATTTGCGCCGTCGGCGTTGTCGGCGGTTTCCTTAATCCAGTCGTAGCCCTTTTCCTCAAGTTCCAGCGCCAGTTCGGGGCCGCCGGAGTAGACAATTCGGCCTTTATAGAGGATATGCACGAAGTCGGGCTTTATGTAGTCGAGCAAGCGCTGGTAGTGGGTGATGACAATGGTGGCGTTATCGGCGCTCCGCAGGGCGTTTACGCCGGAGGCCACTATGCGCAGGGCGTCGATATCGAGGCCGCTGTCTGTCTCGTCCAGGATTGCCAGGCGCGGCTCCAGCACGGCCATCTGGAAGATTTCGTTGCGTTTCTTCTCGCCGCCGGAGAAGCCCTCGTTCACCGAGCGCGACGCCAGTTTGTTGTCCAGCTCGACGATGGCGCGTTTCTGCCGCATCATCTTGAGGAATTCCGAGGCACCCATGGGCGGTTCGCCCAGATATTTGCGCTTGGCGTTGACTGCGGCGCGCATGAAATTCACCATCGTCACGCCCGGAATTTCCACCGGGTACTGGAACGACAGGAACAGACCTTCGTGGCTGCGGTCCTCAGGGCTGAGAGCCAGCAGGTCGGCCCCGCCCAGCGTGGCCGTGCCCGAGGTCACGGTATAGCGGGGATCGCCGGCAAGGACGCCCGAGAGGGTGCTCTTGCCCGAGCCGTTGGGACCCATTATGGCGTGGACCTCGCCGGGGCGTACCGTCAGGTTTATGCCCCTGAGTATTTCCTTGCCGTCGATGCCGGCACGCAGATTTTCGACTTTTAGCAGTTCGTTCATACTTTCAGAATTGAAAATGGAAAATTGAAAATGGAAAATTGAAAGTTAAGAGCCTTATATTCAACATTCAACCTTCAATATTCAAAATTATCATCCTACGCTTCCTTCGAGGGTGACAGCCAGCAGTTTCTGAGCCTCGACAGCGAACTCCATGGGCAGCTTGTTCATCACCTCGCGGGCATAGCCGTTGACTATCAGGCCCACGGCCTCCTCGGTGGGTATGCCGCGCTGGTTGCAGTAAAAAATCTGCTGTTCGGAGATTTTGGAAGTGGTAGCCTCGTGCTCCACCACCGCCGTGGGGTTTCCGATTTTTATTTCGGGGAAAGTGTGGGCACCGCAGTGGTCGCTCAGCAGAAGGCTGTCGCACTGCGTGTAGTTTCGGCATCCGGATGCCGACGGCGCCACGCGCACAAGGCCGCGGTAGCTGTTCTGGCTGCTGCCCGCCGATATTCCCTTGCTGACTATTGTCGAGCGCGTGTTGTTGCCCAGATGTATCATTTTTGTGCCAGTATCGGCCTGCTGGCGGTTGCGGGTGACTGCCACGGAGTAGAACTCGCCGACAGCGCCCTCGCCGGCAAGCACGCACGAGGGATATTTCCACGTAATGGCCGAGCCGGTCTCCACCTGCGTCCATGAGAGCTTGGAATAGTCGCCTCGGCAGAGTCCCCGCTTGGTGACGAAGTTGTAGACGCCGCCGCGGCCCTCGGCATCGCCGGCATACCAGTTCTGCACCGTGCTGTACTTCACCTCGGCGCGGTCCTCGGCAATGATTTCCACAATTGCGGCGTGGAGCTGGTTTTCGTCGCGCATGGGCGCCGTACATCCCTCGAGATAGCTTACGTAGGCATCGGCGTCAGCAACGATGAGCGTGCGCTCGAACTGGCCCGTGCCCGCCGAATTGATGCGGAAATAAGTGCTCAGCTCCATGGGACAGCGCACGCCGCGGGGAATGTAGACGAATGAGCCGTCTGAGAACACCGCCGAATTGAGCGCCGCATAGAAATTGTCGCGATAGCCCACAACCTTGCCCAGATACTTGCGCACCAGATCGGGATAGTCTTTGACGGCCTCGCTGAACGAGCAGAAAATGATGCCCATCTCGGCGAGCTTCTCGCGGTGCGTGGTGCGAACCGACACCGAGTCCATCACGGCATCGACGGCCATGCCCGCAAGAGCCTTCTGTTCCTGCAGGGGTATGCCCAGGCGGTTGAAGGTGTCGAGCACCTCGGGGTCCACCTCGTCGAGGCTGCCGGGTGCCTTGCGCGGCAGCGGCGCCGCATAGTAGCTTATGGCCTGATAATCGATAGGCGGTATGTCGAGGTGCGCCCATGTCGGCGGCTTGAGGGTGAGCCAGTAGCGGTAGGCCTCCAGACGGAAGTCCAGCAGCCACTGCGGCTCGCCCTTTTTCTTTGAAATGAGGCGGATAACATCCTCGTTCAGGCCGGCGGGGATAACGTCGGTATCCACATCGGTGCTGAAGCCGTATTTATAGTCGCCGGTGGTGGCGTCGGCGAGGGTCTGCCCGTCGTTGGCTCTTGTTCCGGCTGTTTCTTTATCGCTCATTGTGTTTCTGTGTAGT
The DNA here is from genome assembly GCA_017621055.1 of Muribaculaceae bacterium. Taxonomy (GTDB): domain Bacteria; phylum Bacteroidota; class Bacteroidia; order Bacteroidales; family Muribaculaceae; genus CAG-873. Next base: position 17,563 of record JAGATX010000007.1, on the reverse strand, counting down.
TCGTAAGTATTTAACGATGAGGCAGCTGCTATTGTTCAGCGCTGGCGGCGATATGACCCATCAGCGTGGGCGCCGCCTCGACCACGAGTGTGCGCCATGGTTTGCCGTCGGTAAAGCGCTCCTTGTCGGGCGGAACAACCATGAAATAGATATTGAGCAGCACGCTGCCCGCCACAAGCCATATGCCCAGCTGCAGGATGGCGCCGGCCATGCGGTCGAGCAAACCCATGTGCGCCACCGAGAAAGTGGCGTGGACAAGGCGTGCCAACAGCACCACGGCCACGAAGACCACCACGAAGAGCACCACATATATGGCCCAGCGCATGGCGGCGTCGGCAGCCACCGATGTCGGGAGCACCATGCCGGCGACCTCGGCGCCGAAGCCCCGGCAGACAAGGATGGCCAGGACAAAGGCCACCACCACGCCTATCTGACGCACGGCGCCGCGCCACGCTCCCAGGGCGCACGCTCCGACGGCAAGGAGCAGCAATATGATATCGGTTGTTGCCATGCTGCAAAATTACAAAATTTCCCGCATATGGCCGTTCCCGCCGACCTATATATTGAAAACAAAGGCCCTGCCGGGAGTTCGGCAAGGCCTTTGATATGGGTCGGGTGTACTATCAGAGAACCACTTTGGTGGCGGTAGCGCCCTGACGACGGATGAATACGCCGTTTTCGGGGTTGGCCACGCGGATGCCCTGGAGGTTGAAGTACTCTACGGGAGCGTTTTCGTCGGGAGCTACTACTACGTCGTTCACACCGGCGTTGAAGCCTTCCTCAGCCATGAGATAGAGGGCAAGACCGTTGCCGCTCATGTAGTTGAGGATGTAGCAACCCTGCTTGCCGGCTGCATCCTGTGTGGGGATAGGCTGCAGAACGTGGTAGCGACGGCTGCCGCCGGGGATGGCACCCATGCCGCCTTCGGGGTAGTTCCACATGGGAGTGAGGGTGCTGAGGTCGCCGGCTGTGCCGTATTTGGCGATGATTGCGGGGTGACCGTCGCCATAGTCCTTGCGGGGATAGGTGATGAAAGAGTCGTCGCCGATGGTGAATTCGGCAACACCGTTAGGCTGGGCGGTGGGCTGGAGAACGGGGTTCTCGGGGTCGGCCTCCACAACGTCGCGGAAGCTGGCGAGCATGGTGCCTTCGGTGTTGTACAGAGCGGGCTTGGTGGCGAAGTCGTCCACATAGAAGAGCTCACCGCTGAATTCGTCATCGCTCAGGATGTAGGTGCTGGTGGAGTAGGTGAAGTTACCGCTTTCGGGATAGCTTTCCTCAACGCCGAGGGTTATATATTCACCGCCTACGAGATGGCCGGTGAAGGCATCGGCGGTTGTGGCGCCCTGTTCGGCTTCCCAGCCGCATATTATCTTCTCGGAACCTGCCGATACAGCGCACATAACCACGCAACGAGCATTCTCGCGGGTGATATCACCGACAACGTCGATGTAGTCCACGCGGCCGCTGTTGGCGGAATCGTCGGAGGTGAAAGCCAGAGAGGCTACCAGTGTGCAGGCGCCGTTTTCGGGATTGACTTTGTAGACTTCGATGGGGTTGGGTTCGTTCGTGTCGGCGTTCCACATGCTGGCGCGATAGCCGGCTACGAACAGGTTGCCGAAGTTGTCGACGTCGATGGTGTTGACGCACAGAAGGCCGCTGATGCGGGTGCCGTCTTCCTTGGTGAGGGCGATGGTCTTTTCGTAAGCGCCCGTGTTGAAGTTGAATACGTGGAGGCAACCGAGATCACCCATGCCGGAGGTACCGTCTTCGAGGATGACGTTGTCTTTGGCGCTGCCTACATAGATCTTGTCGCCCAGAGCCACAGCAGTGGGGATGTAGTTTTCGGAAACGATGGTGCTGCCTACCAGGCCGCTCCATTCGCTGCCGTTGTTGGCTGCGCAGTTCTGCCACAGATTAGTGAGGGTATAACCTTCCATGGGTGAATAGGTAGCAGGATCGACGGCGGCGAACATCGTGGCGCCGGCCATGAGCATGCTTGCAAGAAGTAGATTTTTCTTCATACAGTTTAGGGTTTGATAATGTTTAGTTTAAGTGTTTTCTTTGATATAGGTAAAGGTGAGAATGCCGATGGACGTTTCTAAACGGAAACGCCGTGAAAAAGAGCGGTTCTCTTTTTCACGGCGTAAAGTTATGCATTATTTTTCACATTCCGCGGCAGACAGGGTTAAAAATAAGCGTTATTAAACGTTAAACTTCGTTTCGCGCCTCTCCGACGCTTCCCGCGAGGGCTGTCTACGCTTCCGGTTTGCCGGTTTTTTCAGGCCTCAGCCGAGGCCCTGGGGGCTGATATCGGCAGCTGTTTACTTCTCGCGCATGAACACGTTGATGGGCGTGCCCGTAAAGTTCCAGTGCTCGCGTATTTTGTTCTCGAGGTAACGGCGGTATGGCTCCTTCACCCACTGCGGCAGGTTGCAGAAGAAGATGAACGTGGGCACCTGGGCGCCCTTGAGCATGGTAATATACTTGATCTTGACAAACTTGCCCTTGTTGCTTGGCGGCGGGTAAGCGGCGATGTCCTCCTGCATCACGGTGTTGAGCTGGGATGTGGGCACTGTGCGCCGCCGGTTGGTGTAGACCTCCACAGCGGTTTCCAGCACCTTGAAAATGCGCTGTTTGGTGAGCGCCGAGGTGAAAATCACCGGAAAATCGGTGAACGGCGCAAAACGCTCGCGGATAGTGTCCTCGTAGTGCCGGATTGCGGCGTTGCTCTTGTCCTCGACCAGATCCCACTTGTTGACCACCACCACCAGGCCTTTCTTGTTGCGCTGTATGAGCGAGAAAATATTCACGTCCTGGGCCTCGATGCCGCGCGTGGCGTCGATCATGAGGATGCAGACGTCCGATGCCTCGATGGCGCGGATGGAGCGTATCACCGAGTAATATTCTATATCCTCGTTGACCTTGTTCTTCTTTCGTATGCCGGCGGTATCCACCAGATAGAAGTCGAAGCCGTATTTGTTGTAGCGGGTATATATCGAGTCGCGGGTAGTGCCGGCGATGTCGGTCACGATGTGGCGTTCGGCGCCGATAAAGGCATTGATGAGCGACGATTTTCCGGCATTGGGTCGGCCGACGATGGCGAAGCGCGGGATATCGTCGAGCTGCTCGTCGCTGTCATCGTCGGCGGGCAGGTCCTTGACTACCTCGTCGAGGAGGTCGCCCGTGCCGTAGCCGTTGACTGCCGACACCGGATAGGGGTCGCCCAGTCCCAGCGAATAGAATTCGGGCACGTTGTACACCCACTCATTGGAGTCTACCTTGTTGGCAACCAGGATGACCGGCTTGCGCGATTTGCGCAGTATCTCGGCAACATGGTCGTCGAGGTCGGTCACGCCGTTCATGGCATCGACAACGAAGAGAATGACGTCGGCCTGCTCGATAGCCAGCTGCACCTGCTTGTTGATTTCACTCTCGAACACATCTTCGGAGTTCACCACCCAGCCGCCGGTATCCACTATCGAGAACTCGCGGCCGTTCCAGTCCACTTTGCCGTACTGGCGGTCGCGTGTGGTGCCGGCCGTGGGGTCCACGATTGCCGTGCGGCTCTGCGTGAGCCGGTTAAAGAGCGTCGACTTTCCTACATTGGGGCGTCCGACGATGGCTACAAGTTGTCCCATTGTTTTATGTCAGGTTATCAGCGCCGGCCGCACCGACCGGCACCCGGTTTTTTAGATCTTATTCTATATATCCGAACTGGCGGAGTTTGTTCTCGCGGTTGCGCCAGTTGGGCTCTACTTTGACAAAAAGTTCCAGGAACACGCTCTTGCCGAAGAACTTTTCGATATCCTTCCGCGCCTCGGTGCCCACACGTTTGAGCATGGAGCCGCCGCGGCCGATTATTATGCCCTTCTGGCTGTCGCGCTCCACGTAGATCACCGCCATGATGTGGATGCTGGTTTCCTTCTCCTCGAATTTCTCCACTATCACCTCGGTGGAATACGGGACTTCCTTTTCGTAGTTGGTGAGTATCTTCTCGCGGATAATCTCTGTGACGAAGAAGCGGGCGGGTTTGTCGGTGAGAGCGTCCTTGCCGAAATAAGGCTCGCCAGCGGGCAGCAGTTCGACGATGCGACGCATCAGGGCGTCCACGTTGAAATGCTCGGTGGCCGAGGTGGGGAAGATTTCGGCCTTGGGCAGCAGCTCGTGCCAGCGTGCGACTATGGCTTCCAGCTCGTCGTTGCCCTTGAGAAGGTCAACTTTGTTGATTACCAGGAGCACGGGCACGGTCTCGGCGGCCACGCGCGCCAGATAGTCGGCGTTCTTCACGGGATCCTCCACAACGTCGGTGACATATACGAGGATATCGGCGTCGGTGAGGGCGCCCTGGCTGAATTCCAGCATAGCCTCCTGCATGCGATAGTTGGGCTTGAGCACGCCGGGAGTGTCGGAGAACACTATCTGGTACTCCGGGGTATTGACAATGCCCATTATGCGGTGGCGTGTGGTCTGAGCTTTGGATGTTATGATGCTCACGCGCTCGCCCACGAGGTCGTTCATGAGCGTGGACTTGCCTACATTGGGATTGCCTACTATGTTTACGAACCCGCTTTTGTGGACGGGTCCTTCAGGAAGGTTCTTTTCGTCGGCTGCAGCCACGGTAGCGGCGGTTGTCTTTTCGTTTTCCATATGTTTTATGTCGGTTATGTTGTTTTCGGGACGAGGCGCCCAGTGTGGCGGGGCGCCTCTATTGAAAACAACGGCGGTGGCCTAAAAGATTAGGACGCATGGCCGAAAAATGCCTTTTCCGTGGCCGTCGTCGGCCGGGAGGGCGCCGTCAGAGATCCCAGACCAGATACATGGCACCCCAGGTGAAGCCGGCGCCGAAGGCGGTGAGCACTATGCGGTCGCCCTTGCGGAGACGGTCCTTGTATTCGTCCAGACACAGGGGTATTGATGCCGCCGAGGTGTTGCCGTAATGCTCGATGTTGACCAGTACTTTCTCGCGGGGGAAGCGGGCGCGGTCGGCCACAGCCTCGATGATGCGCATGTTTGCCTGATGAGGTACGAGATAGTCCACATCGTCGGCCGTCAGGCCGTTGCGGCGCATGATATCCTGGGTGGAGGTGAGCATGTTGGTCACGGCATGCTTGTATACGGTACGGCCGTCCTGGAAGAGATAGTGCTCTCCGGCAGCTACGGTCTCGGCTGTGGCAGGCTTGACGGAGCCGCCGGCGGGCATCACCAGATGCTCCAGACCCATGCCGTCGACATGGAAAATACCGTCGATCACACCCATGCCTTCTTCGTCGGTAGGCTCAACGAGCACGGCGGCGGCGCCGTCGCCGAAGAGGGGGCAGGTGGCGCGGTCGTGATAGTTGATCATCGACGACATCTTTTCTGTGCATACCACCACAACTTTCTTATACAGGCCGGAGCGGATGTAGGCGTTGGCATCCTGCAGGGCGACGATAAAACCTGCGCAGGCAGCCTGGATATCGTAGGCGTAGGCGCCGGTGAGGTGGCTGCCGTAGGCTATCACCGAAGCCGTCGACGGAAAACGATAGTCGGGGTTGGAGGTGGCGCAGATAAGGAGTTCGACATCGGCGGGTGCCATGCCTACGCCGGCAAGAAGCTTGTCGACGGCCTTGATGCCCATGTAGGACGAGCCGGCGCCTTCCTTATGGAGTATTCGGCGTTCTTTGATGCCCACTCGAGTGGTTATCCACTCGTCGTTGGTGTCTACCATCTTGGAAAGCGTCTCGTTGTCGAGAATATCGTCGGGAACGTATGAGGCTATGCCGGAAATACGGGCGTTCATTTCTGTTATTCTTTGTTTTGTTCGATTCAGCAATAATGCCGGCGCGCCGTCATGCTATGCAAACCTCGGTGGCGCCGTGCGCCGGTGCGCGGGGGCAACGGTTCTTTTGTTGATATATACAGCAATATTCACCTCAGGCCGCGACGTCAACCGCCTGTGGCGGGCGCGACGGCTCGAGGGGAAGATATTGATGCGGCGGCGACGCCTGCGGGGGCACTGCCGCCGAGCGTGTGCCGGAGAGCGCTCGCTCTCCGGTAACTGCTCATAAAGCGGCTTCTTTTACGATAGCCTGCTTGCCGCGGTAGTAACCGCATTCGCCGCATACGCAGTGGTAGATGTGCCATGCGCCGCAGTTGGGGCAAAGTGCAAGCGTGGGAGCAACAGCCTTGTCGTGGGTGCGACGTTTGGCCGTGCGGGTCTTCGATTGTTTACGTTTAGGATGTGCCATTTTCTTGTGTGGATATTCTAAAAGTTTTTTATTCCTGTATGTTGTCGTCGCCGCCGGCAAGTTTGCCGAGGGCATCCCACCGCGGGTCGGTGGCTGCCGGAGCGGCGTCGTCGATCTGGTCTATCTCGTCGATGAGCTCTTCCTCAAGTTCGGCGTCCTCGTCGGCGGGGCGCGCACGGTGCTTTTTGAGGATTGCGCTCATGGCGCGGTTGCACTTGCCCATGGGGTGCACGTGCTTGATTGGTATGGCGGTAACTATTGTGTCGTACATCATATACGCCACGTTGAGATAGTTGTCGCTCTGCGGTATCTCCAGCACCTCGTCGGAGTCGTCGTTGTAGTCGTCGCCATATTTCACTATTATGTGATACTCGGTGTCGACGGGCAACTCCAGATCGTCGAGGCAACGGTCGCACAGCACGGTCACCGTACCCTCGAAGCGGAAGGCCAGAGAGTAGTATTCGCCGTTGTATACCACCTTGAGCGTCACCTTTATATCGGCATCGCGGATGTCGGAGTTCTCCATGTTGGCGAAGAACTGCCGATCGAGGTGATAGTCAAACTCATGCGTGCCTGTTCCCAGGCTCTTGAGGGGTAGCTTGTATGCTGTGAACTTTCCCATTGTAGAGAGGTTTGGAAAAACTCTGCAAAGTTATCAATTTTTATTCATTCATCCAAATTTTTTTGCGGCGCCAGGATAAAGCCGGCGGCGGTGTGGCCGAAACGGAGCACACCTATGGCCGCGAGGGTCTCGATGGCGTCGGCCACGGCGCTCTCGGTCACGTGGAGGGCCAGAGCGGCCGTGCGTGCGTCGGCGGGTGCGCCGTCGCCACACCAGGCGAGCACCCGGGCGTGCAGGTTGCCGACGGTGGCGGAGCCGGTGCCGGCACGGCGGCGCCGCCATGCGCCGGTCATCAGCGGCGGTGCCGCTATGTTCTCGTCGGCCACACGGTAATAGGCGCGCAGGCGGCCGTCGGCCTCGGCTACGCTGATACCGGGAGGCTCGGCAGCAGGTATGTCCGCCACTATCACGCGGGTGGTGCCATCGACGCTGTAGGCGGTGAACGTCACCTCGACCGGTGGCACACAGTATCGGCCGGCGGCGAGTTCCACAACATAGATATCCTCGTCGTTGCGCACACCGGCGATGGTGCCGTTGTCCTTGACGCCTATCAGCAGGCGGCCGCCGCTATGGTTGGCAAAGGCGCTGATGCTTCGGGCTATCTTGCGGGCGTCGGATATGCTGTATTTGAAGTCCTGGCGCTCGTGTTCGCCCTCGGCGACCATGGCACGCACCTTGCGGGCGCCGCGCTGCGAGGGTAGGTCCTTCATCTACAGTATGTTGAGCAGGTGTTCTACTGCCTCGAAGGTGCGGGCGGGAGCGTCGGTCCAGAATTCTTCGTAGAGTTTGCCGTTGCCCTCGGCGCCGGGGGTGTCGCTGACCACGCGCAGACAGACGAAAGGCACGCTCTTGAGATGACAAACCTGCGCTATTGCTGCGCTCTCCATATCCACGGCCATTGCTTCGGGGTAATGAGCGAGCACGGCGGCGACGTCGGCGGCACTGTCGATAAAACGGTCGCCGGAGGCAACGAGCCCGCGCCGGGCGCCTATGGCGGCGGCTACATCTTCGCCCAGGGGGCACACAAAGCGGCCGGGACATCCGGCGGCAACGCCATAGTCGGTTCCGGGGCCGCACCACACGTCGTGGTATGCCACCTCGGAGGCCATCACAAGGTCCATCACGCCGGCGGGGTCGTCGCCGGCACCGGTACCGCCGGCAACACCGGTGTTTATCACCATTGCCGGGTGAAAGGTATCGATAAGTGTAAGGGCGCCAACTGCGGCGTTGACTTTGCCGATGCCGCATCTGCCCACCACCACCTGACGGGCGCCGATAGCCCCCTCCAGAAAGTCGAAGTTATTTATTGTTACCGTCATCGGGTCCTTGATCAGGGGCTTGAGCAGCGCGAGCTCCTTATCCATGGCCACTACGATGGCTATTGTGTTGGTCATATTTGTTATTTTCCAATCCAGAACGCCCGGCCCTTTGCACAGGGCCGGGCGTCCGGGAATTGCTGTTATGGCTTTGTCAGCCTGCCGCGGCAATGGCCGCCGGAGGCTTATTTAACGAATTTCTTGACGATAACCGTGGCATTGTGGCCGCCGAAGCCGAAAGCGTTCGAGAGGGCGGCGCGCACGGTGCGTTTCTGCGCCTTGTTGAAGGTGAAATTGAGCGAATAGTCTATCTGCTCGTCGCAGTCATCGTCGGCGTGGTTGATGGTGGGGGGCACGATATCGTCGGTAACGGTCTTGATGCTGAAGAGAGCCTCGAGGGCGCCGGTGGCACCGAGAAGGTGGCCTGTCATGCTCTTGGTCGACGATATGTTGAGCCGGCGGGCATCCTCGCCGAACACCTCGACAATGGCCTTCACCTCGGAGATATCGCCCACGGGAGTGGAAGTGCCGTGAACGTTGATATAGTCTATGTCGGCGGTGGTCATGCCGGCATCTTCCAGGGCATTGCGCATGGCCAGGATTGCGCCCAGGCCTTCGGGATGCGTCGCCGTCAGGTGGTAAGCGTCGGCACTGAGACCTCCGCCGGCCACTTCGGCATATATTTTCGCTCCGCGTGCCAGAGCGTGCTCCAGCTCTTCAAGAATGAGTACTGCCGAGCCTTCGCCCATCACAAAACCGTCGCGGCTGGCGCTGAAGGGGCGCGAGGCCGTCGTCGGGCTGTCGTTGCGGGTGCTCAGGGCGTGCATGGAGTTGAAACCGCCCACGCCGGCGGGATAGATAGCGGCTTCGGCGCCGCCGGTGATGATGGCGTCAGCCTTGCCAAGGCGTATGAGGTTGAAAGCGTCGATAATAGCGTTGTTCGACGATGCGCAGGCGCTGACCACGCCATAGTTGGGTCCATGGAAGCCGTACTCCATCGAGATATGGCCCGACGCTATGTCGGCTATCATCTTGGGGATGAAGAAAGGATTGTATTTGGGGCCCTTGTCGGCGTTGATGGCATAGTAGCCGGCTTCCTCCTCGAAGGTGTGGAGGCCGCCTATGCCGGCGGCGACGATAACGCCCACGCGGTTGTGGTCGACAACACCCTCGGCGTCGAGGCCGGCGTCGGCAACGGCCTGACGGGCTGCAACCATGGCATACTGGGCATAGAGGTCCAGCTGGCGCGCCTTGCGCCGGTCAAAGTGATCCTCGGCCTTGAAGCCTTTCACTTCGCAGGCAAACTGCGTTTTGAACAGCGAAGCGTCGAAATGGGTGATAGGGCCGGCGCCGCTGACGCCATTCTTAGCGTTCTCCCATGTTGTGGCCACGTCGTTGCCAAGAGGGGTTATGGCACCGAGGCCGGTCACTACTACTCTTTTAAGTTCCATTGTCCGTAGAAAAGTCGGGCTACCTGCCGTCGAGATGCCGCATCGCCATGCCAGGGCGGAGTCGGCGGCTGTCGGGCCGGTTCCCTTATGTGGTTATAAGAAAAAAACCGCCGGCTGTTTCACAGCAGGGTGAAATCCGCGGCGGCTGTATGGGGTCAGGGGTAGAACCGGCTTAAGCCTGTTTCTCCAGATAAGCGATTGCGTCGCCGACAGTTTTGATCTTTTCGGCTTCTTCGTCGGGGATGGTGGCGCCGAATTCCTTTTCGAAGTCCATGATGAGCTCTACAGTGTCGAGGGAGTCGGCACCGAGGTCGGTGATGAACGATGCGTTTTCGGTAACTTTTTCGGGCTCTACGCCAAGCTTGTCGACTACTATGCTTTTAACGCGTTCTGCTATTTCAGACATGACTGTTTTCGTTTAAGATTAATAATTTCATGTTTTTGCGGTGCAAAGTAAGCAAAAATTCTCCATATATGGAAATATTTCAGGGCTGGTGTTCTGCGATTTTGTTGCCTCGATGGCGCCACGCGCTGTTTTTCAGCATATTAAACCACCGGGGCGGAAGTGTGAAAAATCGTTAAGAGGGTTAACTTTCAGGCGCTTACGTTGCCCGCGGCCAAATATCGAGGCCGCATCAGCCAGAGCCGACGCGGCCTCGTTGCGAGGTATTTTCAAGCCTTTGTCAAAGGCCGGGAATGTGCTTACTCTTTGGTTTCCTTTCGGGGAGGACGCTGACCGCCGCGACGGTCGCCGCCTTCGCGACGCTGGCCGCGGCCTTCGCCGCCGCGACGCTCGCCTTCACGGCGGGGTGCGCGTTCGCCGCGCGGTGCACGCTGGGGTTCCACGTAGCCTTCGGGCTTGGGAAGGAGGGCGCGCATCGACAGGCGGTATTTGCCGGTTTTCTTGTCGATTTCAATGAGTTTGACGTCCACCTTGTCGCCTTCCTTGAGGCCGGAAGCCTCCATGTCGTCGAGGCGCTCCCATGCTATCTCGCTGATGTGGAGCAGGCCGTCGCGGTGAGGCATGAATTCGACGAAAGCACCGAAGTCCATGATGGAGCGCACGGTGCCGTGGTAGGTCTTGCCTTCCTCGGGGAGCTCGACAATGGCGTTGATCATGGCGAGAGCCTTGTCGATGGAGTCTTTGTTTGCGGCTGCCACTTCGATGTAACCGCCTTCGTCGATTTCGTCGATCGATACCTGCGCGCCGCTCTCCTCCTGGATGCCCTGGATAACCTTTCCGCCCGGGCCGATGACGGCGCCGATGAGCTCCTTGGGTATGAGCATGGTGACGATGCGGGGTACGTGGGGCTTGTAGTCCTCGCGGGCTGCGGGGATGGTGGCGTTGATGATGTCGAGGATGTGGAGACGTCCTTCGCGGGCCTGAAGGAGGGCCTTTTCGAGGATTTCGTAGCTCAGACCGTCGCACTTGATGTCCATCTGAGTGGCGGTGATGCCGTCGGCGGTGCCGGTGACCTTGAAGTCCATGTCGCCGAGGTGGTCCTCGTCGCCGAGGATATCGCTCAGGATGGCGTACTTGGTGGCGCCTTCATCGGAGATAAGGCCCATGGCTATGCCGGCCACGGGTTTGCGCATCTTCACGCCGGCGTCGAGGAGCGCCAGCGTGCCGGCACATACGGTAGCCATCGACGACGAGCCGTTGCTCTCCAGAATATCGCTCACCACGCGGCATACGTAGGGGAAGCCTTCGGGGAACATCCGCTTGAGGGCACGGTGGGCAAGGTTGCCATGACCGATTTCACGACGGCCTACGCCGCGCACGGCCTTGGCCTCGCCGGTGCTGAAGGGAGGGAAGTTATAGTGGAGAAGGAAACGCTCGCGGCCCTGGTTGAGGACGTCGTCGAGAATCTTCTCGTCCATTTTGGTGCCGAGGGTCACTGTGGCGAGAGCCTGAGTCTCGCCGCGGGTGAAGACTGCTGAGCCGTGAGGGCCGGGGAGATAGTCGACCTCGCACCAGATGGGGCGTATGTCGGTGGTCTTGCGGCCGTCGAGGCGCACGCCCTCGTCGAGCACGCAGCGGCGCATGGCCTCTTTCTCGACGTCGTGATAGTAGCGTTTCACCAGGGGTGTCTTGGCCTCGCGTTCCTCTTCGGGCAGCGATTCTATATAGTCGTTGCAGATGGCGTCGAAGCTGTCCTGGCGCCAGTGCTTGTCGGCGCAGCCTTTGCGGGCGATCTCGTAGGCGCGGTCATAGCATTTGGCTTTGACGTCGGCGCGCAGCTCCTCGTCGTTGGTCTCGTGGCAGTACTCGCGCTTTGCCACGCCTACGGCGGCGGCAAGCTCTTCCTGAGCCTTGCACTGAACCTTGATGGCTTCGTGGGCGGTGCGGAGAGCTTCCAGCAGGTCGGCTTCGGAGCATTCGTCCATCTCGCCTTCCACCATCATTATGTTTTCATATGTTGCGCCCACCATAAGTTCGATGTCGGCTTTCTGGAGTTCCTCGAAGGTGGGGTCTATGACAAATTTGCCGTCGATACGCGCCACGCGCACCTCGGAAATGGGACCGTTGAAGGGTATGTCGCTCACGGCGAGGGCTGCCGAGGCGGCGAGGCCGGCAAGGCAGTCGGGGGCGTCGACGCCGTCGGCCGAGTAAAGGGTGATGTTTACAAAGGTGTCGGCGTGGTAGTTGTCGGGGAACAACGGACGGAGAACACGGTCGACAAGACGTGCTGTCAGAATTTCATAATCGCTGGCGCGGCCTTCGCGCTTGAGGAAGCCTCCGGGGAAGCGGCCGGCAGCCGAGAACTTCTCCTTGTACTCCACCTGCAGGGGCATGAAGTCCACACCTTCGCCGGCCTCTTTGGCCGATACGACGGTGGCAAGAAGCATAGTGTTGCCCATGCGGACCTCCACTGCTCCATCTGCCTGCTTGGCGAGCTTGCCGGTCTCTATGGTGATGGTCCGGCCGTCGGGCAAGGCGATGGTTTTCTGAATGGGATTCATAAAGATTGCTTTATTATTTTATTTTTTTCTCGATAATTCGCGCAAAGATACGCTTTTTTTCTCTAACAGCCAAATTTATCTTGGCCCACAACCCTGAAGCGGAATCAGCAGGCTCTTATTCCCGTTTATTTTGGCTGTTGGCGGAATTTTTGTAATTTTGCACCACCTATCGTCACAACACAGCATCCATGACAGATGTAGAGACTACCATGCGCGCCATCGTGCGCGCCGAAAGCGAGGCCATCGCCGCCCTGCCCTACAGCGGCGCTTACGATAGCGCCGTCGCCGCCATTGTGGAGCGCGTGCACGGCCGCGGTGGCAAGCTCGTATGTTCGGGCATGGGCAAGGCCGGCCAGATTGCCATGAACATCGCCACGACGTTCTCGTCGACGGGCACACCCTCAGTGTACCTCCACCCCAGCGAAGCCCAGCACGGCGATCTGGGCGTGGTGCAGCCCAACGATATCATGCTCATGATCAGCAACAGCGGCAAAACTCGCGAAATCATCGAACTGGCCGAGCTGCTCCACGGCCTGTACGCCGACATACCCGTGATTGTCATCACCGGCCAGCCCGACAGCCCGCTGGCACGCAAGGCCGACATCGCCTTGTTCACCGCTCCCAAACCCGAAGTGTGCCCCTTAGGGCTTACGCCCACGACTTCCACGACAATGATGACCGTGATGGGCGACATCCTGGTGGTGAACGTAATGAAGGCCATAGGTTTCACCGCCGACGAATATGCCAAGCGCCATCACGGCGGATACCTCGGCCACGAAGCCCGCAAAAAATCATGACAAAACACCACCACACAGACCTCCAGTTCACAGTCCTCTGCCAATGAAGAAAATATACTGTCTGGGCGAATGCAGCCTCAATATAATACTCGACGGCGACGGACGCACCCTCGGCACCATGGCCGGCGGACGCATTGCCAACGCCGCAATGCAGCTGGCACGCCGAAGACTTCCTGCCGTCATGGCCTCCGAAGCCGCCACCGACGTGGCCGGCGACATTGTGACGGCCATGCTCAGCAGCGCCGGCGTCGACGTCTCGGCCATCGACCGCTACGCCAACGGCCACACTCCCGCAAACATCATCGCCGGCATTCCCGCGCGAATATCGCGCTACGAAGGCTACCCCGAGGACGATGCCGGTTTCGACATCGTGTGGCCGCGCCTCGACAGCGGCGACATCGTGCTCTTCGGCGGTCACTACGCCCTTGCGGCGCGTGCGCATGAAAACATATCGTCATTTCTGAGCTATGCCGCCGGGCGGGGCGCCATCCTGGTATATCTCCCCGGCTTTCTGCCGGTACAGGAGCCCCGCATCACCCGCGTGATGCCGCAACTGCTCGAAAACCTCGAAGCCGCCCACATTGTGATTACCCGCAACCGCGACCTGCCGCTGCTCTTCGGCGTGGATAATGCCGACGAGTGCTATGCCCGGAAGGTAAACTTCTACTGCCGCTCGCTGGTGAACATCGACGCCGGCTGCCGGCGCCTCGAATACTTCAGCAGCGAAGGCTCTACCGGCGTGGAACTCCCCGCCGACGCTCCCGCCGACGCGCTGATATGGAACGCGGGCGTGGCCGCCGGCATAGCGGGCGCTCTCCTCGAGGACAGCGCGCCCCTTGCCGCCGACACCTTCGACGAACAATGGCGACGCCGCATCCTAACCGCCGCCGTGCGCTCGGCCATGGACGCCACCGCAGGCCTCCAGCCATGGCAGCTCGCCGAATAACCCCGCAAACCGGCCTTTTTGTTGAATTCTTATCCCTGAAATATATGTCGACAACCGCAACATCTCCCCTCACACCCTTCGCCATTGCCCGCGATATGCGCGTGGCGGTGGTACGCACTCTCTGGAATGCCAAAATCACCGAAAAACTGTGTAGCGGCGCACTCGAGGTTTTCAAAAACTCGGGCATCGAAGCCGATATGGTCGATACTTTCGAGGTTCCCGGCGCGGTGGAACTCACCTTCGCCGCCTCGCAGCTGATTGAAACGGGTCTCTATGATGCCGTGGTGGTGCTGGGCTGCGTTATCCGCGGCGGAACACCGCACTTCGACTACGTATGCCAGAGCGTCACCCAGGGAATTACCCACCTCAACAGCGAGTGCGACATCCCCGTGATTTTCGGCGTCCTCACCGTCGACAACGAGGCCGACGCCTTAGACCGTGCCGGCGGCGCACTCGGGAACAAGGGCGCCGAAGCCGCCCAGGCCGCACTCCTGATGTTCGATTTTATGGAGAAGGTTAAGAATATCTAAAACCAAACACACTCTGCCGTTGTTTCTAAATCACAACTAACACAGAACATCATGCAGAACTCCAATCGTAAATCCGGCATATGGATGTGGGTGGTAATCGCACTGATTGTCGCCACTATCCTTGTTGCAACCCTTTTCTACATCGGGTGGTTCGACACCAACACTCACGTGGACTCCAACAACGGCGACGACGTACTCGAACAGTACCAGATCACCGGAGCCGATGCCGACGAAGCCGGCGTGGCAGACTGGCAGAACGCCGACGGCGAATCGCTGATGGAAGAGGTGACCGACCCGCAGCCCGATACCGAAACACCACCATCGGAATAATGACCCTCCGCATAATCACTGCATTGACCCTCGCTGCCGCTGCACTGACGGCATGCACGCCGACGACCTCGCGTACCACCGGCCCTATAGACCGCGCCGAAGCGGCATGCGCCGACGGCCGGTACGTCACCGCACAGGCTATCGCCGACAGCATCGTGCTGGGCAACACCTTCAGCACCCTCGGCGCCGACGACCTCTGCCGTCTGTCGCTCATCTTCGTACACCTTGGTGAGAACTCCACCCAGGAAGATGCCAACATGGCCTTCGCAGCCCACAGCCTGCGCGCCGCCCGCAGCCTCGACAGTGTGGCAGCCGACCGGTTTATCGAAGGACTGCCGGTGGCAGACCGCTCCGGCATGCTCATTGTCTCGGCCATCATCGAAGCCGCCGACAATCCAGCACTCGCCGACACTTCGTTTGTTACCGCCGATACCATACCATGAGTACATCTGACTGGAAAGACGCTCTCGGCAGTCTCCTCGCCGACCTCGGCAACGACAATGCCGAGCCCGAAATGCCCGTGTCCGAACCGGCACGGCAAAAATCTTCAAAAAAAGACACGCTCACCATAACTTTCGAGCGCAAAGGGCGTGCCGGCAAGTGCGCAACCATAATCTACGGCTTCACCGTGCCGGACAATGAGGTGCAAACGCTCGCCGCAGACTTAAAAAAGGCTCTCGGCACCGGCGGCGCGGCGCGCGGCGGCGAAATCCTCATTCAGGGCGACCGGCGCGACGATGTGCGCCGTTTCCTTGCCGGAAAAGGTTATAAAACAAAAGGCTGACGCCCGGATTCGGCCTCGTTCACCGGTTCTCGCCCTCCGGTAAATCCGTAAAACTCCATTTTTGTCGCAGCGTGGCAAGATAGGCTCGCAGCGCATGGCTGTCGATAACCACCGACGCCGTATTGTCGTTGGGATGGAAACTCACAGCCTGCGCCCGCGCAAGACTCTCGTCCATAATCAGTTCCACTTCGGCATTGACGTCGTTGACAAGCCCGAAAAGCGACACCGAACCGGGAGTGACCCCCAGATAGCGCATCATCCGTTCAGACGACGCGAACGACAGCCGCGTGCTCCCTATCTGCGCCCACAGCGCGTGGATATCCAGCGGCTTGTCCCACGGCATGATCACCAGATAGTGCCGGTCGCCCTTGTGGTTGCGCATGAACAGATTCTTACAGTGCGTAACCTCGCCCGGGATATCCTTCCAGAACTGCATGGCAATCTCGCACGTCGGAGCCTCCGGGTGCTCATACACCTTATACTCAATCCCATGCTTCTCCAGATACTCGAATACCTTCTTCCTCGCTTCCTTGTTCATTACAGGTAGATTTTATGATGTAAAGATAGGGGTTTTCTGGGAAATTGCAAAGGGTCAGGTGGAAAAATGGATAAAAAACGCCGGCTGCGGAGAGCAGTCGGCGCCTTTTATACGGGGTTGATTGTCGGCCGGAAAGGCCGGGTTATTGTCAGTCGTTGAGGATTTCCACGTGCTCCACGTCCTGAACAGGGTCGGGACCGGCGTAGTCGGCGAGGATGTCGTCGTCGTCATCGCTGGAGCCTACCAGCAGGCTGTCGTATTCGCGCAGACCGGTACCGGCGGGGATGAGATGACCGCAGATAACGTTCTCCTTCATGCCTTCGAGGCTGTCGCTCTTGCCCATTATCGCTGCCTCGTTGAGGACCTTGGTGGTTTCCTGGAAGGAGGCGGCGGATATGAAGCTGGAGGTCTGGAGGGCGGCGCGGGTAATACCCTGAAGCACCTGCTCGGAGGTTGCGGGCTGTGCGTCGCGCACCACTACCTGACGGAGGTCGCGCTGTTTGAGCAGCGAGTTCTCGTCGCGCAGACGGCGGGCGGTGATAATCTGGCCTTCCTGCAGGTTTTCAGAGTCGCCGGAGTCGACAACCACTTTCTTGTCCCAGATGCGGTCGTTTTCTTCGGCAAAGTCGCGTTTGTCGACGATCTGCTCTTCGAGGAAGTTGGTGTCGCCGGCGTCGAGGATGCGCACCTTGCGCATCATCTGGCGGACGATAACCTCGAAGTGCTTGTCGTTGATCTTAACGCCCTGCATGCGGTAAACGTCCTGCACCTCGTTGACAATGTATTCCTGCACGGCCGTCGGGCCCATGATGTTGAGGATGTCGGCCGGGGTGATGGCACCGTCCGAGAGAGGTGTGCCGGCGCGCACCACATCGTTCTCCTGCACGAGT
Source organism: Muribaculaceae bacterium (assembly GCA_017621055.1). Classification (GTDB taxonomy): domain Bacteria; phylum Bacteroidota; class Bacteroidia; order Bacteroidales; family Muribaculaceae; genus CAG-873. The sequence goes on along the minus strand of JAGATX010000007.1, from coordinate 165 downwards.
ATCTGCTTGCTCAGGGGCACGAGGTACTTCTTGGGCTCGCCGAACTTGGGCACGATGGTTATTTCGCGGTTGCCGCGCTTAACCTTACCGAACTTCACTTCGCCGTCCACTTCGGAGACGATGGCGGGGTTCGACGGGTTGCGGGCCTCGAAGAGCTCGGTCACG
>JAGATX010000006.1 GCA_017621055.1 Muribaculaceae bacterium | reverse complement strand
GACCATCATACTCCTTTGCAGGAGCATTCATGCCATAGTCCATTTCACCGCAACAATCTCCCAATCGAATTTTCTGCCATGGCTCGGTGAAGCCGGGGAAACGCAAAGCTGGCGAATTGGAGTTTTTGTCGTTTTTAGTATCAGCCATCTGGATTTTCAATCTTTACGGTTCTATATTAAGGATTCTTATTCCACGATTCCAAGTTCACGGAGATATACTTCGATTTGTGCGTCGAGTTCGGCTCGTTTTGCTTCAAGCTCTTTGATGTCAGCCATTACTGCCTTAATGTCGATTTCTTCTTCTTCCTCGAATGTATCTACATAGCGTGGAATGTTAAGGTTGTAATCGTTTTCCGCAATTTCCTGAAGCGAAGCCAAATGGCTGTATTTTTCGATTTCGGTACGATTGCGATATGTATCGACAATCTTCTGTATGTGTTCGGGACGCAGTTTGTTTTGTGTCTTTACCTTCTCAAATTCCCGGCTTGCATCAATAAAGAGGATGGAATCATCTTCCTTACGGCACTTCTTGGCAACAATGATGCAGGTAGGAATACCTGTTCCGTAGAAAATATTAGGAGGCAATCCGATTATCGCGTCAATATAGTTTTTGTTCTCAATGAGATAACGGCGTATCTTACCCTCGGCATTGCCACGGAACAATACTCCGTGGGGTGCAACACAGGCGAGTGTGCCGCCATCATTAAGGTGGTGAATCATGTGCAATATGAAAGCGTAGTCAGCCTTCGACTTCGGGGCCAATGCGCCGGCTTTACTGAAACGGTCATCGGAGTTGAATTTTTCTGCCGCACTCCATTGAGCCGAGAATGGAGGATTTGCTACGACGGCATCAAATTCCCTATCCTCGAATGCGTCGGCTTCAATTGTATCACCGTTCTCTATGGTGAAATCCTTGTACTTGACACCATGAAGAAGCATGTTCATACGCGCAAGATTGAACGTGGTCGGATTCTTTTCCTGTCCGTAGATAGTGTCGGCATTGCCGCTGCGGGCTGTACGCAGGAGCAACGAGCCGGAACCACAAGTAGGGTCATATACATCACGTAGACGGGCCTTGCCAGTGGTCACAATTTCGGCAAGAATCTGGCTGACTTCCTGCGGAGTATAGAATTCTCCGGCCTTCTTACCCGCTCCGGCAGCAAACTGACCAATCATATATTCGTAGGCATCACCGAGAATGTCAATATCGGAAGCCTCGTTAAGTCCGAAATCAATTCCGTTGAGAGCTACAAGCACATTGGAAATAAGCGTGTTTTTATCATCGGCAGATTTGCCTAACTTTGGGGACGCAAGGTCTATGTCAGAGAACAGGCCGCCAAAATCCTCGTTGCTATCCTGTCCGACCGTGCTGTCCTCTATCTTTTTCAACGAGCGTTCAAGCTGAGGAAGGATGTTCTCTTTGCGGTCAACAGCCTCGATAATGCTTGAAAAAAGAAATTCCGGTTCAAGGAAGTAACCGAGGTTGCTCAGACATTCGTCTTTTATGTCAGCCTTGAGTTCGGCATCGTCGCTTGCCCATGCCTGTTTGAATGTAACACCATCCTCCGACAATATGTCATCGGCATACATCTCTATTTTCTCAGACAGATATTTATAGAAGATGAATCCGAGAGTGAAATACATAAAGTCACTCGCCGACATATTGCCGCGAAGGTTGTTTGCCACAGTCCAAAGCTGACTGCGAAGCTGCTGTTGGAGTTCCTCGCTCATATATTATTCCCAGTTGTAGATTTCTATTATTTTACGAAGTTTTTGTAGAATCCTGTTGAACACGTTGCGACGCTGTTTCAATCCGAGTTTCTTTTTCTTGATGGCTTCCTGAAGTATCTCGTCTTTCTCGCGGTGGAGATAGTCGTATTCCTCCATAAATTTACGGAGTGCTGTCCGGTCGATTTCCTCCTCCTCGGCCAGCTGTTCTACGGCGCGGTCTTTTGCCTTGCGCACATATTCCACCAGACGGGATTCAAGATCTATGCTGCCATCGGCTTTCGACCGACGGAATTCATCCTGATTGGCATCTACATTCTCGCTTATGAAACCGTCGATAAGTTCCGCCTTGCTGCGCATCTCGGCATCACGAATCATCGTGTCGAGAATCTCACGGCGTTTTTGCGAGTAGTCCTCGCTTGTAGGGTCAAGATCGTGTATCAGAGCAAGGATATACGCCACATTGATGACATCGCTGTGGAGCAGTTCAAGACAGAAGTCAATATCTTCGAGCGTCGTTTCCGGTTCATCGCCATAAGCGGCAACGGGTTCAGCGGCAACCTTTGCCCGTTTTGCACCGAAATTCTGGGCAATGTCGAGATACTTGCTGCGGAAATCCTGAAACTCCTGCTCCGTCATAATGAAAGATATATCCGAAGGCGAATATTCCTCATAAATCTGCATTTCAGCGTGTTTCTTGATTATGTCACGGAAGGCGAGGACAAACGCCACCTTGTCGTTTTCGCTTTCAAGATTGTCTATCTCATCGACATTCGGATACTTAGACAGGAACAGCTCTGTCTTTTCAATGTACTCGCGCTTGACATCCTTGAACGGCGGCCGCACAATATCCTCGATAGGGTTATTGTCGGAAAACAGTTTTATTGACGCATCCACGTTGCTTTTGAGGTCGCGGAAACAGATTACCTTTCCAAATCTCTTTTTCTCATTCAATACACGATTAGTGCGGCTGAACGCCTGCAACAGACCGTGATATTCAAGATTTTTATCGACATAGAGAGTATTGAGCTTCTTGGCATCGAAGCCTGTAAGGAACATTCCCACAACAAGCAGCAAATCCAAAGGCTTCATCTTCGGATCTTTCTTCTTCATTCTCTTGTTGATGTCATCATAATAGAGCCCGAAGTTTTCAACCGAATGGGAGGTGCCAAAGTTGTGATTGTAGTCATCAATTATCTCCTGCATCTCATCGGCGGCGACTTTCGGATTAACAAAGCCTTGGTTCATGCCGGTGGCTTCATCGTCCTGACTGCCGTTTGCTGCGAATGTGAATATCGCACCGATTTTGATGTCGGGTTTCAATTCCTTGAAGATATTATAATAACGCAGTAGCATCGGCACTGACTGAACGGCAAACAGAGCATTGTATTCGCCATCGAAAGTAGATTTATTGAAGTTGTTAAGAATAAATCGTGCAACTTCACGCATACGGCTCTCGCTTTCAATGTCAAGTTCTGCGTTATCTGTATAATACTCAACGAGAAAACCAAGCACATTGTCATCTGCGATAGCATCTTTAATCAGATATTTGTGCAGACAGTTTCCGAATATTTCTTTCGTAGTGCGGTCATTTTTAGAGTTCTCAACGAATATCGGTGTGCCGGTAAATCCGAATATCTGAAGGTTATTAAAGAAGTGGACAATATTTTTGTGACTTTCTCCGAAGTGGCTTCGGTGGCACTCATCGAAAATCATCACAATCTTTTTATCGCGCACATCTTGAAGATGACGGTTGTAATAGTCTTTGGTAACAGCACAATTCAGTTTTTGGATAGTGGTGATTATTATTTTCTTATCACTTCCAAGACGCTGTATAAGTTCCTTGGTACTGTCAGTACCATCCACAGCTCCCGGCTCAAATGCTTCGTATTCTGCCTGTGTCTGTGTGTCTAGGTCATGCCGGTCGACAACAAAAAGCACCTTGTCTATTTCATCAATTTCCGAAACAAGCTGTGCGGCTTTGAATGAGGTTAATGTCTTTCCAGCACCGGTTGTATGCCAGATATAGCCGTTATCATTGCTGTTGACCACACGGTCGAGGATTTCCTCAACGGCATAATACTGATATGGGCGCAAAACCATCAGACATTTATCGCCTTCGTGAAGTACGATGTACTTGCTGATAAGTTTACCAAGTGTGCATGGGTCGAAAAATTCAGCAGCGAAAAGGCTGAGCTGGTTGAATGGATTGTTTTTTCTGTCAGTCCAGTTAAACGTGAACTTATAACCGCTATTGGGATTATTGGCGAAATAGCGGGTGTTCACGCCATTAGAAATCACGAAAATCTGAATATAGTTGAAAAGTCCGTGAAATGATGTCTTGTGATAGCGTTGAACCTGATTGTATGCTTGTTTTAATTCAACACCACGTTTCTTCAATTCAATCTGCACCAATGGCAAACCGTTAATCAGAATGGTAACATCATAACGGCATTGACGACGGCCTTCTACCGTTATCTGGTTGGAAACTTGAAATTCATTCTGACACCATTTATGACGATTAAGAAATTCAAGCCATACACGCTGTCCGTTGTCAAGCTCCAAAGGAAGCAAATCCCGGAGTTTTTTGGCTTTCTCAAACGTGGTGCCACCTTCAAGATATAGCATGACCTTATTGAACTCATTATCTGTAAGCTCAGTTCTGCCATGCGATGCAAGCTCTTTGGCGTTGTGTTTCTCCAACTGTCGCTTGAAATTTGATATAAGGTTAGTCTCCTCATGGATCTCAACGTATTCATACGCCATGTCCGTGAGAGTTTTTATCAAACCTTTTTCCAGTGCATCTTCGCTTTGAGTAAGTGCCATTTATAAAAACAAAAACTCCGTTTGCAGTTTTCTGAAAGGCTGACCGAGCCTGTAACGACTGCATTGGAGTTTTATGGATTTGATTGGTTTGGAGGCATCGCTGCCTTTGGGATTAAACCGTTTCGGCCATCTTCAGAAGTTTAAGGTTACTCTATTGCAAAATTAGCGAAATTTTCTGAGATGACAATCGAATATGCTGAGAAACATCATCCTATGAGTTGAAAAAGTAAAAACCGCAGGTTCAACTGGCAAGTGCAAAATTAGCGATTTGTTTTAAGAATTCAGTTTTAGGTGTTGAGAAGTTGAGTTTTTTACGCGGTCTCATATTTAGCTTACGACCTACATTGCGGACGAAATTATCAGAAAAGTCATTGAAATTGGAGTTCTTAGGGATGTACTGACGAATAAGTTTGTTCTCGTGTTCGACCGCGCCTTTCTGCCAGGAACAATAGCTGTCAGCGAAATAAACCGACACATCGTCCATTCCACGCATTCTCAGTCCGGTCGTGATTTCGAGATTGGCGGCGAATTCGCTGCCATTGTCAGTGGTAATGGTTTTCAGATACCTGCGGTAGCCGTAAAGCATTCTGACAACAGTACGTGCCAGGGGGATGCTTTTTCGGTTTGAGCCCAAAAAACGACCACCCTCTTTGCAGACTTCATCTTACCATTATACTGCGGAAATTTTGGACATAGTTTGATCTTTACGGTCCAACAACTTCGATTATGGTCAGACACTGCACATTTCTTATGCACATGCTTCTGCCATCATGTGAAAATAGAGGTTTGCGTCGAACAACCGTATAGTACGAATTATCCAAAACCATCTGATATTCACTCAGATATGAAAAAGGAGAACTGAAGTTTGAATTTCAATTCTCCTTTTGTTGCCTTGGAAGGATTCGAACCCTCACAGGCGGAACCAGAATCCGACGTGCTACCATTACACCACAAGGCAAGTTGGTGCGGGGTGTTCCCGTTTTGCGAGTGCAAAGTTAGGGTGTATTTATGACATGTGCAAATTTTACGGCAACTTTTTTAAAAATATTTTTTGCGGGAGGGCAAAACCGTGGGCGAGGGCGTGATGTTATAAATGCTATGAAATAAATTTTACTATTTATCGCACTTATGATTGGATTTAATATGAAGTCGCAGACGTCATATATTTTCCTTGCGCCGGGCTTCGAGGAAATAGAGGCCATGGCCACTGTCGACGCCATGCGCCGCGCCGGAATGAACGTAGTCGAGGTTGCCGTGAGCGATTCCAAAAATGTAAAGGGCGCCACGGGGCAGTCGGTGGTCGCCGATTCGCTACTGGCGGATGTCGATGTATCGGGCGCCGATTGGATTATCATACCCGGTGGCCAGCCCGGCGCCGATAATCTGCATGCGTCGGCCGCTTTGAACCATATTATCTGTCGGCACCATGAACGCGGGGGCAAGATAGCGTCGATATGCGCAGGTCCGGCAGTGGTGCTTGCGCCCACGGGCATTCTTGCCGGCAAGCGGGCCACCTGCTATCCGGGTCTGGGCAACATGATCGATGCCGCCGGCGGCACTTATGTTGCCGAGCGAGTGGTGGCCGACGGCAATGTGATAACGTCGGAAGGTCCGGGCACGACTCTGGACTTCGCCGGTGCCATCATCGCCGAGTCTTTGGGCCGGCAGAAGGCCGACGAGACTCTGCAGTCCATGCTTGCCGCCGGGCAAAAGTGACAAAATGACATAACCGGAACAATGGCACCATTTTTGCCGTTTAATCTATGAAATACTGAATAATATATATAAAAGATATGCAAAACACCGGTAAAATTGGAGTTACTACCGAGAATATCTTCCCGGTAATCAAAAAGTTCCTTTACAGCGACCATGAAATCTTTCTGCGCGAGCTTGTGAGCAATGCCGTGGATGCCACGCAGAAGTTGCGCACCCTTGCGGCGTTCGGCGATTTCAAGGGTGAACTCGGCGACCTCGATGTTCGTGTGAGCATCGACAAGGAGGCAGGCACGTTGACGGTGACCGACCGCGGCATAGGCATGGACGCCGACGATATCGACAAATACATCAATCAGATAGCTTTTTCGGGCGCCGAAGAGTTCCTGAACAAGTACAAGGACACGGCCAACTCTATCATCGGCCACTTCGGTCTGGGCTTCTACTCGGCGTTCATGGTCTCCGACAAGGTTACCATCGATACTCTGAGCTATAAGGAGGGCGCCGAGCCTGTGCGCTGGGAATGCGACGGTTCGCCCGAATACACCCTAACCAAAGGCGACCGCACCGAGCGCGGCACATCCATTATCCTTCATATCGACAAGGACTCGGCCGAGTTTCTCGAACAGGAGCGCGTGGATCTGCTTCTGCGCAAGTACTGCCGCTTCCTGCCGGTTCCCGTAATCAGCGGCAAGGAGCGCGAATACAAGGACGGCAAGTGGGTGGGCACCGACCGAGATCTGGTGGTGAACAGCACCGAGCCCCAGTGGATGAAGAAACCGTCGGAGCTCACCGACAAGGATTACCTCGAGTTCTACCGCGAACTATATCCCGGCCAGGATGACCCCTTGTTCTGGATACACCTCAACGTGGATTATCCTTTCACTCTCACCGGCATCCTTTTCTTCCCCAAGATAAAGAGCAATTTCGATATCAACCACAACCGCATACAGCTCTATTGCAATCAGGTATTCGTCACCGACTCGGTGGAGGGCGTGGTTCCCGAATTCATGACCCTCATGCAGGGCGTGATCGATTCGCCTGACATCCCTCTGAACGTGAGCCGTTCCTATCTGCAGGCCGATACCGCTGTCAAGAAGATATCGGGCTACATCACCAAGAAGGTTGCCTCGCGACTTGACGACCTCTTCAAGGCCGATCGCGCCGATTTCGAGAAGAAATGGGACGACATCCGTATCTTCATAGTCTACGGCATTCTCACCGACGAGAAGTTCTGTGAGGCTGCCATGAAGTTCCTGCTGCTCAAGGACACCGAGGGCCGGTACTTTACTCTCGATGAGTACAAGACTCTGGTAGAAGCTCAGCAGACCGACGCCGACGGCAAGATAGTTTACCTCTACGCCACAGACCCTGTCGCGCAGTACTCCTACATCAAGGCGGCCACCGACAAGGGCTACAACGTGCTGCTGCTCGACGGTCAGCTCGACAATCACTTCGTGGGACTGCTCGAGCGCAAACTCAACGGCACCGAGCTGGTGCGCGTGGACTCCGATGTGGTGGATAACCTCATCCGCAAGACCGACAAAAAGACCGCCGACCTCACGCCGGTGCAGCGCGCGGTGCTCACCCGCCTTTTCGAGCTGACTGTAAAGGATGTGGAGAAGACCAACTTCGTGGTTCAGTTCGAGGCTCTCGCTCCCGACGCCAAGCCGGTGGTGATAACGCAGAACGAATATATGCGCCGCATGAAGGAGATGGCAGCCCTGCAGCCCGGCATGAATTTCTATGCCGAGATGCCCGACAGCTATACGCTGGTGGTCAACACCGAAAACCCGATAGTGAAGAAACTCACCGCCGACGCCGACAAGGACCTCAGGGACGCTGTCGCTCCCATGCTTGACAAAATCGACGTCGACAACAAGGCGGCCGCCGACCTGCGCAAGAGCAACGACGGCAAGCCTGCCGATGCCGAAAGTGACCAGAAGGCCAAGGATCTCGAAAAGGCCGTGGCCGACACCCGCGCAGAGATGTACAAGGCTATCGATGCCTACTCCGCCGGCGAGAAACGTGCCGCTCAGGTTGTGGACCTCGCTCTGCTGGGCAACGGCCTCCTCAAGGGCCCGGCTCTCGACGCCTTTATCAGTCGTTCGCTCTCGCTGATGGAATAGGCCACAGACTTCAGGATATGAAAAAAACCGCCTTCGGGCGGTTTTTTTTATCCTACTATCATTGAAATTATCACTATGGTAGGCGGCGTGGCCAGCATGAGAACCGGCATTAGGTAGAGGATGGTGAGGTATGCACCGCTGAAATATGGCCTCATCTTCAGATATGTGAAGCACTCTACGGCGGCTACCGAGCCGAAGGGCAGATTTGCGGCCACAAGGCCCAGGGGGGTGTCCCACAACTGACCGTATGCGAATTCCGTGAGGGGTATCAGCGAATTGAGGGCCCAGCAACCCAATGTCAGCCACATCAGGTGCATGAGCGACGGCAGCCGCGGCGGTGTCGGTGTGCTTTTCATCGGTTCAGAATTCCATGTTTACAATGTTGTTGTAGTCAACCTGCGAGGCCATGAGTGCTATCGACAGAATGTCGAGAATTATCGTGGCAACGGTGTGGACCGTTTTGCTCCTCTTCCACTGGCTGAGGTACATGGCATTGAGAATGCACAGGAAAGCCAGTGCGGGTATTGCCGACGACAGCGCCAACATGAAAAATTGCCATCCGGCGCCCTCTGAGGTGGCGAAGCGCACCACAGCGCAATAGCAGAAGTACATGACGGCCATCAGTGCTGAGGTGGCCGCGCGCTGCAGATGGGGATGTTCGGGTTCGGCGCAAAGAAAAGGCATGATGTGCTATCGGATGAATGTACCGCCGGGATTGGCCCGCACAAGACGGCGGAAGGTGAGGTAGGGGAAATCGTAGGCTCCCGTGAGGTTCGACACGAAAATGAACACCCGCTGGAAGCCGTCGGGCTGAGGCATGCCGGGCGGCATGTCGTCGTCATCGCTGCCCTCGGGCGGCTCTACGGGCAGACCGGCCGACTGCATGGTCTTTATGCAGGCGGTGGCGCAGTTGTTGTTCAGCAGATTGTATGCCGACGAGCCCAGGCGCGTGAACGTCGCCGCCATGGTGGCGTTCTGCTCGGCGGTGGTGGCTATGGCATAGCCCACGGTATAGTGGCAGGCTGTCACGCTGGCGTCGCTCGTGCGTCCGTTGGAATTGAACGATGACCGCAGGAAGTCGGCGGGTGAGTCCCAGCTGCGTTCCCCCAGGTCGTTGTAGCGTCGGTTGCCGGCATACCAGCCGCCCGACACGAAGCGCGCCGATAGGTAGATGTTGTTGCCGTTGATTGAAAAAAAGTGATATTTGCCGTCGTCGCCGGTGATAAGCATGGCTATGTGGCCGAGTTTTACCTCATGGAGAAGAAGCACAATACTATCGGAGCGCACTGCGTCGGCAGCGCGAACACAAATAGCCAACACAATGGCTGTCAATAGGATGGCATATCTCTTCACTTCTTGCGGTTTGTCAGCATCCGGCCCTCAGGGAGCCTACGCTACAAATTTACGAAAATTTTGTGAAAAGATGAATTGCTCCGCATAATTTCAGCGCGGAGTAGTCAACTTGAGTTTGAATGCGGTTAAGAATTATGCGGGGGAGAAGGTGACGATGTATTCGAGGTCAGGTGCGGGAGCTGCGGGCTGCGGCTTTTCGGCGGCGAGGGTGCCGTCGAGACCGCGGGCGCCGGCGGCGAGCATGAAGTGGCTTAGCCCTATGCCCATGTCGATGAAAGCGGTAGGCTTCTTGGCTTTTGCGAAGAACCGGACGGTGCTGTCGCCCGTCACTATGGCTCGCCATGGCTGCGAATTGACGCCTGAGGGCGCCAGGCGCATCATTTCGAGGGCTTCGGCCACGGGGCTGCCATCGTCGACATAAGGAGTGCCGTCGGTATTGTGGAACAAGTCGCCGTAAGGTTTGCGTCCGTCGCTGCCGGCAAGGAAGCCGGCGGCGCGGGCCACGAAACTCTTGCGTGCCGCCGGTACTCCCATGGCTATCACCACGGTGAGCGGTGCCCCGGCGGTGAAGTCAGCTGCTTTACTGAACTCAGCCTTGCTGAAGGTACCGCTCATCCAGCATGTGCCGAGACCCATAGCTGTTGCCTCCAGGACGGCTCGCTCCGCGATATAACCGGCCGAGAGCAGCGAATTTCTGTCGGGACCTATTCCAAGAAGCATAAAGTCGCGGGCGCCGCGTATCATGCCGTAGGTTGTGGGGCTGAAAGTGCCGGCATCGCCGGCTGTGACGATGTGGATGTCGACCGTTCCGCCGAATGGCGATTTTGCGGCTGCTATTGCAGCGCGCAGAGCATCTTTCTGCCGTTCGGTGAGGGGTATTCCCGTATAGTCGCGCACGGAATGGCGCGCACGCATCATTTCAGTGACTGTCATTTTTTCCATATAATTATAACACCCGTACGCCCTTTTTCGTTGGCGTGGATTATTCAAACGCGTGCGGCTGCAATGGACAGGAGTTCCGAAAGGGAAGGATGGGCGTGGACAATACGCTGAGCCATGTCGGCGGCAGTGGCGCGATAATGGATAGCCGCGGCGGCTTCGGCGACGAGGTCTGCGGCATGGGTGCCTAATACATGGCAACCCAAAATGACGCCGGACTCTTCATCTACAGTCAGTTTGAGCAACCCGCCGGCATCCACCCCGTCGGCAACGGCCTTTCCGCAGGCACTGTAGGGAACTTTCACCGTTCTCACAGCCATGCCGGCGGCAGCGGCGGCGTCGGCTGTAAGGCCCACGCCTGCCAGCTCCGGAGTGGTGAATACAATTGCGGGGATGGTGTCGAGGTCTACGTCGGACCCCATTGCGCGGCGAGCCTGTGCGGCGGCGCTGTGTGCCAGCATGGAACGGCCGTTGACGTCGCCGACAGCATAGAAACCCTTGGCGGAAGTCTGCATTCTCTCGTCTACGACGATGAATCCCCGCTTGTCGAGTTCTATTCCGACATCGGCATAACCGTCGGGCACTACGGGCCGTCGGCCGACAGCGCCGAGCACCATGGCGGCCTCGGCCTGAAAGTCGCCCTTCGAGGTCTTGAAGTTTACGCGGAATTCATCGGCGACGCGTTCCACGCTCTGCACAGAGGCACCGGTTTTGAACACGACGCCACCACGAGACATCTGTGTGCGCAGTCTTTTCGCCAGTTCGGCATCGAAGCCGGGCAGTATTTCGGGGCAATATTCAACAACGGTCACTGCCGTGCCATAGGCATTCATAATCGATGCGAATTCCAGGCCGATGACGCCCCCGCCGATTACAACGGCTGGCGCCGGCAGCTTGTCGAGGGCAAGGAAGGCGTCGCTGTCGATTATATGTTCGGCGCCCGGCACCTTCAGCGCGGCTGGACGCGAGCCTGTTGCAATGAAGACCTTGGGTGCGGTGATAATCTCGTCGGCCACCATAACCGATGGCCCCGGCGCCAGCCGCGCTTCGCCGTGCAGCCGTTCCACACCGGTGAGAGCGCCGGCGAGGTCGGCACGAAGGGTGGCTACTACATCGACAGCACGGCGGTGGGCCGTGCCATAGTCGGCACTAAGGCCCTCGACGGTGATGCCGAATGCCGACGCGGCAGCGACGGTGCGCAACGTCGCCGCCGCGGCGCACAGCGCTTTGGTGGGTATGCATCCGCGATTAAGACACGTGCCGCCGGCATATGCGTCGCGCTCTATCAGCACCACGCGACTGCCGCGCGCGGCCTCGGCGGCGGCTATTTCCGCGCCGCCGGGCCCGGCGCCGATAACTATTACATCTACTTGGCGCATAGCTCTTTGTATGTTACAATCGGATTGAGCGCGGCCTCGTCCTCGTCGGGATGTACGACTGGGGTATTCAATGGAGCGTCCTTGACAGCCTGTGGGTTGTCCGAGGCCGTGAGGGCAATGTCGGCCATGGCGGCAATGAAGCTGTCGAGAGTCTCGCGGCTTTCGGTCTCGGTAGGCTCTATCATCAGGCTCTCGTGGAAGAGCAGCGGGAAATAGATTGTCGGGGCATGGAAGCCGCGGTCGAGCAGAGCTTTGGCAACGTTCATGGTCGTTACGCCCGTCGATTTGTCCTTGAGGCCGTCGAAAACAAACTCATGTTTGCATGGGCCGGCAACCGGCAGCTCGTAGAGGCTCTTGAGGCTGTTCATTATGTAGTTGGCATTGAGTGTGGCGAGCTTGCCTGCCATCGCCAGACCCTCGTCGCCCATGGTGAGGATATAGGCCAATGCCTTGATATATACTGTGAAATTGCCGAGCCACGCGCCCATACGGCCGCAGGCGGTATCATCGAAGACAACGTCGAGAAGGCCGTCGGCGCCGCGCACAACCCTCGGATTCGGCAGATATTTACCGAGACCGTCGCGCACGCCCACAGGACCGGCGCCGGGACCGCCGCCGCCATGAGGAGTGGAGAATGTCTTGTGCAGGTTGATGTGCATGACGTCAAAACCCATGTCGCCGGGACGCGCCACGCCAAGCATGGGGTTGAGGTTTGCGCCGTCGTAGTAGAGGAGGGCACCGACGGCGTGAACGGCTTCGGCGATGCGGGGTATGCTGTGCTCGAACATCCCTATGGTGTTGGGATTTGTCATCATCAGCGCCGCTACAGTATTGTCGAGTTTCGACACAAGGTCGTCCACGTCGATGGTGCCGTCGGCCAGGCTCTTGACTTCCACGATATCGAAGCCGGCCATCGCCGCCGATGCGGGATTTGTGCCATGCGCCGAATCGGGAACGAGCACTTTCGTACGTGTCTCGTCGCCGCGGTCGAGGTGATAGCTGCGGATAACCATCAGACCGGTATATTCACCGTGAGCGCCGGCAAAGGGGTTCAGGGTGAATTCGGCCATGCCGCCTATGCGGCAGAGTGCCGAGGCCAGACTATGGTAGATCTCGAGGGCGCCGGCTGCCGTGGCTGCCGGCTGAAGGGGGTGGAGGTTGGCCACATTTGCCACGTCCACCATGGCCTCGTTGACCTTGGGGTTATATTTCATTGTGCACGACCCCAGCGGATAGAAGCCGGAATCAACACCGAAATTATTGGTAGAGCTGTTGGTGTAGTGGCGCACTACCGTGGGTTCGTCGACTTCGGGGAGGACGGGGGCGGTGTGGCGGCGCAGACTCGATGGGAGCTCGAATTCAACACCGTAGTCATAGTCGGGGAGCGAGTACCCCTTGCGGCCTTTGTGCGATTTCTCGAAAATTAGCGGAGAATAGAGCTTATTGTTCATGGCTTGAGAGGCTGTCAGAGGTTACTTACTATATTGGTAAGACGTTCGATGTCGTGGGGCGTGCACATCTCGGTAGCGGCGAGCATCAGACCGTTTTCACCGACGGGCACACCGGCGAGAATGCCTTCGGCGGCGGCAGCGTCGATAATTGCCTGCGGTGTGAGAGGGTCGACGGTATCCATGACGAATTCATTGAGGAAAGGATGCTCGGGATAGCGCAGGGCAAGGCGTCCGGTGCCGGCGAGCGCCTTTGCGAGGGCATGTGCCGCGCAACAGCTCAATTCGTTGACCTTGCGAAGGCCGGCTTCGCCCATGAGAGAGAGATAGACAGCGGCATGGAGCGTCATGATGCCCTGATTGGAGCATATGTTCGATGTGGCTTTCTGGCGCCGTATGTGCTGCTCGCGAGCCTGGAGGGTGAGGACAAAGGCTCGGTTGCCGCGGGCGTCGGTAGTGGCGCCGACGATGCGGCCCGGCAGCTTGCGCAGCAGAGCCTTGCGGCAGCACAGATATCCCAGATAGGGACCGCCGTAATTCAGCGGCATTCCCAGCGACTGGGCTTCGCCGCACGCTATGTCAGCTCCCCATTCTCCCGGCGAGCGCAGCACGCCGAGTGTCGAGGCGTGGGCGTTTACCACCATGAGGGCCTTGGCGGCATGGATATCGTCGGCTATGTTTTCCCAGTCTTCGATAATGCCGAAATAGTTGGGCTGCTGGAGGATGACGCCGGCAACATCGCCGGCACCGAGCATGGCCCGCAGTTCGGCGCGGTCGGTAACGCCGTGGTGAGCCGGAATGACTTCAAGGATAATGCCGCGGGGTACGGCATAGGTCGACAGTACCTGTGCCACTGCCGGCGACAGCGTCGACGAGATGAGCACACGGTTGCGTTTGCGTGCCGATGCCACGCTCATTATCATTGCCTCGGCGGTGGCTGTGGCGCCGTCGTATACCGAGGCGTTGCTCGCGTCCATCCCGGTTAGTTCAGACATCATGCTCTGGTACTCGAAGATGTACTGGAGGGTGCCCTGACTGATTTCGGGCTGATAAGGAGTGTATGCGGTGGCGAATTCGGAGCGCGAGCATATTGCGCCGACAGCGGCCGGAGTATAGTGATGGTAGAAACCGGCGCCGGCAAAGCACGTCATAGGTTTGTTGAGGGCGCCTATCTGCCGGAAAAGGCTTTCCAGCTCGGGTTCGCTCATGGGTTTGCCTATGCCATAGGGCTTTTTGAGCCTCAGCTCGCGGGGAACGTCGGCGTAGAGGTCGTCGAGCGTGCGGGCACCGCAGCGTTCGAGCATGGCGGCGATATCTTCGGCGGTGTGCGGAAGATAACGGTTAAAATCGGTCATAAGGCAGCGAGGCTCAGTGAAGGGTGGTGAGATACATCCGGTATGCGTCGGCATCCATCAGCTTATCGAGTTCCGAGGGGTCCGAGATGCGTATTTTCACTATCCAGGCGTTTGCGGGGTCGTTGTTGATGAGTCGCGGGTCGTTCTCGAGATCCTCGTTGACGGCGATGATCTCGCCGGCGACAGGCATATAAAGGTCGGAGGCGGCTTTGCGGCTCTCTATGGCGCCGAAATCCTCGCCGGCATCGAAAGTATCGCCCTCGGCGGGCATGTCGACATATGTGACGGCGCCGAGTTGAGAGGCTGCATATTCGCTGATGCCCACACGGCCTTCGTCGCCTTCTACTGTTATGTACTCGTGGCTGGGAAGATAATAGGTTTTAGCCATAATTTCGGTTTTAGGGAGTTTATATTCAGTTAGGTATGTTATTTCTTGTAGTTGGGGATGTAGAAACGCTTTTTCACCACCACTGCGTTGGCCATGCGTCGGCGTATCTTGACCTGCAGATGAGTGCCCAGGGGAGCATAGGCGGCATCTACAAGGGCTACTGCGAGGTTTTTGCCTACGGTCAGCGAGTTGTAGCCGGTGGTGACATGACCCACGACGGCGCCGTCGATGTCGAGGACCTCAAAACCGTGGCGTGCCGTAGCGGCGCCCTCCAGTTCGAGACCTACCAGACGTTTTTTCGGGCCTTCGGTCTTCTGTCGGGCAAGAGCGTCGCGGCCTATGAAGCCGCCGGGTTTGTCGAGCTTTACAAACATGGAGAGGCCGGCCTCCACAGGTGTTATGTCATCGGCCAGCTCGTCGCCGTAGAGCGGCAGACCGGCTTCAAAACGCAGGGTGTCTCGGCAGCCGAGGCCGCAGGGCGTCACGCCGGCATCGATGAGGCGATGCCACATGTCGATAACCGTACCCTCGTCGGCATAGATTTCAAAGCCGTCTTCGCCGGTATAGCCTGTGCGGCTAACTATCATGGGATGTGCGTCGTCGGCACCGGGCAGAGCCGTGAAAGTATAGAATTTCATGGCTGCGGCGTCGATGCCGAGCACGTCGCGGAGCACCGTCTCGCTTTCGGGCCCCTGAAGGGCCAGCTGGCCATAGTCGGCGCTGCGGTTGAGGATAGCCGCGTCGTAGCCGTCGGCGTTGGCCTTTATCCAGTCATAATCCTTGTCGATGTTCGATGCGTTGACCACGAGCAGGAATTTACTGTCGGCAAGACGATAGACGAGGAGGTCATCGACGGTGCCTCCGTCAGGGCGGCACATCATGCCGTAGACAATGGCGCCGGGGGCCAGAGCGGCGGCGTCGCCGGTGAATACGTGGTTCACGAGGTCTACGGCGTCGGGGCCTTCGATAAATATCTCGCCCATGTGCGAAACGTCGAAAACACCCGCGTGCGTTCTCACGGCAGTATGCTCGGTGTCGAGGCCGCTGTATTCTATAGGCATGTCATAGCCTGCGAATGGTGCCATGGAGGCACCTAATTCGCTGTGAGCCTGATGCAGGCATGTTTTTTTTAATTCGTTTTCCATGGAGGTGCTGTATGTATTGTTCAGTCGATTAGGAGGTCGGTAAGTTGACGTGCCGAGAGGCCGGCGACTGCGCGCGACGGGTCGGTTCCGTCGAGTGCTCCGGCAAGGGCGTCGCGCCGGTAGGGTAGGCCTTTGAGGCGTTTCATAAAACATTGCTCGGGATCGCCGGTAAGAAGAAAATCACCGCTGAGAGATGTTGCGACGATGGAGCCGTTGTTGTCAAGGACCAGGCGGAGAGTCATTTCGCCGACGCCGTCCAGGTACCGGGAGCGGACAATGGCGTCCCCGCCCGGTTCGGGGTGCGACAGCCGCCGTCCATAAAGATGTTCGGGAGTAAGATATGTCTTTTCTATTTCGGCAATCTGCTCCACGCCGTCGGCATCGACAGTGAGTTCGTCTGTGCAGAGAAAGTTGACGGCATAGTTCTCGAATTCCTCGTGACCCATGTTTAAGCCCTGTTCCATTAGGGAGGTGACGCGTGAGTTTACCGATACCACAGCTTTCGATTCGAGTTTGGCGCGCGAGGGCGTCAGAGCCTTGCCGAGCCGTTCGGCATCGAAGTGATAGAGCATGGTGCCGTGGGCAATGGCGCGGCCCGGCAGGTGGTAGAAAGCGTTGCCGCTGATTTTGCGGCCGCCGGCAACAATGTCGTTGCGCCCGTTTGCTGCAGCGTCGATGCCGAGGCTGCGCAGCATGTCGGCGACCATGGTGGTATAGCGGGCGAAGGTCTGCTGTATCCCACCGGCATCCGGACAGATGTACGAGAACATATAGTTGTCGAGGTCGGCATAGACAGCGCCGCCGCCGCTCTTGCGCCGCATGATGTCTATGCCCTCGCGCCGACAGTAGTCAAGGTCTATTTCCTTGTCGATTTCCTGATTTCGGCCACATATCACCGTAGGCTCAACTCGCCAGGCGAAAAAATAATCGTCGGGCGGCAGGACGCGCGCGGCCCATTCTTCGGCTGCGAGATAGAACGACAGGCGCCTGCGACTGACCGGGAGAGCGAGGTAAATCATTGCGCTGTTGTCAGAAAACAGGGAAGGTCGACGATGTCTGCACAAATTTGCGGTTGAAATCCTCGTTGCTCATGCACATGAAGACTATGCCCTGGATGAAAGTGACGGTCGACCACACTCCGCAGGTGACCAGCTCCAGAAGAATGCATATAAAACCGCCGCTTATTTTACCCATATAGAAATAATGGATGCCTAAATAGCCGAACAGCAGGGCGAAGATACCCGCCACGATATTGTTCCTTTCGCAGCAGGCAGGCTCGGGCTGATAATATGCCTGGCGCGGGGGTGCCGTCACCTGCCGGGCATATTGCGGTGCCTGCTGCGGGGCGCCAAGCGGGGCGCCGCAGCGCGGACATACATAAGCATTATCTTCGGCATAAGTGCCGCACGATGAACATCTTTTCATATATTACCTTAAGTTTGTTTTTCTGAATGCAAATATATATATAAATCCTGATATTTTTCGCACAACTTTCAGAAAAAGGTCAGGGCTCCCTGCAAATTCCAAAGAGGCAGGCCGACATATAATAAAAAGAGTGCATATTTCGTTGTGATATAGTAACCAATCAACACCATAGCTACCGATGAATAAATCAATTCTCATATTCCTGCTTGGCATGGTATGCTTTGGCGTGCGTGCCGAAAGTTTTGTCAGTGGCGCCGATGTCAGCTGGTGCACGGAAATGGAGGCCGACGGCCGCCTTTTCTACAACAAGGCCGGCGAAGAAACCGAATTGTTCGAACTCATGGAGCAGATAGGCATGAGCGCCGTGCGTCTCCGTGTATTTGTCGACCCCGAGAACGGCTACGGCCCCTGGTGCGACAAGGCCGATGTCCTTGCCAAAGCTCTTCGCGCCAAAGCCCGCGGCCTCGATCTGATGATCGATTTTCATTACAGCGACCGTTTTGCCGACCCCGGCACCCAGCTGGTGCCTCGGGGCTGGCAGAATATGAATCGTGAACAGATAAAGGAGGCTGTAGACAGGCACACCCGCGAAATTCTGCAGGCACTCAAGGACGAAGGGATAGAACCCAAGTGGGTGCAGGTAGGCAACGAGACTAATAACGGCATGCTCGGAGATTTCGGCAGAGTACGCTGGGATTTGAGCGGCGCCGCGCGGTTCGCCGACTATGCCGAATTAAGCAATGTTGGCTACGATGCCGTCAAAGCTGTGTTTCCCGGCGCTAAAGTGATAATTCATCTTGCCGGCACCGAAAGCGGGCAGTGGTTTTTCCCCGATTTCAAAGCCGCAGGCGGCAAGTTCGATATCATAGGATTTTCGCACTATCCAAATGCCGGGGAGTGGAACAGCAGCGCTGCCGGCGCCACTCACAGTAACGTCAATACGGAGCGCTATGTCCGCGAGGCCATAGTGCGCTTCGGAGTTCCTGTAATGATTTGCGAAACAGGCTTTGATGTCAGAAATCCCCGCTTGGCCCATGAGGTGATGATCGACCTTTTCAACCGCCTCAAGCCTATCGACGGCTGCTGCGGTATTTTCTACTGGGAGCCCGAAACCGACGGCCAATGGCGCCCCGAAAGCTACATTCCTCTTGGCTGGGGAGCATACAACATGGGAGCATTTACCACCGACGGCCGACCCACCAAGGCCCTCGATGCCTTTGGCGGCCGCACCGTTGTCGATCCCTATCCCTCGGCACTGAAAATATATGACCGTGCCGGCAGCAACGTGCTCGCCACCATGCTCCCTGTCGCCGACAGCGAGGGCGAGTTCATGGCCCTCCTCGATGTCACCGAGCCGTGGATGAATATCAATATTGTAGATCCTGAAAGCAACACGTGGTACGGCTCAGACCCCGCCGACAAAACAAAACTATCGACGGCCGATAATAAATGGGGACTGTGGATAGACAGCGAACGCACCGGCATTTACACCATCAAGGCAGATCTGGCGAGCATGACCTGGAGCCAGACATACGGCGACAATTCCGGCGTCGATGATATCATTGTCGATACCGACGCCCCCGAGGAGTGGTACGACCTCTACGGTCACCGCATAGCCAACCCCACACCCGGAAACCTCTGCATTGTCCGCAAAGGAAGCCAGATGCACAAGGTCATACTCTGACTCGTGCATGGTTGCCATACAGCCCCGTGGACACACGCTTGGTATCAGCTAAAGCAGCCGCCATACCGGCAGGAGACCGTCAGATTTGAAAAAGAAATGGGCTTAACTCGCTGAGTTAAAGCCCATTTGCTGAAAATTCTGTCGGGGTGAGAAGACTCGAACTTCCGACCTCCACGTCCCGAACGTGGCGCGCTGCCAACTGTGCTACACCCCGATTGGCTAAGCGACTGCAAAGTTACATATATTTTTTGATATGGCAAACTTTCGCAGCCACTTTTTATCATATCGAGAGCCGGCGGAGGGTGTTGAGGAGTTCGCGGTTGATGGGCTTGTCGTTTTTGATAGCTTTCGAGAAGGGAACATAGACAATCTCATCGTTTTTGACTCCTATCATCACGTTGCGCTGGTCTTCCATGAGGGCGTCGATGGCCGCGGCACCCATGCGCGATGCAAGAATACGGTCATGAGCGGTGGGAGAACCGCCGCGTTGCAGGTGCCCGAGGATGGATACGCGCACGTCGTAGCCCGGATATTCGTTTTTGACGCGTTCGGCCAGACCCATGGCACCACCGGTGACAGGGCTCTCGGCCACCAGGACTATCGATGAGTTCTTGCTCTTGCGGAAGCCGTTCTGGATGAGTTCGGCGAGCTGGTCGACTTCGGTGGATATCTCGGGGATGATAGCTGCTTCGGCACCGGAAGCTATGGCGCCGTTGAGGGCGAGGAAACCGGCGTCGCGGCCCATGACTTCGATGAAGAAGAGACGTTCGTGGCTGGTAGCGGTATCGCGTATCTTATCCACGCACTGCATGATGGTGTTGAGGGCTGTGTCGTAGCCTATGGTGGTATCGGTGCCGTAGAGGTCGTTGTCGATAGTGCCGGGCAGACCTATGATTGGCAGATTGAATTCGTTGGCGAAGATGCGGGCGCCGGTGAGGGAGCCGTCGCCGCCGATAACGACGAGGGCGTCGATTTCATGGCGTTGCAGAACGTCGTAGGCGAGTTGCCGTCCTTCAGGAGTCTGGAATTCCTTGCAGCGTGCTGTTTTGAGGATTGTTCCGCCCTGCTGGATGATGTTTGAGACATTCTGGGTTTTGAAGTCCACTATCTCGTCGGTGATAAGCCCCCGGTATCCGCGGTATATGCCTTTGACTTTAAGGCCGCTGAAGATTGCGGAACGTGTCACCGCACGTATTGCGGCGTTCATGCCTGGAGCGTCGCCGCCGGAAGTTAGGATGCCTACTGTTTTGATTTCTGCCATTTTGTTATGGTGATTTGTTATGAAGTCCTGAATTTTTTTGGTGTTGCAAAATTAGGCATTTTTTCTTTCAGTGTAAATAATTTTAGGAATGTTTTTTGCCGTGATGATTATGAAGTTTTTGTTAAATTTATTAATTGGAGCATTAGGCTCTATGGGCTGTGTTGTTTCTAAAATGTTTAATAACTAATTTTGCACCCGTTTTGATATATATTTGTAAAAATGACAGATAAAAAGGAATACCGCGGTTTGGACAATGCGGCCGTCGAGGCGAGCCGCCGTAAGCACGGCGCCAATATACTCACGCCGGCAAAGCGTCGCACGGCAATTGCGCGGCTGCTGGATAAGTTCAAGGAGCCATTGATAATAGTGCTGATGGTTGCGGGGGCTCTCTCGCTTGCGATATCGTGCTATGATTACTGGGGTCTTGGTCTGGACGCCGTGGTGTTTTTCGAGCCGGTGGGTATTTTTATAGCAATTATCCTTGCAACCGGGCTGGGATTTATTTTCGAAGAGCGTGCCGAGCGTGAGTTTG
This sequence comes from Muribaculaceae bacterium, assembly GCA_017621055.1. Classification (GTDB taxonomy): domain Bacteria; phylum Bacteroidota; class Bacteroidia; order Bacteroidales; family Muribaculaceae; genus CAG-873. The sequence continues at coordinate 17,963 of JAGATX010000006.1, read as the reverse complement.
CCATCCTCAACAAGGTGAACGATGACGAACCTGTGGAAGTCTACCGCAACGGTGCCGTCACGGAGGTGCCGCGACGCGATATTGTGGTAGGCGACATTGTGGTGCTCACCACCGGCTGCGAGATACCCGCCGACGGTCGTCTGCTGGCTGCTACGTCGGTGACTGTCGATGAATCCACGCTTACAGGCGAGCCTCAGTGCTCAAAGACCACCAATCCTGCCGAATTCCATTCCGAGGCAACCTATCCTTCGGATGTTGTACTGCGTGGCACACGCATGCTCGAAGGCCACGGCATTATGGAAGTCGAAAGCGTGGGCGATACCACCGAGAGCGGCAAAGTGTTCTGCGCCGCCGGCATAGACAGCTCGGTGAAGACGCCGCTCAACGAGCAGCTGGAGCGCCTCGGCCGCTTCATTGCGAGAGCAAGTTATGTAATAGCTGCGTTGGTGGTGGTGGGCCGCATGATTATGTATTTTCATCAGGGCGGCGATGCGTCGCTGCTGCCGATGCTCACCTACTTTCTTCAGACTCTGATGATTGCCGTGACGCTCATTGTGGTCTCGGTGCCGGAGGGCCTGCCGATGGCTGTAACCTTGTCGCTGGCATATTCAATGCGGCGTATGCTCCGCACAAACAATCTGGTGAGGAAAATGCACGCGTGCGAGACCATGGGCGCCACCACGGTGATCTGCACCGACAAGACGGGGACTCTTACCGAAAACCGAATGCAGGTTGCGCACACCGACTTTTTCGGCAGTCCGTCGGACAAGGTGATTTTCGAGGGTATTGCCGTGAACTCCACGGCTGAGCTCGATATGAGCGACGCTTCGGGTCCCAAGGTGATAGGCAATCCCACCGAAGGAGCTCTTTTGCTGTGGCTCCACAGGCGTGGCGTGGACTATAGAGCTACCAAGAGTGCCGTGGATGTCGTTGCCGAGGTGCCTTTCAGCACTGAGCGCAAGTATATGGCTACTGTCGTTGCCGACGGCGGCGGCAAACACACGCTTTTTATCAAAGGCGCTCCCGAGATAGTGTATGCCATGTGCGGAGTCTACCCCGCCGGCGCCGGGCGCGAGGAGATAGAGGCTCTTCTTACCCGGTATCAGAACCAGGGCATGCGCACGTTGGGATTCGCATACAAGGAACTTGCCGATGGCGAGATGCCCGTTGCTCCTGATGGGAAAATCGAAGCGCCGGGTATAGTCTTTCTCGGTGTGGCCGCCATCTCGGACCCTGTACGTGCCGATGTGCCTGCTGCGGTGGCCGAAGTGCTTTCGGCAGGTATAGGAGTGAAGATTGTCACGGGCGATACCCCTGCCACAGCACGGGAGATAGGGCGGCAGATAGGTTTGTGGAACGACGCTACCGACTGCGACGACAATATTATCACCGGCACGGAGTTCGCCGAGGTGACCGACGAGGAGTTGCGTGGCAGGGTAGGGCGCATAAAGATTATTGCCCGTGCCCGGCCTATGGACAAGAAAAGACTGGTGGAGAGTCTGCAGGCGCTCGGCGAGGTTGTGGCCGTCACTGGCGATGGTACCAACGACGCACCCGCCCTGAAGGCCGCGCATGTGGGTCTGTCGATGGGCGACGGCACTTCGGTGGCAAAAGAGGCTTCGGATATAACGATTATCGACAATTCATTCGCGAGCATAGGGCGCGCCGTTATGTGGGGACGCTCGCTCTACCGCAATATCCAGCGGTTCGTGCTCTTTCAGATGACGGTCAACGTTGTTGCATGCCTCATAGTGCTGTGCGGCGCCTTCTTAGGCACCGAATCGCCGCTGACGGTGACTCAGATGCTGTGGGTGAACCTGATAATGGATACTTTTGCTGCCATGGCTCTTGCGTCGTTGCCTCCCACGGCATCGGTGATGGGCGAAAAACCGCGCGACCGCCGGCGCTTCATCATCACGCCGTCGATGTGGCGGTCAATTATCGTAACGGGTCTGCTGATGTTCGGTATGCTTATCTGTATGTTCATTTATTTAGGACATACGGACCTTCTGTCGTTGGCCGACATAGGGCGAGTGCCTCTGACAGCAGAACACTTGCTGACGCCCTATGAGGTTTCGCTCTTCTTCACCGTGTTCGTTTTCCTGCAGTTCTGGAATATGTTCAATGCCAGGGCATACGCCACTAACCGCTCGGCCCTGCATTTTGGAGGATGCGGAGGTTTCCTGCTGATTGCAGCTATAATCTTTGGCGGTCAGATATTGATAGTCAGCGTGGGCGGCCCGTTCTTCAGTGTCATGCCGCTGCGGCTCACCGATTGGCTGCTGATTATCGGCGGTACTTCGATAGTACTGTGGATAGGCGAGCTATGGCGTCTGGTCAGGGTTGGTCTGCGGCGAGGCCGTCGGGATATTGCCTGATGTACTCGTCGGCGGTCAGGCACAGTTCGTCGTACCATTCATCGCCGAAGCGGCGGCGCAGGGGCCCTTCGAGAAAACGATAGGCACGGATGCCGTTTGCGCGGCCGAGGGTCTCGGCGGGGCGGCATATTTTCCAGCGGTGGTAGTTTACGGCCGTGAAGGAATCGAATTCCTTGATTCTTACCGGATAAAGGGCGCACGATATGGGCTTCTGCACGCTGATGCGGCCTTGGCGGAAGGCGGCGTCGATAGCGCACAGCCAACAGCCGTCATCGCCGAGAGTGGCATACACGCAGTTGCGGCCTTCCACGAGCTGCGTCACCAGGTCACCTTCGATGTCGATGTAGCTTGTGCCTTCCTCCTCGATGCGGCGACGTGCCGCCGGCAGGAGATCGTCCCATATCGCGGGTAGAATTTTTTTGATATCCTCGTCCTCGGCGGCGGTGATGGGCGCTCCCGCATCGCCGTCCACGCAGCAGCAACCCTTGCATCGCGCAAGGTCGCAGCAGAATTTGCGCTCTATCAGGTCGAGGCTCACCAATGTGTTACCTATCTGAAGCATGGCCTATTGATTTATGTTGGCTGCGCCGAAGCCTATAAGGCGGTCGTAGCGTTCGCCGCGGCGCCGGTTGTAGACGCGCACGGTGTAGAAATTGTCGGTTTCCCATTTGTCGCCTTCTATCGGGGCGGTATAAGCCCGTCGGCCTCCGGGCGGAACTACAACATACTGGTAGTTGTAGCTTCCTTGCTTGAGAAGCATGGCGCGCTCGTATCGGCCGTTAGTGTGGTTGTATGTCATGCGGGCGTTGGCATCGAAGCGGCGGTCGGTGAGGTCGCCGTCGATGAAGACCATGGCACCCGGGATTTCGGGCATTTCGAGGCTGAAATGCACCACGCCGTAGTCGGCTTCGGTATCGCTGTCGTTTGCTCCGGAGCGGCGCACCACGTAGCCGCCGTTCTGCGTGCGGTCGAACTGGTATCGGCTGTCATCCCGGGGATAGTCGATGGCGAGAACATAGTGGTAATAAGGCTCGAAGTATTCGATATCGTCGACGCCCATTCCGGGATAGCGGTCGGTGACTGTTTCAAAGCGCCGGTATTCGTTTCCAGCCTCGAAAATGAGCTGAGGAGCGTGGGCGAAAACTGCCTCGGTTCCGACAAATCGGAGGGGGCGCCGCACGGAGGTCTCGGTGTCGAGGCGTCCGTTTTGTCCGACGACAACGAGCATGTCGTTGAACACGTCGTCGACTCCGGCCCGCTCTGTATCGACGTAGATTTCAAGCTGCTGGTGTGCGTTGCGGTAGTCAACGTCGGTCTGCGGGCTGACGTCGAAGCGCACGGGTGCCGTCTGTTCGGTAATCATGAACCGCTGCTGGGCCACGATGCTGTCCGGCTCGTTCTCGTTGTAGACCTGCAGCAGATAGTTGCCCGATATTGTCGGCGCCACGTCGGCGTTGGGTATCGCCAGCCGGTAGTGTACGTAAGGCACCATTGTGGCTTGTGAATATTCGTAATCGTCGATTGTTCCCTCGTTGAAACCGTCCAGGAACTCGCTGTCGACCAGGCCGTCCGGGCGCCAGTTGGCGTCGCAGTGCACGAGGCGGTAACGGAAGAACTCGCGGTCGGAAGCAAGATGGTCGAAACTGAGCACCAGCGGTACCGGGTCGGCCAGAGTAGTGACAGGCAGGCCTAAAGGGGTGCCCAAAGGAGCCATGCGCAGCGTGCGTATGCGCTCGCTGCGGCTGCCGCTCATGGTGTCGGCGGCGTAGAGGAGCCCTGAGGCGGCGAAAATGACAGCCGCGAGGGTTGCCAGGCGTTTCATAGCCATTTTATGGGAGTTTTGCCCTGTTCCTCAAGGTAACTGTTGGCGCGGCTGAAATGGTGGTTGCCGAAGAAACCCTTGTAAGCACTCAGTGGCGAGGGATGGGGCGAGGTGAGGATGAGGTTTTGCGAGGCGTCGATGAGAGCGGCCTTGCGGATGGCGTGGCTTCCCCACAACATGTAGACAATGCCCTTGCGTTGCGACGAGAGGGCACGGATGGCGGCGTCGGTGAGCGTTTCCCAGCCCAGGGGGCGGTGCGAGCCGGGGCGGTGAGCCTCTACGGTGAGCGTGCTGTTGAGCAGGAGAACGCCCTGGAGGGCCAGATAGCCGAGATCGCCGTCGGCGGGTATGGCGTCGGCGCCGGCGCCGGTATCGTCGGCCATTTCCTTGAAGATATTCACCAGCGAGGGCGGTATCTGCACTCCGGGCGCGACGGAGAAACACAGGCCGTTGGCCTGTCCGGGACCGTGGTAAGGATCCTGACCGATTATCACCACCTTGACTTGGTCGAATGGCGTGGCGTCGAAGGCCGCGAAAATCTGCGCGGGCGGCGGATAAACGGTGCCGCACGCATAGGAGCTGCGCACTTTCGCCGTCAGTTCGGCGAAATAAGGCGCTTCCCACTGGTCGGCTAGAGCCCGCCGCCACCCTTCTTCGATGCGGACATTCATCGGTGCCGGCTCAACCTCCGAAGTTATCGTAATGGATGGAGGCCGGGTCTACGCCGAGCGAGTCGAGCATGCCGTTCACGGCTTTGCTCATCGGGCCGGGGCCGCACATATAGTATTCTATGTCCTCGGGGGCGTCGTGGTCCTTGAGGTAGGTGTCGTATATTACCTGATGCACGAACCCGGGAGTGTATTTCACACCGGCGGCGTCGGCGGCAGGGTCGGGGCGGTCCAGGGCGAGATGGAACTTGAAGTTGGGGAATTCCTTCTCGAGTTTGAGGAAATCGTCGAGATAGAACACCTCGTTGAGAGCGCGGGCGCCGTAGAAGAAGTTCATCTTCCGGTTTGTTGTCTTCAGGGTCTTGGTCATATGCATGATCTGAGCCCTCAGAGGTGCCATACCGGCACCGCCGCCTATCCACATCATTTCGGCGTCGGAGTCGAAAATGGGATGGAAATCACCGTAAGGACCGCTCATAACCACTTTATCGCCGGGCTTGAGCGAGAAGATATAGGAAGAGGCAATGCCCGGCATAACATCCTGGAAGCCAACCTCTGGTTTGGGCTTGAAAGGTGGCGTGGCTATGCGCACAGTCAGCATTATGCGGTCGCCTTCGGCGGGATAATTGGCCATGGAGTATGCTCGCACTGTGGTTTCGGTGTTTTTGCACTTGAGGCTGAAAAGGCCGAATTTTTCCCAGGCGGGCAGGTATTCGTCGCCTATTAGCGAGCGGTCGATATCTTTGGCGTAGTCCATCTCGAAGGGCGGTATCTTTATCTGGGCGTAAGAGCCGGGCAGAAAGTCCATGTGCTCGCCGGCGGGCAGAGCGACGATGAATTCCTTGATGAAAGTTGCCACGTTTCGGTTGGAAATGACCTCGCATTCCCATTCTTTGACGTCGAGGGCAGCTGCCGGAACTTCGATATCGAGATCGCCCTTCACCTTTACCTGACAGGCCAGCCGCCAGTGATTTTTCATTTCCTTACGGGTGAAATGCACGGCCTCGGTGGGCAGGATGTCGCCGCCGCCCTCGAGCACCTGTACGCGGCATTGGCCGCAGCTGCCTTTGCCGCCGCATGCCGACGGCAGGAACACGTTGTTGTCGGCCATGGTGCTCAGCAGCGGTTTGCCGGACGGGGTTGTAATCTTTCGGTCATTGTTGACGGTTATAACCACGTCGCCGCTCTGCACCATGTATCGTTTGGCCACCAGCAGCACGGCCACCAGCAGCAACGTCACTATCAGAAACAAAGCCACGCCTGCGCCGATAGTGAGCCATGCCTGCGGCGTGAACGAGCATGCTATGCTAAGGTATTCCATATCAGATTTTTATACCGAGGAAGCTCATGAAGGCGATGCCCATCAGAGCGGTGATTATAAAAGTGATTCCCACACCGCGGAGAGGACCGGGAATGTTGGCGTACTGGGCTATACGCTCGCGCACGGCGGCCACGGCGGTGATGGCCAGGAGCCAGCCTATGCCCCAGCCGCTGCCGGCGCAGACGGCCGTCCACACCGAGCCGAAGCCCCGTTGCTGCATGAACAGCGAGCCGCCGAGGATGGCGCAGTTCACGGCTATCAGCGGCAGGAAGATGCCCAGCGACGAGTAGAGGGCAGGTGCATATTTCTCGACTGCCATCTCCACGAGCTGGGTCATGGAGGCTATCACGGCTATGAAGAGTATGAGCGAGAGGAAACTGAGGTCGATGTCGGCGAACTCGGCGCCGAGCCAGCTCAGGGCGCCGGTGCTGAGTACATAGCGGTTGAGCAGATAGTTGATGGGCAGGGTGATGGTGAGCATGAAAGTAACAGCCACACCAAGGCCGAACGCCGTCTTGACGTTCTTGCTCACGGCTATGAACGAGCACATGCCCAGAAAATAGGCAAATATCATGTTGTCGATAAAAATCGACCGTATGAACAGGTTCAGATTTTCCATTGTTCCGAGGCGTTATGCTTGATTATTTGTCCTGAAGGTCTTTGTTGAACGAGCGGTGAACCCATATTATGCAGGCCACCACGATAAGCGCCATAGGCGGCAGTATCATCAGGCCGTTGTTCACATATCCGGCTTCATAGGCGGCATCGGGTACCACCTGATAGCCTAACAGCGTGCCTGAACCGAGGAGCTCGCGGAAGAAGGCCACGATTACCAGGATGATGGAGTAACCTATGCCATTGCCTACACCGTCGAGGAACGACGGCCACGGACGGTTTGCCATTGCGAAGGCTTCCAACCGGCCCATGAGTATGCAGTTGGTGATAATCAGGCTGATGAACACCGACAGCTGCTTGCTCACGGCATATGCGTAGGCCTCCAGAAACTGCGACACCATGACCACCAGTCCGGCCACGACGACCAGCTGCACGATTATGCGTATGTTCGTCGGTATGGTTGTGCGGATGAGCGATATTATGACGTTGCTGAAAGCGAGCACGGCTATCACCGACAGACCCATCACTATGGCCGGTTCGAGTTTTACGGTGACGGCGAGCACCGAGCATATGCCCAGTATCTGCACAAGTACGGGGTTGTCCTTGGAGAACGGGTTGAACAGTACGCTTTTATTGCTTATTTTTTCGGCCATGGCTTAGAGCGATTTAAGAAAGAGACTATAAGGAGTGAGGCAGTTGTCGATCATGGCTCCCACGCCCTTGCTGGTTATTGTTCCTCCCGAAATGCCGTCGACGGCATGGGGGTTGGCGACGGTGTCGGAGCCCCCCTTCACTACGGCGATGGGTACGAAAATATCGCCGCTGTCGAAGAGCTTCTTGCCGGTGAACTGCGCGCTGAAACGCGGTTTTTCGATTTCGGCGCCGAGGCCCGGCGTTTCGCCCTGATGGGCGAAGTATGCGCCATATACAGTGGTGCCGTCGGCATCGACGGAAATATAGCCCCAGATGGGTCCCCACAGACCGGTACCCGACATCGGCAGCACGTACTTGACGGCGCCGTCGGCCAGACGGCACTGATAGACTGGCAATATGCGCTGCTCGACGGGAAGTTTGCTTTGAGCGGTGACATCCACATCGAAAGCGTCGACACCCTCTATGCGGTTGCCGCGGCTGTCGACGGCGAAACTGCCGGTAACGTAGGTGCTGTAGGCCGCCGCTATGCTGTCGGCTGACGGGTGAATGTCGATACTTGCCAGAATCTGGCTCATCTTGTCGGCGGCGGCGTTGGCCTGCTGGCGTTCCCGCAGCGATATCGACGTGAATGCCAGCGCCGCGCCTACCACCACGACGAGCACTATTATATATATTATGGTATATACGTTGCTTTGCTTGTTGATTTTCATTGCGCTATTCGGTTAAGGCGATGACGGATATTTGCCTGCACCACACACCAGTCGATGAGCGGGGCAAAGCAGTTCATGAGCAGCACGGCGAGCATGGCGCCCTCGGGATAGCCCGTATTATAGGTGCGGATAATGATTGCTATGACGCCGATAAGGAAGCCGTAGACCCATTTGCCGGCAGTGGTGCGGCAGGCGGTCACCGGGTCGGTGGCCATGAATACGGCGGCGAAGGCAAAGCCGCCATAGAGCAGCTGGTCGACGGCCGGGATGTAAGAGGCGGGGTAGAGCGGCGAGGCGAAGACGTTGGCTATCCAGCCCATGAGCAGGCCGCCGGCGAATACCGAAACGATAATACGCCAGTTGGCTATGCCGGCTGCCAGAAGAATGATGGCGCCGATAATGATGCAGAGTGTAGAGGTCTCGCCGAACGAACCGGGAATGAGGCCCAGGAAAGCGTCCCAGGCGGTGACGGCCGTGCCGTTCACGCCCGTAATCACATCCGGGGCCCCCGCGGCGGTGGCTATCTGACCCAAGGGCGTGGCGCAGCTGAAGCCGTCGGCAACGGGAGCGGCAGTGCCGAAGGCACTCGAGGTGGCTACCCATACCTTGTCGCCGGACATCTGCGCCGGATAGGCGAAAAAGAGGAAAGCACGGCTCACAAGTGCCACATTGAGCACGTTATAACCCGTTCCGCCAAAAACTTCCTTAACGAATATCACCGAGAACGCCACCGCAAGGGCGAGCATCCACAGCGATACCTCGGGAGGGCATATCATCGGAACGAGGATGCCCGTTACCAGAAAACCTTCCTGCACTTCCTCGTGGCGCCATTGGGCTACAATGAATTCGATGCCAAGGCCGACTATATATGCCACTGCCACACGCGGCAAAACGGTGAGGAAGCCGTAGGCCATGAGCTGCCAGAACGGAAAATCGGTGGCGCCGTTGGCCAGCCAGTGCTGATAGCCGGTGTTGTACATTCCGAAGAAAAAGCACGGCATAAGGGCGAGCACCACTATTATCATGGCGCGCTTGGAGTCCATGCTGTCGTGGATCTGCGCCGCCGTGGCGACTGCCGACCGTGTGCGCGGCGTGTACAGGAAGGACTCGAATGCATCGAACGCCGAGTTGAACTTCTGGTATTTACCACCGGGTTCGAAATGCGGCTTTATGCGGTCTAAATATTTACGAAGGGCTGACACGTTGATGTGATGATGTGAATGTGTTTATTCGTTTTCTTTGCGGAGATAATCAAGGCCGTCGCGTACGATCTGCTGCAGCGGCAGTTTGGAGGTATCGGCATATTCGGCCAGGGCGAAGTCCTCAGGAGCTACCTCGTAGATGCCTAATTGCTCCATTTTTTCGATGTCGCGCGCCATTATGGCTTTGATGAGGTATTCGGGGAGGATATCCATGGGTATCATGCGGTCGTACTCACCGGACATTATCATTGAGCGGCGTCCGCCGTTGAGACGGGCGTCCGGACGGAACAGTTTGCGCAGGAACCGGCCGGGGAAGCTGGGGCGTGTGCTCATTTTCGAGGGGTTGAGCGATGCCCAGCCCATGAATTCGTTCACGTCGTCGCCCTCGGCGATGACAGTAATCTGGCGATAGGGGTAGCGCAGGTAAGCATCGGCACCGTCGCCCACGGCAGTGCCGGTCAGCACGTTGCCGCTGATAATGCGCTTGTGTCGGCCGTCGTCGGCAAGGCGTCCTTTCACGAGGGAGGCCACAGGTGCGCCCACAACGGTGCGTACGAGCACGGGATCTGTCACTTCCGGGCCTGTGACGGCTACGATGGACGTGGCGTCGACATTGCCGGTGGCAAGAAGGCGCCCTATGCGCCACAAGGTGACTACGTCGAGGCACCATATAGTCTCGCCCTTGTTGACCGGCTTGATATTTGCGGCCTGTATACCGGCGTTACCTGCCGGATGAGGGCCGTCGACATCCACCATCACGGCACCTTCGATATCGGGTATGGAGCTGCCGGTGGCTCGACTGATGTAGACATCGCCTTTGGTGAAGGTTTTCAGTGCTTTGACGGCTTTTGCAAGGATATCGGCGTCGGCAACGCCCGGCAGACGATCCATCGGGTATGCCAGCGGTGCCGTGTCAAGGGCGGTGACAAATATGTCGCGCACGGTGTCGGTGGGGAATGCCACGATATCGTATGGGCGGCGGCGGATCAGCGCCATCATGCCGCTGCGTGCCAGCAGTTCGCCGACGGCGTCGGCACTCCCGGCGCCGGCATCGAATTTCACGGCAGCGGGGGTACCGTCGGCCTCGACCACAACGCGCAGTATCTTGCGGCGTTCGCCGCGAACCACAGCTTTCACCGTGCCGGCAACCGGCGATACCAGACAAAGCGTCGGATTGTATTTATCGTAGAGCAGGGGAGTGCCCGTTTCCACCTTATCGTTCTCTCTGACAGCCGGTTTTGGCGTAAACCCCGGAAAATCGTCGGGGCATATGGCCACGGTGGTCACAGGTGTGCCTATCGTGGCGGCATTGTTGCCGATAGCGCCGGCAAGCCTCAGATTCAGGCCTTTACTAAGATGCAGTTTCATTCTTTAGATAAGGTACAGTTGTTTCTGAATGCAAAGATAGAGAAATTTGGCAAAAATTCCTTAAAAGCGGCGCTTGTAAGCCTCGCTTTTTAGGAATTTTTCACTCTACGGGCGGCTGCGTCAGTCGTCGGGCTCCACGGCATCGGGTGCCGTGCCTTTGGGGAGCGTGAAATGCAGCCACACAAAGGCTCCGAAGCCCGCCAACAACGAACCCACGACGATGCCGAGCTTGGCGTGGCCGAGCAGCGCGAGTTGTGCCGGATCGGAGGCGCTGAAACTCAGCGTGGCGATAAATATCGACACCGTGAAACCTATGCCGCCGAGCAGCGACATGGATGCCATCATGCTCCAGTTGCTGTGGGCCGGCATGGGAGCGAGGCCCAGACGGACAGTAAGCCACGAGAACGAGAAGATGCCGATGAACTTGCCGACGACAAGGCCGGCGATGACTGCCAGGGAGATACCCTCGAATGTGCTCGCCGGATCCATGCCCAGAAGGAGAATGCCGGCGTTGGCGAAGGCGAACAGAGGCAGGATGAAGTAATTCACCACCGGGTGCAGCGTGTCCTCGAGGTCCTGAAGGGGCGAGATCACCTTGTCCGAGGCGCTTTCCACCTCCTTGAGCCAGTTCATCTGTTCCTTGCCCAGGATGGAGTGTTTCTCAAGGTCCACATCGTCGTCGTCGCCCTTGAAGTGGGAGATGGACCGGCGGATTATCTTAATGTATTTTTTGGGGGCGTAGACGGGCGTCGCCGGTACGCAGAAGGCCACGAGCACGCCTGCGATGGTGGGGTGTATGCCCGAGTTGAGAAACAGGAACCAGATAATTCCGCCGATAACGAGGTAGAACACCTTGCTCTTTATCCTCATCCACGAGCCAAGCAGCAACAGACCGAAGAGCACGGCGGCATAGAGCAACAGAGCAATCTCTATATGGGTGGAGTAGAAGATGGCTATCACGATAATGCCGCCGATATCATCCACAACGGCAAGAGTGGTGAGGAAAATCTTGAGCGACAGCGGCACACGCTTGCCAAGCAGGGCAAGCACGCCCAGCGAGAACGCTATGTCGGTGGCCATGGGTATGGCGGCTCCGCCGCTGTAGTCGGTGCCACGGGCAAGGAGCCAGTAGATGAGCACGGGGGCTGCCATGCCGCCTATGGCGCCCATTATGGGCAGCAGAGCCTGACGGAACGACGAAAGTTCGCCCACAAGCACCTCGCGCTTGATTTCCAGACCGATGGTGAAGAAAAAGATGGCCATCAGGGCGTCGTTTATAAAAGCCAGCAGCGACATAGGCTCGCCATGATGGCTGAAGATGTTGAAATCGCCGATCTGCAGGCGCACTTCCTGAGTCCAGAAGTCGAAATAGTCTGTATTTACAGCCGGTATGTTGGCCACTATGAGGGCGAGAACGGTGGCGGAGATCAGCACATTGCCACCCGAGGCATGGCGCCGCAGCGACTGGCGCGCGGCGTAGAATATGCCGTGCGAAAACATCGAGCCTTCGGAAGGCTCTTCGTAACGTTGATTTCTGTCCATAATGGTGAATGAATGCGCGGGAGCGCCGCACGGAGCAAACCTTGAAAAAACGACGCGGCCGCCGCCGGAGCGACGGCCGGTATTCTGATGTTAATTTTTATTCGCGGGGCGGTCGGGCCGGCCTTCGAGGCGGGGGTCTGCGGGCGTGGCCTCGACGTCCTCGATGGGCGGAGGTGTGGCATTGTCGTCGCGGGCGCCGAAAATCTCGTCGGTGCGCGATGTCCACTGCCGAGGACCGAAGATGCGCTCGACGTCGGCGGTGAATATCACCTCGCGGCTTATCAGCGTGTTGGCCAGCTCCTTGTGGCCTTCCGCATACTGGCGCAGTATGGCTTTCGCGCGCTCGTACTGCTCGGTGACTATACGGCTCACTTCCTCGTCGATTATCTGGGCGCGGTCGTTGCTGTAAGGTTTGGTGAAGATGCTCTCCTGACCCGACGAATCGTAGTAGCAGAGGTTAGGCAGCCGCTCGCTCATGCCGTAGTAAACCACCATGGCATATGCCTGCTTGGTGACGCGCTCAAGGTCGTTGGCGGCTCCGGTGGAAATGTGGCCGAGGAAGAGCTCTTCGGCGGCACGGCCGCCCAACAGCGAGCATATATCGTCCAGAAGCACCTGCGAGGGCGTTATCTGGCGTTCTTCGGGCAGGTACCAGGCGGCGCCGAGGGCTTTGCCGCGTGGCACTATGGTTACTTTCACCAGCGGATTGGCATACTGGAGGTGCCACGACACCGTGGCATGGCCGGCCTCGTGAACGGCGATGGCGCGTTTCTCGTCGTCGGTCACTATCTTCGACCGTTTTTCCAGACCGCCGATGATACGGTCCACGGCGGCATTGAAGTCATTCTTGTCGACCTGCGTTTTGTTGTTGCGGGCGGCTATGAGTGCTGCCTCGTTGCACACGTTGGCGATATCGGCGCCCGAGAAGCCGGGTGTCTGGCGTGCCAGCAGGTCGATGTCGAGGTCCGGTGCTGTCTTGACCTTGCGGAGGTGAACCTTGAAGATTTCCACGCGGTCAGGGAGGTCGGGGAGATCAACGTAAATCTGGCGGTCGAAGCGTCCGGCGCGCATCAGCGCCTTGTCCAGGATGTCGGCGCGGTTGGTGGCGGCAAGGATAATCACGCCGCTGTTGCTGCCGAAGCCGTCCATCTCGGTAAGCAGCTGGTTGAGGGTGTTCTCGCGTTCGTCGTTGGCTCCCATGCCGGCGTTTTTGCCGCGTGCGCGGCCCACGGCGTCGATTTCGTCGATAAACACTATGCAGGGCGCTTTTTCCTTTGCCTGACGGAAAAGGTCGCGTACACGCGAGGCGCCGACGCCTACGAACATCTCCACGAAATCGGAGCCGCTCATCGAGAAGAAAGGTACATCGGCTTCGCCGGCCACAGCCTTGGCGAGCAGCGTCTTACCGGTGCCGGGAGGGCCTACCAGCAGTGCGCCCTTGGGAATTTTGCCGCCAAGGTTGGTGTAGCGCTGCGGATTTTTGAGAAATTCCACAATCTCCTCAATTTCAGTCTTTGCCTCCGAGAGGCCGGCCACATCCTTGAAAGTGACCCGCTCGGAATTATTCTTGTCGAAGAGCATGGCTTTCGATTTGCCGACATTGAAGATGCCGCCACCGGCAGCGCCGCCGCCACCGGCCGACGACATGCGGCGCATCAGGAAGAACCACACGCCGATGATGAGCGCAAAGGGAAGCACACTCCACAGCAGCGACGTCAGACCGCTGCTCTGTTTGTACTCCACCGTGCCCTTGAAGGCGCCGGAGGTCTGCCACTCGTCGATTTTCGTCGACAGCCGGTCGGCCGACGGTATCTGAGCCTCAACGTGGGCCTGCAGGTGCTCGCCGGCCGGCAGATTGCTGTTGGCGAACACCACGCGTGCGAGCGAGTCGGTGAGATAGCCTTCCACAACCTTCTTGTCGGAGTATACCACTATTTTCTCTATACCGTGGTCTTGCTCCACATACTTTTCGAATTCGGAGTAGGATACATCCTTTGATATAGTGTTGTTGTCAAAATAGAAAATGCCGGCGAGGAACAGGAAAACGATGGCGTACATCCACCATAAACTGAACTTGAACGAGCCTTTGCGCTGGCCGCCGGGAGGGGTTGACGGGTTGAATGCCATGAGGGTATCAGGTGTGTGTTGTTTTTGTTATATGTAATGGAAAGCTCCGCTCAGTCGAGGTCGGGTAGGGCTGTGATGCGGGCATCGCTCCACAGCTCCTCAAGGTTATAACGTGCGCGCGTGGGCGGCAGGAAGATATGAATCCACGTATCGCCGTAGTCCATGACTATCCACTCGCCGGCGGCGGTGCCTATCTTTCCGAGCGGTTTGCCAAAACCATGGTCGAGGAGATACTCCTCCACCGAGTCGGCAAGGGCGGCGGTCTGCGTGGCCGACGTGCCCTCGGCAATGACAAAACGGCGCGCGCCGGCATTCTCTATCTCGGAGAGGTCTACAACGGTGATAGCGTGGCCTTTGCGGTTGCGCAGCCCTTCTATGATGAAATCGGTGATTTCGGTATTTTGAGTCATATGTGATGAATCTTCGCTAAAACGAAGGCAAATTTAATGAATTATTCCAATATAACGACAACCTGCGGTGAAGTTCCCGTTCTATTGTTTAACAATCTTAACGCCGAATTGTGCGCTCTCATTCGTATTTTATGGCCGAAGCGGGGTCGACGGCGGCTGCCGTGCGCGCCGGCACGGCCAGGATGAGCCACGAGGCCAGCAGAATGCCCGCATTGAGCAGAACTATACCAAGCGGCTGAAATTCAACCGGCACGGAGCTGAGATAGTACATCTCCGGGTCGAGAGGCACAAGATGGAAACGCGCCTGTAGCGCCATGAGTGTGAGTCCCACAACGTTGCCGGCCACAAGGCCGACGACGACAAGGCGCATGCCCGTACCGACGAACACACGCCGGATGAGCGGGCGGCCGCCGCCGAGGGCGCGGAGAACGCCGATGGCCGGTATATGCTCGAGGATGAGGATGAACAAGCTGGAAACCAGCGTGAAAGCCGCTACGGCAAGCATGAGGATGAATATTACAACCACGTTGGTATCGAGTAGCGACAGCCAGTTATAGTACATGGCGCCCGTCTGCTCGATGGTCGTAACCGGAAAAAGCCCTTCTACGCGGCCGTCGGCGGCAGCCTCCAGAAGGTCGGCCTGCAGGCGCTCGGCAACGTCGGCGATGCTCTCCGGCGCCACGCCGCGGATATCGAGGCGGCCGGCGCCGGTAGCGCCCATGCCGCACACGCCGCGAAGCGCCGCCATCGACACATAGGCCGTCGTCGCGTCGTAGTCTGCAAAATTGCTGCGGTAAAGGCCGGCAACGGCGTGACGCCGCAATCGGACGTTATCGCCTATAATAAATGTGGAAAAAATACGATCGCCCACACCCACGCCCAGACGGGTGGCGAGGGTCTCGGGAAGCACTATGTCCATGGCGCAACTGTCGGCGTCGAAATCGGGCCACGTCCCTGCCGTGAGCATCGACCGCTCAAAGGAGCTGTCGCCGCCCTGGCGCGCCAGAAAGATAACCCCCTGAAAGTCGCTGTCAGTCTTGAGAATGCCCGGCTGGCGGATGGCAGGGCATACCTCGGCGGTGCCCGCGGCACCGTCGACGACTTCGAGGAGCGCCGGCGATACCGCGAAGAACGGCAGCTGCTCGTTGCCGCTCTCCCCATAGGGCGCATGTACCGTTATTTGCGCGTCGAAGCCCGAGAGCTTGGCGGTGATACCGTGCTTGAACCCCACTACGACAGCAAGCGTGAGTTCCATCACCACCAGTGCAAGAGCCACGCCCGCAATGGCGATAACGGCGCCCGTGCGCCCGGCAGTGCTGCCGCCGCGTAACCGGCGGCTGATCCATAGACTTATATTCATAGATACCCCGCGGCGTGCATCAGCGCGTGAGAGTCACCGACTTCTCCTTGGCCATGCGTCGCAGATTGAGAATGGCGTAGCGCATGCGGCCAAGAGCCGTGTTGATGCTCACGCCTGTAAGTTCCGCTATCTCCTTGAACGACAAATCGCGGTAAAAACGCATGGTCAGGACCTCGCGTTGCACCTCAGGCAGATTATCGATCAGAGCGCGGATGTCGCTCTCTATCTGCAGGCCGATAAGCTGGTCCTCGATAGTGCCCTCCGACAGCTCCGCGCGGTTCAGAATATCGTAGCTGCCGCCGTCGGCGCTGACGGCGCACTCGCTCTTTTCCTGGCGGAAAGAGTCGATAACAAGATTGCGCGCTATGCGGCACAGCCACGCCGAGAACTTGCCCTGGTCGTTGTAGCGCCCTTGCTTTATGGTGGTTATAGCTTTTACGAACGTTTCCTGAAAGATATCGTCGGCCAGGTCGCCGTCCTTTACCATCGATACTATATAGTTGAACAATTTAGCCTTGTGGCGCAGCAGCAACGTGTCGAATGCGTTGTTGTCGCCCTTGGCATAGGCAGCCACCAACTGTTCGTCGGTGAGCGTCTGGTGTTTTTGCATTTTTTCTATTCCTTTTTAATTAGAGTAGAGTTGTGCTATAGGCTATGATCGGTTTAATTGTTGATAATGAATATAAACTAACAAAAAAGAATGCCGGCGGCATTGAAATTCGGCGCTTCTCGGCGCCTATTAGATGCAAAGTTAGCGCTTTTTCAGCTTTTGTGCAAATAATTGTTTGGCGCATTAGCTTTATTTAACTGTGTTTAAACAATAAATCTTTTCCAGACCTTTTTCGCAAAAAATCAGACCGGATGCAATAATAGCGCTGCGGGCACCGTTATATATATGTTTTTCAATTCCTTTTTAATTCACTTTATCCGTTTGCCTATGGAGAAAAGTTCTACACTCACCGGGAGTCACCGTCCCACCACCATCGCCGGCCATGCTGCCGCAGCCGGCACCCTCTCGGGTCCTCGCCCAACCACCCTGGCCCGTATCCGCCAGTTTGCCCGCGCATACAGCGCACTTCCGCTGCCCGCACCCCTTGCCGGCGTGATCCTGAACTGAAACACTCCCTGTAGCCCCGTTTCCTCCCCTTCCGGGAGGGAACCGGGCGAGGGCGAAAACAGATTGGACGGCATTTTCAGGCGATTTTTTTGAAATATTTGGAATAAAAACACAAAAACGCATTGCAGATTAAAAAATAATGCCTAACTTTGCACCGTCAAAGCGGAAATCACCGCCACCGCGGCCCGGCGGCACCGACCGCAATCAACATAAGGTCCCATAGCTCAGTTGGTTAGAGCACCTGACTCATAATCAGGGAGTCCTAGGTTCAAGCCCTAGTGGGACCACAGATAGCAAAGCACCTGCGTCACATCGCGCAGGTGCTTGTTTTTCGCCCCGATCTCTGCAAGCTTTGCGCGCCTTAATCCGCTGACCCGAAAGTTACCTTTTGCGCGACTTAATACCGGATTGGGGTGGGGCTGTGGGGTTATGAAGCCCCATCCCCAATCCGCCATTAAGACTCGAGCGTCAAAAAATATTATGCTATTCAGAACGAAGGTATTTGCACTTCGTTATTGAATCTACGCACGCAGATTCTACCTGCAAGTGCAAAATTAAGCAATATATTTGAAGAATTCGGCGACCGGGGATGAAAAACCAAGTTTCATTCTCGGTCGTCTGTTGATTTTGACGATTATTTCTTTGAGCATATCGTCTGAAATGTTGTCG
>JAGATX010000005.1 GCA_017621055.1 Muribaculaceae bacterium | reverse complement strand
GTGTCGCAGACTGAATCTGACGAAAGATTACCTCTGTCGCTGATGCGCTCAACGGGGGCTTGCTCAGCCCCCTCGGCGCGCGGCCTTCCCCTGAGGAGGAGTGAGGAGAATAACCGTTGCACTTCTTATTGGAATCTTTCCTTTAGACAAAAAGGCATAAAGACATAATTTTATTTGGAAGTATGGCATAATTATGCGTAACTTTGGGGCTATGCTTGCCCGGGTAGCACATATTATCGTTATACTTGTCGCCGTGACGCTCGCCGCGTGCGGCGACAGCGCCGTGCAGCGCCGCCTCGACCGCGCCGCCGCCCTGGTGGAGAGCGACCCCGCCGCCGCCCTCGCCGTCTGCGACTCCATCGCCGACCCGTCCGCCCTCCCCGCCGCCCAGAAAGCCCTCTACGGCTACGTAGACGCCCTGGCGGGTGCAATTCTCGGCGAAGATAAGCCGGATGACAGTCTGCTTGATTTCGCGATTGGCTATTATACGTCCGAGCCTCACCGCGATAGCCGGCGGACGACAAAGTGTCTGTTTGCAAAGGCTCAAAACCTTGCAGGCAGGCGAAATTTCGGAGAGGCAGTGGTTTGCTCAGCCGAAGCGTTGCTGCTCGCCAATGAAGTTCGCGATCAGGTATGGCGTGCGCGCATTTACAGACAAATGGCCGATATATCGGGCGAATTTCTCAATTTTCCGCAGGCTATTGAGTTTTCCGATTCGTCAATTGTAGCTTTTGAGCGGGCGTGTCTTGCTGAGCAGGCACAATATCAGCGGATAACACGTGCCCAGTATTTATCGGCTTCCGGACAGCCCGAGAGGGCCATCAACTACCTTGACAGTGTTTTTTCGGCGGATGCGGAGTTTTATGGTGGAAACGGGCAGTACTATTATGCCGCGATGGCCGATGCCTGTTCACGAGCGCAGCACATCGACAGGGCTATGGGTTATCTTTCGCAAATCGACAGTGCCGCATACACCTCACCACCGTATGATTTATTGCAAGCAGCGGCGGTAACTATGGCGGCGACAGGCCGTTACCGAGAGTGCGACAGCATAATGTCGTTGTATTGTTCGTTGACCCGGGATTTAGAGCCATTGGAACAAAACCTGAACTATCAGGCCATGGCATATGCTGTAGACAGATACAGAGGGAATATTGACTCGGCATTGCTGCATCTCGAAAACTGTGTGGATATAACCGCGTCGCTGCAGAATATGGAAAACGGCGCGGTGGTCATGAACTATCAGGCTTTGCTCGAGCGGGAGGAGGCCACGGTTCGCGAACAGCGCAGCAGAACCGTACTTGCAGTTGGAGTTTGCACTACCATAACGCTGATATTCTTACTATTGGTATTGATGATCAGGCTGACGGCGCGGCATCAGCTGAAAATCAAGGAGGATGATGCCATAATCAGCCGGCATGAGGCCATGATACTGAGCCTGCGTCAGAAAATCAGCGACGCTGCTAAGCCGCAGAGCGATAAGTCTGTATTGTTACTGAACTCTCTTGTGAAAGAATACAGTAACGGAAGCACAACCCGGAACACTGCCGACGCTTCGCGTTTCGACTCGGCGGTGCGACAGGTATTTTCCACATCTATTTATAATGATATTGAAAAGGATATCGACCGCCAACTCTCAGGTGTTGTCAGCGAACTCGAACAAATAGGTATCAATGCCGGAGATATCAAAATCCTTGTGCTGACAAAATGGGGGATGAACGTGTCGACAATAGCCACCGTAGTGAGGCTGACCCCCCACGCCGTAACAGTACGACGGTCGCGGGCCAGAGCTAAGATCAAGCAGTCGGCATCGGAACGCAAGGATGAGATTTCAGCATTCTTTTGGGGCTGAAAACGGCCTGTTTTCACGGACGGTTTCGGCTTGTGACCAAAATATTTTCAACCCCTACTGAGTATCAGGGGATTAGAGGTGCTTTTGTGACCAACATTTTTTGGAAATCTGTTAACTTTGCCTTAACTTTGTCGGCAAAAATTAACGGAATTAAAACCTAATGAAAACAAAAGTTTCAATTCTCCTCTTAATGCTTTTCAGTGTGATTGCCGCTTCGGCACTCCCCCACGTCAACACCCCTTATAAGCTGAAACGGGCCAATCCGCAGACACGACCTTTTGAACCGGGCGCGCCGACCGATGATATTGTGGTGGCGATGGACGAAGAGGCGCTACTTCTGACTTTCGCATATCCTCAGGGTGCGGTAACGTATACTGTGATGAACCAATCGGAATACTATGTAATTGCCGACTTCGATTGCGAGTCAACAGCGGTCCTGACATTACCGTTCACAATGTTTATTGAGGATTGTGCCATTGTGGCAACTGCCGAAACAGGAAACTCCTATATAATATATATCGAGAACTGACTTTAACTAATCCGGATACTCCGCAAGGAAAATAAATTAACCTAATTATTAACCTTGCTACCGCACCAATGCGGTAGTTACAAAAACCAAACGAACTTATGAAAAAGACAACTTTATGCTTTCTGAGTTGCGCGCTCTTGGCAGGGAGCCTGCTGACAGGGTGCAGCAGCGACGAGCCCCTGCCGGCACCCGCACCGGCACCCGAGGGCGTGTCTGCCTCGCGCAGTGTGGCTGATGCCGAGGCTATCGCCCTGGCTCTCGCCGAGGGCCGTCAGGGTGAGTCGCGCTTCGGCGAGCAGGTATTCGTAGACGGTGTGGTGGCTCTCACCACTCCCGGTTCGCGCAGCGGCTCGGCCGATACGCTGATCTACGCCGTGAACTACGCCGACAACAAGGGCTTCGCCCTCATCGCCGCGCCCGTCGCCGCCGAGCCTATAATCGGCTTTACCGAGCAGGGCAGCTTCGACGAGGAGACAGCCGCCGGTAATCCCGCATTCTCCTTCTACCTCGACGCTGCAAAGAGCTACGCAGCCTCAAAAGTCAGCAGCGGGGACGGCGGCGTAACCATCTAATTCGGATATGATAAGTACCACTGACGTTCGTGGCACCTATGATCAGAATGTTCGTTACTTCAGCGTTCAGAAATAAATATTAACTCTAAAAACAAACAGCTATGAAAATCAAGAGTCTTCTTATAGCATTTGCTGCTCTCATGGCCGTTATGCTGGCGGCGTGCAGCAGCGACGAGCCGGGAGGCGCTCCGGAGGAGGAAATCCCCGAACCTGCGTTCACCGACCTCGAACTGAGCGAGGCCGAGAGCCGCGCCAACGCGGGTCTCGAGGAGTTCAATATACGCTTCTTCCAGTCGGCAGTAGCAGCGAATCCGGGCAAGAACATCGCCGTATCTCCTTTAGGCGCATCGATGATGTTGTCGCTGATGGCCAATATTGTGGACGACGAACTTCGCGGCCGGATACTTACCGCGTTAGGTAGCGACAACCTCGAGGCGCTCAATACCCTCAGCCGCCGGTATATGGACGTGCTTCCGACGCTCGACCCCTCGGTGACAATGACCATAGCCAACGGCTGCTGGTACCGCGACAGCTATACGATCTCGCCTCAATTCGCCGGTATTTTATCGGAGAGTTATGATGGCGAAACCTGTGCCGGTGATTTCACGGGCAATGCCGGTGGTGTAGCCGAGGAGATCAACGCATGGGTCAACGAGCGCACCGGCGGAATGATACCGCGGATAATATCTGACGCGAATCAGATACAACAGCTCCTTTATGTTCTTGTCAGTGCCTCGTATATCAACGGTGCATGGTCGGTGCCGTTCGACCGCGAGGACACGAAACCGGCGGTTTTCCATGGTGAGCATGGCGACAGCAATGTTGACATGATGTATATGCACGAACCATTATATGAAAACAATGGCTCAGATTTTGGACATTTCAGCAACTGGAAGAGTGTGAGCATGCTGTTGGGTGACGGCAAATATATTGTTTCTTTCGTCCTTCCCCGGGAGGGTTTTACCATTGACGATATAATTGCCGAAGGCCTCTTTAATTCGTCATTTTTGCCGCTCGCAAATAATACAGAACTTTATCTTCCCCGGGTTGATTTCAAGGGCGGTGAGCTTCGGCTTAATCCGATGTTTGCCGATTTAGGCATTGCCGGACTTGACGAATTGCGGCAGACAAAGATATTCACAGAGCCGGCACTTGCCGAAAACCACGTCTTCCAGCAGTCGGCAGTGCGCTTTTTCGAAGAAGGTGCTGAGGCATCGTCGGCTACGTATACAATTGGAGCAAGTCATGGTGGCCAATGGTATCCTGACCCGGTATATCGCTTTGATCAGCCGTTCCTGTTCATGATTAACGAGAAGAGCACGGGCGCGGCAATCCTGTGGGGCTGCATCCGCGACCTTTGAACGGATTACCCGGCTGTGATGCCAAGTTAAAAATTATGGAGTTTTAAGGTTATGACTCCATAGAACGAAACAGAGATTAGTAAATTGGAATGCGCCGCGGGCAATGCAGAGTGATTCTGCCGCCCGCGGCGCTGTTTTTTGGGTGGTGGCGGAATGGGTGCGGGGTGTATTTTTGTTGCAAAGAGTATAAAAAACTGTGTATGCCACGGATTTTTATACTGTAAACAACAAAAATTATGATTTGAGCGGCCCTGGGTCACTAAATTTGCAGCAGAAAAAATTCCTAAACAACCATTAAAATGAAAAGGACAATTCTAAGTACCATGATGCTGCTGATAGCGGCGCTCATAGGGCAAGCGCAGAACATCACTGTGCACGGAACTGTTGTTTCTGCCGCAGACGACGACCCACTGATAGGTGCGAGCGTGGTATGCGGCATCGAGGGTCCCGGCGGCGTCGCCACCGACATCGACGGCAACTTCGAGATAACCGTTCCGGAGGGAGCCAATCTTATAGTGTCGTACATCGGCTATCAGACCAAGACTGTCGCCGCCGAGCCTCGCATGACCATAGCTCTGGAAGAGGACAGCGAGCTGCTCAACGAGGTAGTCGTTACGGGCTACAGCACCCAGCGCAAGGTGGACGTCACGGGCGCCATCACTGCGGTGGACGTCAACGAGATTGCCAAGCAGAACGAGAACAACCCCATCAAGGCGCTGCAGGGTCGCGTGCCGGGCATGAACATCAGTGCCGACGGTGGTCCGAGCGGTTCGGCGACGGTGCGCATCCGCGGCATAGGCACTCTCAACAATAATGATCCTTTATATATAATCGACGGCGTGCCCACCAAGGGCGGTATGCACGAGCTCAATCCCAACGATATAGAGACGATACAGATCCTCAAGGATGCGGCCTCGGCGTCGATCTACGGCTCGCGAGCCGCCAACGGTGTGATAATCATCACCACCAAGAAGGGCAACGATCTGAAAATCAATCTCGACGCATCGGTGGCCGCGCAGTTCTACACTCACCGCATGAAGGTGCTCAATGCCGACGGCTACGGCCGCGCCATGTGGCAGGCATATGTCAACGGCGGCGAGGACCCCAACACCAACGGTCTGGGCTACCGCTACAACTGGGGCTACGATGCCGACGGTTACCCCGTGCTTCACTCCATGACGATGAACCGCTATCTCGACAGCAAGGGCATCACGCCGGCCGCCGATACCGACTGGTTCGACGAGACCACACGCACGGGCCTGGTGCAGAACTACAACCTGTCGGTCAGCGGAAGCACCGAAAAACTCAGCTCGTTCTTCTCGTTGGGTTACTACAAGAATGTAGGCGTGATTAAATATACGGATTTCGAGCGATTTTCGGCACGTATCAACACGGAGTACAAGCCACTTGGCAATGTTCTGACCATCGGCGAGCATTTCACGCTCAACCGCACCGACGAGGTACAGAGCCCCGGCGGATTCCTGCAGAATGTTCTTCAGGCCAACCCGTCGCTGCCGGTCTATACCACCACCGGCGAGTTCGCCGGCCCCGTGGGCGGCTATCCCGACCGCGAGAACCCCTATGCGCGCCTGATCCGCAACAAGGACAACCGCTATGTTTACTGGCGCATGTTCGGCGACGCCTATGTCAACCTCAATCTCTTCAAAGGCTTCAACGTGCGCACCACCTTCGGCCTGGATTACTCGCAGAAGCAGCAGCGCTTCTTCACCTATCCCATCACCGAGGGCAATGTGGCCAACTCCACCAACGCCGTGGAGGCCAAGCAGGAGCACTGGACCCGCTGGATGTGGAACCTTGTGGCAAACTACAACATAGACTTCGGGAAGAACCACCTCGACGCCCTTGTGGGCATGGAACTCAACCGCGAGACAGCCAACTGGTTCTCGGGCTACAAGATGAACTTCTCGGTGCTCAATCCCGACTTCATGTGGCCGGACGCAGGCGTGGGCAAGGCTCAGGCCTACGGCTCCGGCGACGGTTTCTCGCTGGTGTCGTTCTTCGGCAAGGCCAACTATTCGTTCGACAACCGCTATCTGGCGGGCGTAACCCTGCGCTACGACGGCTCGTCGCGTTTCGGCGCCAACAACCGCTATGCCACCTTCCCGTCGGTGTCGCTGGGCTGGCGTATGAACAACGAGAAGTTCCTGCGTGGCGCCACATGGCTCAACGACCTTAAGCTGCGCCTGTCGTGGGGCCAGACCGGCAACCAGGAAATCAGCAATCTCGCCCGCTACTTCGTCTATGTCCCCAACTACGGCGTGAACGAGAGCGGCGGCCAGAGCTACGGCACTTCCTACGATATTGCCGGCACCAACGGCGGCTCCATCCTCCAGTCCGGTTTCAAACGCAACCAGATAGGCAACCCCGACATCAGATGGGAGACCACCACGCAGTACAACGTAGGTCTGGACTGGTCTATGTTCGCCACCCGCTTCTTCGGCTCCATCGATTTCTACTACAAGAAGACCTCCGACATTCTTGTGGAGATGATAGGCATCGCCGCCATGGGCGAGGGCTCCTCGCAGTGGATCAATGCCGGCGAGATGAACAACCGGGGCGTGGAACTCAACCTTGGCTGGCGCCACGACACCCACTATGGCTTCCACTATGAGATAACGGGCAACATCTCGGCCTACCGCAACAAAATAACGGCGTTGCCGGCCACCGTCGCCGCAAACGGCACATTCGGCGGCAATGGAGTGTTCAGCGTGGTAGACCACACTTACGGAGCTCAGGCCGGCTATGTTGCCGACGGCATATTCCGCAATCAGGCGGAAGTGGACAACCATGCCGTTCAGGAGGGCGCCGCCCCGGGCCGCATACGCTGGCGCGACCTCGACGGAAACGGATATATCGACGAGCGCGACCAGCAGTGGATCTACGACCCGACACCGGCGTTCACCTACGGTATCAACGTCTACCTTCAGTACCGCGACTTCGATTTCTCTATGTTCTGGCAGGGCGCGCAGGGACAGGACGTGATCTCCGACCTCAAGAAGGAAACGGACCTGTGGAGCGGCCTCAACATAGGCTTCCTCAACAAAGGCGAACGGCTGCTGAGCGCCTGGACGCCCCAGAACCCCAATTCGGAAATCCCGGCGCTGAGCCGCTCGGACATCAACAACGAGAAGCGCGTGTCCACCTTCTATGTGGAGGACGGCTCCTACCTGAAGCTGCGCAATATCCAGTTCGGCTATAAGCTGCCGGCTAAGATAACGGACAAGATGCACCTGCAGCGCCTGCGTTTCTACGTCAGCGCCCAGAACCTGCTCACCATCAAGAGCAGCAACTTCACGGGAGTAGACCCCGAGAACCCCAACTACGGCTATCCCATCGCCACCAATGTCACTTTCGGCCTCAACGCCACATTCTAACAAGCAAGCAATATGAAGAAAATAATATATATAGCTGCCATACTCATGGGTGCCCTCGCCAGCGGCTGCAATGATTTTCTGGACTCGCAGAAACCGCAGGGAACGCTGGACAACGACCAGGTGCTCAATCCGCAGTATGTCGACAATCTGGTGATATCGGCCTATGCTGGCTGGATATCGATCGAGGACATCAACTCGTCGTTCTCGATGTGGAACTACGACGTCCGGTCGGACGACGCCTATAAGGGCGGCAACGGCACCGAGGACGGCGACGTGTTCCACGCTCTGGAGATCTCGCAGGGCATCATGACCACGGCTTGGAACATATCGGACATGTGGAACCGCCTTTATCAGGTGATATCGCGCAGCAACACGGCCCTGGCGGTGCTTGTGCAGATGGACGCCGCAAGCTATCCTCAGCGTGAGCAGCGAATAGCCGAAATGCGTTTTCTGCGTGGCTATGGCCACTTTCTGCTCAAGCGCCTGTACAAGAACATACCCTTCGCCATCGACGAAAACATGTCGCCGGCCGACTACAATAACCTCGAGAACACCCTCTACACCAACGACGAGGGCTGGCAGATCATCATCGACGACTTCAAATTCGCCTACGACCACCTGCCGGCAATCCAGGCCGAAGTAGGGCGTCCCACCCGCGCCGCCGCCGCCGCTTTCCTTGCCAAGACCTACATGTACAAGGCCTACCGCCAGGACGACCCCGCCACCAACCAGGTGACGAGCATCGCCCGCGAGGATCTTCTCAAGGTGATAGAGTACACCGAGACATCGATCTACACGGCCTCCGCCGTGGACCTCGCTCCCGACTTCCACAATAATTTCCGTCCGGAACCTATCTACGAGAACGGCCCCGAGTCGATATGGGCCATGCAGTATTCATTCAACGACGGCACCAACTACGGTAACTGCAACTGGTCGTACGGCCTGATAGTTCCCAACATACCGGGCGTTACCGACGGCGGCTGCGACTTCTATAAACCGAGCCAGAACCTTGTGAACGCCTTCCGCACCGACGAAAACGGCCTTCCGCTGCTCGACAGCTACAACAGCCGCGACTATGACATGGCCGCCGACTACGCCGACCCGCGCCTGTTCCTCACCGTTGGCATGCCGGGCACTCCCTATATGTTCAACCGCGATTTCATCATGGACAAGAGTGCCACCTGGAGCCGCAGCAACGGTCTGTACGGCTACTATGTGACCCTCAAGCAGAACGTCGACCCCGAGGGCGAGTATCTTGTGAAGGGTAGCTGGTGGGGTTCTCCCATGAACCGCATAGTGCTCCGCTACGCCGATATCCTTCTTCTTCGCGCCGAGGCCCTTGTGCAGCTCAATCAGAGCATCCCCGAGGCAATAGCCATTGTCAATCGGCTGCGCACGCGCGCCTCGCAGAGCACGGCACTGATATCGGACTACGGCACCATTTGCGGCGCCCGCATAAACATCCACACCTACAACGGCAGCTACAGTCAGGACCAGGCCCTCAAGATAGTGAAGCACGAACGTCGTGTGGAGCTGGCCATGGAGAGCGACCGCTTCTTCGACCTGGTGCGCTGGGGTGAGGCCGCACAGGTGCTCAACAAGTACTATGCCGACGAGGCCGACAACTGCGCCATCTACGCCACGGCCAACTTCACACCCAACAAAAACGAGTATCTGCCCATTCCGTTCTCACAGCTGAGCGCCTCCAACGGCCACTACAAGCAGAACATAGGCAACTGGTAAACAACACACACGCAACACAATGAAAACAACAGTAAACGCCATATACACCCTGATGGTCTTCGCGGCAGCGCTGCTGCTGTGGGCATGCGACGACAACCGGTCGGACCTCCGTCTCGACGGCGACACCCGCATAGAGTCCATCACTGTCGCCGGTTTTGCCGGCGTGGTCGACAACGACGGACATACTGTAGCCGTCAACGTCTCCACCGATGTAGACCTCACCGACCTCACTGTCGACGCCATCACCCTGAGCGCGGGCGCCACCTGCGACTATCCGGCCGGCACGCGCTTCGACGGCACTGTTCCCCGCGCCATACGCGTGGTGAACGGCGACGTCACCGACACCTACACCATGAGTGTGAAACACGACAACGTGGAGTTCCTCACCTTTGTTCTTGACGGCAAATATACAGCGACCATCGACAATGTGGCCCGCACAATCCAGTGCTTTGTTCCCAAGAACGCCGACATAACGGCCATGCAGGCTGTCTACACCGTCAACGAGGGCGCCGAGGTGACTCCCGCAAGCGGCAGCGTGATAGACTTCAGCGAGCCGGTGATCTTCACGGCCACGCTGCGCACGGCACGCGTGGAGTACACCGTCACCGTCGTTCAGGACGATATGTCGCAGGAGCCCAAGGCATTTATCGGCAATACAGCCACCCTCGAGGGCCTGGGCGACGAAACCAAGGCTGCCTGCCGCTGGATGCTGGAGAATGTGCCCAACACCCGCTACGTATCCATTCAGGATATCATCGACGGGCGTGTGCGTCTCGACGATTTCAAGATGATATGGTGCCACTTCGACTGGACCGACTGGCCCAGCCAGCTGTGGGACTCCCGCGACCAGTTCAACAGCTACTGGCTGCATGGCGGCAATATCCTGGCGAGCCGCGACGGCGCCCGATACATCAACGACGTATGGCGCATAGCGCGCGACCAGCAGAGCCCCAACAACATGTACGGCGGCGACAGCTACGAGACGCTCACCGACAATCTTGGCTTCAATATCAAGGGTCACGAGAGCCATCCTCTCTATGAGGGCATGCCAGTCGAGGCCGACGGACGCATCCTTCTTCTGTCGGCAGGCTGCTCCAACAGCAACCGCACGCTCCAGTGGGGTGTGGACTGGGACCCCTACGGCTCCATGGCCGGCTGGGAGGAGCGCACCGGCGCAAAAGCCCTCGCCTCCGGCAACGACTACGACATCAACCGCGTGACAATCGCCGAATTCGAGCCTTACGAGGCCCTCAAAGGCTTCAGCAGCGGCCGCGTGATAACGATAGGCACACCGGCCTACGAGTGGTACGACCGCAACGGCGCCACAAACCCCTACCGTGAGAACATGGTCACCATGACCAAGAATGCCATCAACTATCTCTGCGAATAATAGTCAAGAACATGAAAACCAATATGATAATAACACTACCGGTTGTTGCGGCGATAGTGCTCGGCACGGCAGCATGCAGCTCCGACGACCCTGTGCTCACCGACAGGAACCTGGCACAGAGCGAACTCTACCTCGACACCGACGAGGGTATGAGCCAGAAGATATACTACAAGCCCTACGTGGGCTACGTGGGCGACCCCATGCCGTTCTACGACCCCGTTGCCGGCGACTTCAAGATAATGTATCTTCAGGATTACCGCCCCAACCAGGCGCTGACCTACCACCCCATATGGGGCGTGCGCACCACCGACGCGGCATCCTATGAGTCGCTGGGCGAGCTGATACCCACAGGGAGCGCCTCCGAGCTCGACGCCGCCCTGGGCACGGGCAGCACCATCTACCACGACGGTACCTACTATACGTTCTATACGGCCCATTCGGCCAATCCGTCGGGCACCGGCGGTATCAATGAGGCCGTCATGCTTGCCACCTCCACCGATTTCCGCACGTGGACCAAGAACCACGAACTGCTGATATGGGGCGAGGATACCTACAGCAGCACTGACTTCCGCGATCCTTTTGTCTACGAGGGCGAGGACGGCAAATTCCACATGCTGGTATCCACGCGCCTCAATGGCAAGGGTGTGCTGGCCGAATATACATCGGACAATCTGCTCGACTGGGCGTCGGCCGGTGTGTTCATGACCATGATGTGGGACCGCTTCTACGAGTGCCCGGACCTGTTCCGCATGGGCGACTGGTGGTATCTCGTATACTCGGAGCAGCACGACGCCATCCGCCGCGTGCAGTACTTCAAGGGACGTACCCTCGATGAACTCAAGGCTTGCACGGCGGGCGACGCCGGCATATGGCCCGACAATCACGAGGGCTTCCTGGATTCGCGCGGCTTCTATGCCGGCAAGACAGCCAGCGACGGGACCAACCGATATATATGGGGTTGGTGCGCCACCCGCGCCGGCAGCGACAACACCGGCAACGCCGACTGGGCCGGCAATCTGGTTGCCCACCGCCTGATACAGAGTGCCGACGGCACCCTCACCATGGGTGAGGTGCCCGCCATAGCCGAGCTGCTCTCCGACTATAAGGAAGAAGAGGATTTCACTCTCAGCGGCAATGAATACAAGCTCATGCAGCGCCTCGGCACCGAAAACCGCATCTCCTTCCAGCTCATCGCCTCGTCGCCGTGGGATAAATTCGGAGTATCGTTCGCCCGCGGCAGCGACTCCGAGAAATTCTACTCCATAGTGGTGAACCCCGAGAGCGAGACAGTGCGCAAAATAAACTACGAGGAGGAGGGCGGCAGCGGTTTTGTGCCCAACACCGACAGCTACAACTTCAACACACCGACCGACGGGGTGTACAACATCACTATCGTTACCGATAACTCGGTGATGACCATGTATATCAACGAAACGGTGGCATATACCACGCGCGTCTACGGCACGGCCCGCAACTGCTGGTCGATCAACTGCTACGACGGCAGCATAGCCGTATCGGACCTGCGCGTTACCCGACATTGATCAAAATATCGCATAACCGAAAAAATACAGAAAAGAGATGAGAAAATTATTTATGGCAGCCATGGCTGCAGTGGCCGCGTGGGCAACAGCCTCGGCCGACGTTACAACAGTAAAGACCCTCTACAGCGGCGACCCCGTGGACGTCACATGGGAAAACACCCTTACCATCGGCGCCGAGAACTTCGCCGACGGCGTCGAAGTGGGCGACTATCTGTACATAACCTTCACCAAGACCACCGATGTGATAGAAATCAAGGCCGACGGCAGGTGGCTGCCCGGCAGCATAAAGACCTTCCTGGGCGACAACACGCCCGACTTCAAGGCATACATCACAACCGACATGCTGGCAGCCTTGCGCCAGTACGGCGTGGAGATCTGCGGCGCCTCATTCACGGTGTCGGGCGTGAGCGTATGCAAAGACGATTTCACCATGCCGGAGGGTGCTATCTGGGCCGGTTACTTCTGGATCGACACCTGGACCACGATGGATCTGTTCAAAACGGCTTTCGACAACTATGACGGCCAGCGATACATGGACATATACCTCTCCGGCGAGAGCGACGGCAGCTATTTCATGCAGGTGATGACAGCGTTCGACACCCCGTCGGCCGTATGGGGCGCCACCAACAGCGAGACCAGGCCTATGGTTGAGCACACCGCCACCAAGGCTGTCGTAGACCTTCAGGGTATCGATGTCAAGACAGCCCTTGCCGATGTCAACGCTCTCCTGATACAGGGTAACAAAGAGGGGAGCAACCCCTTCAACATCACTGCTATAGCCCTCCGTGCCGACAATACCTCCACCAGCATCAACGTTGTGGATCTCGACGCCGCCAACGCACCGGTGAACGTCTACAACTTCCAGGGAATGCTCGTTAAGTCGTGTGTCAGCCTCGACGAGGCACTCGGCACCCTCCCCGCCGGCATCTATATTGCCAACGGCCGAAAATATGTGGTAAGGTAAAGAAGTCCTGATTTTATATATGGGGGCGGCCTGCGGGTCGCCCTTTTTTGGCGTCATCCGGGCCGCGTTTAGCATTAATTAGCACAAGATAACTAAAATTCATATTTATATTCGCTGCCAATGACTATTTTTGCGAAATCTAAAAGATAACAGCCAGATATTTGACAGAATTAATCTGTCGGCAGCATATCATTCCTATTTATTAATCAATCAGTATCACTTAATGAAAAAATTTTTACTTGCACTTACAGTTGCCGCCGCCACGATGGCGCCTGCCGGCGCAGTGGCATGGCTCCCGGCCGCCACAGTTACCGGTGAAACCGTAAACGACGGAAACGTTACCATAACCTGGGATTATGACGGCACCGAAAATCCCTGCGATCACTTCCAGGTGATAGTCTACCGGAAGCACAAGGCCACCGCCGCCGAGAACTTTGTGCTGGCCCAGAGCGATTTCGCCGGCATAGAGTCCACGGGCACCATGACCAAGGCCGAAAACCGCGGCGCCATCTGGGATTACGTACCGGAATGTCCGGGCTGGTGGGTGAAATATCCCATGTACATGAACGGCGCCATGGGCATCGACGCTTTCTTCTACTTTGCGGGCAGCGACAATGCCGATATTTTCGGCGGCTCGTACATGGTATCGCCCGACTACGACCTCAGCGGCGTGAGCGGCGGCGCCCTCAAGATGGAGGCGCGTCTTGCCGCCGAGGCCATCAGCGTGAGCGGCGGCTTTGCCATGTGGGCGTGGAACACCAACTGGTTCGACCCCGCCAACATCGACTACAAGCCGGTGTATAACTGCGATTTCCATTACAGCAACCTCTCCACGCGAACATGGACCGATGTTTCGGAGACCATGACGTTCCCGCGCCTGGAGGATTTCAGCGACCCTGAGCAGCTCGATGAGATACGCGGCATCGACCGCAGCCGCACGCGCGTGATGTTCTACGGCAGCGGCTACAGCTCTTACTGGATCGACGGCTTCAAGCTCAGTGTGGATCTCGCCGCCGGCGACGTGGTGGACTATGGTGCCGAGATCATTGCCGTAGACGGCAACACCGCTACAATCAACACCGCGGGCGACACCGAGAACGACTTTGTGTATGCCTACGAGATCCGTCCCGTCAAGATGGATTACGACGAGAACCGCCGTGTGACCACCGTACGCTTTGTCGATTATGCCTATTCGACGCCGCGCCACGTCATCGGCCAGTTTTCCGGCGTGGAGAATATAACCGGGGGTGCCGATGCCGCCCGCATATATGTGCGCGACGGCAAGATTGTGTGTGAAGGTGCCTCGGATGCCCCTGTCGAGGTGTTCACCCTGTCGGGCCGGCCCGTTTACAGCGGCGTGTACACGCGGCCCATTGAGCTTGGCAGCGGCATGTACGTTGTCAAGGCCGGCGCCACAGTGGCAAAAGTGGTGCTTTAAGAGCCCGTCAGGAAAACCATATCATTTCCACATATGAAGAGAATCACATTACTATTGGTAGTCGCCGTGCTGGGCATGGCGGCCGCCACGGCGGCGGTTTATACCCTGCCGTTCAGCCTTACGCCGTCGGAGGAGACCTTCGCCGAGTGTACGGTGCTCGACGAAAACCACGATGCCGAAACCGACGGAGCAGGCGATATCGCCGGGGGATGGTCATACTACGGCAATCCCAAGTTCGCGTTCAAGTACAAATATAGCGTTGACAATCAGGCCGACGACTGGCTGATAATGCCGGCGGTGACTTTCGGCTATGACTTAAAGGTTAAGATTTCGTTCCAGATCGAGACATACAGTGATCTGGAGGACTTCGAGGTGCGTCTGGGTCACGAACCCACCGTGGCCGCAATGACTCAGGTGGTGCTCACCAAGAGCAACTTCAAGCAGACTTCGTTCGGCGAGCTCTCGGCGGTGATCAGAGTTCCCGATGACGGCGACGATATGTGGTATCTCGGTTTCCATGTCACCAGCCCCGCTTTCCGCGGCTGGATTTATCTTAAGGACATCAAGATCGAGAGTGCAGCCGAACCGGTCGCCGCCGTGCCCAATGCACCCATGATAATGCAAAGCTCTATCGATTTTCAGGACTATTCAGCCGATGTGTTTGCGCCTACGACAGACAATCAAGGCAATGCTTTGAGCGGCCCCATGAACCTCGAGATGCTTGTGGACGGTAATGTCTTAAACACGATAGAGAATGTCGAAAGTGGGGCTATGTGGAAGGTCAAATATAAGGTTCCTGTCGGCGAGCATGTCATCGGCTTCCGGGCAGTTCAGAACGGTGCCGTCGGCGAGGAAGTTACCGAAACAGTGACTTCAGTGGCAAAAAGTTTTGTTCCCAAGGCTCCGGAAATAGTGGAATGCAACGTTATCGGCACTACTATGTATGCAAAATTGAAGATGCCCACTGAATATGTTGACGGTCGAGCCATTACCGACGAGCTGACGATCGTAATCAGCGTAGACGGCGAGGTACCCGGAGCAGATTTTCAGTGTCAACCGGGAGAAGAGCAGCAAGTATCGTGCCCCCTGACGGAGGGTCGGCATACCATAGGCTTCACAGTCTGGACGCAGGCCGATTCGCCGAGCGAACAGGTCACCACGGTTGTGGAGGTCGCTGCACCTCCGGCCACGCTGCCCTTCACTTTCGAGGCCACAGCCGACAACTTTGCCCGGTGCGAGGTTGTCGATGTAAATGGCGACGGAGATAACGGCAACGGCGAATGGACGTTCTCGGAAGGTGCATTCCAATATAAATTTAGCAGCGACTACGCTGCCGACGACTGGCTGATACTTCCGTTTGTGGATTTCGGCGACGTCCGCAAAGTTATGGTTTCGTTCAAGGTAAAGACCGGCGGCTACGAAGAAGGTTTTGAGTTAATGCTCGGCACGGCACGCACGGTGGCAGCCATGACAATTCCCGTGCTTAAGAAAGAGAATTTCAAGGCTGCGGATGGTTACGTGGAGTTATCGGCGAGCGTCGCGCTGCCCGCGGGTGCGCCGTCGGTACAGTGCCTCGGCATCCACGCCATCAGTGCCAGAGACATGTACTATTTCTCGATCAAGGACATAGTTATCGAGGCCGACAATGCTGTGGCTCCCGCCGCTCCTGAAATCAAGGAGAGCGCCATGGATGCGCTGGCCTATACGGCCACCGTTGCTATGCCTCGCCTCGATGTGGAAGGCAACGCCATTACAGCACCCCTGAGCCTTGAAATAAACCTCGACGGCGAGGTTGTGGAAACCAGGACCGACTGCGCCCCCGGCAACGATGTGGCTGTTGCTCTGACTCTCGAGACCGGCAATCACACCATCAGCTATACCGCTGTAATGGGCAGGTTGAAGAGCGAGAGCGTCAGCGAGGAAGTCACGGCGGCGTCGATAGTCACCGGCGAGCTGCCGTTCACCTTGGTTGCCTCACAGGAGACCTTCGACCAGTGCGTGATAGAGGATATCGACGGCAGTGTGGAAAATTACGGTAACATCCAGGGTGCATGGTCGTATGCGATTGGCTCCGGCTTCAAGTACACCTATCACCCCTCGTCGCAGGCCGACGACTGGCTGATACTCCCGCTTGTGAATTTCGGCGAGAGCACACGCGTGAAAATCTCGGTGGATGTAAAGACCGAGTATGACACCGAAGCTTTCGAAATTTGGCTCGGCCGTGAGCGCACAGCCTCTGCCATGACCCTCAAGGTGATGGAGCGCAGCAGCTTCAAGTCTACAACGTGGATCACGCTGACCGCCGAAATCGATATTCCCGCTGCCGAGAGCCGCGCCGCCGGCAACTTCTTTGCTCCGGCAATCCATGCAATCAGCCCGGCAAACCACTATAATATGTACTTCGACAACATCAAGCTCGAGGCACTGGCGAGCACACCCACGGGCGTGGACGCCGTAGAGACCGCCGACGATGCCGAACGTGAGTATTATAATCTCCAAGGCATACGGGTTGAAAATCCCGGCCACGGTGTATATATCGTCCGTCAGGGCACCAACGTATTCAAGGTGAGACTCTGATAGATCTCCGATTCCAACAGGAAATCCCGGATGGCACTCGTGGCCGTCCGGGATTTCCTTTACTTTTTGAGTTTTGCGCGGAGTTCCGAGGGCGTTTCGCCGTATGCTTCGCGGTAGCATTTGGTGAAGTAGGCGGGTGTAGAAAAGCCACATTCGTAGGCTATCTCGCTGATGCTTCGGCCGGTAGTGGTGAGCAGGGTGCGCGCGTGTCTGAGACGTAGGCGGCGCATGAGTTCCACCGGGGCATAGTTTGTCAGAGCCTTGATCTTGCGGTAGAACTGGGAGCGTTCGAGACCCATTTTAGCGGCGAGACTGTCGACGCTGAGGTCGGAGTTGCCGATATCGGCCTTGAAAATGGTCAGGAAGCGGGCATAGAATTCGTCGTCGATGTCGCAGCCCGGTGCGTGGCGGTCGGCACGGGGCGTGTTTTCGGCAGGAGCGAGGGCTGCCATAGGCGACTGCCACAGTTCCTTGATTTTCTTGCGGTTTTCAATCAGCGAGGCGCACTTGGAGATGAGGACGGCGCTGTTGAAAGGTTTGGAGAGGTATCCGTCGGCGCCGCTCTGATAGCTCTGCACGCGCTGTTCGTCCATTGAGCAGGCGGTGAGCATGAGCACGGGGATGTGGGAGGTGGAAATCTCGTCTTTTATGCGCCGGCAGCACTCCAGGCCGTCCATCACCGGCATCATCATGTCGGAAATCACCAGGTCGGGGACGTATCGGGCGGCTTTTGCCACACCTTCGCGGCCGTTTTTGGCGGTTATCACATTGTAATCGTCGCCGAGAAGCTGCCCCACGAGTTTGCGGATGTCGGGGTTGTCGTCGGCGATGAGCACCAGGGGTTTGGCGCAGTCGGGCTGCGGCGGCGTGTCCACGTCGTCGAGTTCGTCGGCCACGTCGGCGCCGGTCATCACCGGGGCGGTCTGCTCGGTGTGTTCGGCTACGTGGACCATGGGTAGGATTACGGTGAACACCGAGCCTTTGTTCAGGGCGCTCTCCACCGTTATCGTGCCGCCGTGAAGTTCCACAAAGGCTTTTGTGAGTGAGAGCCCTATGCCGGAACCTTGCGGGTGCACGCGGTCCACCTGGAAAAAGCGGTCGAAGATGTTGCCGAGGTCACGTTCGGCTATCCCCTCGCCGGTGTCGGTGACCTTGAAAGTGAGGGTCTTGCCGTCGGTGAAATAGGAAACGTCGATGCTGCCGTTGTCCGGCGTGTATTTGAAAGCGTTGGACAGCAGGTTGAAGAACACACGCTCCATTTTTTCGACGTCGACAGCGATAGGGAGCGGTGCACTGTCGGCAGTGAGGGTGAGCTTGATGTCGCGCTTTGCGGCGACGGCGTAGAACGATTCCATCCAGTCGCGCACGGCTTTGCTGAAGTCTATCTCGGAGGGTTTCAGTGCGAGTTTGCCGTTTTCGAACTTGCGGAAGTCCAGAATCTGGTTTATGAGACGCTGGAGAATGCGCGTGTTCTTATCGGCTATGCGGATGAGGGCGTGCTGCTGGGGCGTGAGGTTGTTGGCGGCGGCGAGCTGCGCCACCGGCTCGGCTATGAGCGTGAGGGGCGTGCGCAGGTCGTGCGATACGTTGGTGAAGAATACAAGTTTGGATTGGGTTGCTTCCTGGAGTTGCTCGTTGAGCTGTTTCTGCTTGTCACGTTCGTCTTCGAGGAGCCGGTTCTGCTCCAGAAGTTCTTTCTGATAGCGGCTTCGTTGCCAGAAAGCGCGCAGCAGAAGGAAACCTACGCCGAACAGCAGCATTATGATGGCTATCGATGCATAGAACAGCGAAGTCTGCGAGGAATGCTGCGCCCAGTAATCGTCGATCTCGGCTTTGAGGAGTTCCATTTTGTGTGTTTCGTCGCGGAGTGTCTCGTCCTGGAGCAGGAGGATGTCGGCGTTGGTAAGGTCCACGGCCGATGACAGCGGCAGCATGATTTCGCGGTCGAAAGGTTCGCCTTTGAGAATGGCGAGGGCTGTCTGTATCAAGCGGTTACCCTCGGTGGGGTAGAGGAAGGTGGCGTCGATCACGGAGTCGGCCACGGCGCGTATGCCTATGGAGGGCGCTGCGTCGA
The DNA here is from genome assembly GCA_017621055.1 of Muribaculaceae bacterium. Taxonomy (GTDB): domain Bacteria; phylum Bacteroidota; class Bacteroidia; order Bacteroidales; family Muribaculaceae; genus CAG-873. The sequence goes on along the minus strand of JAGATX010000005.1, from coordinate 29,299 downwards.
TACCTATTATCACAATGGAGTCGCGGCCGCGCCGGCGCGCGACGTCGGCGGCGCCGATGGCCATGCGGTCGTTGTGTGCGTATATGAGGTCTATGTCGTCGTATAGCACGAGGAGGCTGTCCACGGCAGCATTGGCATCGTTGCCGTTCCAATTGCCGACAACGGAAGCCACGAGATTTCCGCCGTCGGCCTCGAAGGCGCGGACAAAGCCTGCGTGGCGGTCTTCGGCGGGGGTGGAGCCGGGCAGGCCGTAGATTTCTATTGCGTTGGCGCCGCTGCCGAGCAGGTGGCGCGCATAGCCGGCGGCGGAGCGCCCCAGAGCCTCGTTGTCGACGCCGATGTGGGCGGTGTATGCGTTGGAGTTGATGTCGCGGTCGAAAATCACCACGGGCATACCGGCGGCGTACACTTCCTCTATAACGGGAGTGAGGGCAGCGGCCTCGTTGGGCGCAACGAGGATGATGTCGAAGTCGTTGTCGACAAAATAGCGGATGTCGGCAATCTGTTTGTCGTTGTTGTCGTCGGCGGAGCGTATCTCAACCACGGCGTCCTGATGGAACATTATCTCGCGGTTGATTTCGTCGTTCATTTTTTCGCGCCAGTCATCCTGGCTGCACTGGGATACTCCGATTTTATATACTTTGTTGTCGGAGCAGCTTTGCAGCACCAGCATCAGGGCTAAGAGGATATATGTTGCTGTTCTATACATGGTTTTTTGGTCAAGGTTGTGCAAAGATAGTGATATTACTATGAAAAAAGGTACATAATGTATTAAAAATCGGGTGAAAATATAAAATTGATAGTGTATGCACGATTATTTATATTATATATCAATGCATATGGATAGTTTTGCAATATCCAAACCGGCAATGAGCGCCGGCATGAATTTGATTTGACGGTATTAGGTAATATCAGGTAAAAAAGGAAGTTTGCCAACGGGTGAAAATCACGGGGTAAGAAAGATTGTTTGCGGTTTTTTTGACCATGGAATAAAATCAACGATATAAATAGAAATGAAAAGAATACAAGCGGGCATCATAGCTCTGACAATAAGCGCGGCTGCTTCTGCCGCCACGACTCCGGGCGGCATCGCCGTGGAACATCTGGGAGTGAACAACACCCTTGTGCGTGTCGACGGCGAGGGCCGTTACCTCATTCTCCCGGTGCAGGAGAGCAACGACGATGCCAACGTCAATATCCTTGTGGACGGACAACTGGACCGCACGCTGCGCGTGCGCCTGGCAAAGAGCAAGGTTGACTACACCGTGCCCTTCGACCTTACGCCCTATGCCGGCCACGAGGTGGTGCTCAACATAGTCACCACGCAGGGCCGCTCGTCGGTCCGCGAGGCCAAGGATGATGTTTGCTGGCGCAACATCGCCCTTGCCGACACGTTCGACACCTCCAACCGCGAGCGCTACCGGCCACTCTACCACCACACACCCCAGTACGGCTGGATGAACGACCCCAACGGAATGTTCTACCGCGACGGTGTGTGGCACCTCTATTATCAGTACAATCCATATGGTTCCAAGTGGGAAAACCTGTCGTGGGGCCACAGCAGCTCCACCGATCTGGTGCACTGGACACCTCAGCCGGTTGCTCTTGAGCCTACGGGTCTGGGACTCGTTTTCAGCGGCAGTTGCGCCCTCGACACGGCGAATACGGCGGGCTTCGGTCCGGAAGCCGTGCTGGGAATGTATACGTCGGCGGGCGTGAGCCAGGTGCAGAGTCTGGTGTGGAGCACCGACGGCGGCACAACTTTCAATTTCTTTCCGGGCAACCCTGTGCTTACCCTCGAGTCGGAGGCCCGCGACCCCAATATGTTTTGGGACGAGGCCAACGGCCGGTGGGTCATGCTCCTCGCACATGCCCTGGACCGCGAGATGCTGGTGTTCACCTCGCCCGATATGAAGACGTGGGAGCTGCAGAGCTCCTTCGGCAAGGGCGTCGGCTGCCAGGACGGCGTATGGGAATGTCCCGACCTGTTCCCTCTCTCCGTGGAAGGTACCGACGAACAGAAATGGGTGCTGGTGTGCAACATCAATCCGGGGGGTCCCTTCGGCGGCAGCGCCACGCAGTATTTTGTCGGAGACTTCGACGGGCGCATCTTCACGGCCGACACCGACAGCACGGGGGCAGTGCCCACGAAGTGGATGGACTACGGCAAGGACCACTATGCCACTGTGAGCTGGAGCGACGCCCCCTCGGGACGCCGCACGCTCATAGGCTGGATGAGCAACTGGCAGTATGCCGCTGAAGTGCCCACCATGCAGTACCGGAGCGCCAACACGCTTCCCCGCGAGGCCGCTCTCTTCCGCGGTCCCGACGGCCAGCTCTATCTTCAGTCGGCTCCGTCGCCCGAGCTGACGGCTCTGCGCGGCGATGTGGTGGCATCTGTTCGCGGCACCGGTATCGGCAGCCGTGCAAAGACCTACAGCCTGCCGCGCACCAACGATGGCGCCTGTGAGATAGTATTCGATATCGACAGCCGGTCGGCGCGCGTGGTGGACATCCTCCTATCCAACGCTGCCGGAGAAAAAGTGGCCATGACCTACGATGTATCGTCCCACACCCTGAGCTTCGACCGCAGGGAGAGCGGCAACGTGACCTTCAGCGAGGAGTTTCCGGCAGTCACCGTCGCCCCCACCTTCGAGACCGATGGCAGGATATCGCTGCGCATCTTCGTGGACCGCTCAAGCATCGAAGTCTTCGGCGATGACGGCCGCTTTGTGATGACAAACATAGTATTCCCCGAGAACCCATATACCACGCTGAGCCTCAGCGCCGACGGCGGTCGGGCGCGGGTGGAGAACCTGAAAATTTACTCTATAAGACAATAAAAATATGGCAATGACACAGACACTTGTGAACAACCGCAAGTCGTTCCTTCTGCAAATCATCCCCGTGATGCTGTGCTTCTTCGCGATGGGATTTGTAGATCTGGTAGGCACGGCATCGAACTATGTGCAGAAAGACCTGTCGCTGACCGACAGCCAGGCAAACCTCTTTCCTTCGCTGGTATTCTTCTGGTTCCTGATCTTCTCGGTGCCTACGGGCATGCTGATGAACAAGATAGGGCGCAAGCGCACGGTGCTCATAAGCCTTATCGTCACTGCGGCGTCGCTGTTCATCCCCGTTTTCGGCGACAGCTATGCAGTGATGCTGATATCGTTCTCTCTGTTGGGCATAGGCAATGCCATCATGCAGACGTCGCTCAATCCTCTGGTCACCAACCTCATCAGCGGCGACAAGCTGGCATCGACCCTTACCTTCGGGCAGTTTGTCAAGGCCATAGCATCGTTTCTGGCGCCCATCCTGGCGGCGTGGGGCGCCACCACTGTGTTCCCGACCTTCGGTCTTGGCTGGCGCGCACTCTTCGTCATCTACGCCGTGGTGAGCTTTCTGTCGATATCTCTGCTTGCCGCCACGCCCATCGACGAGGAGAAACCCGACCGCGCAACCGGCGTGGTTGAATGCCTGCGTCTTCTTGGCCGGCCGTTCATCTTCCTGTGTTTCTTAGGCATAATGTGCCACGTGGGCATCGACGTGGGCACCAACACCACGGCGCCGAAGATAATAATGGAGCGCGTAGGCCTGCCGCTCGAGGAGGCGTCGTTCGCCACCGGCCTTTACTTCATCTTCCGCACCATCGGATGCTTTACGGGCGCCTTTGTGCTGCGCATGGTGTCGTCGCGTCTCTTTTTCAGCATCTCGGTTGCCATGATGCTCGGCGGCATGGCGATATTGTTCGTATGCCATGAACTTATGCCGCTGTACGTTGGCATAGGGCTGATAGGCTTCGGCAACTCCAACATATTCTCCATCGTTTTCTCTCAGGCTCTGATGTACACGCCCAATGAGCGCAATGAAGTGTCGGGCCTTATGATCATGGGTCTTTTCGGAGGTACCATCTTCCCTCTTGCCATGGGTTATGCCGCCGACGCCGTAGGGCAGGCCGGCGCCGTGGCAGTGATGACCGCCGGGGTGGTATACCTTATCTATTATGCATTAAAAATCAAAAAAGTATAAGCCATGAAATCCAACAATGAAGTAGTAGTGGGAATGGGCGAGGCCCTGTGGGACGTTCTTCCCGAGGGCAAAAAGATAGGCGGCGCACCCGCCAACTTCGCATACCATGTGAGCCAGTTCGGTCTTCCCAGCTGCGTGGTCAGCGCCATCGGCGCCGACGCCCTCGGCAAGGAGATAGTCGAGAATTTCACCTCCAAGGGCCTCAATCAGCTCATTGCCGAGGTGCCTTATCCCACCGGCACAGTGCAGGTTGAAATCGACCCCGCCGGCGTGCCGCAATATGAAATCAAGGAGAATGTAGCGTGGGACAACATCCCCTATACGGCACTGCTCGAGGAGCTTGCCGGGCGCACGCGCGCCGTGTGCTTCGGTTCGCTGGCGCAGCGCAATGTGGTGTCGCGCACGACGATAAACCGCTTTCTCGACGCCATGCCCGAAAGCAACGACAACCTGGTGGTTTTCGACGTCAACCTGCGTCAGGGTTTCTACACCAAGGAGATACTGTGCAACTCGATGAAGCGGTGCAATATACTCAAAATCAACGATGAGGAGCTGGTGACGGTGAGCCGTATGTTCGGCTATCCCGGCATCGACCTTCAGGACAAGTGCTGGATACTGTTGGGTAAGTACAACCTGAAGATGCTCATCCTTACCTGCGGCATCAATGGCAGCTATGTGTTCACCCCCGGCAATGTGTCGTTCCAGCCCACGCCCAAGGTTGAGGTCGCTGATACCGTTGGCGCGGGCGACAGCTTCACGGCGGCATTCATAGCGTCGCTGCTTCGAGGCTATAGCGTTGCCGACGCCCATTCTCGCGCCGTGCGTGTGTCGGCCTTTGTGTGCACGCGCAAGGGCGCCATGCCCGAGCTTCCCGCCGACCTCACCGACTGACAGAAGCAGAGTTTTCCCATATGTGCTGCTTTGCAGCAGCGAAAAAAGCTTGCCGCCCGGCAAGCTTTTTTTATTGATTATCAGCTGGATTGTCGGGGCTTTTGAGGGCCTCGGCAATTATTTTAGCTTTTGCGGGTCCGGTAATGGCGGCGATATCGTCGATCGAGGCCTCGCGCAGGCGCTTTACGCTGCGGAAGTGCCCGAGGAGGGCTTCTACGGTCTTCGGGCCGATGCCTTTGATGTTGTCGAGCTCGCTGCCGATGGCGTTTTTGCTGCGTCGGTTGCGGTGATGGGTGATACCGAAGCGGTGAGCCTCGTCGCGCAGATGCTGTACCACGCGCAGCGTCTCGGAATTCTTGTCGATGTACAGCGGCACGCTGTCGCCGGGGAAATATATTTCCTCAAGACGCTTGGCAATGCCGACAATGGCTATCTTGCCTTTGAGGCCAATCTCATCGAGGGCTTCGACGGCTGAGCTGAGCTGCCCTTTACCGCCGTCGACGATTATCAGCTGGGGCAGTTCCTCGCCTTCCTGCATCAGGCGGGAGTATCGGCGGGTGATGACCTCGCGCATGGAGGCGAAATCGTCCGGCCCTTCGACTGTCTTGATATTGAAATGGCGGTAATCGCGCTTGGCGGGCCTGCCGTTGCGGAACACCACGCACGAGGCCACCGGGTTGGTTCCCTGGATGTTGGAGTTATCGAAGCACTCGATGTGGACGGGCAGCTCGGCGAGCTGGAAGTCGGCTTTCATTCGCTCGAGGAGCTTCTCTGTACGTGCTTCCGGGTCGTGGCGTTCCATGTGCTTGAGGTCGTCGATGCGGTTCTGGCGTGCGTTCCGCACGGATACTTCGAGGAGTTTAGCCTTGTCGCCGCGCTGGGGTATGGTGAAAGTGATGCCGGGCATGTCCATAGCCGGGGGCTCGGCCACGATGACTTCGTCGTAGACGGCGCCGAGCGAGCGGCGCACCTCGTCCATGGCATATTCGAGGAGCTGCGGGCGGCTTTCGTCGAGGGAGCGGCGGTATCGGAGGGTTACGCTGCCCACCACAGCGCCGCGCCGCACGTGCATATAGTTGATGTAGACGTCGGCGGAGCCGTCGTCGTCGATGCCGAAAACATCCACATCGTTGATTGTCTGGCTGACGATTACACTGCGGGAGCGGTAGTTCTCGAGAAGCCGGTATTTTTCCTTGAGTTCCTGAGCCTCTTCGAAACGGAGCTCTGCGGCGAGGTTCTCCATTTCGGAGCGCAGATATTCGAGGAGTTCGCCGGTTTCGCCCCGGAGAATGAGGCGAATACGGTCGATATAAGCGGCGTAGGTATCGCGGTCTATTTCTCCGGTGCAGCATCCTCGGCATTTCTTGATGTGGTACTGGAGGCAGAGTCGGCCTTTTCCCTTGGCAATGTATTCCGGGGTGATGGGCAGACGGCAGGTGCGCACGGGATAGAGCTTGGCTATGAGTTCGAGCACAGTGCGCGCCACGCCGGTGTTTGTGTAAGGGCCGTAGTACCGCGAGCCGTCCTTCACGCGGTTGCGGGTGAGGAAAACGCGGGGATACATCTCGTTTGTCACGGCAATCCAGGGGTAGCTTTTGTCGTCTTTGAGCAGCACATTGTAGCGGGGCTGGTACTCCTTTATCATGGAGTTCTCCAGATTGAGGGCATCCTGTTCGGTGGGCACCACAATGTACTTCATATCCACGATGTTACGCACGAGCAGAGCCGTTCGCACGTTGTCGTGGCGCCGGTTGAAGTAGGACGAAACGCGGCGCTTGAGGTTCTTGGCTTTGCCGACGTAAATCACCGTTCCGGCGGCGTCGAAGTACATATACACGCCGGGGGTATCGGGGAGAATGGCTATTTTCTCCTTGAGGGCGTCGGATTTTTTGAGGTGTTCAAGGCTCATTGATGTCGAAGAGGCTGGCGGCGGTGTCGGGACGGTGTTCGCCGAGGTGCTCGTAGGCGAGGTCGGTGACTTCGCGGCCGCGGGGGGTGCGCTTTATAAAACCCTCCTGAATGAGGTAAGGTTCGTAGACTTCCTCGATTGTGCCGGGGTCTTCGCCTAAGGCAGTAGCTATTGTGCTGAGGCCTACGGGTCCGCCTTTGAACTTGCGGATTATGGTGGTGAGGATTTTGTTGTCGATTTCGTCGAGGCCGTAGCGGTCGATGTTTAGGGCCTCGAGAGCATAGCGGGCGATGGGGAGGTCGATGCTGCCGGAGCCTTTCACCTGGGCGAAGTCGCGCACGCGGCGCAGCAGGGCGTTTGCGATACGGGGGGTGCCGCGGCTGCGGAGAGCTATCTCGAGGGCTGCCTCGTCGGTGATTGCCACGTGCATCAGCGCCGCCGAGCGCTCTACGATGCGGCGGAGGACCGGGTGGTTATAGTATTCGAGATGGCACTTGATGCCGAAACGCGCGCGCAGCGGCGAGGTGAGCAGTCCCGAGCGGGTTGTGGCGCCGACGAGGGTGAACGGCGAGAGTGAGAGCTGCACCGAGCGTGCGCCCGGTCCTTTGTCGATCATGATGTCGATGCGGTAATCCTCCATTGCCGAGTAGAGATACTCCTCGACCACGGGGCTGAGGCGGTGTATTTCGTCGATGAACAGGACGTCGTTCTCCTGGAGGGACGTGAGGATGCCGGCGAGGTCGCCGGGTTTGTCGAGCACGGGTCCGGAGGTTATCTTTATACCCACTCCGAGCTCGTTTGCCACGATGCCGGCGAGGGTGGTTTTTCCGAGACCGGGAGGGCCGAAGAGCAGGATGTGGTCGAGGGCCTCGGAGCGCATGCGGGCGGCGGCGACGAACACGCGGAGGTTGTCGATTATTTTCTCCTGGCCGTTGAAACTCTCGAAGGAGCCGGGGCGCAGAGCCTTCTCGAATTCGGCTTCGGCGCCTCGTGGTGCCGACGACGAACGTATGTCGAAATCGTCATTTGCCATTGCGGATAGTCTTGCAGATTTTTTCGTACACCATATCGGGGCGTATGGCGTTGAGACACAGATAATCGCCACGCGGGCACGCCTTGTCGCCGAATACCGAGCAGGGTCGGCAGCTCAGCGGCAGCTGCACCATCATGTCGTCGGTCTGCCGCCAGGCCTTGAAGCCGCAGTAGGGGTGGGTGGCGCCCCACACGCTGAGCGTGGGCGTACCGGCGATGGCGGCCAGGTGCATGTTCGCGCTGTCCATGCTCACCATGCAGTCCAGATGGTTCATGAGCGCCAGTTCTGCGCCGAAGCCGTATTTTTTACCGGCGAGCGACACAGCGCACTTGTATTTTCCGGCCCATCGCTCCAGAATTTCCGTTTCTTTCTCGCCGCCGCCGAAAAGGAACACGCGGAGGGGGCACTCGCCGCTGTCGGCGTCGGCCTGCAGGCGGCCCAGCACCTGCTCCATTTTTTCCGGGGGATAAATTTTCCCGGCATGAGCGGCGAAGGGGGCGATGCCTATCCAGCGCTCGCCGTCGCTCTTTGGAGTGGTTATGGCGGCGAAGGCTGCGGTGTCGGCTTTTCCGGGGCCTCCGTAGAGGCCGTCGAAGCGCTCGTTGAGCGGCAGGCCGAGTTTGTAGAACACTTCGCGGTAGCGGGCGCGCTGCGAGGTGAGCGGCAACATGACTTTGTTGACGGGGCGGGTTAGGGCGCGGCGTTTGGCGCGGGGCTTGAATATGCGGGACACAGGAATTCCGGCCATGCGCATGAACAGGCCTATTATCTTTGTGCGCAGCACGTTGTGGAGGTCACCGAAAGCGTCGGGACGGTATTCTTTGCGCAGCATGCCGGCGAGGCGCCGCAGGCCACCGATACCGGCGTACTCGCTTTTGACATCCACGCCCGTTACCGTCAGGTTTGCGGGCGCTCCCACAAACATCGAAACCATCGACGGGCGGGTGACGAACACAAAGTTCACGTCGGGATAGCAGCGGCATGCGCTGTAAACCACCGGAATAGTCATGGCCACATCGCCCAGGGCCGAAAAGCGGGCGAGGATGATGGTTCTGTCGGCGGACAGGCTTTTATTTTTTAGCGGCATAGAGCACCGGGTTGGTGTCGGCGTCGTTGTACATCTTCATCTGGCGGTAAACCTTCATGTATTTTCGGCCGGCGCCAATGTCGTCGAGGAGCGAGTCGATTGCGGCGGTGAGGTCGGCGCGCTGCTCTTTAAGGACAGCGAGCTTGGCGGCGCAGCGCGCGCGGTGCTCTGGCGATGCGTCGGCGCGGTCGGCCTCGGCCTCCATGTGGTATATTTTCAGAGCGAGGATGGACAGGCGGTCGAGGGCCCATGCGGGGCTCTCGGTGTTTATCGTGGCGTCCGGTGCGGGTGTCACTTCGCTGTACAGGGTGCGGAAATAGGTGTCGAGCTCCTCCACCATGTCGGTGCGTTCCTGGTTTGAGGCGTCGATGCGGCGTTTGAGGGCGAGAGCTGCCACGGGGTCTATGTCGGGGTCGCGGATAATGTCCTCGAGGTGCCACTGCACGGCGTCGATGCGGTTTTTTGCATAGAGCGTGTTTTCGATGGAACCCTCTTCGTATGGTTGGCGCGTGGGAGCGTCGACATTGTCGTCGATGTGATAGTCGGCTACCGACTGTTCGAATATGCTGTAGCTTTTTTCGGCGAATTTCATAAAAATACGTGGTAGAATTTTGACAAAGGTACAAAATAACTTGCATACGGCAAAAAAAAATCGGGAGTTGCGTCAATAAAATTTGCGGGATATCAAAAAATTAGCTATCTTTGCGGCGCTTAACGCGCGCAACCCCGCGGGCGGCAATTTTTTTAATCAACATTATTACTAACTATTTAAATGACAGAATTGAAAAATTCACCGGTCGAGGATTTCGACTGGGATGCCTACGAAAACGGCGAAACCACCGGCGAGAAGAGCCGTCAGGAGCTCACCAACGCTTACGAGGAATCCCTCAACTCGATCAAAGACAAAGAAGTAATCGAAGGTACCATCATCGCCCTTAACAAGCGCGAGGCAGTGGTTAACATCGACTACAAATCGGACGGTATCATTCCTATGAGCGAGTTCCGCTACAACCCCGATATCAAGGTCGGCGACAAAGTAGAGGTATTCATCGAAAATCAGGAAGACCGCAAGGGCCAGCTCATCCTTTCGCACAAGAAAGCACGCGCATCGCGCAGCTGGGAGCGCATCAATGCCGCCCTGGAAAACAACGAAATCATCAAGGGCTACATCAAATGCCGCACCAAAGGCGGCATGATCGTCGACGTCTTCGGCATCGAGGCATTCCTGCCCGGCAGCCAGATCGACGTCAAGCCCATCCGCGATTACGATGTGTTTGTGGGCAAGACCATGGAATTCAAAGTTGTAAAGATCAACGAGGAATTCAAGAACGTGGTAGTTTCGCACAAGGCACTCATCGAGGCCGAACTCGAGCAGCAGAAACGCGACATCATCTCCAAGCTCGAAAAAGGCCAGGTACTGGAAGGCACCGTCAAGAACATCACCTCCTACGGCGTATTCATCGACCTGGGCGGCGTGGACGGCCTCATCCATATCACCGACCTGTCGTGGGGCCGCGTGAAGCACCCCAGCGAGGTTGTGGAACTCGACCAGAAGCTCAACGTGGTAATTCTGGACTTCGACAACGAGAAGAAACGTATAGCCCTCGGTCTGAAGCAGCTGCAGCCCCATCCCTGGGATGCCCTCGACCCCGAGCTCAAGGTAGGCGACAAAGTGAAGGGCAAAGTAGTGGTTATGGCCGATTACGGCGCATTCCTCGAAGTAGCCCCCGGCGTGGAAGGTCTTATCCACGTGAGCGAGATGTCGTGGAGCCAGCACCTGCGTTCGGCTCAGGACTTCCTCAAGGAAGGCGACGAGGTAGAGGCCGTTGTCCTCACCCTCGACCGTGCCGAGCGCAAGATGAGCCTCGGTATCAAGCAGCTTAAGAAAGATCCTTGGGAGGATATCGAAACCAAGTATGCCGTAGGCAGCCGCCACACCGCCAAGGTGCGCAACTTCACCAACTTCGGCGTATTCGTGGAAATCGAAGAAGGCGTGGACGGCCTGATCCACATCTCCGACCTTTCCTGGACCAAGAAAATCAAACATCCCAGCGAGTTCACCCAGATCGGTGCCGACATCGAAGTGGAAGTACTTCAGATCGACAAAGAAAACCGCCGTCTCTCCCTGGGCCACAAACAGCTCGAGGAAAATCCCTGGGATGTGTTCGAGACAGTGTTTACCGTAGGTTCCGTCCACGAGGGCACCATCATCGAGATGCTCGACAAGGGCGCTGTCGTTGCTCTGCCTTACGGCGTAGAGGGCTTCGCAACTCCCAAACACCTTGTCAAGGAAGACGGTACCACCGCCAAGGTAGACGAGAAGCTCAACTTCAAGGTTATCGAATTCAACAAGGACAGCAAGCGCATCATCCTGTCGCACAGCCGCATCTTCGAAGATGAGGCACGCGCCGAGAAGAACGCCGAGCGCAAGGCAAAACGCACCGTCAAGAAGCAGGAGGAAGCACCCGCAGCAGCAGCCGCCACGCCGCTGGAGCGCACCACCCTCGGTGACCTCGAGGCTCTCGCTGCCCTCAAGGAGAAACTCTCCAAGTAAATATGCCTGCCGCACCTGCGGCAATACATAACAACCCCACAGCGGGGCGACCGCCATGCCGGCAGTCGCCCCGCTTCGTTTTTATATAATGCAGAATGCAGAATTTTTAAGCATAATGCATAACATAATGGGGGGGAGACTGCCCGGCGGGTGTCTCGGCCCAATTATAAATTATAATTTTTAAATTTTAAATTTCAAAGTCACTCGCCGAGGCCGATTTTTATGACGATCAGGAATGCCGCAAGGACGACCAGGAGGACCGTGGCGGCTATTATTGCCGTGATGGCGAGGTTCTTGACGGGCGTCGAGCGGCCGGAGACGGCGAGGAAGCCCACGACAACAGCTGCGGCGGCAACGGCCATTGCAGCATAGCCGTCGAGCCATATGAGAGTTGCCCACGCCGCTAAAGTAAGGCCTACGGCCACCCATGCCAGCAAGGGCGAGCGTGCCGGGGTTACTTTTGCCTCGGCTCTCTCATTTTTGTGTTTGTCGATGTTGTTGTCGTTCATCATTTATTGTTTTGCAGCGCAAAGTTACAAAAAAAATTGCATATGCTGTATAAATTAGACAAATAATGTGAAAAAAAGTTTATGCAGCACTTTGCAACGTTCGTAACAGAGGCTTTTACGCTCTTAAAACACGATCGGGGGTGATAATGTTTGATGGAAAGTTAACAAAACAAAAAGAAAAGCTACTGTTTTTTTGGCGAGGAGTGCCGCTCCGGTGTCCCGTAATTTTGCAGTGTTCGAAAACAGAAAATATTTACGATATGGACAACGAAAAACCGGCGAACGGGCAAGCTGCAGCGCTTCAGGCCGAAGTTACCGCACCCGCAAATGAGGAAGCGAAAAAGCAAGAGACTAAGGCGACGGCATCACGGAACGACGACCCCGACAGCGAGCCCCTCTACAGCGGGCCTGCCGGCACCGATACTACCGACGGCGAGCCCTCATTCCTCGCCAATCTCCGTCCCAGCTTCTGGGATTAACATTAACTAAAAACCCAACATAAAAATGAGCAACATCACCAACGGCAGCGCCGGCGGCAAGCACGTGACCGGCGCACCCCTCACCCTCGCAAACATCAGCCAGGCAGCTCCCGGACTGCTTCAGAACAGTATTGACGAGCGTATTGTCAAGGTTCGCCCCATGTCTACGCCCATCGACCAGCTGAGCCGTTGCGGCGGCTCCCGTCAGGCCCGCGCCATGACTGTGGAATACTACAGCGTGGACACCAAGCAGACCGAGACGCGCACATCCACCACATTTGCCGGAGGCGTGGGCACCCCCAAGGGCGACGACATGACGAGCTACACCCTGCGCACCGACGACGACAGCATCTTCGAGAGCAGCGAGACCATCCTTATGCCTGACATAACCGTGGGCGACAACGCCGAACCGCTGGTACTCTATGTTATCGAGCGACTCAAGGGCGGCGGTATCGAAGTATCGCCTGTCAACGCTCCCCGCGACGACTCGGGTCACTCCGACCTGCCGCCCATTCCCAAGGGTACGCGCATAGTGCGCATGGGTCGCGCCGCCACCGAGCTCGATGTGCAGACGGCGCAGTTCTCGGCGCTGCCCCGCAAGGCGTCGAACAACTGCCAGATTTTCAAGATGCAGGTAGAGCAGAGCACTCTGGCAAAGATTGCACGCAAGGAAGTGGGCTGGAACTTCTCTGATCAGGAAGAGGCCGCCATCATCGACATGCGTCTGGGCATGGAGAAGAATTTCCTCTTCGGGTGCCGCGCCGTGCTCTTCAACCCCGACAAGAACGAGAGCATATATCTCACCGGCGGAATATGGAACCAGACCGACCATACCCACACCCTTAAGCTCGACAGCCTGACGGCCGACGACCTCATCGACCTGTGTTCCGAAGCCTTCACCGGCAACAGCGGCTCCAAGCGCAAAATCCTCATTGCGGGCACGGGTCTGCTGTCGGCGCTGAGCAAACTGCAGTACGACAAGACGCTGAGCGCCGGCGAGACGTTCGCCAAGTGGGGCGTGGAGTTCCGCGAGATACGTTCGAACTTCGGCAGCCTGTATGTGCTTCATTCCGAGGTGTTCGACCAGTGCGGCCATGCCGACGACGGGTTCATTGTCGATCCCGACTATATGACCAAGTACGTGCATATGCCGTTCCAGGCCGAGACCCTCGATCTGCGCCGCAGCGGCCAGCGCAACACCGACGCGGTGGTGCTCACCGAGGCTTCCTGCCTGGTGCTCCGCTATCCCCGAGCTCACATCAAGGTACTGGGCAAGAGAAACTGAATGACAACGGGCTCCCCCGGCGGGGGAGCCCGTTGTCTGGAAACCGGGAACCGATGGGGCGGACTCGGAAATCAGAATAGAAGTACAATATATATATGAAAGTACAATATACAAAGAAAGAGATGGTTGCGCTGGCGCGGCTCACATTGGGCTTCGGCCATAGCCGCGACGATGTTGAACTTGTGCAGACCGACGGCCCGGACGTGGACAGCCTGCTTGCCGGCCTTACGCGCCGCTGGTATCTGTGGCTGATGGATACGGCGCCGCTGCAGATGCTGTGTGTGGCGCCTGTGGCCGGCGCTATGATAGCCTATGGCAACTACGAGGGCGGCGGCACGGAGGTGACGCTGCCGGCGGCGTGCCGACGCTGTGTGTCGGTGGTCTTTCCGGGTTGGGGCGCCGAGGCTGTGCCTCTGCCGCCCCAACGCCTCGACGAGGTGACGGCGCGTCAGCTCAACCCCTATACTGCGGCTACGGACGCCCGGCCGGTGGCCGTGATGCGCGGCGACGGGCGCTCCGTTCACTGCTGGCCGACGCTGCCGGCCGGACGCCCCGCCACCATTGCCGTCCGCGGAGTGGCCGATACGGGCGAGGACATCTATGAGTTCGACGAGAGCGCTATGGCGACGCTGGCGCCTTATCTGCACCAACATTACAAACCCTTCGACTGACAACAGCCATGAATAACCCGATACTTGCGCGCGCCTATGGCGCGTGGAGCGGCGCCGCCGACTTCCGCAGCCGCCGCGAACGTTACAAGCGCTTTACTTACGGCGACCAGTGGTGCGACCCCGTTGCCGACGGCAAAGGCGCCGTCATCACCGAGCGCGAGAGTATAGAGCGCTCCGGCAAAAGGCCGTATACCAACAACCTGATACGGCGCCTGGTGAAATCGGTGGTAGGACGATACCGCAACGCCGCCGCCGAGAAGGGCCTGTACGGCGGCGATATAGCCGATGCCGCCGCCCGCAATGCCCTTGCGGAGCTGGACGCGCGCCTGCTCGAGGAGTTCCTCATCTCGGGGAGCGCCGTGCAGCGAATTGTCGACGAGCGCCGCTGGGGCGGTCGTGGCGTGTGGGTCGACAATGTTGATCCGCGTCGCTTTTTTGTCAATAATTTCCGTGACCCGCGCGGCTGGGACGTCGATATGGCGGGTATGCTCCACGACATGAGCATGCCCGAACTCATCAACCGCTTCGGCATGGGCGAGCGCCGACGCGTCGAAAAATTGCGGCGCCTGTTCGACAGCAACAGCGGCGACCGCGCATATGCCGGCGCCACGGCCTTAGGTACCGCCGCCGCGATGAACGATTTCTTCATCGCCGACAGTCCCGACCGGCTGCGTGTGGTCGAGGTGTGGACTTTCGACAGCCGGCCGGCGCCGCGTAGCGCCAGCCTGCGCTTTGCCTGGCACTGCCGCATGTTCGCGCCTGACGGCACCGTCCTTGCCGAGTACGACTCGCCCTACGGCCACGCCGGCCACCCCTTCGCCATAAAATACTACCCGCTCACCGACGGCGAGGTCCACTCCTTCGTGGAAGATGTGCTGGACCAGCAGAAGTTCATCAACCGCCTCATCGTCACCCTCGACCACATAGTGGCGTGCTCCGCCAAGGGCGTGCTCCTCTTCCCGGTGGACCAGCTGCCCAAGAACGTGAGCTGGAGCGACGTGGCGGCCACATGGGCGCAGGCCGACGGCATTATTCCCGTCACGGGCCGCGGCGCCGTGATGCCCCAGCAGGTGAACGGCGCCGGCACAAACGGGGGCGCCTACCAGCTGCTGCAACTGCAGATGCGGCTGCTCGAGGAGGTCAGCGGCGTGGGCGACGCCCTGATGGGTCGCACCGACGGCAGCGCCCGCGGCGCCGAGATGCTGGCGGCGCAGGTGCAGAACGCCACCATAGCCCTGGCCGACCTCTTCGAGAGTTTCACCTCCTTCACCACAGCCCGCAACGCCAAACTCCTGGCCACCGCCGCCTGATCTTCCCTCGCACCCATCCCGAAAACTCCGTATTGCCGCGCCAGCCGCGCTAATACGGAGTTTTTTTGCAGAATTTTGCATTTTAAGGGGAGAAAATTGGGAATTTGTGAAAAAATTATCTAATTTTGCGGAGAATAAAGCACGCCCGGCTGCCGGGCACATGAGAAACTACTTACTTAATTACCTAAACACTTAAAGTTTTTATCATTATCACAACGAGATGAAGCAACTGAAAAACCTGCTTGCAGGCGCCGTGCTTGCATGCACCGCTATCAGTGCGAATGCTGCTTTCGTCGGAGCCCGCGAGGACTTCCGCGACGAGACCATCTATTTCGCCATGACCACGCGCTTCTACGACGGTGACCCTACCAACAATGTCTGTGGCTGGGACCATCAGAATGTGCAGATCGAACACAACGACCCGGACTGGCGCGGCGACTTCGCCGGCCTTATCGAGCGTCTTGACTACATCAAGGCTCTGGGCTTTACGGCAATATGGATCACCCCGGTGGTCCAGAACTGCTCGGGCACCGACTTCCACGGCTACCATGCCATGGACTTCAGCAAGGTAGACCTGCGCTACGAGAGCCGCACGGCATGGGGCGCCGATCGCGACGTCACCTTCCAGAGCCTCATCGACGCCGCCCACGCAAAGGGAATAAAGATCATCCTCGACATCGTGCTAAACCACACCGGCAACTTCGGCGAGGCACACTTCGCGCCCCTGTTCACCCGCAGCAACGATATCCGCAACCAGGCCAGCGTTAAATACTCCATCATTCCTGACGCCTCCAAACTCGGCGCCGACTACAACGACGTGGACGGCAAAGAACAGTACAACCGCCGCTTCCCCTACCTCAAGAACACCCTGGGCAAGAATCTGGACACCCATAACTACTGGCACCACATCGGCACCGAGTGGAACTGGGACCTGCCCAACCGCTGGTGGGGACAGATAGCCGGCGACTGCGTGGACCTCAACACCGAGAACCCCGCCGTGAGCGAGTATCTCGTCCAGTGCTACGGCGAGTTCATCAAGATGGGCGTCGACGGTTTCCGTATCGACACCACGGGCCACATCTCGCGCCTGACCTTCAACAAGAGCTTCATACCTCAGTTCCATGCCATTGCCGAGCAGTACAAGGACCGCCGTCTCGGGGGTGCTCCTTTCTATATGTTCGGTGAGTGCTGTGCCCGCTTCAGCGACGTCACCTACCGCGACCAGCCCAACCTGTCGAGCTACTTCTACACCTGGAAGAGCCCCGAGAGCCTGCTGGCGCAGTGGAACGACGACGCCGGCTGGTGGGATCAGCAGGTGCTCATGGAAGGTTGCTCGCCCGTAGGCAACATGCTCCTGTGCAACGAGGAGCCCAGCGACCAGCCCACCAGCACCAATGCCTTCATGGTCAACGGCGCCTGGCACGAGCCCGACTACAGCCGCGCTTCGGGTTTCAACATCATCGACTTCCCGATGCACTATAACTTCAACAACGCCGCCGCTGCCGTGAACGTCGCCAAGCAGGGCGACAAATACTACAACGACGCCACCTACAATGTGGTGTATGTAGACTCGCACGACTATTGCCCGGGTCCCAACGACGGTACCCGCTTCAACGGCGGCACACAGCAGTGGGCCGAGAACCTCTCGCTGATGTTCACCTTCCGCGGCATACCCTGCATATATTACGGCACGGAAGTGGAATTCCAGGCCGGCAAGAAAGTGGACGCCGGCGGCACGGAGATGCCCGTCAGCGAGAGCGGCCGCGCTTATTTCGGCCACTATCTCGAGGGTAATGTCAACGCCAGCGATTTCGGCACATATACCGCCAGCGGCAATGTTGCCCAGACCCTCGGCGCCGACCTTGCCCAGCACATCATCCGCCTCAACCAGATACGTTCGGCCGTACCGGCCCTGCGCAAAGGCCAGTACACCATGGACGGCTGCACCGCCAACGGCGGCTGGGCATTCAAGCGCGCCTACCGCGACAGCTACGCTCTGGTGGCTATCAACGGCGGCGCAACCTTTACCGGTGTTCCCGCCGGCACATACACCGACCTGGTAACGGGTCAGACCTATCAGGGCGGCGGCACTATCACCGTCGACGCTCCCCACACCCAGGGCCAGCTGCGCGTGCTCGTCAAAGACTGGACGGGCGGTAAGGTCGGAACCGACGGTAAGTTCATCTATGCCAGCGCTCCTGTCGATGGCACTGGCACACCCCGCTTCACCGACCCGGGCGCCAGCCGCTACTACACCGCCGACGATGCCGTAGGCCCCGCCGCCGTGAAGTTCAACCCCGCCGGCGGCGCTTTCCGCACCGACGAACTCACCGTGACGGCAACTCTCAACGAGAGCGCCGTATCGGGCTGGTACAAAATCGGCGACGGTGCACGCACTGCACTGGGCGCCGGCGAGAACAAGACCTTCACCATCGGCGCCGACATGGAATACGGCAGCACCGTCACTGTCAGCTGGGGCGCTTCCGACAGCGCCGGCCAGGAACTCACCGGCAGCGTGACATACAAGAAAGTGGATCCCAACGCTTCGATCACCGTATATGTGAAGTGCGCCACAACCTTCAGTTTCTACAGCTGGGGCAAGAACAGCGCCGGCGCCGACGTGGAGCCCACCGGAGCATGGCCCGGACGCACCCTTACCGACACCCGCGAGGTTGGCGGCGAGACTTTCTACTACCATACCTTCGACGATATGGAGACGGTGAACTTTATCTGCAGCCACAACGGCGCGCAGACCGCCGACATCACCGACATCGATGCCGACGCATTCTTTGAATACGACGGCGCAACAAACATCACCCGTCTGGAAGGCTTCACTCCCACAAACTCGCCCAAGGTTACGGTATCGCCCGCCGGCGGCAGCTTCTGGGACGATGAAATCACCGTCACCCTCCGCGCCAACAGCGCCACCCGCTCGGCATGGTATGCTGTCGGCAACGGCGCCCACGTGGACTTCACCGGCACCACCACCGTTACTATCGGCGCCGGCATGAACGTAGGCGAGAGCTGCACAATCAGCTGGAGCGCTACCGGCGACACCGAGACCACCACCGGAAACGTCACCTTCACCAAGATAGCCCGTCCATCGGGTCTCACCGTATACTACGACAACAGCGAGACAAACTGGAGCATCGTCAACATCTATTACTGGGTGGCCGCCGACTGCAGCTGGCCCGGCATCGCCATGGAGCAGATAGAGCCCAACATCTGGCGCTACACCGTGCCCACCGGCGCCGAAAACATGATTTTCAACGGTAACGGAAACGGCGCCCTCCAGAGCGTGGACGTCAACGGCATCCAGGCCAACCACCTCTACAAGGGCGTGCCCAACGGCAACTCGCCCGCCAACATCACCGACATGGGCGAGTATACCTCAGGTGTGGATGCTCCCATGCTTGATGCCGACGCCGCTCCCGAATACTACAACCTCCAGGGCATCCGCGTGGAGAACCCCGGTCACGGCATATACATCGAGCGTCGCGGCAGCGCCGTACGCAAAGTGCGTTTCTAATCCAACCTTCGATACTTCAATGAAATCTGCCGGGGGCGGCTGCTCCCGGCAGATTTTTTTTCCGAAATCCGCGCATCATCTCCTAAGACCGTTAAGTGCAGAAGGTCGTTTGCAGGAATGTTCGCTGCAATTAACCTTAATTAAGAATTGTTGGCGTATTTTTAACGCAAATTTTCGCGAATTGTATATATCTTTGCAGTGGAAAAAGAAAGAAATATTTTTCAATAGCTTGTTAACGTTTTGTTAGACTCACAATATACTTGAATTTTGGTTATGAGGGAGGTGCGTTACTGTGAAGTAGCGCACTTTCATTTTTTATACGAGCTTAGTCCTGCATTTAAGTTTTGCAAGCCAAACTCACTAAAATTAAGTAAATTACGAGTTTTTTTGCATATATCGCTTTCCCGCACGGGGAGCCATGCATGCGTTGTTCCGGCGGTTTCATTACCGCATTCCGCAAAAAAAGTGAAAGTCAGGCCTGGGCAGTAAGGGCCGTGCCGCAGCCGTGGAAGGCCAATGGCGGCAACGAGGCGGGGAAAAGAAGGGTGTCGCCGATGCCGAGGCGCACGCTGCCGCCGCAATAATCGACTGTAAACTCGCCGCCCACATTCATCACAACCGTAAAGCTGTCGCGTCCCGGCACAAAAGACACGGGAGTATCGGCGCCTATTTCTATGCGTTTCACCTCGAAGCAGTTGTAGTCGGCGAGGATGTTGCCGGCGGGGTGCAGCCGGTAGTCGGGGAGCACCTTGTAGTCGATGGCGTCGCGTGCCTCGTCTATGTGCAGTGGCCGGGTGTTGCCGGCGGCGTCGCGGCGTCCGTAGTCGTAGATGCGGTAAGTGAGGTCACTGCTCTGTTGAATTTCGGCGAGGAGGACTCCTGCGCCGATGGCGTGTATGCGCCCGGCCGGTATGAGGAAATTGTCGCCCGGTGCCGCATCGTAGCGCTCCACAGCATCCATAATGGTGTTTTGGGCCACACGGCGGCTGAACGACTCGGGGTCGAGTTGCTGGCGTAGGCCGAGATAGATTTTTGATGCCGGCGCGGCATCGATGATGTGCCACAACTCCGATTTGCCGGGAGTGCCGTGGCGCTCGGAGGCGAGGTCGTCGCCGGGGTGTACCTGCAGCGAGAGGTTGTGGCGTGCTTCGATAAGCTTTATCAGCAGGGGAAAGCGGCGCCCGTGGCGACGTATGCTCCCTGCCCCCAGCAGTTCTTCGCCATATTGGTCAACCAGGTCGGTGAGGGTAGCGCCGCGGTGTTCGCCGCGGTCCACCGTCGACACATGGTCGGGCAATACCGAAATTTCCCAGCTTTCGCCGATGTCGTCGCCGCATCCCGCTATGCCTTTGATGGCGGGGATGCGCGAACCGCCCCAAAGCACCGGCTTGAGGTAGGGTGTGAAGTGAAGTGGCTCGCTGAAGGGCATGGCGTTTATAGTAATTTCGGTTTTTAGAATGCAAAATTACTTACAAAATGTTTACAAACCAAATTTTTTAAAGCCTCCGTCGCGCGGCGAGAATACAGCGGGAGCGTTTCTTCTGCCCGAGGCGTGCTCTTTTTTCACCAAATCCGTTTTTTAACATCCAAATTTGTTGAAATATCGAAAAAAAAACTTATTTTTGCACATTAAACCAATTATTGCACTCAGATTATGTACAAGTTATGCCTTAACAGCCGTGACGAAATGCTTATCATAGACCTGCAGAAGCTTGCTTGCCTTCAGGCGAGCGGCAACTATACGCAGGTGCTCTATATGGGCTCGAAAGGCCCGCTGGTGGGCATAGGACTGAGCAAAATCGAGGAATATCTCAAGCGGGCATGGCCGGCCGACCGCCCCTCGCCTATGATACGTCTGGGCCGGAGCCTGATTATCAATCAGAGCTATGTGTCGCGTGTGAACGTCATAGCGCAGAAACTTGAGCTCTCCGACTGCCAGGGCCACGTCATCAATCTGGAGGCGCCCAAACCAATTCTAAAACAATATAAAGACATACTGAGCCGACGCAACGGACGCGCTGAAAAAACAGAGAGCGTCGCTCAAGTCACAGCCGACGAAAAGTAAGACTATGCAGGAATTTATTGTGGGTAAATCGCACCGCGAAACCCTTGTCATCCCCGAAACGAGCTATGCCGTAAGCCATGAGCACGCCAAAATCACCATCCTCGACGACGGTGCCTGGGTGGTGGAGTCGCTATCCAATACCAATCCGCTGTTTGTGCAGCAGCCCGACGGCCAGCTTGTTCAGGTTGGCAGAAAACGCATAACGCCCGATACCATCCTGGTGTTGGGCGCCAACAACTCGGCGGGTTTCCGCTTCTATGCCCGCAATGTGCTGGGCCAGCAGAGCGACCCTCTGAAGTTCAAGCAGGAATTTCTGGCCCTGCAGAGCGAGCTGGAAACTCTTCAGGCCGATGAGCGCGCTTTCAAGAAGAAATCTAAGATATGGGACAAGGTGCGCATGTTCGGCTCGGGTCTGGCTCTGGTGCTGGCCTTCGCAATAGCGCCGCTCTTCGTAGAGGATATTCCTGCCGGCGCCACGCCCGAACAAGAACTGCAGCTCACCAAGTCCAACAGTCAGAAGGAGATGAACGCCACGCGAGTGATGATGGTGTGCGTGCCTATCGGCCTGAGTATTCTGGTGGGTATCGTCCTGGGCGACCGCGACCGCTTTGCCGAGCGCCGCAAACGTCTGCGCTGCCCCAACCCCCAGTGCAATGCCCGACTCGGCGACGACGATATCGCACAGGGCCGTTGCCCGCGCTGCCGAAGCCATATATGATATACATTAATAATATAGGAAAATAAAACAGGCTAAAAAAGTCAAGGCCATGAAACGGATACTCACCCTTCTGCTGCTTGTCGCGGCAATTGCCATAGGTGCCCAGGCACGCACTTATGTGCT
Source organism: Muribaculaceae bacterium (assembly GCA_017621055.1). Classification (GTDB taxonomy): domain Bacteria; phylum Bacteroidota; class Bacteroidia; order Bacteroidales; family Muribaculaceae; genus CAG-873. The sequence goes on along the minus strand of JAGATX010000005.1, from coordinate 7,104 downwards.
GATATCTGCAGTGTCGAACTACGACGACGAACGGACAAACCTGAGTCAGACCACCAAAGACGCCAAGCGCTTCAAACAGGTGATACAGACCCAGACGCGCGATATAACCATGCTCACCAGCAGCTATGCCACACGCGAGAACATAATGGAGAAACTCAACGCCATCTGCAACCGCGCGCAGGCCGGCGATATGATAATATTTTTCTACAGTGGCCACGGCATGCCCAACGCCCTGTATACATACAACGGCGCCTTGCCGTATTCCTCCATCGTAGAGGCCCTCGAGGGCAGCGCAGCCTCCAGCAAAATTTGCTTTATCGACGCCTGCCATGCCGGCAGCGCCGCCGCTGCCACGTCGGCAAACAACGAGTATTCGGGCATGAGCATGCCCGGCACCGCTTTCTTCGTATCGAGCCGTGCCGACGAGTATTCCATAGAGTCACCGTGGATAGGCGCCGGTTTCCTGGCCCAGGCACTCGTCAAGGGTCTTCGCGGGTCGTCCGACCGCAACCATGACCGCCGCATCACCGTGCGCGAGCTCTTCGATTATATATATGTGGATGTTGTTCGCCGCAGTGACTCGCAGCAGCATCCGCAGCTGATAGCTCCCCGCGAAATGTTCGACGTCGTTGTCGCCGACTGGAACGACTGATTTTTCCGATGATACAGGGCGGCTGATTTCCGGGGTTTTTCAAGCACTTCGCTTGCTGAAAATGCAAGTTCGTCCAAAAACCCCGGGGTTTCGTCCAAAAACCCTCTGAAAATTTTGCCGGGCAACAAAGCCGCCTTAAATTTGCATCAGAAAAACAAACAAACAAAAAAACTTCAAGTCATGGAAACGAAACCCCTCACCCCTCCCCCCTTCAACCCCGAAGCTATGAACAATAACGGCGCTCCCGCCCGCGACGATATGAACGCCCGTCCGCAGCGCCCCGCCGCCCACGCAGCAAAGAACCCCCACACTGCCGAAAAGGTTGCCGGTGCCGCTGCCGCTGCCGGTCTTGCCGCCGGCGCCGCCGGTTTCGCCGCCGCCAACTATTTCAATAACGACGAGGTTGCAGAAGACGAACTCGTAAACGATCCCTTCGCCGAGACCCAGACTCCCGACCCCAACGACGAGCACATCGCCCAGCCTACTCCCGCGCCTGAGCCTGCACCCGCTCCCGCGCCTGCACCCGCACCCGCACCCGCGCCTGCACCCGCACCCGCGCCTGAGCCGGCACCCGCTCCCGAGCCCGAACCCGCTCCCGCACCTGAATCGGTTACTGTGGATACCGGCAGTCAGGAGAGCAACATTGCCGCCAACCCCGCGCCCCAGGAGCCCGCCGGCACACCGATCCAGACTGCTTATGAGCCCATCAGCAACGAGGAAGCCAACCAGCAGGTCGACGAGATTCTTGCCGAAGAACTTGTGGATCCCAACGACATCGACCCCGAGAACCTCTTCGACTTCGCCGAGATAGGCACCGTATATAACATCGACGGCGACGAGATGACTGTTGCGACATTCACCGACGGCGGCTCCGACTACGCTATGGTCGACGTCGACAACGACGGCATCATGGATCTCATTGTCGACAGCGAGGGCACACCCATTGCCGATGCCGGCGGTTATACCGTGGACGACATCGAGGAACAGCTCTCAGACCCGGCCGAATATATGGCCGCCAGCGATGACTTCTCTACCGACATCGACCCCTCGCAGGATATCCTCGTCTGATTATCTTACAGGCCCGGCTCCCGGATTTACTTCCCGGAGTGCGGGCCGCCTTCACAAAAAAATAAACCTATTTATCCTCAGGTTTCAACCCCATGGCTACCGAAAAACTCGTTTATCCCTGTCCCAATTGCAAACAGCCCATCACACCCAAGCGTCCGCTCATATCGGGGGTGTACAAAATCACCTGCCCACACTGCAAATTCCAGCATCAGCTCCGGCTTGACGGACAGGACAAGTTAGGCGCCGCGCCTGCCGCTCCTGCCGCGCCCGCCGCCGCACCTGCCGCGCCCGCACCCGCCGCAGCCCCGCGCGGAGCCGGTGCTCCCGTACCTCCTCCTTTCGGCGGCATACGCGTTGCCGGCCCCGGCGTGGCTCCCGCAGCGGCCGCCCCCGACGCTTCGCAACCCACAAAAACCGAGACTATCGTCTCCAAAAAGATGGGCAAGGCTAAACTCACTCAGCTCGGTTCCATGTTCAGCTTCAACAAGACCTACGACCTGCCGCTGGGCGATAATATCATAGGGCGCCCCGACAGCTCGCAGCCCTCCGACATTTCGATATCTGGCGATGACTGCATCAGCCGACGCAGCATAAAAATTACCGTTGGCCGCGACGAACTCAAGGGCTATTCCTACAAGCTCAAGGTTCTCAAATGCACCAATCCGGTGATGCTCAACGACCAGCCTCTCGACCTGAAATACGACGAGCCGTATCTAAACTTCGGCGACATCATCAAGCTCGGTCGCACTTCTCTCCGTCTCGACCCCGTAAAGTAAACAAGCATGAAAAATCTTGATATAAAACTCGGACGTGCCGCCGGCTATTACCAGATAGGCCAGCGCCAGAACCAGGAGGACGCCCGGTATCCCGACACCGACCATCCGTCGGGCACTCAACGCTGCTTCATAGTATGCGACGGCGTGGGTGGCCTCGACAAAGGCGAGGTGGCAAGCTCCACCGTGGCAAAGGCCATGGGCGAGTTCATCGGCCACTACGACCTCAGCCGGGAATTCACCGTCACAGACCTGGCATATGCCCTCAATGCCGGATACGACGCCCTCGAAAAGGTTAATCGCGGCGCATCGCTGGGCATGGCAACCACCCTTACACTGCTGGTTGCCCATGCAGGAGGCATAATGGTGGCGCATATCGGCGACAGCCGCATTTACCAGATACGTCCGGGCGTCGGCGTGGTATTCCGCACATACGACCACTCCCTGGTGAACGTTATGGTGCGCAACGGCATGATCAGCCCCGAGGACGCCATCAACCACCCCAAGAGCAATGTCATCACCCGCTGCATGGGCGGCTCCAATCCGGGCGAACGCTCCGAGGCCACCACTATGAACATTACCGATGTCCTTCCCGGCGATGTGTTCCTGCTGTGCTCCGACGGCGTGCTCCACGAGATTACAGACGCCGACCTGGCATCGCTGGTGGATACCCGCAAGCCCGTCGACGAAATGGCCGCCATACTTGCCGAGCACACTGCCGGCAGTACTGACAACAACACGGCCTTCCTGGTGCCCGTCCAGAGCGTAGGCGGCGTGGATTTCGAAACCATGACAAAGCAGCTTGAGGAGAACGCCGCCGCTGCCGACCCTGATGCCGAACCCGCCGAGGGTGTCGACACCCGCATTATCGAGCCCGCCGAACCCGTGGCGGAGGAAGTCACCGCCCAGCATAAGCCCGGCGCTAAGGAAAAACTCACAGGTTGGTTCTCTAATTTTTTCTGAACAGTCTCTAACCGAACGACAATGAAAAAATCATTCATCATATTAGCACTGGCAATGCTCTTGGGCGTGGCCGCCCACGCTCAGACACCGGCCGACAGCACAGCCACTCCTCCGCTTGTCAACGACAGCATACAGGCAATCTACCGTCAGGCCCTCGACGGCGACGCCAATGCTCAGACCGAAGTCGGACTGTGGTATTATAACGGCGTAAACGTCCTGCAGGACTATAATCAGGCAGTGCAGTGGTGGTTGCGCGCCGCAAACCAAGGCAATGCCGCCGCTACCGGCAACCTCGGCATATGCTATGCCAACGGCAACGGCGTGGAAGTCGACTCCGTTCGTTCCACAAAACTCATTCTCCGCTCTCTTAAACAAGGCAACGAAGGCCTCCGCCAGTATCTCACCACTCAGGCAGACAGCGGCAACGTGTTCTGCTCGGCAATCATTGCCGAATCGATGAGCCGCACCCGCGGCGGCGTTACCGTCTATCCCGATCAGGCCATTCCTTACCTCACCACCTGCGCGCAGGCAGGCTCCGTAGAGAATATAGACCGTCTGGCGCTGTGCTACTACAACAAGCGCAATTTCAGCGAGGCTTACCGCTGGTTCAATATCGCCGCCGGGCAAGGTGACCTCAACGCCAACTACTTCGCCGCGTCCATGCTCCTCGACGGCCGTGGCGTGGCCGCCAATCCCGGACGAGCCGCCGATATGCTGCTTGTCGCCGCCCGTCGTGGCCATGCCAACGCCATGTATCTCCTCGGTCAGTGCTATCTCCATGGCAAGGGCCTGACGGCAAGCCCCGAAAATGCCCTGATGTGGTACCGCCGTGCCGCCGGCGCCGGCAGCCCGCGGGCATCGTGGGAGGTGGCACGCGCCAATGTCGAAGGCACCCTCTGCCCCGTGGACTACGACAACGCCATGCTCTATTTCGCTCTCGCCGCCCGACAGTCGTCCAACCGCAAGTTCCTCAAATATGTCAGCGACAGCATTGCCGGAACCGATTTCGCCGTATATCTGCGCGGACGCCAGCTGATGATGAACGACTCGCTGCACGAAGCTTTCAACGAGTTCAAACGCCTGGCGCGCAACCAAAGCGCCGAGGGCAAACTCTGGCAGGGTCTGGCATATCTCGATACAGCTTATAACAAACACAGCGATACCAAGGCATTCAAGGAAGTCAAGACAGCCGCCGAGGCCGGCTTTGCTCCCGCGCAGCTTCAGTATGCCCGCATGCTCGAAACGGCTACAGGCACCGAGCGCGACCTGGTCAAGGCCGTCGAGAACTACACCGCCGCCGCAGAGGCCGGATACGGCCCTGCAATGTGCGCCCTCGCCGGGCTGTACTATGAAGGTCGTGGCGTGGAGCAGGACTTCGAACAGGCCGTCCGCTGGTACAACAAAGCGTACGAGATAGGCATGCTCAGTGCCCTGGCCGCTCATCGTCTGGCCGACTGCTACGCCAACGGTCTGGGAGGTCTCGAAGCAGACCCGGCAAAGGCACAGGCTCTCCAGGCTGTGACAGACCTCAGCCCCGCAGCCCTGATCCGCGCCATCTGAGGCTTTTGATCCAATATACATTATAATAGAATGCCGCGGGAAGCCGATACAGGCTCTCCCGCGGCTATTTAAATCAATGGAAGATAAAATAACGCTCAATCTGCCGCCGGTGCAACTCATCGTGCGCCCCGACGCCGACTCCCGGCGCGGTGGCGCCGAGGTTTTCGACCAGCTGCGGCGCCGATGGGTGGCGCTCACGCCCGAAGAACGTGTGCGTCAGCATTTTGTGGCGTTTCTCATAGGCTGCCGAGGCTGCAGCCCCTCTTTCATGGCCAATGAGATAGGCCTGAGGCTCAACGGCACGCAGCGGCGTTGCGACACCGTGATTTTCGACCGGTCGCTGCGCCCTCTTGCCGTGGTGGAGTACAAGGCGCCGTCGGTGGCTCTCACGCAGAAGGTTTTCGATCAGATAGCGCGATACAACAGCGTTCTCGGCGCCCGATACCTTATAGTATCGAACGGCCTGCGTCATTTCTGCTGCCGCTATGGTTGCGGCAGCGGATATTCTTTCCTCAAAGAAATACCGGATTACGAAACGATGCTTCAGAACATATAGGCCAGACGGACCGACAGCTGGCGGTTGCGCGCCGAAAAATTGTCGAGCTTGCGCGTCTTCACCAGATAGGTCATACCCCAGGTGTACTGAACCGAGAGCTGCCAGTGCCTGAACAGCTCGAAACCGCCGCCGGCGGTGAGGCCAAGGTCGCCGCCCGCATATTTGAAGGGATGCCCGGAGCCGTCGTTGCCTTTGAAGCCGCTGTGGCCCGCCATGATGCTGAAATCGGGGCCTCCATAGACAAACGGTGCGATTATATCCTCCAGCCCGTTCATCCGCGTCCATTTAAAACGCAGATGCAGAGGTATCTGGATGAGATGCATGGCAACGTTCTCGTTACCGAACCCCGAACTTGCCCATATCTGGCGGCTGCCAAGATCCACTTTCGCACCGGTCATGTTATAAAGCACGGCAAAATCGATGCCGAAACCTATGCCGGGAAACATAAGCTCGCCCTGTACGCCGGCCTGAAAGCCGATGGCGTGCTCCACGGGCACTATGTCCTGCTTGAATTTGAGATTGTTGATATTTACTCCCGCCACCGGGGCATAGCGGAACTGGCCGGCGGCCGCCTCGGGCAGCAGAACGGCTATTGCGAGCATGAGAGCGAATGCGATGCGTTTCATTATCGTTGTTTGGCTTATTTCCGGCAAAGATAGCATATAAATTTCACATAGCACCGCTGCCGGCGACGCCAAAATCCCGATATTTTTATTCATTAACACTTGGAAAGGAGCGATACCCGCCGCAGCGGCACACAAATGAAGGAGACTTGCGCCCGCTAACGCGCTGAAAAGCAACAAAAAGTGATATTTTAGCAAAAATTGATGCAAAAAAATGGCGGAAATATTTGTGCATATCAAAAAGAGTGCGTAACTTTGCAACCGCAAACGGGAAACGAAAGACTCCCGCCGCAGAGAAAATTGAAATCGCCTCTTTAGCTCAGTTGGCCAGAGCACGTGATTTGTAATCTCGGGGTCGTTGGTTCGAATCCGACAAGAGGCTCTTGATTACGGCATCCACTCGTCGGCCGCAGTGTCGCGGAGGCTGTATAATCGGGCGAATACCAGAGTGGCCAAATGGGGCAGACTGTAAATCTGCTGGATAATTCCTTCGGTGGTTCGAATCCATCTTCGCCCACAATCTTTTTTCTCTTACGCGGAAGTAGCTCAGTTGATAGAGCATCAGCCTTCCAAGCTGAGGGTCGCGAGTTTGAGCCTCGTCTTCCGCTCTTTATTTTTTGCCTATGTAGCTCAGGGGTAGAGCACTTCCTTGGTAAGGAAGAGGTCGCGGGTTCAAATCCCGCCATCGGCTCAACTTAAAAGCCCCGGTAGTGCTTGTGCATTATCGTGGCTAATTGTCAAGATTAATTTTACTAATATAATATTGCAAAGTTATGGCAAAAGAGAAGTTCGAAAGAACCAAACACCATGTCAACATCGGTACTATCGGCCACGTTGACCACGGCAAAACCACACTCACGGCAGCCATCACCACCGTGCTCGCCAAAAAGGGTCTCTCCGAAGTGAAGT
>JAGATX010000004.1 GCA_017621055.1 Muribaculaceae bacterium | reverse complement strand
GGGCGCGATACATCGCGCCCGCCGACTCGGCGGATAATTCGTTTATCGCAAGACCATTGGCCCCTCCAACCCGCGGGCGCGATGTATCGCGCCCCTACAAGGTCGGGTGGCAGACGGCGATAAAGTTAAAAAGTATTAAAGGGTTTATATCGCCGACGAAACGGGCACGGGGGCGACAGCGCGAACCCTGTATGGATGCGTCTTGCCGCCGTTGCCGACGGGGCCGTAATCCATGTAAACGAGCCACGCGTAGGAAGCATCATACTCTTCATTAGTCCAAAAAGACGCCTCTGCTTTTGATCCTCCAAAAGCATTGATAGCTTGAAATACCGCTGCATCTTGGTCCGCAATTGCTTCACCTTGCCTTTTGTTTGGCATCACGTTGCGGTATCGGCGCATAGCCTCATTCCATGACATCAGTTCACCATTATCCTTGCAATGTAGAGCGAGGATGAAAGGGCTGACGCTATTATAATCTATTACCACTCCGAGTTTGGCGCATTCGTTCTTCTGGGCGGCGGGGGGGTTGCGCCAGTCGGCCTCGGAGAAGTAATATTGGTTACCACCTCGGTTCACGGCAAGGTAGAGGTTGCGCGGCGTGCGGTGGTTTTGCCAGAGGGATGTTGATTGGCTCTGCACAGGGGTTTCGACGGGTGCGGGTTGTGGCGCAGGCTGAGGGTTCTGAGTGGGTTGAGGAATTGGAGCAGGGGTTGGCTGAGGCTGAGGGTTCTGAGTGGGTTGAGGAATTGGAGCAGGGGTTGGCTGAGGCTGAGGGGCCGGAGTGGGTGCTGAAACCGGCGCGGGGGTCTCGACGGCGTCGGTTTCGGTTTCGAGGGTTTGGGCGATGGAGAGGGTGTCGGCCACAGGTGCGGGGGCGGGGGTGCTTCCGCCTCGGAAGGCGAAGTAGGCGCCGATGCCGGTGGCGATAGCAGCGACAAGGGCGATGAGGGCTATGAAGAGGCGTGGACGAGTCGGAGTTGATGACGGGCCGGCGGTTGATAATCGCGAAGCGCTTTCTTCAGAAAGAAACCGCCTTTCCACTGGGCGGGTGGCGCTGTCGGACACCATACGGGGCGATGTGGAGGTTGAAAACCGCAAAGCGCTTTCCTTGGAAAGAAACCTCCCCTCCGTTTGGCGGGTCGCGTTAGCGGACATAAGGGTGCTCGCGAGGGTGGGGGCATCGGGGATGCGGTTTTCGATGTCGGCGAGGGCACCTCGGAGGGCAGCGCGCAGTGGTTCGCTGATGTTCATGCTGTCGACGTACTGTAGGCGCCGGGCGGCGGACCAGTCGGTGCTCTTGGGCGGAGTGCTGCCGGTGAGGCAGGCTATCATGGTGGCGCCGAGGGCGTAGACGTCGGCGGCGGGGGTGAAGGTGGTGATGCCGGAGTACTGCTCGACGGGGGAATAACCGTCGGAGCACGCCAGAGTGTTGACGGTTGACGTTGCATGGCCCTGGGCGTCGTAGTGCTTGCTCAGGCCAAAGTCGATGAGGACGGGCCGCACGCTGCCTTCCATTTCGGCGGCGAGCATTATGTTCTGGGGCTTGATGTCGAGGTGCGTCAGGCGGTTGGTGTGGAGATACGCCACGGCATCGACAACGGGCATCATTACGGCGAGCATATCAGCTTCGGTCATGCCCCGGCCTTCGACGGCATTCCACAGCGAGGCACCCTCGAGGTACTCCATGACATAATATGCAGTGCCGTTAGCCTCGAACACCTCGTTGACCTTGACGATGTTGGGGTGGCCGGCGCCGAGCTGCTGGAGGCGGCGCGCCTCGCCGAGGAAATCGCGCAGGGAGTCGGCGACGATCTGTCGGGAGCGTGCGGTGCCGGGCGTGGTGACGCGCATGGTATCGGCCTCGCGCTCATTGTGGTCGGACATGAAGTGCTCTTTGAGGGCCACGCGCTTGGGAACTGTGACGTTGCCAATCTGCACCTGAGTTACGGCGAGATATGTAATGCCGAAGCCGCCTTCGCCGAGGACGCGCTCTACGACGTACTGCCGGGCGCCGGCGACGACGGTGCCGGGCGCGAGGGTCTGTATATTGCTGTCTGCCATGGATTTTTGCTATTTTTGGCAAAAGTAACAAATATTTAAGGATATGGCAAGAGAGCGGGCGGTTTTTTGTACGAACGTACGGAGATTTTGTTTGAAATGCCGGGGTTTGAGGGGGAATTGAAAATTTAAATTTCAAAATGGGAAAGTTGGTTCAGCGGCGCCAGAAGGAGGGGAGGAAGAGGACGAGGACTGTGAAGATTTCGAGACGGCCCACGAGCATCATGAACGAGAGCACCCACTTTGCGAAATCGGGCAGAAGGTCATAGGAGCCTCCGTACCCGGTTACGCCGGCGCCGAGTCCGGTGTTGGACATGCACGAGAACGAGGAGAAGAAAGCGTCGACGATAGGCACGCCGGCGGCGGAAATCACCGTGCCGGATGCCACTATCAATATAAGGTATATGCAGAGGAAGGCGATGACCTTGGAAACGAGATCGGGATTCACGACCTTGTCGTTGACCTTGACGGAGAGGATGGCGTTGGGGTAAATGCAGCGGTAGAGTTCGTTTCGGGCGTTCTTGAAGAGGTAGAGAATACGGTCGATTTTCGCGCCGCCGCTGGTGGAGCCGGCGCATGCGCCGAAGAACATAAGGACGAAAGTCAGGGCGAGGACCAGAGGGCCCCAGTTCTCGAAGTTGGTCACTGTAAAGCCTGTGGACGTAATGGTGCTGACAATCTGGAAGAGAGGGTTAATCGACAAATCCTGCCAGGAGCGCACCTGCCCACGCGCCCAAATGCTGACGACGAACACCACGAGCATAACGGCGATTACCATGACATATACCATGAAAACGTCGTTGCGGCGCAGGGCCTTGAAATCGCCGCGCACGGCCTTGTAGATGAGGGCGAAGTTCACGCCGCCGAGGAACATGAAGACAATGAGGACAACCTTGACATATACCGAGCCTGACCACTGTCCGAGACCGACGTCGTGGGTGGTGTATCCGCCGGTGGAAATAGCGCCGAAGGCATGGCAGACGCTCTCGAAGAAGCTCATGGGGCCGAGCCAGAGAAGAAGGATGAGGATGGCAGTGAGACCGAAGTAAGTGGACCATAGCGTTTTTGCCGTGTTGCTTATTCGGGGCTGGATCTTATCGTGGGTAATGCCCGTAACCTCTGCATTGAACATCTGCATGCCGCCGGAGTGGTTCAGCATAGGAATGACGGCGAGAGTGAAGAGGATGATACCCATGCCGCCAATCCATTGCATCATAGCGCGCCAGAGGTGCACGCCGTGGCTCATGCCCTCGACGGAGGGAAGCACCGATGCGCCGGTGGTTGTGAAGCCGGACATTGCCTCGAAGAAAGCGTCGGAAATCGACAGCGGGTTCTTACACAGCAGGAAAGGAATGAGTCCGAAGATAGTGAACACCACCCATACAGAAGCTGTGAGCATGAAGCCCTCACGCTTGCCCATGTGGTGCGATTTAGGCCTGCACCATCGCGTGATTGCGAAAGCGGCGAAAGCAGTGGCGGCGTCGGCGACGGCGAAAGCCTGCCAGTCGGACTCGCCGTAAATCAGACAGGTGATGACCGGCAACACCAGAAAAGCTGCCTCGATACCGAGAAGCCATCCGATGATACGCAAAATCATTGCGTAGTTTATGAAATACCGTCGCGAAGGATTGAGCATGGCGAGAGGAGAGGGTCAGTTAAACAGTTTCTCGACCTTGTGGATAGCGCCGCCGAGACAGAATACGAGGACATGGTCGCCGGCGAGGAGCTGAGTCATGCCGGTTATGAGACGCCCCTCGTCGCCGCGTATCAGGCCGGCGAGGGTGAGGTCGCGCGGCAGTTTGAGGTCCTTGACAGGAGCCTTTGTGAGCTTCGAGCCGGGCTTAACCACCAGTTCGGCGACCTCGGCGTCGGCGAGGGCCAGACATTTTGACGTCGACGAGTCGGCATCGAGGAGGAGCTGGAAAATTGAGCTGGAAGCCAGGAGCTTTTTGTTGACCACCGTTCCGATATTCAAGTTCTCGGCCTGGGAGATGAGCTGTATGCTCTCGACGTTTGCGACGGTCTTCCTCACCCCCAGCTCTTTGGCGGTGAGGCACGTGAGGATATTAGCCTCGGAGCTGCCGGTGAGAGCGACAAAGGCGTCGGCGTCGCCGATGCCGATGTCTTGCAGGAGCTCGGAGTCGCGGCCGTCTCCGTGGATAATCTCGCAGTCGGGACATTTGGCGGGCAACTGGCGGCAGACATCGATATTCTCCTCTATGATAGTGAATTTGAAACGGTCGCCGGCGAGGTTCACAAGCCTTACAGCCATCTTTGAGCCGCCCATGATGAACACCTTCCGGATTTTGAATGCCGATTTTCCGGCGATGACAATGAGGTCGTCGATATGGTCGTGGGTGGTGGTGAAATATACAATGTCGCCTGGAGTTATGGCATCGTCGCCGCGCGGAATGATGGTCTCGTGGTTCCGCTTTATGGCAGCGACGTGGAAATTGCGGTTGGCCGAAGCGAAATCGCGGAGTTTCATGCCCTCGATGGGTGCACCGGCACGGATTTTCACGCCGGCGAGGATAATCCGGCCGTTATGAAGTTCGAACCAGTTGCGTATCCAGTTCCTGTTGAGAGCAGTTATGATCTCCTCGGCTGCGACATACTCGGGATAAATTACGGAATCGACGCCCATGCTCTTGACATACCGTTCGTTGCGTGGATCGAGAAACTCATAGGTATCTATTCGCGCGACGGTGCGCTGTGCGCCGAGCTTCTTTGCTATCGAGCAGGCCAGGATGTTGTTGCTCTCATACGGTGTGACTGCTATGAAAAGGTCGGAAGAACCTGCACCGGCCTCCTTCAGCGAGGCGAAAGAAGTGGGTTTTCCGAGGACGGTCATCAGATTGTAGTTCGCGTCGAGGCGCGCGAGGCGTTCGGAATCGTCATCGACCAGAATAATATCCTGATCCTCCGAAGCGAGGAGCTTTGCCAGATGGGAGCCTACTTCACCACAACCCGCGATAACGATATTCATTTGCCGAGGATATTGATTATTTCGTTGAAAATATGAACCTTGTCGAAGCCGCATATTTCGGTTAGCTGTGCGGGCGTGCCCTGGGGCACGAATTTGTCGGGCATGCCGAGGCGATGCACCTTCATTGCTGGCGCGAATTCGGCGGCCCACTCGGTGACGGCACCGCCGAGACCGCCGTCGACCGTACCGTCTTCCACGGTGATGACGGGCATTGCTGCCGCCGCCACCTCTTTGAGGATGTCGGTGTCGAGGGGTTTGAGGAACCTCATGTCGGCCACGGCGACGTCGAAGCCCTTCTCTGCGGCCATCTCCGCAGCGTCGATGGCAACATCGCCCACCGGCCCGAGGGTCAGGATGGCGAGTTGCTTGCCTCGCCGCAGGAAAGCGCCTTTACCGACGGGAAGAACAGCCATATCGTTGTGCCAGTCGGGGTTATGTCCGGCGCCGCGGGGATAGCGTATAGCGAAGGGGCCGTGCGCAGTCGTGGCGGCCGTGAACATAAGATTACGGAGTTCGTGCTCGTTTCGCGGCGCGGCAATCGTCATGCCGGGCACCGTCCTCATGTAAGCGAGGTCGAAAGCGCCGTGGTGCGTCGCGCCGTCTTCGCCGACAATGCCGGCGCGGTCGATGCAGAAGGTCACAGGCAGACTGTGGAGGGCCACATCGTGGATAATATGGTCGTATGCACGCTGCAGGAAGCTGGAATATATAGCCACAAAGGGCTTGAGGCCCTCCTTTGCGAGACCTCCGGCAAATGTCACGGCATGGCCCTCGGATATGCCGACGTCGAACACGCGGTCGGGCATCCGCTCCTGCATTATTGCCGCGGACGTACCCGAGGGCATTGCCGCCGTTATCGCCACGATATCGGGGTCTTTTTCAGCCAACTCAAGGAGCGTTTTGCCGAAAACATCCTGGTACTTAAGCGGTTTACCGGGCTTGTCGGAAGACAGTCGCACCCCCGTGGCCGGATCGAACTTTCCCGGGGCGTGCCATGCGGCGGGGTCTTTTTCGGCGGGTGCGTATCCTTTGCCCTTGACCGTGCGGAGATGGAGGATGCGTGGGCCCTCCATATCGCGGATGTCGGTCATGACCTTGACGAGTTTCTGCACATCGTGGCCGTCAAAAGGTCCGAAATACCTGATATTCAGGCCCTCGAAGATATTCTGGCTGCTTGTGAGCAGACTCTTGAGGCTATTGTTGAACCGCAAAAGGGCACCGCGGCGGCGCGGGCTGATGATTCCGCTCTTTTTCAGGATATTATAGAGCTTGAAGCGGAATTTATTGTACCATCGTGAGGCGGTGAGGTGGGCGAGGTGGGAGTTTAGGGCACCTACATTGTGGTCGATGCTCATATCGTTGTCGTTGAGGACAATGAGCAGGTTGTTCGGGGTATTCGCGGCGTTGTTGAGGCCCTCGAAGGCGAGGCCGCCGGAAATGGAAGCGTCGCCGACGATGGCAACCACATTGCGGCGAGGTTCCTCGTGCTTGAGCATGGAAGCCACGGCCATGCCGAGGGCGGCGGAGATGGAATTCGAGGCGTGACCGGCGGCAAAAGTATCGTAGATACTCTCGTCGGGATTGGGAAAACCGCTGAGGCCGCCGAGTTTCCGGTTGTTGACAAAAGCCTCGCGCCGGCCGGTGAGGAGCTTGTGGCCGTAGGCCTGATGTCCGACGTCCCACACCAGACGGTCGTAAGGAGTATTGAACACATAATGCAGGGCCACAGTGAGTTCCACCGCCCCCATGCTCGAAGCGAAGTGTCCCGGGTTTACGGCCAGATGTTCTATGAGGAAAGAGCGTATCTCGCTGCAGAGCTGCGGGAGCTGCCCGGGGTCGAGCTTGCGCAGGTCGGCAGGCGAGGCGATGGTGTCGAGCAATGAATATTTGTCGTTCGCGTCGCTCATTTACGTATATATTTTTTGTAAAGGGGCACAAAAACGATTATGCCCGAGGCTATTATGGCAAAAATGGTAAAGAAATCGAGCCTCGCATGCAAAAGGATGTATATCACCATGGCGAGCCACAGGCACCCCAGAATTGCGAAACGAAGAATTACCGATGCTTTCATCATATTAGCCCTATTTCACCGCAAAGATAGGCAAAATCGGTGAGAAACAGAGCTCCCGCGCCAAATATTTTGACAAACGGCCACTTTCGCGGTCAATAGACCATCACGCTTTTGCGGGAGGCGTCGATCTTCAGGAGGATGAACAGGAGGATTGTGAAGCCCCAAAGCGATGAGCCTCCGTAGCTGAAGAATGGCAAAGGAATACCGATGACGGGGCACAGGCCGATGACCATGCCGATGTTTATGCAGAAGTGGAAGATGAAGTAAGAAGCTACGCAGTAGGCGTATACACGGCCGAAGGTCGTGGGTTGCCGCTCGCCGATGCTAAGAATTCTGAGGATGAGACCCAGGAAAAGGAGCGTGACAATCATTGCTCCGACAAAGCCCTCTTCCTCGCCGATGGTACAGAAAATGAAGTCGGTGTGCTGTTCGGGCACGTATTTGAGCTTGGTCTGTGTGCCGTTGAGGAATCCCTTGCCGAGAAAACCGCCAGAGCCGATGGCAATCTTAGACTGGTTGACATTGTAACCGGCGTCGCGGAGATCCTCGACGGTACCGAGGGCAACCTTGATCCTCATCTGCTGGTGGGGCTGCAGGTAATCGAACGCGGCACCGATGCTGAAGAGGAACACCACGGCACATACGGCAGCGGCAACGGGTGCATAGAGGCGGGGGCGGTGGAGCTTGATAGCCTCGATGACAACATATATGCAGGCCACTGCCACGGCGCCCACGGTGACGTACAGACCCGGGAGCGTCACACCGCAGGCCGAGAGGACGGCCACAACGGCACCGAGGCCGAACATGCCCACGAGGATGTTTCGGGCAATCTCGAGGCGCCGGGCATATGCGGCAGACATGCCTACCATGACAATCATTATCATCACCATTACGGCGAACTGGCCAGAGGGCATGCCGATAACGGTACCCTCGGTGAATTTCAGACCCACCACGAAAATCACCACGGCGAAGAGAGCGCCAAAGAGCACCAGACCGCTCATGCCCTCGCGATACAGGACGAAAAAGAGGGCGAGGAAGGTCAGCGCCGAGCCGGTTTCGTTCTGCAGGAGGATGAGGAGAATCGGTACAAAGATTATGGCGAGGGCCTTGACATAGTTCGACACCTTGGCATTGAGCTGGAAATGATACCCGGCAAAGAGTTTTGCCAGCGCGAGGGCCGTGGCGAACTTGGCGAACTCCGCGGGCTGCAGGCGCATGGATCCTACCTCTATCCATGAGTGTGAGCCCTTGATGTTGGGAGCTATCACCGGCGTGATGGCCAGCAGAATGACAACGAGGATATATACGGGGTATGCGTATGTTTCGTACATTCGCGCGTCGATCAGCAGAATGACCATGCCGAGCACCAGACTAAGACCTATCCACCTCAGTTGCTTGCCGGAAAACTCGTCGGCGGCGAACATCGAGGCATTGTCGAAATCATAGCTTGCGGCATAGATGCTCACCATGCCGGCCACCACCATGATGAGGTAGATGAGCACGGTCGGCCAGTCGAGGTTGCGGAAAACGGATGCCGCGTCGTTATCTCTGCGTATTGGCATAGATTATCGAAGAATTCATCATCATAGACTCCATGGGCTTACGCTCAGGAGCTATGGTGCCTGTTAGATATTTTTCCATCACCAGCGAGCCGATGGGCACGCCGTAGGTGGCACCCCAGCCACCGTTTTCGACATAGACGGCGACAGCGATTCTGGGGTTCTGATAAGGCGCGAAACCCATGAAAGCCGAGTGGTCCTTGCCGTGGGGGTTCTGGGCTGTTCCCGTCTTGCCGCATACCTCGATGCCGGGGATAGCGGCACGCCGGCATGTTCCGCCGGTGACAGCCATGCGCATACCTTCGGCGATGGCATCGTAATGACGTGCCTCGATGGTGGGATAATGGCGCTGCAGAAACTCCACGGGCATGACGGTGTCCTGAATTTCCTTCACCACATGAGGAGTGATGAAGTGTCCGCGGTTGGCTATCGTCGCCGACAGATTGGCAATCTGCAGTGGAGTGGCCAGAATTTCACCCTGGCCTATCGCCACGGAAATCACGGTGTTGGCGCTCCAGTGCCCCTCGCCGTAGAAACGGTTGTAGAACCTGTCGTTAGGCAGAAAACCGCGGCTCTCGCCGGGAAGGTCGACGCCGAGCTTGTAGCCGTAGCCCATGCTGACAAGATGGTGTTTCCAAACCTCGAATGCGGCGGCGGAGGTGCCGTATTTGGAGCGCTTGTCGATCATGGCCTTGAAGCCCCAGCAGAAAAAGGCGTTGCACGAGGTCTGGATTGCAGGCTTCAGCGGCAGCGGCGAGGCATGGCCGTGGCAGCCCACGCGCAGACCGCCGCTGATATATCCGTGGGAGCACGGGTACGTTGTCTCGAGGGTTATGATACCTTCCTGAAGGAAGATGAGGCCCTGTGTGGGCTTGAAGGTGGAGCCGGGAGGATATGCGCCCATGAGAGCGCGGTCGAACAGAGGCCAGGAATTGTCCTGCACCAGCGCCCGGTAGTTGACGCCGCGCTGACGGCCTACCAGCAGCGTGGGATCGTAACTCGGCATCGACACCATGCAGAGGATTTCGCCGGTTTCCGGCTCGATTGCCACCACGGCTCCGCGTTTTCCCACCATAAGACTCTCGGCATACATCTGCAGACCGATGTCGAGACTCAGGCGCAGGTCGCGGCCCGAAACCGGCGCCACATCGTGAGCGCCGTCCTCGTACCGGCCCTGAATACGGCCGTGGGCGTCGCGCATGAGCACTTCCACGCCCTTGACGCCGCGCAGATACGTCTCGTAACTTTTCTCGATACCGAGGTCGCCGGTGTAATCGCCCGGCGAGTAGTAGTCGTCGCGCTCTATATCGTCGGCGTTAACCTCGCGGATATTGCCCAGCACATTGGCGGCCGTGGGGTGGTTGTACTGCCGCAGTATCCTCTTCTGGATGAAAAATCCCGGAAAGCGGTACAGTTTTTCCTGCAGGCGCCCATAGTCCTGCACGGATAGCTGAGCCAGAAGACGCTGGGGTGTGTATGTGGAATATCCGGCCGAACGGCGCATATCGTCGAGGCGCCGGTTGAGGTCATCTGGCGTGATGTTGAGCGTGGCGCAGAAATCGAGGGTGTCGAAGGGATGAACGTCGCGAGGTATCATCATCACGTCGTAGGCCGGCTGATTGAAGACCACCAGCTCGCCGTTGCGGTCGTATACGAGTCCGCGCGAAGGATATACGGTTTTCTTGAGGAAAGCATTCGAGTCGGCGCTCTGTTTGTACTTCGCGTCGTTGATCTGGAGGTCGAACAGACGCACAAGGTATACGAGAGCCACGATGACTATGAAGCCACCGATGATATACTTTCTTTTTTCGAGTTCGTAGTTCTTTCTCAAGGTAAAAAGCAGGAAGACATATAGGGATACACTGCCCTACTCGCGGCTGCGCAACGACAGGCAATCCAGAGCATAGAGCAGCACAAAAGTATAGGCCGTGGAGGCTACTATGCGCACGAGGGCACGCAGGGTGAACACCTGCATGGCCTCGATGCCGAAAACCATCAGGCAGTAGAGTGCCACCATGGTGAGCAGGTACTTCATAAAGATGAAATGACCCATCGATAGCGACGACGGGGAGTGTCCCGCCAGGTCATCGTCATAGCTCACGTACAGATGGAACATCGGTTTGCGGACAAAGGCAAGGATGGTGCAGCACAGGGCGTTGAGGCCGGGAGTATCGCAGAAAACATCCACTGCCAGACCGGCCAGGAATCCCAGTGCGACGCTGATGTTCGTGCCGACGGTCACCGGCAGTGAGATGATGAGGTAGAGGAACACCAGTGGCACGGCCACGCCGAAGAGAACCATATGATTGAACACAACGGCCTGCGCCACCACCAGGATGACGAACATCAGTGCATATTTGATAGCATACTTTGTCATTGTCGCGGCAGGGCTATTGACCGAAGGGATTACGCTTGGCGTCGTTCTCCTCGCCGGCGGTGAGGGCGCGGAGTTCGTCGGCCTGATTGTTTATTATGACCTGAACGTTGCCGAGGGTGGAGAAGTCGGCGAACAGCCGCACGCGCAAGGTAAAGAAATTCTGCGTTCTGTCGCCCTCGCTGGCGGTGATGACGCCCACGGGGATGCCGGCGGGGAACACCGCCGAGAAGCCGCTGGTCACCACCGTATCGCCGATTTCGAACACCGTGTGGCGGGGCAGTTCCTCGAGGAGTGCCTCGTCGGGCGATTTGCCGTCCCACACCAGCGAGCCGAAATAATCGGTGCTCCTCAACTTGCAGCTGAGGCGGAAGTTGGGGTTTAGCAGCGAGATGACGCGGGCGCTGCCGGCGCCGACATTGCTGACAATGCCCACCACGCCGTTGCCGTCGATAACACCGAGCTCGGGACGTATGCCGTCGGCGGTGCCGCGGTCCAGGGTGATGTAGTTATAAGGCCGCGATATCGAGTTGTTGATGACATGGGCCACGATATAGCGGAATGGCGCCATGCCGCTGTCAGGAACGAGGGTGTCGGTGTAATTCACCTCGCGATATTCGGTGAGGGTCTGTCGCAGGCGCCCTATCTCGGCCTGCAGCTCGGCATTGCGGCGGTTGAGGTCGTCGTTTATGTCGCGCAGGTTGAAGTACGAGGTAACGTTTCCGGATGTTTTGTAAACACTCGATGCCATCGCGCCGGCGGAGGTGAGGTAGAGATGGTGGTGGTAAGGGCTGCTGTTGAATAGCAACACGCAGCTTATCGTCGCGAAAAACACGAAGACAAACCATTTGCTGTTCCTTACCAGAAAACGGAAGAGCTCTCTCAAGGCAGGTGGCCGGCGGAGGCAGCCGTCAGCGTATCAGGAAAGAGAAACGATGTATGTTCTTGAGCGCCACGCCGGTACCCTTTGCTACGCAGAGCAGGGGGTCATCGGCGATATGGAACTGGATGCCGATTTTATCGATGAGGCGCTTGTCGAGGCCACGCAGCAGTGCGCCGCCGCCGGCAAGCCATATGCCGTTGCGCACAATGTCGGCGTAGAGTTCGGGGGGTGTCTGCTCGAGAGCGCTCAGCACGGCGGCCTCGATTTTGGAGATGGTTTTCTCGATGCAGTGGCATATCTCCTGATAGCTTACGGGCACTTCCAGAGGCAGGGCCGTCATAAGGTTGGGGCCGTGCACAACATAGTCCTCGGGCGGATTTTCGAGTTCGGTGAGCGCCGACCCCACGTGCATCTTGATTTGCTCGGCGGTACGCACACCTACCTTAATATTATGAGCGCGGCGCATATGGTTGAGGATATCGTCGGTGAGGTCATCGCCGGCAACCTGTATGCTCTTGTTCGACACTATGCCGCCAAGAGAGATAACGGCGATTTCGGTGGTACCGCCGCCGATATCCACAATCATGTGGCCCTGGGGAGCCTCCACATCGAGACCTATGCCGAGCGCGGCGGCCATGGGCTCGTGAATCATGTATACGTCGCGGCCGTCGGCATGCTCCGAGGAATCGCGCACGGCGCGCACCTCCACTTCGGTGGAACCCGAAGGTATGCCAACCACCATGCGCAGCGACGGCGAGAACCAGTTGTTCTTAGTGCTGGCTTTCTTCACCAGACCGCGTATCATCAGCTCGGCGGCGTTGAAGTCGGCAATCACGCCCTTGCGCAGCGGGCGGATGGTGCGTATGCCGGGGTTGACCTTGCCCTCCATCTGATGGGCTTCCTTGCCCACGGCTATGAGCTTGTCGGTGCGGTTGTCGAGCGCCACTATCGACGGCTCGTTGATGACTATCTTGTCGTTATGTATAATAATCGTGTTGGCGGTGCCAAGATCGATTGCTATTTCCTTTGTAAGAGAGAAAAGTCTCATTCTTCTTTTCGTTTGTTAGTGTGGGGAGAGGGTATTCTATAATTCTTTAAGTACAATCAGTGGCGGAAGTGGCGGAAGCCGGTCATAACCATGGTCATTCCGTGGTTGCGGCAGTAATCCACCGAGTCGGTGTCGCGGATGGAGCCGCCGGGCTGTATCACGGCGTCCACGCCGGCGTCGTGGGCGATTTCCACGCAGTCGGCAAAGGGGAAAAAGGCGTCGGAGGCCATGACGGCACCCTCCAGCGGCATATTGAAGGCTCGGGCCTTGGCTATGGCTTGCTTAAGGGCGTCCACGCGCGAGGTCTGGCCCACGCCGGAGGCCAACAGGCGCCCATGACGGGCAAGGACAATGGCGTTGCTCTTGGAGTGCTTCACAATCTTGTTGGCGAAGAGCATATCGGCGGCCACGTCGGCGGCGGGGGTGTCGCCGGCAACGAGCTTCAGGTCATCGGCCGTCTCCGTCTTGCAGTCGTTCTGCTGCACCAGCACGCCGCCCAGGGCCGAGCGCAGACGCATGGCTGCCGGTGCCGTATGGTGGCGTTTGAGCAGTATGCGGTTCTTTTTCTGTTCAAGGATTGCGAGGGCGTCGTCGCTGAAATCGGGAGCGATGAGCACCTCGAAGAATATCTTTCCTATTTCGGCGGCGGCATCGGCGGTTACGGGGCGGTTCACGGCTATCACGCCGCCGAAAGCGCTCACGGGGTCGGCGGCCAGGGCGTCGGTCCAGGCTTCGGCGACGGTGGGCCGGCAGGCAAGGCCGCAGGCGTTGTTGTGTTTGAGGATGGCCACGGTGGGACTGTCGGCAAATTCGTCGATGAGCGCCGTGGCGGCATCGATATCCAGAAAATTATTATATGAAATCTCCTTGCCGTGGAGCTGGGTGAAGGCGGCGTCGAAGTCGCCGTACCAGCAGGCCTCCTGGTGGGGGTTCTCGCCGTAGCGCAGCGCTTTTGCGCCGTCGACGGCAATACGCAGTGCCGAGAATTTGCCGGGCTGCAGGTCGGCGTCGGCCGAGAACCAGTTGCAGATTGCGCTGTCGTAGGCGCTGCTCACGGCAAAGGCGCGGAAGGCCAGAAAACGGCGTTCCTCGTCGGTACTGGAGGCGCCGTGGGCGTCGAGCATGCCCTGAAGATAGCCGTACTCGTTCTTCGAGGGTACTATCACGGTGTCGGCGCTGTTCTTGGCGGCGGCGCGGATGAGCGATATTCCGCCGATATCTATTTTTTCGATTATATCGGCGCGGCAGGCTCCCGAGGCAACGGTGGCCTCAAAAGGATAGAGGTCGACAACCACGAGATCGACCATGCCGATGCCGTAGCGGTCGAGCTCGGTCAGGTCGCCGGCATTGTCGCGGCGGGCAAGGATACCGCCGAACACCGCCGGGTGCAGGGTCTTGACGCGGCCGCCGAGTATCGACGGGTAGCCGGTAAGATCCTCGATGGCTGTGCAGTCAATGCCATTATCGTTCAAAAAATTACGTGTGCCTCCGGTAGAAAGGATTTCCACGCCCTCGGCTTTGAGTGCCCGGGCTATGGGGAGGATGCCTTCTTTATCGTATACAGAAATGAGCGCGCGGCGGATTTGTTTCATTGTCTCAATATTTTCGAGTGCAAATTTACGCATTTTTTCACTGAAAACCGCTCCGGCGTATGAATATTTTTAAATATATGTAGCTTTTTTTATGTTCGTCTCTCAAAGAACTCACAGTCGCCGGCATTTGTTTAATAGTAAACATACCAAAATTCAAACCACTATGACAGAAAGCAGAAACGCCTCCATGGGGTCCGATGACCTCAAGGGCAAAAAGAGCCTGGCGGCACACCCCGAGCAGGGCAAACTCGCCGCCCATCCAGAGCCGGCACGCATTGCCGGGCCTACCGACGATGATAACGTCGACGTGCCGGCAGTAACTGCCGATGTCGACGAAACGCCACACGGCGTGCGCTATGGCGCAGCCATAATCCTTGGTCTGGCCTTCGGCGTGGGGTGCTACCTCTGGTTCGGCACCGACAACTCGCCGCTGCCCGACGCCACCACCACCGCCGCCGTGAAGATGGCACCCACGGCCGACTATTTCAACCAGCCCGGCGCCAACGCCCCCATAGGCACGAGCGAAATAGCCGTCCCCGATCCGTTCAACTCTCCATACGAACCTTCGCTGGAAACTGCCGACGAGGTAATAATGACAAGCAATGTGGCCACGGCCGCCAATGTGGACCAGGCTCCCAAGAAAACCGCCGCAACGGCAACGGGCAGCGCGGCTGCTTCAGCAGAGCCGGTGGTATACCTCTTTGCCTATGACTCGGCAGAGATACCCGCCAGCGACGCCCTCGACGCTCTGGCAGCACAAGCCGCCGCTACGGGTGCCGACGTGGATATCGATGCATATACCGACCCCAACGGACGCAGCTCGTACAATGACCGCCTCAGCGCACGGCGCGCCGATGCCGTCAAACAGTATCTGTGCAGCCACGGCGTAGACCCCGGACACATCCACACGCATGCATGCGGCGCCACCGACGCCTACTCCACCGACGCCCAGAACCGTCGCGCCGAAATATCACTACGGTGAACATCTTGGCGAAAGCCCGTGTTATATTCCAAAACACCTTTTGAACTGAAAAATATCCTTTAAGATGAAAAATATCGGAATATTCTACGGCTCCGCCACGGGCGTGACCGCCGACATAGCCAACCGCCTCGCCAAAGCGCTGGGCGTACCGGCCGGGGACGTCCATAACGTGGCCGACACGGCACCCACGGCGCTCGCCGACTACAAACTGCTCGTCTTAGGCTCGTCGACCCACGGCTCCGGCGACCTCGAGGATGACTGGTACGACTTTCTCGACGGCGCTTCCGCCCTTGATCTCAAAGGCCACACCGTGGCACTCTTCGGCACCGGCGACGTCGGCATGGCCGACACCTTCTGCGATGCCATCGCCAAGCTGCACAATGCCCTGGAACACACCGGCGCGACTTTCACGGGCCACTACCCCGCCGACGGCTACGAATTCAGCCACTCCGAGGCACTTCTGCCCGACGGGCTGATGATGGGGCTTGCACTCGACGAGAACAACTACCCGCAGTTCACCGACCAACGCATCGCCGAATGGGCTCAAAGAATTAAAAAAGCTTAACCGCCCGGGAAGATGGCATTGCTCCACCGGGCCGTCAACCTTTTGCAAAGTAATTATTTACACATAATCCTTCGCACTCCTTGCCGTCGTTCGAGCAACGCCGGCAAGGATTTTTTTTGCGAGATTTTGTCGCTTTTCGTACCTTTGCGATAATTATGATTTCGCGAATAATCAACGAAAACGACGTGCGCCGCGCCGCCGCGTTGCTCGAACCGGCGCACAACGTCCTTGTGGTTACCCACAGCAGCCCCGACGGCGATGCCATAGGCTCGTCACTGGCAGCAATGCACGTGTTCGGCGCACTGGGCAAGGATGTGCATGTCCTCATCCCCGACGCTTATCTGGCAAACCTGCGCACCCTCCCCGGCGCGAAGGAGATTGTCGACGCCTCACGATATTCCGACTTTGCCGCCGAGCTTTTCGACAAAGCCGACGTGGTTCTGTGCCTCGACTTCAACGAACCCTCGCGCGTGGGACGTCTTGAAGACCTCCTGCGCAGCAGCAAGGCCCCGAAAATACTTGTCGACCATCATCTCGACCCTGATATCGACGCCAAAGTGGTATTCTCATATCCGGATATGGCTGCCACAGCCTACCTGCTGTTCCGCCTGTTCTGCCGTCTGGAGCTATTCAACCTCATCGACCGCAACGCCGCCACGTGTATCCTCGCCGGCATGATGACCGACACCGGCAACTTCGCCTACAACGCCACCGACCCCGATATGTACATCGTCGTGGCCGAACTCATCAGGAAAGGCGCCGACAAGCAGGCGCTCTACGAGCGGCTCTTCAATACCTTCAGCGCCAACTGCCTCAAACTGCGGGGCTACGCCTTAGGCGAAAAAATGGAAGTATACCCCGACGCCCACGCGGCACTTATAACCCTGTCGCGCGCCGAGCTCAACCGCTTTCATTACACCAAGGGCGACACCGAAGGCCTGGTGAACATCCCGCTGGCAATTCCCGGCATCTATTACAGCGCATTCATGCGCGAGGAGGCCGACTGCATACGCGTGTCGATGCGCAGCCGCGGCACCTTCCCCGTAAACGCCGTGTGCGCCGACCATTTCGGGGGCGGCGGTCACCTCAATGCTGCCGGCGGCGACTTTCACGGCACCCTCGACGACGCCGCCGCTTTTTTCCGCTCCCTGCTGGACGAAAACAAAAAGAAATACATCACCGACAAAGAATAATCACCACATTCCCGCAATGAAATATATAGTAAACCTCATACTTCTTGCCGTCGCCATGGCCGCCGCAGTGTCGTGCAGCGACTCCGAGAGCTATGCCGACCTGCTCGCAAAAGAGGACCGCAACGTCAACAACTTCCTTGCCGACCAGCGCGTGGAACTCTCCATCCCCGAAGACTCGGTGTTCGAATACGGCCCCGACGCACCTTATTATCGCCTCGATGACGACGGATACCTTTACATGCAGGTTCTCAACCCCGGCACCGAAGGCAACCGCGCCACCGACGACGAACTCATCTACTTCCGCTACACCCGCTACGGTCTGGCATCCTACGTCAACGGCAAACTCCCTGCCGGTGCCGGTAACAACATCTCGCTTATGGCCTACTGGTTCCGCTACAACAACTTCCGCATGCAGGGCTCCTACCAGTGGGGACAGGGCATTCAGTACCCGCTCAAGTTCCTGCCCGTAGACTGCGAGGTAAATCTGGTGATAAAAAGTCAGGTGGGCATCGTCGACGAGATGACCGACGTGCAGCCATACCTCTACAACCTCACATATCAGCGCCCCGTGAACTGAAAAAAAACGATTTCCTACATACCAATCCTATCCACCTTAAACCGGTCACATTATGACTCTTATAAAATCCATCTCCGGAATCCGCGGCACCATCGGCGGACCTGCCGGCGAAGGCCTCACTCCGCTGGATATTGTTAAATTCACAGCTGCCTTTGCAGTTTTCACCGCCGCCAACAGCACGCGCAAAAGCGGCGTCATCGTTGTGGGTCGCGACGCCCGTCTTTCCGGCCCGATGGTCAAAAGCCTCGTCATCGGCACCCTTACCGGCATGGGCTTCGACGTGGTGGACATCGACCTGGCATCGACCCCCACAACCGAAATGGCAGTGGTGGGCGAGAAAGCCGACGGAGGCCTCATCCTCACGGCATCGCACAACCCCCTGCAATGGAACGCCCTCAAGCTCCTCAACGAGCGCGGCGAGTTCCTCGACGCCCAACAGGGCGCAAAAGTGCTCGCACTCGCCGAAAACTGCGACTTTGACTTCGCACCCGTGGACCGCCTCGGCAAAGTGATGGTCAACAACACCTGGAACCGCCGCCACATCGACGACGTCCTCGCCCTCAAGGCCGTAGACGTCGACGCCATACACCGCGCCGGCTTCACCGTGGCAATCGACGCCGTCAACTCCGTCGGCGGTATAATCATGCCGCAGCTCCTGCGTGCCCTCGGCGTGAAGAACATAATAGAACTCAACTGCGAGGCCACCGGCAAATTTGCACACACACCCGAGCCCATCCCCGAAAACCTCACCGGCATAGCATCGCTGATGAAGGAAAGCACCGCCGACGTGGGCTTCGTGGTAGACCCCGACGTGGACCGCCTCGCCATAGTCTGCGAAAACGGTGATATGTTCGGCGAAGAGTATACTCTCGTTTCCGTGGCCGACTATATCCTTGGCCTCACACCCGGACCGACGGTGAGCAACCTCAGCTCTTCGCGCGCGCTACGCGACGTAACTGCCGCCCACGGTCAGAAATATACCGCCGCGGCCGTCGGCGAAGTCAACGTCACCACCGAGATGCGACGCACCGGCGCTGTCATCGGCGGCGAAGGCAACGGCGGCGTAATATATCCGGCCCTCCACTACGGACGCGACGCTCTGGTAGGTGTGGCCGTATTCCTCACCCTGCTGGCCAAGAGCGGCAAAAAAGTGAGCGAGCTGCGCAAGCAATACCCCGCCTACGATATATACAAAACCAAGATACAGCTCACCGACGGCATCGACGTCGATGCCATACTCCGCGCCGTAAAGGACAAATATGCCGACGAAAAAGTCACCGATATCGACGGCGTGAAAATAGACTTCCCCGATAAATGGGTTCATCTGCGCAAGAGCAACACCGAGCCCATCATACGGATATACTCCGAAGCGCACACCGCCGAGCAAGCCCGCGCAATAGCCGACGAAATACGCTCCGTGGTCGACTCGATAATAAAATAAGACATCCATAATACACCCCGCGGGACAGCCACCGTGCCGAACCGCGGGGTTACTCATTTACTGAATAAAAAACAATGCTTATGAAGATTTTTACTCTATTCCTTGCCGGCAGCCTTGCCATTGGCGCCACAGCGGCACCTGCCGCCCGTTTCACCCGTCACCACAAGGGCGCTGACAGCCGCATGCCCGCAGCTTCGACGGTAGCACCCGCCCGCGCCGCCTCGGCAAACCCCATCTGGGTTCCGCAACACCAGGAAATCAGCGCATGGGACGGTGAATGGCTCCTCGAGAGCATATACACCACCGCCTACACCGTCACCGGCAAAGTGGCAAACGAGACAATCACCGCCGTTGAGGACGGCTCCGCCACCCGCGAGACAAACACATATAACGACAACGATATGCTCGCCACTCAGCTGCTGGAAATCAGCAGCGACGGCACCGAATTCACAAACGCCCAGAAACTGGAGCGCACTTACGACAGCCGCATCACAGACCTTGTGGTCGAAAACCTCCAGTGGGTATGGACATACTCGTGGGAGCAGATAGGAAACAACTATAAACGCGAGATAACGCGCGACACCAACGGAAACATCACCTCCGTAGTTATTTCCACACTCTTCCAAGGCGTCTTCGACCCCATCGGCCGCCTCACCGTGACATACACCGACGGCAAGGCCTCGCGCATTCTCAACGAGTCGCTGAGTTACGACAGCGAATACAACCCCATATGGATCGTTGCCTCCGAACTGACCAATATCGAATGGGAGCAGACCGACGGCCAGATTTACGACGTGGAAGAGCTCATGTCAGGTGCGAACAAACTGCGCTCCTGCCACCTCAGGACCGAAGACACCGATGTCGACATGTCTGTGATATACACCGCCAACGGCTATACAGCCACTCAGACCGGCACCATCCAGGGCTATCCCGCGACATCGACGGTGACATATGAAATCACCGACGAAAACGGCAGCGAGCGTCTGGTCGAGACATTTGTCGGCGAAGAAGAAGGCGAGACTTTCACCGAAACATACACCGACATCGCCGAATACGACTCCTACGGTTTCACCACCTATCTTAAGAGCACCTCGGAATACGGCGGCGAAACCTATATGGACAACCTGATGGAAGGCGTGCTCACCTACGACAGCACCCACGGCTATCCCCTCACCTACACCACCTCCGTGGCCGAGATCGACGAAGAGACCGAAGAAATCACCATGGTGCCTGAAATGCACGTAGTGATGAGCGACTATGTCGACGCCTCCCTCGCCGGCATCACCGACATCACCGTCGGCGACACCGACGCCCCCGCCCAATACTACCGTCTCGACGGCACACGTGCCGACGCCGCCAACCTCGCACCCGGCATATACATTGTCCGCACCGGTGCAAAGGCCGCGAAGGTAATTATTCGCTGACTTTTTGCAGCCATCCCAAAAATAAGTGCTATATTTGCACTCGTAAAACGAACGAACAATTCTGTATAACCTATCTAAATTTTTTAATCAACATGGCTTACGTAATCACCGATTCCTGCGTGGCTTGCGGCACCTGCCTGCCCGAATGCCCCGTTGAAGCTATCTCCGAAGGCGAAATCTACCACATCGATCCCGACAAATGCATCGATTGCGGTACCTGCGCTTCCGTGTGCCCCTCCGAGGCTATCATCCCCGGCGAATAATAGCATAGTATTACTATCGTAAATACGGTATTACCGGTGCCCGGCGCTCCTTGCGAGCCCGGGCACTGTTTTTTGTAATTAACAATTTTTAATTCATATTTCTTAATTATTCAGCCTCTGGCACCCGCTTTCTCCACGGTTTTTATTAACTTTGCCGCTTACTTACTTATTATTTCAACCTTACATCTTAAAAAGCGAATGAAAAAGACAATGCACATACTGTGCATGCTGGTGCTCCTCGCCACCGGCATACGCGCCGCCGCCATCGGCTGGCCCGCACAGTACGAAGGTGTCATGCTCCAGGGGTTCTACTGGGACTCCTACACCGACACCAAATGGACCAACATCGAAAGCCAGGCCGACGAACTCGCCCAATCGTTCAAACTCATATGGGTACCCAACAGCGCCTATGCCGGCGGTTCCCGAAACATGGGATACATGCCCATATACTGGTTCACACGCCATACCTCGGCGTTCGGAAACGAGCAGGAACTGCGCTCAATGATCTCTACCCTTAAGGAAAAAGGTGTGGGAGTCATTGCCGACGTGGTGGTAAACCATCGTAACGGAACCTCGAACTGGACAAACTTCCCCGCCGAACAGTGGAACGGCCAGACATGGCAACTGGGTCCAGAACACATATGCCGCAACGACGAGGTGGCATCGCAGCCCGGACAGGCAACGCCCACCGGAGCTTACGATACCGGCGAGAACTTCGCCGGCGCCCGCGACCTGGACCACACCTCGCCCGTGGTGCAGAACAACGTGAAGAACTACGTCAAATTTCTGCTCACCGACCTGGGGTATGCCGGCGTGCGATACGACATGGTGAAAGGCTATGCCGGTCAGTACACAAAGATATATAACCAGTACGCCCGCCCCACATACTCCGTGGGCGAGTACTTCGACGCCAGCTACGACCTCGTGGCCGCATGGATCGAGGCCACCGGCCGCGAGTCCGCAGCCTTCGACTTCCCCGGCAAATATGCCATCAACGAGGCTTTCCACAGCAACGACCTCACCAAACTGGTATGGAAGGCCAACGGCACCACCGACCAGCCCGCCGGACTCATACACTTCGGCTATCCCCAGCTGGCGGTGACTTTCATCGACAACCACGATACCTACCGCGACGGCAGCAAGTTCAACGGCAACGTGCCCGCCGCAAACGCCTTCATCCTGTGCTCTCCCGGCACTCCCTGCGTGTTCCTCCCCCACTGGAAGGCCTATAAGGCTCAAATCAAGAAGATGATTGCCGTGCGCAATGCCGTGGGCGTGACAAACACCAGCGCCGTGACCGTCCTCAAGAGCACGCGCGACTGCTACATGGCGCGCGTCGTCGGCAAACGCGGCGAACTGGCAGTGCGCATAGGCAGCACCTCCGACGTGCCCGCCGGATATACCGCCGCCGATGTGCGCGCTTCCGGCAACGGATACTGCATATGGAGCAAGACCGACGTCGGCGGCGGCGGTGGCGGCGACGACCCCGTGCCGACCGCCAAGACCATATACTTCGACAATTCGGTGACTTCGTGGAGCTCTGTCAAGATCCACTACTGGGGCACCGAGGAAAGCACCTGGCCGGGCGTGGACATGACCCTCGCCGAAGGACAGATATGGAAGTACACCGTTCCCGCCGGCACTGTCGGCGTGTTGTTCAACGACGGTAACGGGAACCAGACCGCCGACGTGCTCGGCCTCACCGACAAACACGTTTACCGGCCCGTATCGGCCTCCGGCAAGCCCGAGTGTGAGGATACCGGCGAATACGGCAACCACGGCGGTGGCGGCGGCTCGCTCACCACTCCCGCCGCCCTCTACGTGCTCGGCAACATCAAGGGCGCTCAGTGGGTGACCTCGGCAGGCGTGGAAATGACGCGAAACGGCGACAGCTACCGCGTCGACAACATTGTCTTTGAGGCCGCCGCCGGCGAAAGCCTCTGCTATTTCAACCTCACCGACGCCCTCGGCGCCGACTGGAACGAACTCAACATGACGGCCAACCGCTACGGCGCCCTCACCGAAGGCCTGACCCTGACCAAAGACACCCCCTCGCCCATAACCCTCTATGCCAACGGCATCGACGCCTCCGGCTGCCTGTCGTGGACGGTGGCCCCCGGCACCTACTCCATCGTGGCCGACTTCAACGCCGGCACAATAACCGTTAGCGACGGCAACTCCGGCGTGGAGACCATCGTTACCGACGATGCCGCCGCAGCGCCGGTATACTATAAC
The DNA here is from genome assembly GCA_017621055.1 of Muribaculaceae bacterium. Classification (GTDB taxonomy): domain Bacteria; phylum Bacteroidota; class Bacteroidia; order Bacteroidales; family Muribaculaceae; genus CAG-873. Next base: position 104,276 of record JAGATX010000004.1, on the reverse strand, counting down.
CTTCAGGGCGTACGTGTCGACAATCCCGGCACCGGGCTCTACATAGAGCGCCGCGGCTCATCGGCCCGTCGCGTCTATCTCCACTGATATCCGTTTAAACGCCTATAAGTCAACCGCACGGAGCCGCCGGCCCGTGCGGTTTTTTAATGCCGTTTGCTCGGCAGCGAAAATTTTATTAATTTTGCGGTGTCGGACTAACGGCGATTAACTCATTCCCCACCCACAGCCATGACAGAAAAAATTCTCATCCTGGACTTCGGCTCGCAGACCACGCAGCTGATAGGCCGGCGTGTGCGCGAACTCAACATCTACAGCGAGATTGTGCCATACAACAAATACCCCTACGGCCGCGAAGCCCAGGAGGGTATCATCGGTGTCATCCTCTCGGGCAGCCCGCTGAGCGTATACGACGACAATGCCTTTCACATCGACCTGGCGGCCATCCGCGGCCGGGTACCCGTGCTCGGCATATGCTACGGCGCTCAGCTCATGGCCTATGAAGCCGGCGGAAAGGTGCGCGCCGCCGCAAGCCGCGAATACGGACGCGCACGCCTGCGCACCGTCGACGGAGCCTCGCCCCTGATGCGCGGCATCGGTATCGGCGAGCAGGTGTGGATGAGTCATGGCGATACTATCACCGACCTCCCCGCCGGTTTCCGTGTGGTGGCGTCGACCGCCGACGTGGAGTCTGCCGCCTTCGAGGTTGAGGGCGAGCAGTCGTGGGGCGTACAGTTCCATCCGGAAGTATACCACAGCGAATGCGGCATGCAGATTCTCCGCAACTTCGCCGTAGATATCTGTGGCGCCAAGTGCGACTGGACGGCGCGTTCGTTCATCGACACCACCATCGCCGAGTTGCGGCAGAAAATAGGCAATGACAAGGTTATCCTCGGCCTTAGCGGCGGCGTGGACAGCACCGTGGCCGCCGTTCTCCTCTCGCGCGCCATTGGCGACAATCTCCGCTGCATTTTTGTGGACCACGGTATGCTCAGACTCAACGAGTTCCGCGACGTAATCAACGAATACCGCCGTCTGGGGCTCAACGTGCGCGGCATCGACGCCTCCGAACGCTTTTTCGCCGACCTCGCAGGCGTGACCGACCCCGAAAAGAAGCGAAAGATCATAGGCGCCGACTTCGTGGCTGTCTTCGACGAGGAAGCACGCAAAATCACCGATGCCCGCTGGCTTGCCCAGGGTACAATATACCCCGACTGCATAGAGAGCCTCTCGATTACCGGCACGGTAATAAAAAGCCACCATAACGTGGGCGGCCTGCCGGAGCGCATGAACCTGCGGCTGTGCGAGCCGCTGCGGCTCCTTTTCAAGGACGAGGTGCGCCGCGTAGGCCGCGAGTTAGGCATCCCCGACAGCCTCGTCGGACGCCATCCCTTCCCCGGACCGGGGCTGGCGGTGCGCATCCTCGGCGAGGTGACGCGCCCCAAGGTGGCCATTCTCCAGCAGGCCGACAATATCTTCATCGAAGGACTCCGCCGCTCCGGCCTTTACGACAAGGTATGGCAGGCCGGCGTAATCCTCCTGCCCGTGCAGAGTGTGGGCGTCATGGGCGACGAGCGCACATACGAACAGGCCGTGGCGCTCCGAGCAGTGACCAGCACCGACGCCATGACCGCCGACTGGGCTCACCTCCCCTACGAGTTCCTCGCAAAAATCAGCAACGAGATCATCAACAAAGTCCGCGGCGTAAACCGCGTATGCTACGACATCTCCTCCAAACCCCCGGCAACCATCGAATGGGAGTGATATTCAGCGGCGGAAGCGTTTTGTGAGGTCGGCGTAGGCGTCGATACGGCGGTCGCGCAGGAAAGGCCACCAGCGGCGCACGTTCTCGCAGCGGGCGGTGTCGATGTCCACAATCGCCGTTGCCTCGGCGTCGGAGGGTGCGCGATAGAGAAATTCGCCCTGCGGACCAGCCACAAAGCTCGACCCCCAGAACTGAATGCCGGCGGTAGCGCCCGAGGGGTCAGGTTCTTGCCCTACCCTGTTGACGGCCACCACGGGCAGGCCGTTGGCAATGGCGTGTCCGCGCTGCACCGTGGTCCAGGCCTCGCGCTGACGCGCCTTTTCGTCGTCGCTGTCGGTGCTCTCCCAGCCTATGGCCGTGGGATAAATGAGGACTTCGGCACCGGCGAGGGCCATGAGGCGCGCGGCCTCGGGGTACCACTGGTCCCAGCACACCAGCACGCCCAGACGTCCCACCGACGTGTCGATAGGCTCGAAACCGAGATCGCCGGGAGTGAAATAGAACTTTTCGTAGTATGCGGGGTCGTCGGGAATGTGCATCTTGCGGTATTTTCCGGCGATGGTGCCGTCGGCCTCGAACACCACGGCAGTGTTGTGGTACAGTCCCGGCGCGCGCCGCTCGAACAGCGAGCACACCAGCACCACGCCACACTCGCGGGCGAGAGCTCCGTAGAAATCTGTAACGTCGCCGGGAATGGGCACTGCCAGCGAGCACGCCTCCACATCCTCGGTCTGGCAGAAATAGAGCGAGTCGTGGAGTTCCTGATTTACAATGAGTTTTGCGCCGTCAGCGGCAAGGGCGCGAATTTTTTCGGCGATGGCGGCACGGTTTGCCTCTATGTCGACGCTGTTTTGCTGTTGTATTATTCCGGTTCGGAGAATCATATCGAAAGAGTGTTTTCGGGAATCTGCATAGTTGCGCAGTGCAGGGAGCCGTGCTGGCGGATGAGCGCCCGGCAGTCCACGGGCACTATGGTGTGGTCGGGCATGGCGGCGGCGAGGATGTCGGCGGCCATGCGGTCCTTCATAGGCTGGCCGTAGACCGGCAGAAGCACGGCGTCGTTGACTATCAGGAAGTTCGCATAGGTTGCGGGCAACCGGTGGCCGTCATCGGGATCGTAGACGGCATCGGGTAGCGGCAGCTCCAGCAGATGGTAAGGGCGGCCATCGGCGGTGCGCATGGCGCGCAGCTCGTCGGCCATGGCGCGGAGAGTGTAATAATGGCTGTCGGAGGGGTCGGCGCAACCCGTATATGCTATTACGTCGCCCGGAGGCAGCAGGCGTGCCAGAGTGTCGATGTGGCTGTCGGTGTCGTCGCCCTCGAGGGCGCCATGGTTCAGCCACAGCACGCGCCCGGCGCCGAAATCGCGGCACAGCCTCGCCCCGATGGCGCAGGCACTCATGGTGTCGTTGCGGTTTGGCGAGCGCAGGCACTCGGTGGTGGTCAGTATTGTGCCCATGCCGTCACTCTCTATCGAGCCGCCCTCGAGCACGAAATCGCGGTTGTTCGCCGGCTCGCTGCGGAACAGCCCCAGCTCGGCCAGTGCCGACGTGGCCATGTTGTCGAGGTTGGCGGCGAACTTAAGGCCCCAGGCGTTGAAACGATAGTCCAGCGGCAGCATGGTGCAGTCGGAGGTGTGTACGGTGATTGGTCCGTAGTCGCGTATCCACGTGTCGTTGGTAAGGCACGGCAGGATTGTGAGGCGGTCGGACGGTATGTGCGCAAGTGCGCTGCCTATGGCCTCTATATCGGGTCCGATCACCACCACACGCGCATAGGGCACCATGGCGGTGACAATATCAACATAGCACCGCTCTATCTCCGGCAGCATGTCTGCCCAGTCGGTCTCGGGATGCGGCCACGACATAAGCACGGCCTCGACGGGCTCCCATTCGGCGGGCAGACGGCGCCCTGTATCAGTTGTGCTCATTCGCGGTTGTCGAAATCGCTCAGAGAATCCCACACATTGTCCTGTTCCTGCATATATTCCTCACAGAAATCCTTGAAGCCGTTCTTTTCGGTATATCCGTTGTCGCGGCAGTACTGGCGATATTGGCGGCGCAGGTCGGGATCATCGATCATGGAGTGGCGGAACTCGGCCTCGGCCATGTCGAGCGATGGTGAATTTTTGATATAATGTATGAAGTAATCGGTAATATCTTCCATGGTATGATGAGAGAGTGATGAAAACAGGTTATACGCACAAAAATAGCAATAATGTTCAGAACCGCAAAGCCTTCGGCTAAAATATCGGCGAAAAAAGCACCTTTTTCTCGCCGGTTCAGTCGGCGGACACCGCAAACGGGTCGTAGAGGGGTTCGAAGCCGGCCTCTTTGCCGATTTTGAGAAGATAGGCTAAGGCGGCCTCGCGGGTATCCTCGATCTCGCACTCGCGGATGGCGTTTTTGAGGTTTTTGGTGAAAAAGCCCACCTGAGGGCACTGCGGCAGTCCGAACAGCGCCATTATTTCGGTTCCGTCCACAGGGTTCTTGCGGTTGCGCTCTATGTCCTTTGCCAGGGTGGTGCGGAATTTTTCCTCCACGAGGTCGAAATTGGCGAGGTAGCGCTCCTTGCGTGCCTCGTCGCGCGATGTTATGTCGGCGCGTGCCAGTGTCATCAGGTCTTCAAGGTCTTCCTCGGCATAGTTCATCAGGCGGCGAACGGCGCTGTCGGTCACTTCATCCTCCACCAGGGCTATGGGACGCATATGCAGCTCCACAAGCTTGCACACATAGCGCATCTCGGCACCCAACGGAAAGCGCATACGCCGGAATATGCTCTTCACCATCTTGGCTCCCACAAAGTTATGCTGATGGAATGTCCAGCCGCGTTCTTTGTCGTAGCGCTTGGTAACGGGCTTGCCGATGTCGTGGAGGAGTGCCGCCCAACGTAGATATATGTTGTCCGACGCGGCGGCCACGCCATCGAGCACCGTCATTGTGTGCTTGAAATTATCCTTGTGCGCACGGCCGTCGACAATCTCCACACCTTTCATGCGCGCCAGCTCTGGAAGTATCAGCTGCAGCAGTCCGGTTTCGAGAAGCAGGCGCCAACCCGTCGACGGCTTTGCCGACGCCATGATTTTGAACAGCTCGTCCTTTATCCTCTCGGCGGTGATAATCTCAATTCGCGAGGCGTTGCGCTTGATAGCCTGGAGAGTTTCGGGGCAGATGGTGAACTGCAGCTGTGTGGCGAAGCGGATGGCACGCATCATGCGCAGGGGGTCGTCGCTGAACGTTATATCGGGGTCGAGCGGCGTGCGTATCATCTTCCGCTCGATGTCGCCAAGGCCGTCGTAGTGGTCGATTACTTCGCCGAAGGTATAGGCATTGACGCTGATGGCCAGAGCATTGATGGTAAAGTCGCGGCGTGCCAGATCGTCGGCGAGTGTGCCGTCCTCCACAATGGGGTTGCGGCTGTCGCGATTATAACTCTCGCGGCGGGCGCCCACGAATTCCAGCTCGAGGTTTCCGCGGTGCACCTGCGCCGTGCCATAGTTGCGATATACAGCCACGCGCGTGCCCTTACCCATCTTCGCCGCCACGGCCTCGGCAAGCTCTATGCCGCTGCCCACGGTGACAAAATCGATGTCTTTGGACGTACGGCCGATGATGAGGTCGCGCACATAGCCGCCCACCACGTAGCACTCGCGGCCGAGAGTGTCGGCAACGGAGCCTACGGTGCTGAATGCCCGGGCAGTGAGTCGTTCTTTGAGGTTCATCAGTCGAGTTGCGCTATCTGTTCGGGCGCGTCGGTGAGGAGCACGCCGCCGTTGTCGCCGACAACGTAGGTGTTCTCGATCCCCACGGCCCCCGTGCCGGGTATCACGAACTTGGGTTCAATGGCGATGACGTTGCCTTTGGCGAGGATATCGCGCGAGCGCGGCGATATCACCGGCAGCTCGTTGATTTCAATACCAACGCCATGGCCCACAAAGCCGGCGTGCGAGCGGTGCCCCATGAACCAGGCATTCATGCCGGCAAGGCGCACCATCTCCTCGGCCTTGGCATACAGCGTCTTGGCCTCGGTGCCCGGTATCATCATTGCCGCCAGGGCGCGGCATATGTCGGCCGACAGCGCATTGGCGCGGCGCGCCTCCTCGCCGGGAGTGCCCACGCAGTAGCAGCGCGTCATGTCGGTCATATATCCGGTGTAGTTGCCGTTCATGTCCACCATTACCGGAGCGCCCGGTTTGATGATGGTTCCATTAGCGCCCACGGGCAACGACGGGCTCATGCCCTCGCCGCCCATGGCGAAATCGTAAGGCGACGGAGTGTCGGCGTTGGCACCCGTTAGAACATTGCCCATGTATATTTCCATTTCACCGCCGGCACAACGGAAAATGCCCAGACAGCCTTCCAGACGCGAGGCCCGCTCTATCTCTATCTGAAGCTCGATGTCGGACATGCCCTCCTGATAGCAATGGGGAATGCGCTGGTAGACAAGCACCTGCTTGAGGCCCGAACGGCGTATCATATCTATCTCCGCATCGGTTTTCACGGCGCGGGCGGCACGGAGCGCCGGCGAGATGTCGGCAGCCGGCGCCTCCAGACCGAACACCCGCGCCAGGCGCATTGCATTGGCGTACGACAGCCCTTCAAGTTCGAGAGCCACGTTGCCGGCTGCACCGCATGTCGTTTCGGCAAGCAGAGGAACGATGTCGGCCGGACGCCCGATGGTGTTCACGCCCTCGCCGCGAAGGTGAAGGGGCGCGCGCAGAAAATAGAGAGGCGTGCTGCCGGTCGCCACATTAATATATATATAGCCGCGGAACACGCGCCCGGTGAGGTAGTAGAGATTGGCATTAGAGCTCACCAGAGCATGCTCTATGGAGTCGCGCCGCATGCCGGCGCGTACCTTTTCGAGGCGCCGTTGCTGTTCGGCAGCGCCCAACAGATTGATTTGCAGATAGTCTACAGGCTCGTTCATTGTTTATCTGGCAAATTGAGGAGTTGAGTAATATTCGTTATGACATAGTCGGCATCGGCAACGTCCCGGCCAAACCCGTACGACGCCCAGATAAAGGGCAAGCCGGCGGCATGGGTATCGGTGCAGTCGCCGGCGGTGTCGCCGACGTATGCGGACCCTGTCAGATTATAACGCTCTACCAGCTGACTTATGTTCGCATCTTTTTCCAGGCCGTTGACGCCGAAACTGCGCCAATCCTCAATCAGCGGAGCAAGACCGGTGAATGTCAGAAAATTAGGCAATCCTTTCGGGCTGCAGTTGCTGACCATGAACAGCCGGGCGCCACGGCGATGCAACTCCTCGAGCGTGCTTTTCACTCCCGGATAGAGTCGCCCGCCAAGATGCGGCATCATTGCCTCCTCGTTGCGCCGGAGCACCTGGGTGAAGGCATTGCGGTCGGCGGCGCCCCCGACAAGAGCATCGTATATTCCTGCCAGAGGCGTACCCATGAGCTTTTCCAGACGCGGGCGCGTCACCGGGGGCACATACGCACCTGTCTCGGCAATGGTGCGGTTCCAGATTTGGCAGTAGCTGTCGACGGCATCCCACAGGGTGCCGTCCATATCGAAAATATAACTGTCGAATTCGGTCATAAGGTTGTCAGATGTCCGGAATGAACATAATGCCTACGCGCTCAATACCATCGAGGGTGTCGAGGCGCATGATGTGGCGCAGCATCAGGGTGTCGGAGCGGTGAATGGTGAAGTTTCGGCACAAGGTGTCTGTGAACTGCAGCGACGTTCCCATGCCGTGCCCGCGCCAGTTGCCGTAATCGTCGGCGAGGATGATGTCGAAAGTATCGCGGCGCACAACGCTGTCGCGGTGCGACCGGCTCAGTTCCAGCCATATGTTGCTGTATCGGTAGTCCGCGCCGTGACGTACGCTCAGCACCAGGGTACCCACTGCCATGCTGTCGCGGAGAGTGTCCACAACCACCGGCACGGGACGGCTGTACTGCCAGCCGTCGCCCTCGATATTGCCATAGGCGCTGAAATAGTTGTCATCGCCGTTGCCGTGCAGGCCTGTGCTGTTACAGGCGGCCACAGCTATGGCCGCCATCAAGAACAGGAGGTAACGCATTCTCGACATATCTTTTAAAATAACAATTTACCGGCCGTTTTGGTTACTGCCCGCTTTGGCCGCCGGTGCCATTGCCGCCCTCCTGCTGGGTACCGCGGCGATGCTCGGGTCGCTGTTTGTGACGGCGCTGACGTTGCTGGCTGTCGCCTCCCGTCGCCTTACCCTCGCCATTCCTGGACTTGGGCTCGGTGTTCTTTGGCTTGCTCTCGGTGTTCTTTGGCTTGCTCTCGGCAGATTTGGCCTTGCTCTCTGAGTTTTTTGATTTGTCCTCTGCAGGTCTGGCCTTTGTGTCGGTGCCCTCGGGCTGCCGTTCCTTGTTGTTCTTGCGCTTTTTTTTCTTTTTGCTCTTGTCGAAGCGGGTAAGGTCATCCTGACCGAGGATGTCGCCGAATTCGGCCTTAGGCTTGGGCTTCTCGTCGGCCTCGGGGGCCAGCGTGAGCGGTTTTTCGCCGCCCTTGTTCATGGCTATGACCTCGAAGGCCCGGTCGGCGTCGATGGTCACGAGGTTGGCGGCGATATTGCGGTCGGTGCTGTATGTTATCTGCCGGTTGAAAACATCGCTCTTGAAGTGATAATAGGTATTGTCGGCCGTTTCGAGGCGTGCCTCTTTCGGAGGCATGCGGCGTGCCGCCTCGACATAGGCGTCGACCTCGAAATTGAGGCAGCACTTCAGTTTTGCGCACTGGCCGGCGAGCTTCTGAGGATTGAGCGATATGTCCTGATAGCGCGCGGCGCTGGTGGCTACCGACACAAAGTTTGTCATCCACTGCGAACAGCACAGCGGACGGCCACACGGTCCGATGCCGCCTATGCGTCCGGCCTCCTGACGGGCGCCGATCTGCTTCATCTCTATTCTTACCTTGAATGTCTCGGCAAGAACCTTTATGAGCTGGCGGAAGTCCACGCGCTCGTCGGCGATATAGTAAAATATGGCCTTGTTTCCGTCGCCCTGATACTCCACATCGCCGATTTTCATATTCAGACCGAGGCTGTCGGCGATTTTGCGGGCACGTATCATGGTGTCGTCCTCGCGGGACTTGGCTTCCTCGAATTTCTCGAGGTCGGCGGGTTTGGCCTTGCGAAACACCCGCTTTATCTCGGCGTTGTCGCGGTTGCGGGCGCTCATCTTCTTCATTCTGAGCTCCACGAGGGCACCTGTGAGCGTAACGGTGCCGATATCGTGACCGGGGCTGGCCTCTACCGCCACCACATCGCCGATTTCGAGGGGCAGTCGGGTGCTGTTGCGGTAGTAGCCCTTGCGCGTGTTCTTGAACTGGACTTCCACAAACTCGCTGTCGGCGAAACCGCCGGGAATGTCGCCCAGCCAGTTGAAACTGTGGAGTTTCGCGCGTCGGCAGTCGGTGTTGGCCGAACAACCGCCGCAGGTGCCGCAGCCGCCCTCGGTGCAACCGTCGCAGGTGCCGCAGCCGTTGGTGTCGTTGTCTTTCTCAGCCATGTTACTTTGCAAAGGCCACCGAACGGGTTTCGCGGATAACGGTTATCTTCACCTGTCCGGGATAGGTCATCTCGTCCTGTATGCGGCGGGCAATCTCTTCGGAGAGCTTCTCGGTCTCGGCATCGTCGATCTTGTCGGCGCCGACAATGACGCGCAGCTCGCGGCCGGCCTGGATGGCATAGGTCTTGACAACGCCCGGATAGGAGAGCGCCAGCTGCTCCAGGTCGTTGAGGCGCTTGATATAGGCCTCGACGATTTCGCGGCGCGCGCCCGGACGTGCGCCCGAAATGGCATCGCATACCTGAACGATGGGTGCCAGCAGAGAGGTCTGCTCCACTTCGTCGTGGTGGGCACCGATGGCGTTGCATATCTCGGGTTTTTCCTTGTACTTCTCGGCGAGTTTCATGCCTAAGAGTGCGTGGGGCAGTTCGGGCTCTTCGTCGGGTACCTTGCCGATATCATGGAGAAGACCGGCACGACGCGCCTTCTTGGGATTGAGACCTAATTCCGAAGCCATTACGGCGCACAGGTTCGCGGTTTCGCGGGAGTGCTGAAGGAGGTTCTGGCCGTAGCTGGAGCGGTACTTCATCTTGCCGACCATGCGGATAAGCTCGGGATGGAGACCGTGGATGCCCAGGTCTATGCAGGTGCGCTGTCCGGTCTCGATGATCTCCTGCTCTATCTGCTTGCGCACTTTTGCCACAACCTCCTCGATGCGGGCAGGGTGTATGCGGCCGTCGGCAACGAGCTGATGCAGCGCCAGACGAGCTATCTCGCGGCGAACGGGGTCGAAGCCCGACAGCACGATGGCCTCCGGGGTGTCGTCGACTATGATTTCTATGCCGGTGGCGGCCTCGAGGGCGCGTATGTTGCGGCCTTCGCGGCCGATTATGCGACCCTTGATTTCATCGGAATCGATATGGAACACTGTCACGGAGTTCTCGATGGCCGTTTCGGTGGCTACCCGCTGAATGGACTGCACCACTATCCTCTTGGCCTCCTTGTTGGCCGTCATCTTGGCATCGTCCATTATATCGTTGATATACGAAGCGGCGGCGGTCTTGGCCTCGTCCTTGAGGCTCTCTATCAGTTTCTCCTTGGCCTCGGCCGACGACAGTCCCGAAATGTGCTCCAGCAGCGACTGTGCCTTGGCATGCATCTCGTCGACCTGGCTCTGGCGCATGGCCACGGCGGCCTGCTGGTTCTCGATAGCGGCGCGTGCGCTCTCTATCTCGTTGCGGGCACGCTGGTTCTCGCCCTGCTGCTGGTTGAGCTGGATTTCGCGCTGCTTGAGCTTTGCTTCGCTGCTCTGGAGCTTGCTCTGGCGCTGCGCCGCCTGCTTTTCGCTGTCGGCGGTGATGCGCAGTGCCTCCTCGCGGCCTTCGAGTATCTTGTTCTGTTTGAGGTTTTCGGCTTCTTTCTCAGCTTCGGCGATGATGAGCGCCGAACGCGAGGTGGCCGAACGTCGCTGCACCATGAGTGTCACCACGGCCGCAACGACGGCGGAAACTATGGCTGCGGCAAGTGCAATAATCAATGTAATCATCCGATGTTCGGTGTATTAGATAGTTTAAAATAAAAAAGCACCGTTGCGGCTCCGTTGCTGCCGACAGTAACGGCCACGGCGAGACTCTACGTCTGCCGGGGCCGGCACGTCGGTGCCGGACCGTAAGGGTGCGGTTGCTGTTTTCTCGTGGCGAACGAAATGCGTCCGCCGGCGCCGGGCGCCTCATGGCGAGGACGGCCCTCGGGCCTTATGGTGCGCGCGTGTGAATCTGCTGCCGCTCCTTCATCCATCAGGACGGAGGACTTCCGGCAGCTCACACCGTGCCTTGCAGAAGCTCGTCGAGTTCCTTTTCGAAGTTCTCCAGGAGCTTGGTCTGCGCAGTCATAATGTTGCTGCGATGATAGAGCATGGTGGCGTAGTAAAGAGCTACCTTTGCCACAGCCACCGGCGTGCTGTCCGGGCTGGCATTGTACTGCAGCCGCCGAACGTTCTCGTTGATTCTTTCAATCACCTGCCGGTAGAACGACTCTTCGCTCTCGCTGACACCGATTTTGAAAGGCTCTATATCGGCTATTTTTACTGTTATTCTGTGTTCTTTGTCGTTTTCCATAAGGCGTGGGGTCAGATATCTCTCATCAAGTCGTCGACGCAGGCATCGATTTCCCGCACCAAATCTGAAATATATGCTCGGGCCTTGGCAACCTTGTCGCTGTCGGGCGCTATTGCGGCGCTGATGCGCAGATGCTCGTTGTCGAGGCGTATGCGCTCGGACTGTCGGCGCTCGGCGTCCAGTTCGCTTTCGAGCTCGGCCACGCGCGCCCGCTGCCTCACAAGCTCCTGCTCCAGCAGCCGGTATCGTGTGGTCAGCAGCTCCGCTTTGCGGCCTATGCGTGCAAGCTGTTCTGCCAGGTCCTTTGCCATTTCTTTCCAAATTTTTACAAAAGTATAACTTTTTTTTGTTCCACGCAAATTTTTCGGCGTATACCGTGCCCGCTGTGCCGCTGCCAAGCCGTTTTCATGGGTTTTTCCGCGCCCACGGCTAAATCTTGACAAAAATATTTTGCCATTTGTAATTTTATTATTAATTTTGCCGCGCTAAACGCAAACGAAAATATCAAGACTAAAATATGATTATTGTACAAGTTAAAGAAGGCGAGCTCATCGAACGGGCTCTCAAAAAATTCAAACGTAAGTTTGAAAAAACCGGCATTGTAAAAGAACTCCGCAGCCGTCAGGCTTTCCAGAAGCCCTCTGTCACCAACCGCAAGAAAATGATGAAGGCGGTATACGTGCAGAAGCTTCGCTGCGTAGAGGATTAATGGTGCCGGGAGGCTCTTCCCGCCTTTCAATACCAAAAAAATATTTGGCAGAATGAAAAATTCTGCTTAAATTCGTGGCATCGCCGGTGGCTTAAGGCCTAAATCACGGCGGTGGCACGATTTTATGTTGTATTCTCTCTTTTACCAATACATACGGTGTGAGACGACACGTTCGCCTCACACCGTTTCTGCATACCGGCAGGCCATAGAGTCGTTCCGCACTTTCTGCCGCACCGAGCACCCGGCGGCCGCCGAAGATGCCGCCGCCGTAACCGCCGCCGACATACGCGCATGGATAGCCCACCTTGCCGCCGGCGGCGCAAGCACGGCCACCCTGCGTCTGCGCCTGCAGAGCGTGCGCTCGCTGTTCAACTACCTGGAAGCACGCCACGACGTGCGCCCCAACCCGGCGGCCGGCGTGCCGGCGCCACGGCGCGCAAAACCTCTGCCGTCGTTCATCCGTCCCGACGAATCGAAGTCCATGATAGACTTTGAGCTCGGCCATGCCGACGATTTCCTGAGTCTGCGCAACACCCTGATTGTGGACATGCTGTACTCCACAGGCATGCGCGCCGCCGAACTCACCGGCCTGCGCGACACCGACGTTGACCTCTCCGCACGTGAACTAAAAGTGCTCGGCAAGCGTAATAAAGAAAGAATGATACCTTTCGGTGAAGAACTCGCAGAACTCATCGCCCGCTACAGAGAGGCGCGCAACAGCTCCTTCGGCCGCTGCGACACTTTCTTTGTCCTGGCCAACGGCCGCCCGATATACTACAAGGAGGTTTACCGCACCGTCCGCGCCGCCCTCGAGGAGAACGGCGTACACGCCACCCGCCTGTCGCCCCACACCCTGCGCCACTCCTTCGCCACCGACATGCTCAACAACGGCAGCGACCTGCGCGCCGTTCAGGAACTGCTCGGCCACGCTTCGCTATCCACTACCCAACGGTACACTCACCTTACATACAGAGAACTTAAACAAAATTACCAACAAGCGCACCCCCGCGCGCAAAAAAACGAAAACTGAATATGGAAGTAAGAATTCAAGCTATCCATTTCGAGGCCTCCGAACGCCTGGTGGAATTCATCAACAAGAAAGCCGAACGTCTTGCTCGCCGCTTCGGCGCCATAACAACCATAGATGTAAACCTCAAGGTCGTCAAACCCGAAACCGCCATGAACAAGCAGGTGGTCGTTAAGGTCCACGCCCCGCAGACCGACGAGATAGTGGCCACCAAACTCGCCGACAGCTTCGAGGAAGCGTATGACCTCGCTCTGGAAGCAATTGAAAAACAGCTCGAAAAGAACAAGGAGAAAAAGTAACCGCGCCCGCGGCAACACCATGGCGCCACAACCGGCGCCACGGTGTTGCCGTGGCGTGTCTGCGCCCCATCACATTTCTTTCAATCGCATGAAACTCAAAATCTTATTAGCTGCCGCGGCAGCCACGGCCATCACGGCGGCCACTGCCGAACCCTTCAAAGTAATCACCCCCCTCACCGCTGAAGAAGACGGCGCCATGGCCCGCCTGGTAAACTACGACACCGGTGAGACCATCGACAGCGTGCTTGTCGAAGACCAGGCCGCTGTCTTTCAGGGAGAAATCGACGAGCCCGTGCTTGCCCGCGTGATGATCGACGGCAAGCGAATACCGGTCTTCGTGCTCGAATCAGGCACGATATCGTTCTCGGGCGCCGGCGGCTCCGCCTTCGGCAGCATGCTCAACGACCAGCTGCGCCAGTTGGGTTCCAGACTCAGCGATATTGTGGCACAGAGCCAGGAGGTGACCGACCCCGCCGTCAACGACTCTCTCTACCGCGTGTATACCGCCACCATCGACAGCACAATGCAGGCCAATGCCGACAATGCTCTCGGCCTGTATATCTTCCTTCAGAGCGACGCTTCCGAGGCACCCCTGGCCGAGCTGCAGTGCGCCGTCAGCACCAACCCCGTCCTGGCGCAGAGCCGCCGTGTGCAGAACCTGATGTCGTCGGCAACACGCCGCGAAGCCACCCAGCCCGGAAAACCCTTCGCCGACTTCACAATCACCTACGACGGCGTGACCTCGCGTCTGAGCGACCACGTTGGTCAGGGGCACTATACCCTCGTAGACTTCTGGGCCAGCTGGTGCGGTCCGTGCCGCCGGCAGCTCCCCGTGCTCAAAAGCATTTACAACACATACCGCGACCAAGGTCTGGAAGTGCTCGGCGTTGCTGTCTGGGATGAACCGGACGCCACCCGCGCCGCCATAGCCGAAGAAGGCCTCCCATGGCAAAACATCCTCAATGCCCAGTCGGTGCCCACCGATATCTACGGCATTACCGGTATTCCCTGCATAATCCTCTTCGGGCCGGACGGTACCATCCTCAGCCGAGGTAAACAGGGCGACGAGCTGCGTGCCGACGTCGATGCCGCCATGCGCTCAGCCAGATAAAAACTCCCGGAAACCTTATTGATGCTCCGCCGCTCCGGCTATCCGAAGACGGCGGAGTATTGTTTATCGAACTCGTCGAGGGCCGTCTGCAGACTGTCGGCCTCGGCTGTAGCCGCAGCCAACGCCGCACGCCGGTCCTCCTCCTTATGCCCGAGAGCGTCGAGCTGGGCGCGCATGGGTGATATCAGCTCATCGATAATGCGGGTCTTGATGTCCTCTATTATTTCGGAGCGCCGCTCCTGCAGCACTTCGAGGTAAGGTTTTGCATCGAAGCCGCTGCGCACTTTCTCAATTCCGGCATGAAGTTCGGCCTTTGCCTGCCGGTTGTTCGTCACTATTCGCCCTACCGATTTATAAATGTCGTAATACCCTCTCAGCGGCGCCATCAGCACGTTTCCGATTTTGGCAAGCAGGCTGTCGGCCTCGCGGGTCTGCGGCCGGTCGGTGGCAACACTGAACAGCCCGCGGCTGTCGATGCGGAAATAAATGCTCTGTTCTACCGTCTTCACGAAATCGCGGGCGTCGAAATCGTCGAGGAAACGATAAAGAATTTCCTCGGCATCCTCGCAGAAAGTGCGAACAGCCGTTGCCAGCTTGCGGCGCGCCTCCGTTTCGAGCTCTTCGACGGCACGACGCAACGTGCGCTGTATCAGCTTGTTGTTCACGCTCTCGAGAGCCGGCTGAATATCGGTTGCCGTCTGGTTATAGCTCATGTTCTCCACGATGTTGTCCATGCGTCGGCAGGCACTGTCCACCTCATCTTCGATCTCCGTGCGGCCTTTGCGGATAATTGACGTGAAGGCGGCGTCGATGTCGATGGAGAGGGTGTCGATCTTGCGTTTGAGGCGCCGGTCGGCCTTTTCGAGGCGCTCACGCCGTTCGTCGACTTCATCATCGGGTCGCCCCAGACTGTCGATAAGACTGCGGCTGCGGTACAGACCGCTGACCAACTCATCGCGGCGTCTGAGAGCCGCCCCTTTGACGGCATTGAGAGGCTTGCGGAGCAAAATATCGGCTTTGTCGCGCTCTATCACGGCGAGCACGGCGTCGGCAAGGACATCCATACGGCTCCTGTCGGCCATCTGTCCGGCGGTGGTTATTTCGAAATCGTCGCACAGCCGGCGCCACGCCGCCGCGCGCGCCGGATCATCGGCAATCCGCGCGGGTGTCATCTGCGAGAGCAACGCCATCTGCGCCGACACGGGCATGGGCGGATATTCGCGGGCGAGAGCGCCGGTCTCGCCATCGGCACCGGCGGCAAAGGCCTTGTCGAGCTGACGGCGCACATTGTCGGCAATCTCTTCCTCGGTCTCGCCGTTGCCATAGGGGATATCGTACTTGTTGACCGCCACCAGCACCTTGCCTATGCCGCAATCGCGCACGTGGCGGAACAATATGTCGGCATCTGTTGCATCGAAGGCACGCGAGGCGTAGACCATCAGTATCACCGCGTCGGCACGACGCAGAAACTCCTCGGTTTTCTGTTCGCGCGCAACAACGGGGTCGTTGAAGCCGGGGGTATCGACAATCTCCACCCCTTTGAGCCATTCCTTAGGATAATGGATGGTAACATACTTTGTCAAAGTTTCGTAACGGCCGCCTACGCCTACATACTCGCGCAGATTGTCGAGGGTGTCGTCGTGCGAGGTACCGGCAAGGGCATCGTCAGCGCCCCCGGGAGCGCCCCCAGCAAGGCGCATGGCCGCCAACTCGTCGGCACTGTAGAAATGAGCGGTGATTTTTGCCGTTTCTCCGTATGTTATCACCGTCAGCGCCGCTGTCGTGGGCGTTGTTGCAGCCGGGAGTATATCGTCGCCGAACACAAAGGCATTGAGGAAAGTGCTTTTTCCGCACTTCATCTGGCCGATGACGCCGAGGGTGAGGATATCGGAGTCGATTCGCTCTGCCAGACGGCGGCATTCGTCGGCGTCGAGCCATCCGTAGGCCGCGGCGGCATCGAGGGCGGCGAGCACGCGCTCCTTGCGCTGCCGATACTGTTGGAATACGTTATTGTTCATTGAGTTTTACCATTTTGTGGATCAGGGCGTCGCGGCACTCACGCAGGCGGCGCAACCGGTAATTGAGGTCGGCATAGGTTTTCCACGCCATGAGCATGTCGGCGGTGGTGGTCATCTGCCGGTCGTATTCGCCGCGCAGCCGCTCTCCGTGACGTTCGCCGATTTTTTCGAGAAGGTCGTGGAACTGCGAGTATTTTTCGGGGCTTATCCGGTAATCGCCTTTGCCGAAAAGGCTGTTGCTGTATCGCGGCACGTCGGCCAGGGCCTCGCAGTCGCGGCGCAGCGCGCGCAGCGCCTCGTTATATCCGTCGGCCAGCGAGGCCGACTTGTTTTCGAGGAACAGGCATTTGAGCTCGGCATTCTTTATCTCTGACTGATAATGCTCTACCCTCTCGTCGAGAAAGGCCGCCAGCGACTGCAGATAATTTGCGCGCCCTTCATCGCCGCGTATGTCCGAAATAAGGCCCATCAGCCCGTCGATAGGTTCCTTCTGCGAAAAGCGCAGCAGGCCGGCGCATGGAACCCCGGCGGCAGCGAGGGTGGCGCGCACGCGCTCCTCCACAGCGGCAACCTCAGTCTCCGACTTGGTATCTGTCTGATTAATGATTATATACAGCGGTTTTGCCAGATGTTCCTGTATCACTTCGAGCGATGACCGATTGAGGTCGCCGGCGTTGACGTCCACCACCCAGAAAAGAGCGTCACACTCGTTGACCACTGCAAGCGTGCGGGCGCTGTCATCACCGTCCGCCGAGTTGAAGCCCGGTGTATCGAGGATGCTCAGGCCGTCGAGGGCCCGGTCGTCGAGCGTCAGAACAAAATATTTAATGAGAGAGCCCACTCCCCGTACGGTTTCCAGCACATCCTTGCTCACGCGCCCGAAGGTGACGGCGCTGATGCTCTTGAGCTCGTTGTCGGGAGTGACAAACTCATAACTCACGGTCATGCCGCCGGTAATATAAGTGGGCACGGCGGTGGTTGCGCGCGTGCTCACCGGCAATCTGGGCGCCTCGGGGTCAGACCGGCCGATTATGCGGTTCACTATGCTGGTCTTGCCGGCACTGTACTCGCCCACGAAAGCCACGGCGGTGCGGCCCTGCAGCCACAGTTTGCAACGTGTCTGCGCCCATGCCGCCAGCCCGGAACCGAAGAAGCTGTCGCGCTGCGCCGACGTAATGTCGGCATCCGCGGCAACAACAGCGCGGACATCCTCGCCGATGAACCGCACCATCTCTGCCACGGCGGCATGCAGCCGACGCACATCGGCACTGTCGGCCTCAGGGGCGCCGAGGATTTCCTGCACCAGAGCTATGGCGTCGGTCTTTACTGCACAGTCGTGCTCGATTTTCCACAATAGTGCGCGGGTATCGTCGAGGGTTGCGCTCAGACCCTTGAAGGAACGCCGGGCATCGGCGCTGCTTTCCTCGAGGTCATCGTATTCCTGCCGCAGGTCGGCATATCTCTTCTGAACCGAGGCCAGTTCATCGGCCAGCTCCTCGTTCTCGTCCTCCAGTTCGGCCAGCCGCCGGTCGGATTTGGCAATCTCTGCGATGCGGGGTGCGGGAGGAAACGTTGCCGGCACCATGTCGGACAGACGGCGGCGCACCCGGCGTCGGAAACGGGTGTAACGCCCGGCAGCGCGCCACAGCACGATGCCGGCAGATACCGCCGCCACTACGGCGACGGCGGCAACCGCCCATGCAACCCAGTCGGCAAGGTTCATTCAATGAAGCGCTTAGAGCCTATTCCCCAATATATGTTAAGTTCTCGGCGGTCGATTTTTGAGCGATTTTGTTCGACGGCAGAAGAAGTTATGGTACACCATAACGACTGAGGCCGGCGGACAAAAGCGCCAAAAAGCGACCGAGGCGATACTGACTTTGATGAGGCTATAGGCATAATTTAATTTTTTGTTAAACTTTTAGTCGTAAAACAATAGTTGCCGAGCGGCCGAGAATTTAACATATATTGGGGAACAGGCTCTCTATGTCTGCGCGCATGGCGCGCAGACGCGCGGCCTGCCGGCGGTATTCGTCATCGTTGTCGCGGCGGCGCCGCCGCATCTCCTCGAGGGAGCGCCGCATCTCCTGTTCGCGTGCCGCAGTGCGCGAGTTCAGGTATTCGGTGATGGAAGTATTCATCTCCACGGTGATGCGCCACAGCTCGTCGGCGAACGCCGGGCTGAGTGTCGTGTCGATGTAGTTGCGGATGGCTCGACGGCGCTGGGGTTTGCCCATGGTGCGCTCGGTGACGAGGCCTACCACCGTCTGCACCATGCCGCCCTCGCGCCCAATGGTCTTGCCGGCCTGACGGTCCAGACTGTTGAGCTGGTCGAGGTTGCGACTCATCTTCTTCAGGCGCGCAATGTGGCGGTGATTGGCTATTATCGAGCCTATATCGGTGGCTGTATCGGCAACATCGGCAACCACCATTGCTTTGCCGGGAGTGCCCGCGGCACCCGCTCCGGCGGCTCCGGCGGCTCCGGCGGCTCCGGCGGTGACAGCAACGGCGGCGGCCACGGCGGCGACCTTCAGCCCCGTGGCTATCCGCGAGTCATATTCATGACCGGCGCTGTTGAGGTTGAGATTGTATGCCATGCTGTCGGCGCGCAGTTCCGAGATATTGAGGGACGGCAGATTCTCGGCGCCGATATCCGACGACGATGCGCGGTGAGCTGCGGCGTCGCGCAACAGTTCGAGCACACGGCGCCGGTATTCATTGAAGCACACTGCCGACAGATTGTCGATGGCCGCGGCGGCGTCGGCGTCGTAATCGTCGCTCTTTGCGGTGACAACGGCATCGAGGCGGTAGGCAACGGTATCCTCGAATGTGCGCGTAATGTCGCGCCGAATATCGGCGAGGCCGTCGGCGAGACTGTCGACAAGTTCGTCGACAGCGCTGCGCATGCCGTTAAGGCGCGAGTTTTCGGTGGCGATGGCGGCGTCGAGGGCGTCGGTGCCGTTGTCGGCACCAAGGAGGGCGTCGATGCGAGCAAGCAGTTCGGCGCCGTTGTCGCGCAACCGGCGCCCGTTCACTTCGGCGAGTATCGCCGTCTTTTCGACCTGTATTCGTCCGAGCATGTCGGTGAGCTTGCCCACATCACCCCGTGGCGCCGACACGCAGGCTATGCCGCGAAGGGGCAGCCCGCTGTTGGAGTTGATATAGTCCACTGCTGCGGCAGTTTCTGCCTCCGTCTTTGTATCGCAATGTGTAAGAACGAGATACATCGGACGGCCCGACAGCGATATTGTTGCGGCGAAGTCGGTGAGTGTCCGTGTGAGCTGCTGGTTTATGTCGCTCACCAGAAGAATGGCATCGGCGAGAGGCAGAAACTCCACGAGGGTCTGGCTATGCTCGGCATTGGCCGACGACAGTCCCGGTGTATCGACCAGCACAATGCCGGAGGGCACGCGCCGCGAGGTGTCGTAGACATCCACCACCTCGGCCGTGGCCACGTCGTCGTTGCCGGGCATGTCGGCTGCCGAAATCTCGGTCACGGTGCCATCGGCGCCATGTACTTCGGCTCGGCAACGGTCGCTGCCGAAGTGCACGGTATAGATGGTGGCTGTGGTAGGCCGCGAGGCTGTTTCCAGTGTGATGCCGTCGGTAAGTGCGTTGACAAGCGTGGTCTTGCCGGCGCTGAACTCGCCGACGAGCGGCAGCGTGAGCGTGGCGTCGGCATCGCTTTGGCGCGCTATCGCCTCAAAGCGTCCGGCAAGCTCGCCAAACCCCAGCTCGGCGGCATAATCCCTAAGAGTTTCAGCCTTCTGTTTCATTTATAGTGATTTATATCAGAGCTTTTCCACAATGTCGCGTGTATCGGTGGCTATCATGAGCTCTTCATCGGTGGGAATGACGCACACCTTGACTTTGGAGCCGGCGGCCGATATCACGGCATCCTTGCCGCGCACACCGGCATTGACGTCCTTGTCGATTTCCACACCCATGAATCCGAGGGTGGCGCACACGTCGGCACGCAGGCCCGTCTGGTTCTCGCCGACACCGCCGGTGAAGACAATGATGTCCACACCGCCCATTTCGGCGGCATATGCACCTATGTATTTGGTAATGCGGAGTTCGTACATATCCAGGGCGAGGCGGGCGCGTTCGTTGCCGGCAGCTATGGCAGCCTCGATTTCGCGCATGTCGTTGCTCACGCCGCTTATGCCGAGAACTCCGCTTTCCTTGTTGATGATGTTCTGCAGCTGGGCGCCGTCGAGGTTGTGACGACCCATCAGGAATGTGAGGGCTCCGGGATCGACGTCGCCAACGCGCGTGCCCATCATCAGGCCCTCTACGGGGGTGAGGCCCATGGAGGTATCGATGCAGCGGCCGTGATCGACAGCCGCCATCGAGGCGCCGTTGCCTATGTGGCAGGTGATTATGCGCTGTTTGGCGATATCCACGCCGAGGAACTCGCACACCTTTGCGCTCACATAGCGGTGGCTGGTGCCGTGGAAACCGTAGCGGCGCACGCCGTCTTCGGTGTAGTATTTATACGGCAGCGCGTACATGAAGGCTTTTGCGGGCATGGTCTGGTGGAAGGCCGTGTCGAACACGCCCACCTGCGGCACGCCGGGCATGAGCGAGTCGATAGCCTCGATGCCGGTCATGTTGGCGGGGTTGTGGAGGGGCGCTATATCGTAGCAGTCGCGTATCTTGGCCTTGACATCGTCGGTGATGAGCACGCTCTCGCTGAATTTCTCGCCGCCATGCACCACGCGGTGTCCTACGGCATCGATTTCGGCGTAGCTCTTTATGCAGCCCTTGGCCGGGTCGGTAAGGATGTTGAGGATGGCCTCGATGGCGCGGCGGTGGTCGATTTTGCCGAGGTCATCCACGGCTTTGCTACCGTCGGCCTGACGGTATTTGATGAAACCGCCGTCAAGGCCTATTTTCTCTACGCCTCCCTCGGCGAGCACATCGGCGTGCTTGCCCTCGAGGTCTATGAGTTTATATTTCACCGACGAGCTGCCGGAATTGAGCACAAGTATTTTCATTATAGCTGTATCTTGTCAGGCTTTCAGTCCTATTGCCTGGTTGCAGGTTATTATTATTGTTTTGTAGATATCTTCGGGATAGCAGCCGCGCGAGAGGTCGTTGACGGGGGCGGCAAGGCCCTGCAGGATGGGACCCACTGCCTGAACGTTGCCCAGACGCTGCACAAGTTTATAGGCTATGTTGCCAACTTCCAGATTGGGGAATACCAGCACGTTGGCACGGCCGCTGAGGGGGCTGTTGGGAGCCTTGGAGTGCGCTACCGACGGCACGATGGCGGCATCGGTCTGCAGTTCGCCGTCGAGGATGAGGTCCGGGGCGAGCTCATGGGCGATTTCTGTGGCCCGGATTACCTTGTCGACGTTCTCGCTCTTGGCAGAACCCTTGGTGGAGAAGCTCAGCAGTGCCACGCGCGGCTCTATGCCGGCAATGTCGCGCGCCGTGCGGGCCGTGGCCACTGCTATCTGCGCCAGCTCCTCGGCGGTGGGCGCCGGAACGACGGCGCAGTCGGCGAAAACCATTATCCCATTGGTGCCGAAGGGCAGCCCCTCGGGCAGAAGCATCAGGAAGGCACCGGAAACAACGCTGATGCCCGGCTGGGTCTTGATTACCTGGAAAGCGGCACGGAGAACGTTACCGGTGGTATTCATTGCGCCGGCAACCTGGCCGTCGGCATCGCCTGCCTTCACCATCAGGCAGCCAAGATACAGGGGGTTGGCGGTGGTGAGGCGGGCTTCCTCCATGGTTATGCCCTTGCTCTTGCGCAGCTCGTAGAAAAGAGGGGCGTAGCGGTCGATAACCTTCTCGTCGGCGGGATTTACTATGGTTGCTTCGCCTATGTGGGTGAGTTTAAGTCCTTTGGCCATGGCGAGCACCTCGGCGGGGTCGCCTATGATTATAATTTTTGCAAGACCGTCGGCGATGATGCGGTCGGCGGCGGTAAGTGTGCGGGGTTCAAGACCCTCGGGCAGCACTATTCGCTGGGGCTGGGCGGCAGCGCGTGCGGTCATTTCCTTTAATAATTCCATTGTTATGGCTGCGTTTTAGGTATTTTTCAACTTTGTGCGCAAAGTTAATAAAAAGCTTGCAAAACAACAATTTCCCCGCCGAAAATCGGCAGGGAAATTGTCAGAAATCCGTTTTATTCGGGTTTATGCTGTCAGAATTCGGCGTTGTTGGGAGTGCGCGGGAAGGGGATGACGTCGCGAATATTTGTCATGCCGGTGACGAACAGCACCAGGCGCTCGAAGCCCAGGCCGAAGCCACTGTGAGGCACCGTGCCGAAGCGACGCGTGTCGAGGTACCACCACATGTCCTTCATCGGGATATGAAGTTCCTCGATGCGGGCCAGCAGTTTATCGTAGTCGGCCTCGCGCTCGCTGCCGCCGATGATCTCGCCGATTTTGGGGAAGAGCACGTCCATGGCGCGCACGGTGCGGCCGTCGTCGTTCTGCTTCATGTAGAAGGCCTTGATGTCGCGGGGATAGTCAGTGAGTATCACCGGTTTGCGGAAGTGCTGTTCCACCAGATAACGCTCGTGCTCGCTCTGCAGGTCGATGCCCCATTCCACAGGGAACTCGAACTTTTTGCCGGAGGCCTTGAGGATTTCCACGCCCTCGGTGTAGGTGAGCCGTACAAAATCGTTGTGAAGCACGAACTCGAGGCGCTCTATCAGCTCCTTGTCGAAATGCTCGGCCAGGAACTCTATGTCCTTGCGGCAGTGCTCAAGGGCGTAGGCTATGCAGTATTTCACGAACTCCTCGGCGAGGTCCATGTTGTCGGTAATGTCGTAGAACGCCATTTCGGGTTCTATCATCCAGAACTCCGAGAGGTGGCGCGGAGTATTGGAGTTCTCGGCGCGGAAAGTGGGCCCGAAGGTGTAGATTTCACCCAGAGCCGTAGCGCCTAATTCACCCTCGAGCTGACCGCTGACGGTCAGCGCCGTGGGCTTGCCGAAGAAATCCTTGGTGTAGTCCACCTTGCCGTCGTCGGTGCGCGGCAGCTTCTCGAGGTTGAGGGTGGTTACCTGGAACATTGCACCGGCGCCCTCGCAGTCGCTCTCGGTGATGAGTGGCGTGTTGAGATAGAAGAACCCCTTGTCCTGAAAGAAACGGTGGATGGCGTAGGCAAGGGCCGAACGGATGCGGAGAATGGCGCCGAAGGTTGCCGTGCGCGGACGCAGGTGGGCCTTTTCGCGCAGGAACTCCAGTGTATGGCCTTTTTTCTGAAGGGGATAGTCGGCGGGGTCGGCGGTGCCATAGATCTCGAGGGTGTCGGCCTGCACTTCGCATTTCTGGCCGGCGCCCATGCTCTCCACGAGCTTGCCGCACACGCACAACGACGAGCCGGTGGTCACTGCCTTGAGGCTCTCGTCATCGAAACGGCTCAAATCGAACACTATCTGCAGATTTTCTACCGTCGAACCGTCGTTAAGTGCCACAAACTGTACGTTTTTGTTGCCGCGGCGGGTGCGTACCCAGCCTTTGACACATACTTCGCTGCCTATCGGCGGACAGGCGAGCAATTTGGATATCTTTGTGCGTTTCATCGTTGTGCTGATGCTTGTATTTTTCGTTTTGAGGGGCAAATTTAGCTATTTTGCCGCAATCTACCAACATAACATGGCTGATTTCAACGCGCAGAATGCATTTAACTTTTATTAACACCCCAATGTCGTTTTTTTGCTTAGCTTTGTATATTTCTATCCGTCAATTCAAATTAATTATCATAATGCCATGAACGACAACAGCTACACTCCCGACGAACAGCAACAATGGGACGGCGCCCAATACCAAGGCAACCCCTATGCCGGCCAACCATACGGCCAGGATCCCGTATATCAGCAACCGCAGCCCCGGCAGCAACCCTCGCTGGGCGCGAACGTGTTAAGTGCCGTGGTGTTCTTCTTCACCTCACTTATCTATATCCTCTTCATCTGCCCATTCGGCTTCTGGGCCGCCGCCGTAAACCGTCTCGCCGCTGACCGAACGCACTATAGCCTCGATGTGATAAAGAGCACCAGCCGCTGGCCGTACCTAACCTTCTGCAAAAAGGTATTCTTCGAATTCGCCGTCGACGGTCTCACCTTCGTGAGCTGGTTCGTGGGTATCATCGCCGCTTTCGTGGTACTCATCACCGGCTTTGCCGGCGGCCTGAAAATGGCATCGTTCCTCCCCTTCTTCCTGGTGCTCATCGGCTCCTACTATTCGCCGCTGGCCCTCGCCCTGCTCCGCGACCTGGTGGTGCTCCTTCTCATGCCTTTCAGCAAGTTCCTCAGCTGGGTTTCCAAACCGGCACAGCACCTCGACATCGACATGACGAAGAAAAGCTGAAAAGCCCCTATAAAAAAGCGCCGTGGCAATCCCCGCGGCGCTTTTTTACAATAGTTGCGCAACCTTGTAAAATTGACATTGTGCGCAGAAGATGCGATGAACAAAAAAGCTTTTTTTGCGTTCATATTTTGAAGATAGAAAAAAAAGGCAGTACCTTTGCATCAGAAAAATATCCTGTCGTAACTGAACGGCTACGTGAAAAGTGCGTAGCTCACAAGTGTAGGTTACGCAGGACTATTTTTTTGCCCTTTTGGTTCGTGTCAGATTGCGAGTGTGATGCTTCGGCTTGAAGCTCCAATGGCGATAAATATGGAGCCAACGGTCACTTTCCTCTTTTATAGGAGACTTCCGGCTCATACTGATTATGGCGGAAAAATATTCTGATTTTCAACAAGCCTTCTTTGCCCATTTCAAACAATTCATCAACAAGATGAATATATTTGTCAAAATGGTAGACATTTACTTTTTGCCATTTGATTTCATCCCGAATATTCAGCTTTCTCTTAACTGCTTCCATACGCTCCAATACAATCTCCCTGTGCTAAGACTGTACCAGTATTCCTCCATAGAAATTGGAGTAAAATGTTCCGTGTTTGCCACTTTCATCGAGTCAAATATGTAACATGTCGAATTCCACCTTGATTGAATTGCAAAGTTTCTGATTTTCGGCAAATATCTGCGTCATCCCCCTTACAAATAAACTGTCGGCCGTCACCGGAGTAAATCAGGGTGTTCGTTTGAGATTTTCACTCACCCATTAGGTCTCAAAACCGCAAAGGAGGCTCCTGAAAACGCGTCGTCGTACCATCTGCGGCGCGTTTTTTAGCGAAAAAACATGTTATGCGACAGTTTTCGCCAAAAAGTGGTGCCGCAATTTGGCCATGCTGCAAAAAACCGCTAACTTTGACAATTATTCCACATAAGACACAGAATCCTATAAATACCTTACAACCAAAATGAGTTATCTTAAGTTCGACAAGAATCTGCTCATCAATCTGGATCAGTCGCTGCCCAAGGAGATGTTGCGCACCAACCAGGCCGGAGCATACCACTGCACCTCGCTGGTAGGCTGCAACACCCGCAAGCAGCACGGCCTGCTGGTGATACCTGTCGACGAGCTCGGCGGACGCCCTCACGTGCTGCTGTCGTCGCTCGACGAGACAGTGATACAGCACGGGGCACCCTTCAATCTGGGCATACACCGCTACCGCGGAGGTGTGTACAGTCCCAACGGGCACAAATATATCCGCGAGTTCGACTGCGAGAGCGTGCCGCGCATGACATACCGCGTGGGCGGTGTCATCCTGACAAAAGAGAAGATATTCATCAGCGAGGAGAACCGCATACTCATCCGCTACACCCTTGTGGAGGCCCATTCGGCCACCACACTGCGTTTCCGGCCGTTCCTGGCCTTCCGTGAGGTCAACAGTCTGTGCGTGGCCAACGACGCCGTGAACAAAACCATCGAAGAGGTGCCCGGCGGAATAGCCACATGCATGTATGCCGGCTTCCCCAAACTCTATATGCAGTTCAACCGCAAGGCACAGTGGGTGGACGAGCCTAACTGGTACAACGGCATCGAATATGTCAAGGACCTCGAGCGCGGCGTCCCCTATTGCGAGGACCTGTGGGTGCCCGGCTTCTTCGAAGTTCCGATAAAAGTCGGCGAGAGCATCATCTTCTCGGCCGGCGACAGCGAGGTGAACCCGCGCAACCTCACCCGTATGTACGAAAAGGAAATAGCCTCGCGCACTCCGCGTTCAAGCTTCTTCAACTGCCTGAAAAACTCTGCCAAGCAGTTCTACGTCCGCAAGGGCGACGCGATGTATGTTCTCTCGGGCTTCCCCTGGGGTATAGTACTGGCCCGCAATACCTTCATGGCGCTGCCGGGTCTCACCCTCGCCATCGACCACCGTGCCGACTACGAGGCAATCATGGCCACAGCCCTGAAGGCCCTTATGAAATTTATCGATACCGGCGAAGTTTCTGAAAAGATACACGGCATCGAACACCCCGACATACCGCTGTGGGCTCTGTGGGCCATCCAGCAATATGCCAAGAGCGTGGGTATGGAACAGGCACGCAAGATGTACGCCCAGCCCGTGGCCGCAATCATCGATTATATACTTCGCGGCGGTCATCCCAACCTCTACCTCGACGGCGTCACCGGCCTGCTCGACACCGACGGCCACGACCGCGCAGTATCGTGGATGAACTCCATGCTCGGCGGCGTGCCCGTAGTGAAGCGCACCGGCAAGCTCGTGGAATTCAACGCCCTGTGGTACAACGGCCTGATGTTCGGCGCAGCCCTCGTCGAGGGCGACAGCTCCATGGCCGATATGCGCGAACTATGGCTCGCCCAGGCCGACAAGATGAAGCAGCCTTTCGTCGATACCTTCCTCAACGAGAGCGGATATCTCTATGACTTTGTGGACGGCAGCTACGCAGAGCCGTCGGTACGGCCCAACATGGCCATCGCCGTGGGCCTCGACTACTCGCCGCTAGACCGCCGCCAGCGCAAAAAGGTGCTGGATGTTGTCACCCGCGAGCTCCTAACCCCCAAGGGACTGCGCACCCTCTCGCCGCGCAGCTACGGGTACCGGCCAAACTATCTGGGGACCCCCGACGAGCGCGAGTTCGCCATGCACAACGGCCCGGCGCGACCCTGGCTCATAGGTTTCTATGCCGATGCCTACCTCCGCGTGTTCGGTCTCAGCGGCGTACGATACATCGACCGTATGCTCATCGGCTTCGAGGACGACATGACACAGGGATGCATTGGCTCACTCTCGCAACTATACGACGGTAACCCGCCATATACAGGCCGCGGAGCTGTGTCGCATGCAACCAACGTGGCCGAAGTGCTCAGAACTTACCGTAACCTCAAAAGCCTTGAACAATAAAACAATCTTAGATCTCATATGAAAGCCCTAATGTTCGGTTGGGAATTTCCCCCTCACATCCTCGGCGGTCTCGGCACGGCAAGCTACGGCCTGACACGCGGCATGTGGGAGTGCGGCGACATGGACATCACCTTTGTCATTCCCAAGCCTTTCGGCGACGAGGACCGAAGCTTCGCCAATATAATAGGCACCTCCCAGGTGCCCGTGGCATGGCGCGAAGTCAACCGCGACTATGTGGACTCCCGCATCGGCGCCGTGATGGACCCCGACCTGTATTTCCGCCTGCGCGACCATATATACGCCGATTTCAACTACATGCGCACCAACGACCTCGGATGCATTGAGTTCTCCGGAAAGTACCCCGCAAACCTGCTGGAGGAAATCAACAACTACTCCATCACCGCCGGTGTCATTGCCCGCACCCTCGACTTCGACATCATCCACAGCCACGACTGGCTAACATACCCCGCCGGCATACACGCCAAGCAGGTGACGGGCAAGCCCCTGGTGGTTCACGTCCACGCCACCGAGTACGACCGCTCGCGCGGAAAACCCAACCCCACCGTCTACGGTATAGAACGCGACGGCATGACTCACGCCGACCATATCATCACCGTCAGCAACCTCACCCGCCAGACCGTCATCGACCACTACGGCATAGACCCCGCAAAGGTCACCACCGTACACAACGCCGTGGTGCCCCTCGACGAAGAGCTTCTCCGAATCGAAAATCCCCGCCCATCAAAAGAAAAAGTCATCACCTTTCTGGGACGTATCACCATGCAGAAGGGCCCCGAATACTTCGTGGAAGCCGCTGCAAAAGTGCTGCGCAACTGTTCAAATGTCCGCTTTGTCATGGCAGGCTCAGGCGACATGATGGACAAGATGATATCCCTCGCCGCCGAACGCGGCATAGCCGACCGCTTCCACTTCCCCGGATTCCAGAAAGGACGCCAGGTGTACGAAATGCTCAAGGCCTCCGACGTATACATCATGCCGTCGGTCTCCGAGCCCTTCGGCATCTCGCCGCTGGAGGCAATGCAGATGGGCGTGCCCTCCATCATCTCCAAGCAGAGCGGATGCGCCGAAATCCTCGACAACGTCATCAAGACCGACTACTGGGACATCGACGCCATGGCCGACGCCATCCATGCCATAATCTCATATCCCGCGCTATATAAGCAAATGCGCGAGGACGGCCTCGCCGAAGTGGCGCAGATCACATGGGACAAGGCCGGTCAAAAGGTAATCAACATATATAATAAGGTGCTCGGCCGCGGCTGACATCATCGAACATAATTTCAAAGCAATCCCGACAATGAAAGCAATCTGTTTCAATTTTGAAATACACCAGCCGTTCCGTCTCAAACGTTACCGCTTCTTCGATATCGGCCGCGACCATTATTACTACGACGACTTCCTCAACGACGATATCTTTGAGCGCATAGCCCGCCAGAGCTATGTACCCGCCGCAGAGACAATCCTAAAGATGATCGACGCCACCGAAGGCCGGTTCAAATGCTCCATAGCCATCTCCGGCACCGCCTTCGAGCAATTCGAGCGCTATTGTTCCGAATTCATCGACCTGCTTAAGCGCATGGCCGACAGCGGATGCGTTGAGTTCGTGGCGCAGCCCTACGCATATTCCCTGGCATCGCTCACCGACCCCGAGGAATTCGCCGACCAGGTGGCCGCCACCTGCTCAATGCTCCACAACCGCCTCGGCGTCAAGCCCAAAATCGTGCGCAACACCGAGCTTATATATTTCGATGACCTCGCTCCCCAGCTCGTGCAGATGGGCTTCAAGGGCTGCCTCACCGAGGGCGCAAAGCACATCCTCGGCTGGAAATCGCCGAACTATGTCTACACCGCCGCTTCAGCGCCCAAACTCAAACTGCTTCTGCGCAACGCCAAACTCAGCGACGATATAGCATACCGGTTCAGCGACAGCTCGTGGCCTGAGTTCCCCCTCACCGCCGACAAGTACATCAACTGGATAGCCTCCACCCCCGTCGAAGAGCAGATTGTCAATATCTTCCTGAATATGGAGACCTTCGGCGACATGCAGCCCGCCACCTCCGGCATCTTCGCATTCCTGGAAGCGCTCCCCCGCTTCGCCGCCGAACATGGCATCGATTTTGTCACTCCCTCGGAAGCAATATCCAAAATCAAGGCGGTGGGTGAACTCTCGGTAGTGCATCCCATCTCGTCGGCCGACGAGGCTCGCGATACCTCGGCATGGCTCGGCAACCGCCTGCAGCACGAAGCCTTCGACAAGCTCTATTCTGTGGCCGAGCGCGTGCGCAAATGCAACAACCGCGCCCTCAAGCAGGACTGGCAGTATCTCCAGACCTGCGACCATTTCTTCTACATGAGCACCAAGCGCAAGGCCGACGGCTCCATGCACGCCCTGTTCAGTCCCTATGAAACGCCGTTTGCCGCTTTCACAAACTATATGAACGTGCTTGCCGACTTCCTCATGCGCGTGGAAGAGGAATTCCCCTCCAAGGTTGACAACGAAGAGCTCAACTCACTGCTGCTGACCATCGCCAACCAAGGCAACGAAATAGAGGCCCTCAACAAGGAGCTCAGCTCCATGCGCAAAAACATCGAGCAGTACAACATCGAGCACCGTCCCGCCGAGAAGCCCGCCAAGAAGGCCGAAAAGCCCAAAGCCGACAAAACCAAGGCTGCCAAAGCCGACAAACCGGCAAAAGCGCCCGCCAAAAAGGCCGAGAAGAAATCCTGACAGACATTTCAATCAGCGGCCGGCATGCTCCTTGGCGTTGCCGGCCGCTCTTTCAATAGCCCGGTTCCCCGATATATGCAGAACAACCTTCCCGAAAAATACATCATCACCATCGGCCGCAGTTTCGGCAGCGGCGGCCGCGCCGTCGGCCGTCTAATAGCCGACCGCCTCGGCATAGAGTTCTACGACAAGAAACTCCTTGCCGGCGCCGCAGAACGTGCCGGTCTCAATCTGGCATACTCCGAGCAGAACGACGAAAAAGCGCCCTCGGCACTTCCCGGGCATATTCCCTTCGGCATGGGATACTACCCCTCCGGATGGTTCGGCATGGCCCCCGCCGGCGCCGAGAGCATATACAAGGCTCAATGCGAGTTCATCCGCGAACTCGCCGAACGCGAGGCATGCGTCATTGTGGGTCGCAGCGCCGACTACATCCTCAAAGACTGCCCAAATGTGGTAAATGTGTTTATCCACGCACCCGCCGAGCACTGCGCGCGCCGTATCGTCGAACGCGGCGACGCCCCCACACTTGAGAAGGCAATGTCCCTAGCCGCCAAGACCGACAAACTCCGCGCAAACTTCTACAACTTCTACACCGACAAACAGTGGGGACATTCAAAAAGCTATCACCTGTGTGTCGACTCCTCGACCATGACCGTCGATGACCTCGCCGACTTCATCATAGCCTTCGCCCGCCGCAAACTCGCCGCTGCCTCCTCGGAAAATCATATCGGCTGACGTCTGTAACCTCCGAAAACTGCGGGAAGCCGAAAACGGGTCGGCGCTTTTCGAAAATTTGTGCTATCTTTGCACAAAATTACGATATTATGAACGAACAAGACCTCAAACGCCTCAAGAGCGACCCCGACGGCCTGCTCACATATGAATATCTGGCCAATCACATCGGCGAGTGCGAGCCCTCCGATATCGAAGCCCTTGTCGACAACATGACAACTGTCGACCTCACCGGCCAGTTCCTCGCCTCCGCCGCCCGCTATCTCCACGCCATAGACGCCGAGGGCTACGCCCCCGCCATCAAGCGCCTTGTCGGCGCCGCCATCGACAAAGACCGCGAACACCGCTATCTTCCCGACCTCATCACGGGCCTCTATGGCGCCGACTATGCCTCGCGCGCCGACGAGCTATGCTCCGTCGACGATAATTTCCGTCGTCTGTACAAGCGGCTCACCCCGCCCCAAAGCTTATGAAAACGCATTTAAAAATACTGTGGCTCATCCTGACTGCCGCCATCGCGCTACCGGCATGCAGCAAAAGCAGTCCCGCCACCACAGTTCAAAACACACCCGCACCTATGCAGAACACCGCCACCGCCGCCGACAGCGGCAACGTGAAAGTAAAGATCACAACTACCATGGGCGATATCACCGTGCTCCTCTACGGCGACACGCCCCGTCATCGCGATAATTTTATCCGTCTGGTAGACAGCAACTACTACGACAGCACCCTCTTCCACCGCGTCATAGACAAATTCATGATTCAGGCCGGCGACCCCGACTCGCGCACCGCCCGCCCCGGCCAGCAGCTCGGCGCCGGCGGTCCCGATTACAAAATCGATGCCGAAATCGTGTTTCCGCGGCATTTCCACAAGCGGGGCGCCCTTGCCGCCGCACGTCAGGGCGATCAGGTCAACCCCCTGAAGCAGAGCAGCGGCTCCCAGTTCTACATCGTCACGGGCGACACCCTCAACGAGCCGCAGATAGCGCAGTATGAACAGCATATGCGCATGAGCCGCGCTCAGTCGATTTTCAACCAGCTGGCAGTGGCTCAGCGCGACAGCATAATAGAAATGCAGCGCCGCGGCGACCGTCAGGGACTGCAGGCTCTCCAGAACTCGCTCATAGAGCAGGCCGAGGCCCGCGCCGCCGAGATGAACGTAGCCATGACTCCGGAGATGCGCGCCGCATACACCACCGTTGGAGGTGCCCCCCACCTCGACGGCGAATATACCGTATTCGGCGAGGTTATCGACGGCATGGACGTGGTGCAGCGCATAGAGGCCGCCGAGACCGATGCCGCAAACCGTCCCCTTCAGGACATCCGTATCCTCCACTGCGAGGTTGTGCCCTGACATCCGCGCGCATGGCTGTCAGAAAACTCACCCTCGACAACGGGCTGCGGGTTGTGGCTGTCCACAACCCGCTGTCGGCCATGGCAGTGGTCGATGTGCTCTATGATGTAGGCAGCCGCGACGAAAGCCGCCGTCTCACCGGCATAGCTCACCTGTTCGAGCATCTTATGTTCGGCGGCAGCGCCAACGTGCCGTCGTTCGATGGCGAACTCGAAAGCGCCGGAGGCAAAAGCAACGCGTGGACGGGCCTCGACTTCACCAATTTCTACGACATCCTGCCGGCACGCAACATCGCCACAGCCTTTCACCTCGAAAGCGACCGCATGCTCGCCCTCGATTTCAAACCCGAGACTCTGGCAGTGCAGAAAGGTGTGGTGATCGAGGAATTCAAGCAGACGTGCCTCAACAGCCCCTACGGCGACCTCAGCCACCGCCTCCGCGAAGCGGCGTATGCCGCCGGCCACCCCTATTCGTGGCCTACCATCGGCCTGACGCCCGACCATATCGCCGCGGTGACCGAGGACGATGTGCGGGCATGGTTCTACGCACACTATGCGCCCAACAACGCCATTCTCACCGTCACCTCGCCGCTGCCCGCCGAGGAGGTCTTCGACCTCGCGCGCCTGTGGTTCGGCGACATACCGCGCCGACACATAGCGCCTCGCCGCCTCCCCGGCGCCGGTTTTCCCGCCGAAGGCGCCACGGCAACAGTTCACGGACGCGCGCCGCAGCCCCGTATCGTCGTGGCATACCCCATGGACCCATACGGTACCCCCGACTATTTCGCCGCCGACACCCTCACCGACATTCTGGCCTACGGCGCCTCCGGGCGTATGCAGCGCCGCCTCGTCGACGGCCCGCTGGCCGGCTTCTTCGCCGGCGCCGACGCCTCGATAGTGGGTTCCGAACATCCGGGGCTCCTCCTCCTCAACGCAATGATTACTGACAATAGCAACGAGGCCTGCCATCGCGCCGCCGCCATGCTGCGCGAGCAGTTCGAGGCGTTGGCCCGACCCGGCGACATCACAGACGCCGAACTCGAACGCACGCTCAACAACTTCGAGGCCACCTTCCGAATGGAAAACGTCAGTGCCATGGCACGCACATTCACAGAAGCCACCGCCGAATACCACGGCGAAGACCCCGCCGAAATGATAGCCCGGCGCCGCACGCTCACGCCGGCCGACCTTACCGGCGCGGCAGCGCGTATCGCCGCCCGAGAGCCTGTGGTGATAATTTATAAATCGTAACCGAGCACAAAATACTGCCTACTGCAATGCTGAACCTCGGTTTCATCCAGCGATACGGACGTATAGCCTTCCTCACCTCGGCAGCCGTCGTGGTGTCGGTGTTCCTGCTTTTCTCGTCATCACTGATCAACGATCTGGCGGCGACAGAGCGCGAACGCATGGAGATATGGGCCGGAGCGACACGAGAAATCGTGGCCTCTACCCTCGCCGACGATGGCGCCGCCCCAGCAAACATCGATTTTCTGCTCAGTATCATCCAGGGCAATACCACAATACCCGTTCTCCTCACCGATGCCGACGGCAACCTGCTGGACCAGCGTAATTTCGATCTCCCCGTGCCGGAGGCGCCCGACGACCCCGCAAACACCCGCTATCTGGCCGAGCGCTATCGCGAGCTGCGCTCGTCCACGAACCGGATTGAGATCGAAATAGCGCCCGGCACCTTCCAGTACCTTTACTATGAGGACAGCACGCTGCTCAAGCGCATGAGTGTGTTCCCCTACGTTCAGCTGCTTGTAATGCTCGCTTTCATCGCCGTGGTTTATTTCGCCGTGCTCTCCACCAAGAAAGCCGAGCAGAACAAGGTGTGGGTTGGCCTGAGCAAGGAAACGGCCCATCAGCTCGGCACGCCCATATCATCGCTCATGGCTTGGATGGAACTGCTGCCCGACATGGGCGTCGACGCCGACACCGTGGCGGAGATGAACAAGGACGTCAGCCGCCTCAGCACCATAGCCTCGCGCTTTTCAAAGATAGGCTCCGAGCCGAAGATGACACCCACGCCAATAGCGCCGCTGGTGGCTGAGGCCGTACGGTACATGGGCACGCGCATCTCACAGCGCATAGCCTTGACATACAGCGACAACGGCGTGGGAAACCACGTTCGTGTCGCTGCCTGCGCCCCGCTTCTCGAATGGGTGATAGAGAATCTGATTAAAAATGCAGTCGATGCCATGGATACGGCTGCCGGGCGCCGCTGCGCCATCGCGGTGAGCATAGCCATGGACGGCGACAGCACCGTGGCCGTCGATGTTCAGGACACCGGCCGCGGCATAGCGCGCAAAAACTTCAAGACGGTGTTCAACGCCGGCTATACAACAAAAAGCCGAGGATGGGGTCTGGGCCTCACCCTCGCTAAACGTATCATCGAGCAATATCACCGCGGCCGCATCTTCGTGGCGCGCTCGTCGGCGACGGGCACTACCTTCCGCATCGAGCTGCCGGTCACTCGGCAGGAGGAGTGAACACGTAGGCGCCCATATCGGGAACGGCGCCGCGCGTCAGGCCGTAGCCGTCGGTGGCGGCGAGCGGCAGTGTCAGCGACGGGTCGCCCGCACCGATGGCCGGTGACTCCGGACGCAGACGGTAATCGAAGATATATTCCTCGCGCACGGTGTAATACAGTGGGTCAGTGTCCCACAGGCACCCTAAGAAGTTATCGTCGTCGCTGCCTTCGCTCTTGAGCAGGCAACGCCGGAAGTACACCTGCGAGCCGCTGAGGTCGCCGTGGCTGAGGTCGCCGCCGTTGCCATATACTATAGAATTGGAGAAGTCGGCGGCAAGATATGGCAGGCCGCTACCGTCGTCGAGCCGGTTTTCTTCCTTGATCACCTCAATGTGGGCAAATTGCAGCGCCGGGCCGCCAAGTGCCGAGAAAAGGTAATAGTTTGCAAACGTGCAGTGGTTGAACACGGCAGTGCCGCCTTGCAGGTACACCAGCCCGTCGGCGCCCTCGGCAAATTCGCAGCCGGCGGCAAGCACGTTGGCGTGCACGGCCTCGAACACCAGGCCGCCGCTGTTGCGCAGCCGGCAGTTCACCATCGTCAGCGTCGGCTCGCTGTCGGCGCCGTCGCCGCTGATGGCAACTCCCTGCCATGTGTTGCGTATATTGGTCTCTGTCAGCCTGTTGCCTTTCGATGTTGTGGTGAAGAACACTCCCGTCCACTGGCGGCTCATTATGTCGAACGATATGTCGCCCACAACATTGCCGGTGCGGTCGCCGGCCATGGTGACGGGCGCCTCCGGCGTTCCTTCGCTGATTAGGGTGCCGCGCACGATGAGCATGGATTTATCGTGGAAGCACAGCGTGGTGCCGGCAGCGAGGGTGAGGGCGGCCCCTTCGGCAACAACCAGCGAATCGTAGATCTGATACGGGCGCCGCGAGTCGAAGCGGGTGTTCTCATTTAGCGTTTCGCCGCGCAGACGACGCACATCCTGGCCGGAGGCTGCGAGTACCACACTGCTGGTCAGTCCGTTGACCGTGAAATCGAGGCTTGCCTCCACGCGAACAGGAGTATCCGAATCGTTTTCAGGCAAGGTGGCAGCCACGAGGACGAAAATAGAGTCGTTGCTGCGGATTTCCACGTCGCTGAACTCGCGGCCGGTCATGCCGTCCACGTTGAGCCGGAAACAGTCGGCAGCAGGCCCGCTGATACGGATATTGGTGATACTCATACCCTTGCTGTGGGGATTATGGACAAGCATGCGGTGCGTCGGCGCAGCCTCGTCAGTGAAAATAATGCCCAAATCGAGGGTATCGGTCGAGAACACCGGCTGGTCGGACGGCGACGTGCTGATACCGTCCTCGATGCAACCGGTAAACGTCGCCCCGAGAACAGCAATCACTATAAGAGAGAGAATGTGTAAGCTTTTCATCAACATATAAACGCAAAACTTCCCGAAAAATTGCCCTGCCCCGGCGCGGAAGTCCCCCCTCGTTGGGATGCTCCCCCGGAGCATTCGCCACCCCCCGACGCATCCGCCCCTCTCCGGAGCATCCGCCGCCAAGAAGGTTGACAGCGGCAAGGAGCCCGCAGGGCGATATCTCTACAACCCGCTCCGGAGCGTAGCATAGCCGCGGGACGGGCACCGCCCACCACATACCGAGGCCGAGCCCGTCAGGGCGAAGCCTCGGAACCGGCGCGAGCCAATCGGAGGGGAGCGCTCTAAGCCCGTGTCGTGGGCGAGGAGCGAAAAATGTTGACGGTCGCGGGATCCTATTGTTATAACCCTTTATGCGTTCTGCCGAAAAACGAAATGGCGCTGCAGCGGGGCGTTCCAGAGCCACGATACCAACAGACCGACGGGCAAACGAACGAGCATATAAATTAAAGATAGGGGCATTGCCCCCAAGTATTCTGTTCCAACCCCATATTTGATCCATAGATACATTCCCGCTTCCACCCAAAGACCAGTCGCCACTTCAAAGAGTATGTACGTACCTACAGTGTTGATAAACAGGCTACCGACCCTTACAATGCTATATTTCATGGCTACTGTCTTGAGGCTACATCCGGTGGCATGGCATATGGAGCGGCAGCACAGATTATAGTACACAATGCCCCCTACTACGCATCCGGCTAACGTAGGACTGATTATGCTGGAGAAGGTCCCATACCAATTTATCAAGGGGAACAGCACGCAACCGATGGCAATATCAACCCACGCGCCTTTCTGTAGACTGACTATGGAGCGCAGAAAGGTGATGAATTTGTTGCCAGAGGGAAGCGCTTCGCGATTATTTAGGTCGGAGTTGAGTGAGGCGGTAGTTTTCTGGTGTGCTCCGTCGAGGGAGTCCGTCGAATTGCCGGCGTTTGAATACTGCCTTTCCATTGGGCGGATGTCGTTATCGGACTCCATATGAAGCGAAGCGGATACCTTACGGGGCGTGGCGGGCTCCTTACCGGGCGTGGGGAGGTTGATAACCGGGGTTCGCTTTGCTTGCAAAGAACCCTCCCCTCCGAGGGGGCGGGTCGCATTGAGGTCACGACCTCCCCTCCCTTGCGGGAAATGCGCTGTGGTGGAGCTGCCGAGGGCGCCGAGCAGGGCGTTGGCGTCGGGAAGGCGGGTGTCTATGTCGGCGAGGGCGCCGCGGAGGGCGGTGCGCATTGGTTCGGAGAGGGGTAGGCTGTCGAGGTACCGCATGCGTTGTCCGGCCGGCCATGCCGTGCTTTTGGCGGGTGTTGTGCCCGTCAGGCAGGCGAGCATGGTGGCACCGAGGGCGTAGACATCGGCGGCGGGAGTAAATGTTGTGATGCCGGAATATTGCTCTATGGGCGAGTAACCGTCGGAGCAGGCCAGGGTGTTGACCGTCGATGTGGCGTTGCCGTCGGCATCGTAGTGCTTGCTGAGGCCGAAATCGATGAGCACCGGGGTTACTTCACCGTCGTCGCCGACGGCGAGCATTATGTTCTGGGGCTTGATGTCGAGGTGCGTCAGGCGGTTGCGGTGGAGATATGCCACGGCGTCGACGATGGGGAACATCAGCCGGAGCATGGCGTCCTCGTCCATGGGCTTACCGGCGATGGCGCTCCACAGCGAGTTGCCGTCGAGGTATTCCATCACGTAGTATGCCGTGCCGTTGGCCTCGAACACCTCATTGACCTTCACGATGTCGGGATGCCCTTCGCCGAGCTGCTGCAGGCGCCGTGCCTCGCCGAGGAAGTCGCGCAGCGAGTTCTCGACAGTCTGTCGGGAGCGGGCGGTGCCGGGGGTTGTGACCCGCAGTGTGCCGGCCTCGCGCTCGTTGAGGTCGGAGACGAAGTGCTCCTTTATAGCCACGTAAGCCTTTGCGCGGATAGCGCCTACGGCGATGACGGTGGAGGCAAGATAAGTCTTGCCGAAACCACCGGCACCGAGCAGGCGCTCAATCACATAGCGCTGGCTGCCTTGGAGCACCGCGCCATGGGGCAGCGCAAAATCGGCATCGTCGGACTTCAATTCTTAATCTTTAATTTCTTGAGTTCTTCCTGAGCGGCGGCGGCAAGTTCGGGGTCGATCATGATGCGGCCGCAGTATTCGCAGACAATCACCTTTTTGTGCATCTTGATTTCAATCTGCTTCTGCGGGGGGATGCGGTTGAAGCAGCCGCCGCAGGCGTTGCGGTCCACGATAACCACGCCGAGGCCGTTGCGGGCGTTGTGGCGTATGCGCTTGAAGGCAGTGAGCAGACGCTCGTCGTCGACCAGGGGCTCGAGAGCCTTGGCGCGCACCTGCAGTGCTTCCTCTTCGGTACGTGTCTCGGAGACGATGTTCTCGAGATCGGCCTTTTTCTCCTCGAGGATGTGGCTCTGGTCGGCAATCTGAGCCTGGATGGACTCTATGTCGGCTTTGAGGCGCTCTATCTGCTCCTCGAATTCGGCGCTGTTCTTGCGGGCGAGCTCTATCTGGAGGGTTTCATATTCGATTTCCTTGGTGAGGTTGTCGAATTCGTGGTTGTTGCGCACGTTGTCGAGCTGCTGGCGATAGCGCTCGATAAGAATCTGCTTGTTGGCTATCTTGTTGCCTTCGGCGGTGCGACGTGCGGCGAGGTCGTCGATTTCGGCCTGATAGCGGGCCACGCGGCTGTGCAGGCCCGTAATGGTGTCGGAGAGATCCTTGACCTCGAGGGGCAGCTCGCCGCGGATGTTGCGGATGCGGTCGATGTCCGACAGAATGGTCTGGAGCTCATAGAGAGCCTTCAGCTTGTCCTCGACCTTGCGGGGAGCGGGCGCTTTCTTCTCTGTTGCCATTTATTTCTGGATTATGTATTGTACTGGGTTTACGCTATGCGAGTAATGAACTGCAAAGTTAGGAAATTTTTTTGTAAGAGCGCGAAAAAAGATGTCTTTCGCGCATTTTTCGCTCTCGAAGTGACCCACATCGAAGATGGCGATGTCGCTGCCGTGGTCGCAGAAGTCGTGATACCGGACGTCGGCGGTGATATATGCGTCGGCACCGGCGGCAATGGCTGCGCCGATAAACTCACCGCCGGCTCCTCCGCAGAGCGCCACTCGGCGAACCGTGCGGCTGTCGTCGGCACCGGCACGCGAAGCGCGGAACACGGGAGCGAAAGCGGCCGCGGCCATGCCTCGGAGGGTTTCCATGGTCACAGGCGTGCCGAAATCGGCCACCACTCCCAGACCGTAGCCGTCGGGATGGCCGTCGAGCATGGTCAGACGCACACGCGGCGTGAACCGGGCGCAGAAGCCGTCGATGGCCTCGCGCACGGCGCCCGTATTCATGGCGGGCACCACGGTGACGAGGGTTGTGCACTCCTTGGCGGCAATGCCGGCGAAGGGCACACCGTCATCGCCGTCGGTG
Source organism: Muribaculaceae bacterium (assembly GCA_017621055.1). Lineage (GTDB taxonomy): Bacteria > Bacteroidota > Bacteroidia > Bacteroidales > Muribaculaceae > CAG-873. The sequence continues at coordinate 64,327 of JAGATX010000004.1, read as the reverse complement.
ACCTCGAGTACATTGCCCTGCACGTTCCAGCTCATCAGACTGTCGGTTGCGGCGCTGTCGAGGATTGCGAGGCGGAGGTCATCGGCGTCGGCACGCGCGCAGGTGACGCGCACCTGCACCAGGGGCATGTCGGTGGGCACGAGCACGCGGCGTATGCGCAGATCGTCGCTGAGGCGCCGCGCCATCTCGTAGCTCACACCGCCGATGGCGCTGTCGAGCGACGTGTGCGCCGAATAGACGGCCACCCCCGCGCGCACGGCTGCGGCAACGGCGCGTTCGGCGACGGTGCGGCCGCACAGTCCTTTGAGGCCCTTGAAAATGAGCGGATGGTGTGATATCACCATGTTGCAACCGGCGGCGACAGCCTCGGCGATGACCTCGGGTGTGACGTCGACGCACAGCATCACGCCGGTGACCTCGCCGTCGGCATCGGCCGGCAGCGACACCTGCAGGCCCGAGTTATCCCATTTTTCCTGCAGGGCGCGCGGTGCGAGCGCCTCCAGAGCGCTTACTATAGCGGTGAGTCTCACTTCTTCTTAGTATCTACAACAGCGAGGGCGAGCTCGTCGAGCTGCTTCTGGTCGAGGGGGGCGGGAGCGTCGAGCATCACGTCGCGGCCGCTGTTGTTCTTGGGGAATGCTATGCAGTCGCGGATGCTGTCCAGACCGGCGAAAAGGCTCACCCAGCGGTCCAGACCGTAGGCAAGGCCTCCGTGAGGGGGTGCGCCGTATTTGAAGGCGTTCATCAGGAAGCCGAACTGCTCCTGGGCCTTTTCGGGAGTGAAGCCCAGGATTTCGAACATCTTTGCCTGGAGGGCGCTGTCGTGAATACGGATGGAGCCGCCACCGACTTCCACGCCGTTGATAACCATGTCGTAGGCATCGGCGCGCACGGCGGCGGGGTCGGTGTCGAGCATGGGTATGTCCTCGTCCTTGGGGTGGGTGAACGGATGGTGCATGGCCATCAGGCGCTGCTCCTCGTCGCTCCATTCGAACATGGGGAAGTCCACCACCCACAGGCAGGCGAACTTGTCTTTGTCGCGCAGGCCGAGCTGACGGCCCATTTCGAGGCGAAGCTCACAGAGCTGCTTGCGCGTGCGCATGGCGTCGTCGCCGCTGAGGATGAGGATGAGGTCGCCGGGTTCGGCATCCATGGCTTTTGCGAGTGCCTGAAGATCGTCCTGGCTGTAGAATTTATCCACACTGCTCTTCACCTTGCCGTCGGGCTCCACGCGGGCGTAAACCATGCCCTTGGCGCCGATCTGCGGGCGCTTCACATAGTCCGTGAGGGCGTCGAGCTGCTTGCGGGTGTATGCGGCTGCGCCTTTGGCGCATATGCCGCCGATATATGCGGCGTTGTCGAACACGCCGAAGCCTTTGCCCTTGAGCACGTCCATAAGTTCGACGAAGCGCATGCCGAAGCGGAGGTCGGGCTTGTCGCTGCCGTAGTACTTCATGGCGTCGGCCCAGGTCATACGCTGGAACGGCTCGGTGAGTTCGATGTCGCGGATGGTCTTGAACAGGTGCTTTGCCATGCCCTCGAAGAGCTCTATCACATCATTCTGCCCGATGAAGCTCATCTCGCAGTCGATTTGCGTGAACTCAGGCTGACGGTCGGCGCGCAGGTCCTCGTCGCGGAAGCACTTCACAATCTGGAAGTAGCGGTCCATGCCGCTGACCATCAGCAGTTGTTTGAGGGTCTGGGGCGACTGCGGCAGGGCGTAGAACTGGCCCTGGTTCATGCGCGAGGGCACCACGAAGTCGCGTGCGCCCTCGGGGGTGGAACCCACGAGCATGGGAGTCTCAATCTCGAGGAAGCCCTTGGAGTCGAGGTAACGGCGCACCTCCATGGTCATGCGGTGGCGCAGCTCGAGGTTGCGGCGCACGGGCGTGCGGCGCAGGTCCAGATAGCGGTAGCGCATGCGCAGGTCATCGCCGCCGTCGGTGTCGTCCTCGATAGTGAACGGAGGCACCTCGCTGGGGTTGAGCACGTTCAGGCTGTCGGCAATGATTTCTATATCACCGGTGGGCATCGCGGGGTTCTTAGCCTGGCGCTCGGCCACGTTGCCGGTGACCTGCACCACAAATTCGCGGCCCAGGCGGTTTGCGGCGTCGTTGAGGGCGGCGTCGTGCTCTACGTTGAACACTATCTGGGTAATTCCGTAGCGGTCGCGCAGGTCGACGAAAGTCATGCCGCCCATCTTGCGCACACGCTGCACCCATCCGGCCAGCGTGACGGTGCGGCCGGCATCGGCAAGCCGCAGCTCGCCGCAGGTATTAGTTCTGAACATATGTGTGGTTGTATGTTATATTCAATGTGTCGGTTTGAAAGGGGATTTCAGCGACCGGTGCGGGGGCTGAGGTCCATATTGCTCTCGGGAGCGAGGCCGCGGCCGCGAAGAAGGGCGTCGACGGTGGGTTCCTGACCGCGGAAGCGCACATACAGCTCCATGGGGTCGGCGGAACCGCCGGCCTCGAGGACGTTATGGCGGAAGCTCTCGGCGGTAGCCGGATCGAAGATACCTTTTTCTTTGAAAAGTTCGAAGCCGTCGGCATCGAGCACTTCGGCCCAGAGGTAGGTATAGTATCCCGAGGCATAGCCGTCGCTGCCGAAGATGTGCTTGAAGTAAGGCGAACGGTAGCGGAAGGTGAGCTCGCGGGGCATGCCAAGCTGCTCGGCCACGCCGCGCTCGAATTCGGCGATGTCGATATCGCCCTCGGGGTTGAGCTTGCCGTACTGCAGGTCCAGGAGGGCGGCGCCGGCAAGTTCGGCGGTGGTAAAGCCCTGGTTATGTGTTGCGGCAGCCTCGAGGCGGGCTATCAGCTCGTCGGGGATGGTGTCGCCCGTGGCATAGTCGTGGGCATAGATGCGCAGCAGCTCCGGCTCGAAGGCCCAGTGCTCGTGGATCTGCGAGGGCAACTCCACGAAGTCGCGGTCCACGTTTGTGCCGGCCTGGCTCTTGAGGGGCGCACGCGAGAGCATACCGTGGAGGCCGTGCCCGAACTCGTGGAACATGGTCTCTACCTCGTCGATAGTGAGGAGGGCGGGCTCGTCGCCGGCAGGGCGCGAGAAATTGCCTACATTATAGATGATAGGGCGGCTGGAGGTGCCGTCGGGGTTCTGCCACGACCCCTTGAACTCGCTCATCCATGCGCCCTGGCGCTTGGAGGCGCGGGGGAAATAGTCGGTCATGAACACGGCGATGTGCTCGCCGGTGGCAGCGTCGGTAACGTCGTAGACGGTCACCTCGTCGTAGTATCGGGGAGCGTCAGGCATCTCGGTGAACTTGATGCCGTATAGGCGTTCGGCCATGGTGAAGATACCGTTGCGTACCGAGTCGAGAGCGAAATAGCGGCGCACCTCGTTCTCGTCGAGGTTAAATTTGCGGCGGCGCACTTTCTCGGCGTAATAGTAATAGTCCCACGGCTCGATGGTGATGCCGGCTCCCTCCTCGTCGGCGAGGGCCTGCATCTCGGCCACTTCCTCATGCACGCGCGCAACGGCCGGACGCCATATCTTCATGAGCAGTTCCTCGGCGTTGTCCACTGTCTTGGCCATGACGTTGTCGGTCATATAGGCGCCGAAGCTGTCGAAGCCCAGCAGGGCGGCCTTGCGGGCGCGGGCCTGGAGGATGCGGTTTATCACCGGCAGGTTGTTGTACTGCCCGTCGGAGGCCAGCGACGTATAGCCCTGATACATGCGGCGGCGCAGGTCGCGGTTGTCGGCGTACTGCAGCAGGGGCAGGCGGCTGGGGGCGTGGAGCGTGAACATCCAGTGGTTGGGGCCCAGGCCGGCGGCCGTAGCGGCGTCGGCGGCCTGCGCTATGCTGCTCGAGGGCAGGCCGGCGAGTTCGGCGGGGTCATCGACAACGATGCTGAAAGCGTTGGTGGCGTTCAGCAGATTCTTATTGAAGGTGAGGTAGAGGTTCGTCAGTTCAGTGTTGAGGTTCTTGAGCTCTTCTTTGGCATCGGCGCTCAGCAGGGCGCCGTTGCGCACGAACTGTTTGTAGTATTCCTCGACGGCGCGGCGGCGGTCGCCGGTGAGGCCGGCGGCATCGCGGCTGTCGTATACGGCGCGTATGCGTCCGAACAGCGAGTCGTTCATCATCATCTCGTCGCTGAACTGAGAATATGCGGGGTAGAACTCCTCGGCGATGGCCACCATCTCCGGCGACGAGTTGCTCTCGTCAAGAGCGAAGAACACGGCGGCCACGCGGTCCAGAATTTCGCCGGAGCGCTCCAGCGGAAGGATGGTATTGTCGAAGTCGGGAGTCGCCGGATTGGAGACTATGGCGCTGATCTGCGCTTTTTTCTGCGCTATGCCCGCCTCGAGGGCCGGCATATAGTCGCTGTACTGTATGCTGTCGAACGGCGGTATCTGATAGGGTGTGGTGTACTCCTCCAGAAAAGGATTGTTGTGCATCTGTGCTGCTGTAAGACTGGCGCCGCCCAGCGCGAGAGCGGCGGCAAGGGTGATAATCGTTGTTTTCATTGGCTTTCGGTACGTTGGCAGGCACAAAAGTAACAATTTTTTTCCACACGGCAAAAAAAAGCCGCCGGCGCCAGTACGCGGCGGCCAAAGTGGGACATCGGCCTACCATCTCAAGGCTTCCGGAGGGTACAGACTCTGCTTCATATAAAACCATGCGCCTATTATGATGGTTAAAACGAGTATTACTATTGCATACCAGTAGCATTTCTGTCGGAAGCCCTGGATAATCATATACGGAACGACAAGAAGAAGCAGTCCATAGCCGATCCAGAGTACTGTCATATAGGGTGTGAGCATATTCCCGACAAGAATCGTCAGTATCGCTACTGCAGCTCCTCCCATGACCAATTGTCTGTGCCCTAATTCCGGACGTTTCATATACTTTAAACTCTTGAGTTCGCATCCGGTTCTTACTAAACTGCATTTTTCCAGTTTTTAAGGCGGAGCCTGTGTCGGCGCCTCTCTTATACATATCGATGCATACCGCGAGCGGCGGTTAGCGGCTGTTGAGCCACGCAAAGAGGCGGAGGTAGTAGTCGGCGCGGACGGCTGGGGCCGATAGCGCCAGATCGTGGAGGCCGCCGGGCACCGCCGTCACGGTAACATCGCTGCCGAGACCCAGGGCGGCTATGCTGATTGCGCGGGCATCGAGCACGGCATCGGCACGCATAGCTTCTTCCAATGAAGAACTTGCCCTTGCTGTTCGGTCGGAGTGCAGCATCAGCACCGGCACCTTGATATCGCTGCGGCGCAGCGAGCGCATGGCGCCCTGGACGGCCGCAATCCACCGGCTGTTCACCGGCGGCATCACATCGGGTTTCCATTCGGTGCGGTAGTCCCATTCGCCGCCGAGTCCGTGGCGGATTGTGCGTGCATAGCGGTCGGTGCGGTCGGCCTGCAGCCGCAGGTCAACACCCAGCCGCGCCAGCAGGCACACCGCCGGCACTGCCACGGCGCGCAGAAGCCACGGCAGGTTCCACGTCAGGAACGGCGAATTGAGCACCAATGCGCGCACCGCCGGGTGGGGGCGCGCGTTCATGTAGCAGCTCGTCGTCAGGCCGCCCGTGGAGTGGCCCAGCAGCACTATCTCTTCTGCGCCCCCGCTGCGAATAAGGGCTATGGCGGCATCAATATCGGCGAAGTACTCGTTCACGCTCCGCATGGCAAAGGGCGTCTGCCCCGGCAGCAGCGCGCGCCCGTAGCGCCGGAGGTCCACGGCATAGAAATCATAGCCCTCGGCGTCGAACCGCCGTGCCAGCTCGCCGTTGAAATAATAGTCGCTGAAGCCGTGGACATACAGCACCGCACGGTGCCGTGCCTGAGGGCGATAGCGCACCACGGCGCAGCGCACCGCCCCGGCGTGGTCGGTGCCCTGGTCCACATATGCCGTCTCGAAGCCCTCGCCGAGGAGGTCCGGCTGCCAATCTGTATATTTCGTGCCCATATCTCGCCGCAAAGTTAGCGCTTTTTAGTTAAAAAACGCACCCGACCCCTCTAAGGTTGCAAATAAAGCCGGTAACGTCGTGCTCCTTATATAGTCTGCTTGAACGCTCCGGCCTGTCGTTCGGAAGCTATTATTTGAACCGGGAAGATAGAATTTTGGATAAATGATTGGTTATACAAGTATGATATATAGTACTATAATCTGTCAGCTTGAATAAAGGCACCGCAAATTAATAACAATTGATCTTTTATTTAATATTATTCTGTTGATTTTAGTTAATCGTGAGAATTTTTCTACAAATCTCTCGGCATTTATATCATTCGTCCATCAACACAGACGATAAGCCCCCCTATACCCTGTTTTCAAAATTGAGAACCACTGCGGGCTCGAAGCCGCGGGTCATGGCTGCGCGGATGGCGCGTTGGCGGCATTCGCGAGGCGAGCGTTCGCCGGCGGCGATGTCGGCGGCATAGCGGCGGCGCGCTATCTCGGCTGCGACGGCAGCATACTCGCCCGGGTCGATTTGGGCGATGGCGTCGGCGATGATGGCGGCATCGACGCCGGCGGCATACAGACCGGCACGGATCTTTAGACGTCCCCAGCGCTGAAAGCGGAATTTATCGCGCACATAGGCTTCGGCAAAGCGGCGGTCATCCACAAACCGTCGCTCCACCAGCGATGCTACGATGGCGGCTGCATCGGATTGCCCTATGCCCCACCCCCTGAGCTTGCGGCGCACCTCGCCGGTGCTGCGCTCGGCCTTTGCGCAGAGGGTTTCGAGGCGCTCGAGGGCTTTTTGCGGCGACAGGGCAGTTTTCATTAGTGCGGGAGGGTGGCTGCGGCATAGCGGAAGTTGCCGCGGTAGTCGCGGCTCACGGCAATGTCGGCAAACCCGGCGGCGGCGAGCACGGCGCGCACCTGCTCCGGATAATTCTGATTGATTTCGAGGAAGATGCGTCCTCCGGACACCAGCGCCCCGGCGGCATATGCGGCTATGGCGCGGTAAAAGAGCATGGGGTCGGCGTCGGACACGAAGAGTGCCTGCGCCGGCTCGCGGTCGGCCACCCGCGGGTCCATGTCGGCGCGTTCTTTTTCGGTTATGTAGGGAGGGTTGCTCACAACTATGTCGTAGAGCGGTTCGGGGGGCGCCCCGGCCTTGAGGATGTCGAGTTGCCGGAAGCAGATGTCGGCATGGAGTGCCGTGGCATTGTCGCGCGCCACAGCCAGGGCATCGGCGCTGACGTCGACGGCGGTGACACGGGCAAAAGCGAGGGCGCGCGCCAGGGCGATGGCTATGCACCCCGAGCCGGTGCCGATGTCGAGCACACGGAGGTCGGAGGCGCCGCCGGCGGCATCGACGATCATGTCGACCAGTCCTTCGGTCTCGAAGCGGGGGATGAGGACGGCGGGAGTGACCTTGAGCATCATGCCCATGAAGAGGGCTTTTCCGGCGGCATACTGCACGGGCTCGCCGGCACGCACGGCAGAGACGGCGGCGTTGATCTTGTCCATTATGAACGGCAGGATCTCGCGGTCGCCGTTGGCAAAGATGTAGTTGCGGTCGTAGCCGGCGATGTCCTCGAAGAGCACTCGCGCGGCGGCATCGGCCTCGCCGTCGCTGCCCAGGGTAGCGGTCAGCGCTGCCCGCGTATCGGCGAAAAAGCGTGCGACGGTGGTCATGGCTTCTTCGGGCTGTCCGCGTCAGGGTCGGCGTCGGTGTCGGAGGAGTCGTCGCCGTAGTAGAAGTCGGCGTCGTCCCAGTCGATATCGTCGCCCCAGGTGTCGGGGCTTATGCGGGTAAGATCCTCGCCCTCGTCGTCCTCGTCGGCGGCGGGCACGTTCTCGAAAATGAACTCGTCCTCCTCGCGCACGCGGTGGTGGCCGTCGAGCGGCCGGTGGATGATGTCGGGGGCGTCGCCGCTGTTTGCGGCGTCGGTGATGGCGCGCCACAGCATATCCTTAAGCTCGGCGATGCCCTGGCCGGTGACCGCCGAGATGAATACCGACGGCACGTCGGGCGGCAGCGTCGCGGCCAGGTCGGCCCGCAGCTCGTCGTCAAGAAAATCGCTCTTGCTGACGGCGAGAATGCGCTGTTTGTCCATAAGCTGGGGGTTGAACCGGCGCAGCTCCTCAAGGAGGATGTTGTACTGCTCGGCGATGTCGTCGGCGTCGGCTGGCACCATGAACAGCAGCACGGCGTTGCGCTCAATATGGCGGAGGAAGCGCAGGCCCAGACCCTTGCCCTCGCTGGCCCCCTCTATTATGCCGGGAATGTCGGCCATGACGAACGACCGGTTGTCGCGGTAGGCCACGATGCCGAGCTGAGGCTCCATGGTGGTGAAGGGATAGTCGGCAATCTTGGGCTCGGCGGCGCTGACGGCGCTCAGGAGGGTGGATTTTCCGGCATTGGGGAAGCCCACCAGCCCGACGTCGGCCAGCATCTTAAGTTCGAGCACCACACTTTTCTCTATTCCGGGCTCGCCGGGCTGGGCATAGCGCGGCGTGCGGTTGGTGGAACTCTTGAAGTGCCAGTTGCCGAGGCCGCCGCGGCCGCCGCGCAGAAGCTTGACCTCCTGGCCGTCGTCGGTGACCTCGCACAGATATTCGCCGGTCTCGGCGTCGAATACCACGGTTCCGCAGGGCACATCGACCGTCACGTCGTCGCCGTCGCTGCCGAAGGAGCGGCCGCCGCTGCCGCTGCCGCCGTTGCCGGCGAAGATGTGGCGCCGGTAGCGCAGGGGCAACAGCGTCCACATATTGCGGTTGCCGCGGAGGATGATGTGGCCGCCACGTCCGCCGTCGCCGCCGTCAGGGCCCCCTTTGGGTACATATTTGGCGCGGTAGAAATGGCGCGAGCCGGCGCCTCCCTTGCCGCTGCGGCAAAGGATCTTTACGTAGTCTATGAAATTGGAGTCTGCCATTTGTGCTGAATGTCGGTTATGCCGCCATGCGTTGCCGGCGCTTGGCGGCCTTTCTGAAAAAAACGGCCCGGTGCCGCTATTTGTTCATATTCCTGACGTGGCGCATGAGGTCGCCGGCCTGACGGAAATCGAGGGGCGAGCCCACGTCGATCCACGTGCCGCCGATAGTGTAGTAGCCCACGCGCATGCCGCGCTGTATTGCCGTGGCCACAAGGTCGGTGGCATCGGTTCGCACGCCCTGCCGCAGGAGCGCCAGCGCCTCCGGAGCGAAGATGTATATGCCCGCGTTGGCATAGTAGCTGAACGAGGGTTTCTCGTCGATGCTCGTCACGCGCGAGGGGTCGGCGCCGTCGGTGCCGAGCACGGCGTAGGGCACCGATACCTGGTAGGGAACGGCCGCTATTGTCACGGCGTTGCCCCCGGCGGTGTGCCGCAGGTACATCTCCTCGAAGTCCACGGTGGTGATCAGGTCGGAGTTCATCACCAGAGTATGGCGGCTGTCGGGGGGGAGCATCGCCGCTGCGCCGATGGTTCCCAACGGCTCCTTTTCGAGCATGCACCGCGCCTGCACGCCTGCTACGGGAACGGCGAAATGCTCCTCGAGCTGTTCGGCCAGGTATCGGGTCGCCACGGTGATGTCGGTTATCCCGCATGCGGCGAGGGCCTCCACGTTATAGTCGATTATGCACTTGCCCTCGATTTTCAGCAACGGTTTTGGGGTTGTGAGCGTGGCGGGACGCAACCGCTCGCCGCGGCCGCCGGCCATGAGCAGGGCACGCAGCGGCAGCCGCGAGCGCCCGTGGCGCAGGTCTATGATATCGACGGGGCGCCCCTCGGCGTCGGTGAGGGGAACCAGGCTGATGCCGTCGGCGCGGCAACGCCGAAGCCACGCCACGTCGACGGCGGCGGCGCCGGTGCTGCGGCATGGAGTGCGCATGGCTCCCGACACGGAGCTGTCCAGCGACAGGCCGCCGATGAGTGCGCGCCGTACGTCGCCGTCGGTGAGGCTGCCGCAAAGCCGCCCGTCGCCGTCGGTGACAAACAGCGTCATGGCGCCCCCGGGCAGCGCATTGAGCTTTTCAAGTGCCGTGCGCAGATCCGCCGAGCTTGATATGAGGTGTTCGGTTTTCATTTCAACGGCAAAGGTACGAATTTTGACAAATTTAAAATTAAAAATCTAAAATTAAAAATTCAAAGTCGGGGTTTGAGCGCTGTTTTCCTTTTTTTCAAGTTCGATTTTCGCAGTTGGCGAATTTTTCGTAATTTAGCGGCGTCAAAAAGGGGCGTTCCCTGCGTCGTAAATCACATTTTTTTGAATTTAAGCACATTACATACTCATTTCCTCCGCATAGCGCTGCTTTTTGCAGCCTTGGCGTCGGTGTGCATGCCAGCCATGGGTCAGGAGGAGTTCCACCGCGACCTCGAGTATGTGCAGTTCGTGCCCAAGGGAGCGTGGGTGGCCGGCGTGAGCGTGAGCTATTCGCAGTCCGACCAGGACAACTATCAGTTCCTCGTTTTCGAGCATCTTAACGGCGATACCTACACATTCAAGGTGAGCCCTACGGTGATGTTCTGCTTCAAGGACAACCTCACGGCTGGCGGCCGCTTTTCGTACAGCCGCCAGCGCACGCGTCTCAACAGCGCCGACATCGTTCTGGGCGCCGACACCGAGTATAACATCGACAATCTGTACAGCATCAGCCACAGCTACCACGGCACTGCCCTTTTCCGCAACTACATGAGCCTTGGGCGCAGCACCCGCTTCGGCCTCTTCAACGAGGTGCAGATAGAAATCGGCGGCGGCCAGGCCAAGATATGCAGCGGCGCCGGCGACAGCCTCACAGGCACCTACCAGCGCAGCTTCAACTTCAACGTTGGTCTGGCGCCCGGCCTGGCGGTGTTCCTCAACAACTATTCGGCCATCGAGGTCAATGTGGGCGTGCTCGGTTTCAACTATACCAGCACGCGCGCCGTAACCGACCAGATATATGTGGCCAACCTCAACACCAAGAGCGCGAACTTCAAAATCAACCTTTTCAGCATTACCTTCGGGGTGATGTTCTACATATGATATGAGAAAACTGCTCGCCATCCTCGCCATAACGATGCTCGCCGCGGCCACCGCCGCAGCGCAGACCATCGTGCGCAAGAACGAGCGGCAAATCACTCCCGACAGCCTCGAGAAGGTGATTGTACGCGGCGACACGGTGAGCATAATCATCCCCGAGCGCAATCTCGGCCGCTTCGACCGCGGACTGTTCAACTATCTGTTCACCCCGCGCGGAAAATGGGGATTCGGCATCACCGCCTCATACGGTGAGCTCAATACCAAGGACATCGAGGTGCTGTCCATCCTCAACGACTTCGATTTCAAGGGGAAACAGTACTCCATCAAGCCCTACATCTCATATTTCATCCGAAATAACCAGTCGGTGGGCCTGCGGTTCAACTACACCCGCGGCATCGCCGACCTCGGCAGCCTCGGGCTGGACTTCGACGACGACCTCAACTTCACGCTTTCCGACGTGAGCTATTACCAGCAGAGCTTCGCCATCGAGACTTTTTACCGCAATTATGTCGGACTGGACCGCGGCGGCCGTTTCGCGGTGTTCAACGAGGTGGACCTGGCCTTTGCCAGCGGCTCCTCGCGTTTTCTGCGCAAATATAACGGCGAACCGCGCAGCACACGCACCGTCGCCACGCAGGCATCGCTCAATTTCAGTCCGGGCGTGTGCGTGTTCATTCAGGAATATGTGTCGTTCAACGTCTCATTCGGCGTTTTCGGTCTGAAAATGCGGCATGAAAAGCAGACAACCGACGGCGCCGACGACGGAAGCCGCTTTACCTCGGGCGCCAACTTCCGGTTCAACATCTTCAACATCAACTTCGGTCTGATGGTAGTGATATGAGAATGCGCAACACCATACTTGCCTTCGTCGCCACTGCGGCCGCCCTTATGCTTGCCGGCTGCATAAAGAACGACATACCCTATCCGCGGATACAGGCCAACTTCCTGGCCCTCAACGCCGACGGCCAGACCGCCGGCACGGCCATCGACTCGGTGAACCGCGTGGCCACAATCACCTTCGGCGAGGAAACCGACATATACGCCGTGAAGATAACGGGCTACTCCCTCACGCCCGGCGCCACCCTGGTGGATGATATCTTCACCGCGCCGGTGGACCTGTCGATGCCGCTGCACGTCACCCTCCGATACTATCAGGACTATGTGTGGACAATCATAGGCAATCAGGAGATAGAGCGCTATCTCGATGCCGAGGGCATGGTGGGCCAGCCCGTGATCGACGTGCCCGGCCGCCGCGTGGTGCTCACTTTCTCCAAGAGCACTGACCTCACGACAGTACGCATAACCCGCGCCAAACTCGCAAACGAGGGCAGCACCATGAGCCCCGACATCGCCGACGGCGCCACCGTGGACCTAAGCACGCCCCTGTCAGTGACGGTGACAGTATTCGACCACATTCAGGACTGGACCATCTATGCCGAGCGCAGCAGCGCCGACATTCAGACAGTGTCGGCCGACGCATGGACACGCGTGGCATGGATCACCGGCATCGCCGAGGCCGGCCGCGACAACGGCGTGGAATACCGTCTTGCCGGCACCGAGGAATGGACGCGTGTGCCATCCGACGACATAACATCCAGCGGCGGCAGCTTCGTGGCGCGCATATGCCACCTCAGCCCCGCAACCGAATATGAGGCACGCGCCTACTCCGACACCATGTACGGCGCAATCCTGACCTTCACCACCGGCAACGAGACCCAGCTGCCCGACTCCGACTTCGATTCGTGGTGGCTCGACGGCAAAATATGGGATCCTTGGCCCGAAGGCGGCACGCCCTTCTGGGGTACCGGCAATCCGGGTGCCACAACGCTCGGCGCGTCGAACACCTACCCCACCGACGACACTCCCAGCGGCAGCGGCTGGGCCGCGTGTCTGGAAACGCGCTTCGTAGGCATCGGCATCATCGGCAAGCTCGCCGCCGGCAACCTCTTCGCCGGCACCTATGTGCGCACCGACGGCACCAACGGCATCCTCTCCTTCGGGCGCCCCTTCACCGAGCGGCCCACGCACCTCACCGGATACTACAAGTACAAGGGCGCTGCGATCTCGCACTCGTCGTCCGATTTCCGCAATCTCATAGGGCGCCCCGACACGGCCATAATATGGGTTGCGCTCATCGACGGCCCCGAACCCTGCGAGATACGCACCAATCCCGCCAACCGAAAGCTCTTCAACCGCAACGACGCCAACGTCATTGCCTACGGCGAACTCAAGCAGAGCCTCGACGTGCCGGACTATGTGCCCTTCGAAATAGAGCTGCAGTACAAGAGCACCTCGCGAGTGCCCACATTCATCCTCGTCACCGCCTCGGCATCAGCCTACGGCGACTATTTCACGGGGGGCGCCGGAAGCACCCTGTATGTCGACGACTTCGAGTTAGGATATGACTATTAAAAAGGCCATATTTCTGCTGATTTTCGCCATTCTGTGCCTGCCGGCCCTTGCCGCCGGCGCCGACAGCACGGCGACGACCACCGGTTATCACCGCTACATTCCTCACTTCCACGGCACCGTGCGCGTGTTCTTCGAGCAGAGCACCGTTGAGAACGAGGCCCGGTTCGCCGTACGCAATGCGCGCCTCAGCGCCGGCGGCTATGTGCTGCCCATGGTGGACTACCTGCTGCAGGTCGACTTCTGCGACCGCGGCAAAATCAAGTTGCTCGACGCCTACGTGAGCCTGCGCCCCGTACCCGGACTGCGCCTGATGGCCGGCCAGATGCGCGTGCCTTTCGGCATCGACGCCTCGCGCTCGCCGCACGCATATTTCTTTATGAACCGGTCGTTTCCGGGCAAGAGCCAGGGCAACCTGCGCAGCGTAGGCGTCAAGGCCGGATATACCCTTCCCCGCTTTCCGCTCTATGTAGAGGCGGGAGTATTCAACGCCACCGACCGCGGCGACCACTCGCAGTGGAACCGACGCTTTACTTACGGAGCGAAAGTGCGTTGGGACGCCCCTGCGGGCTTCACGCCGCAGGTGGCATTCATGAGCCGCGCGCATGCCGACACTCCGGGAGCGCGACGCCTCACCCTCTACGACGCCTCGCTCAGCTGGCACGACAGCCACTGGTGGATTGAGGCCGAATACGAGCGTACCAACGTGCGCGGCCACGACGGCTGCAACGCCTTCAACATCATGGCCCGCTACGGCTTCGACACCAATTTCCGGTGGATGAACCGTCTGAGCTTCGAGGCCCGGTTCGACGGCACCGGCGAGCTTACCGACGGCACACCCTCGGCCGACGACCCATCGCGTCTGACCATCGTCAGCCCCGAACACAAACGCCTCACCCTCGGCACCACCGCAACTTACCGGCGCGATAAACTGTTCCTCGACTTCCGGATAAACTACGAGCAGTACTTCTACGACGGCAACGCCCCCTCCGGGCCCGACGGGAACAACCGGCTCGGCTGCGCTCTCATTCTCCGCTTCTGACAAGACGGCAGAACAGCCTGCCAAGGCATGCAACAGCAGCTATGCCAACACTTTTTAGCACACAAAACCGCCCCAGAACCAAAAAAAATGCGTAATTTCGCGGCAAATACGGCAGAGTGCCGATATGTGAGAATAACTACAAACACTTCGTATATAACCAACGAATACAAACCTTATGAGCAAAGAGAAGAAATTCTTGACTTGCGACGGTAACCAGGCAGCTGCGCACGTGAGCTATATGTTCTCGGAAGTTGCTGCTATTTATCCCATTACCCCCTCGTCCACGATGGCGGAGTATGTCGACGAATGGTCGGCCGCAGGGCGCAAGAACATTTTCGGTGAAACAGTAATGGTTCAGGAGATGCAGAGCGAGGGCGGCGCCGCAGGTGCCGTTCACGGTTCCCTCCAGGCCGGTGCTCTTACCACCACCTACACCGCATCGCAGGGTCTCCTGCTGATGATTCCCAATATGTACAAAATCGCCGGCGAGCTGCTGCCTACCGTCTTCCACGTGTCGGCACGCACCATCGCCAGCCACGCCCTCAGTATCTTCGGCGACCATCAGGACGTCATGTCCGTGCGTCAGACCGGTTTTGCCATGCTCGCCGAAGGTTCTGTGCAGGAAGTGATGGACCTTGCCGGTGTGGCTCACCTCTCCACTATAAAGAGCAGCGTGCCCTTCGTCAACTTCTTCGACGGCTTCCGCACCTCCCACGAAATACAGAAAATCGAGCAGATCGACGCCGAAGACCTCGAGCCCCTGCTCGACCGCGAGGCTTTGGCTGAATTCCGTCACCGGGCCCTCACGCCCGACGCCCCCGTGGCACGCGGCATGGCCGAGAACGGCGACGTCTTCTTCCAGCACCGCGAGGCCTGCAACAAGCACTACAACGCCGTGCCCGAAATCGTGGAGAACTACATGGCCGAAATCACCAAGATCACCGGCCGTGAGTACCACCTCTTCAATTACTACGGCGCCCCCGATGCCGAGCGCGTGATCATCGCCATGGGCTCCGTCACCCAGGCCATTCAGGAGGCCATCGACTCACTTACCGCAAAAGGCGAAAAAGTGGGTCTCGTTTCCGTTCACCTCTACCGCCCCTTCTCCGCCAAGCACTTCCTGGCCGCCGTGCCCGCCACAGCTAAGCGCATCGCCGTGCTCGACCGCACCAAGGAACCCGGCGCAAACGGCGAACCCCTCTACCTCGACGTCAAGGAGTGCTTCTACGGCAAAGAGAACGCACCCGTGATTGTGGGAGGCCGCTACGGTCTGGCTTCCAAGGACACCACCCCCAGCCAGATCCTCGCCGTCTACGAGAACCTCGCCCTGCCCATGCCCAAGGACCACTTCACCCTCGGCATCGTCGACGACGTAACCTTCACGTCGCTGCCCATGCTCCCCGAAGTTGCTCTCGGCGACCCCAGCACATTCGAAGCCAAATTCTACGGCCTCGGCGCCGACGGTACGGTGGGTGCCAACAAGAACTCCGTAAAAATCATCGGCGACAACACCGACAAATACTGCCAGGCCTACTTCGCCTACGACTCCAAGAAGAGCGGCGGCTTCACCTGCTCGCACCTCCGTTTCGGCGACAAGCCCATACGCAGCACTTACCTGGTGAACACCCCCAACTTCGTGGCATGCCACGTGCAGGCATACCTCAACATGTACGACGTCACCCGCGGTCTGCGCGACGGCGGCACCTTCCTGCTCAACACCATCTGGGAAGGCGACGAACTGGCAAAGAACCTGCCCAACCACGTCAAGAAGTACTTCGCCGAGCACAACATCACCGTTTACTACATCAACGCTACCCGCATAGCGCAGGAAATAGGTCTGGGCAACCGCACCAACACCATCCTGCAGAGCGCCTTCTTCCGTATCACCGGCGTTATCCCCGTGGACCTCGCCATCGAGCAGATGAAGAAATTCATCGTCAAGAGCTACTCCAAGAAAGGTCAGGATGTCGTAGACAAGAACTATGCCGCTGTGGACCGCGGCGGTGAATACCACATCCTCCCCGTCGACCCCGACTGGAAGAACCTTCCCGAGACCCCCGCCCCCGCCAACGACGATCCCGAGTTCATCAACAAGATCGTCCGCCCCATCAACGCCCAGAACGGCGACCTCCTCAAAGTTTCCGACTTCGAGGCCGGTGCCGACGGCACATGGCAGCAGGGAACCGCCGCATATGAAAAACGCGGCGTGGCAGCATTCGTGCCCGAGTGGCTCGAAGAAAACTGCATACAGTGCAACAAATGCGCCTTCGTCTGCCCCCACGCCTGCATACGTCCCTTCCTGCTCGACGAGGCAGAGACCGCCGCAAGCCCCTTCGGCGAAGCCGGCACCATCCCCGCCCTCGGCCCCGCTTTCAAGGGCCTGCGCTTCATCCAGGCCATCGATCCCCTCGACTGCCTCGGCTGCGGCAACTGCGTGGACGTCTGCCCCGGCAAGAAGGGCGTGAAAGCTCTCGAGATGAAACCCCTGCAGACCCAGCTCGACGTACAGAAGGACTGGGACTTCTGCGTGACAAAGGTCGCTTCCAAGCAGAACCTCGTGGACATCAAGCTCAATCCCAAGAACAGCCAGTTCGCAACGCCTCTGTTCGAATTCTCGGGCGCATGCTCGGGTTGCGGCGAGACTCCGTACGTCAAACTCATCAGCCAGCTCTACGGCGACCATGAAATAGTGGCCAACGCAACCGGTTGCTCATCGATCTACTCCGGCTCGGTGCCCTCCACGCCCTATACCACCAATGCCAACGGCAACGGCCCCGCATGGGCAAACTCCCTGTTCGAGGACTTCGCCGAATTCGGCCTGGGCATGAAGATCGGCGCCGACAAGCTCCGTGACCGTCTTGCAGACCTGATGAACAAGATGCAGAGCTGCTCCTGCTGCACCGACGAGATGAAGGCCCTCGGCCGCCAGTGGCTCGAAAACCGCGAGAACGCCGCCGCAACACGCGAAATCGCCGCCAAACTGCTGCCCCTGTGCGAGACATGCGGCTGCGACATCTGCCGCAACATCATCGAGCTGCGCAACTTCCTCACCGCCCGCAGTCAGTGGATCATCGCCGGCGACGGCGCCGCTTACGACATCGGCTTCGGCGGTCTCGACCACGTGCTCGCCTCCGGCAAGAACGTCAACGTCCTCGTCCTCGACACCGAAGTTTACTCCAACACCGGCGGCCAGTCGTCGAAGGCCACGCCCATGGGCGCAATCGCCAAGTTCGCATCGTCGGGCAAACGAATCCGCAAGAAAGACCTCGGCCTCATTGCATCAACATACGGCTATGTATATGTCGCCCAGGTAGCCATGGGTGCCGACCAGGCACAGACCCTCAAGGCCATCCGCGAAGCCGAAGCCTACGACGGTCCCTCGCTCATCATCGCCTACTCGCCCTGTATCTCCCACGGCCTCAAAGCCGGCATGGGTCACGCTCAGGCCGAGGAAGCCAACGCCGTAGCCTGCGGCTACTGGCAGCTCTGGCGATACAACCCCGATGCAGAGCTCCACGGACAGAACCCCTTCACCCTCGACTCCAAGACTCCCGACTGGGACCGCTTCGAAGACTTCCTCAAGGGCGAGGTGCGCTATGCCGCAGTGCTCAAGCAGTATCCCGCCGAGGCCGCCGAGCTCTTCGCTGCTGCCAAGGCCAACGCCCAGTGGCGCTACAACAACTACCTGCGCCTCTCTCAGCAGGCATGGGGTACCGACCCAGAAGTGGCAGCCATCGAAAAAGCCAACGAAAAATAACCGATAATCCGGTTCCCTTTATTAAGCGTCCGAAGCACCGGCTTCGGGCGCTTTTTTTGTGTATAGATGCTTTCGCTGCTGCAAACGGCCAGAGCGTGGAATTCAACAACGTGAATGTGAATTGCACCGGCGGCAAGACCTGAAGCATTATTAACGGTTACAACATGGCCGTCAATATCAAAATTACGGCTGGCGAATATGTATTCACCACCACGGCTCCCCATCCCGGAGTCTTTCAGGCCGGTCGAAACAGCAACGTGGAATTTACCTGCGTGACGGTCAACACCACAAGCGGACCAATTTTCGAGGTCCACTCGCCGGCGACATTCACCGACTGCACCTTCACCTCCGATTATCCCATCTACGTGTACAACACCGGCGGTGAGGTTACCGCCGATGGCGGTACCTATACAGGCACAAAAGCAGCCATTTAAGATCGATGGACTCAGTGACAACGCAAATCCCAGTGTGGTGAATGTTGCCGCAGGTACGTTCAAGGGCGATGTCCAGGCTGTCGAAAACTCCCATTGAAGAAGGCCTGTATGTCGTAGAGAACATACCGACCGGTATCGAAGATGTTGAAATCGGCACAGAGAACGCAGTTCCGGACGGTCCAGTCCTCAATCTTGCAGGTTTGCGCGTCGCTGACAGCCTCACTGGCATTGCACCGGGTGTATATTTCGTTCAAGGCAAAAAAGTAATCATTCGGGAATAAGGCAATCGTAAACCAACCAACAGATTAATATCAGGCAAAGGGCCGGCTTCTTTCGCAAGGCGGCCCTTTTTTCCTTTTTTCGTGAACCAGTACACTTTTAAAGGTGTTTTACATTCGACGGCTTTCGCCGCCGCGCATCAGCATTATCAACACGTTCAACTAACATAAAACTAAAAATCTTATGCTACGCAAACTCACTATTCTTCTTCTCGTCGCAGTTTTCGGAATCGGCACGGCATCGGCTCAGAAAGCCGAAATCACAGCCTCCTACGGCGCATATACCCAGATGGACGCCATGGATATGCACGACGGCTGGGGTGGCGTAAACACCGCGTGGGGCGCTCTGAACTTAGGCGTCAATTTCCGCATCAACAATAAAATATGGGTAGGACCGTCGTACACCTTCTCGTCCACCACCGTCAAGGGCGGCCCCGAACACAGCAACATCGCCTACCATGTAATCATGGTCAACGGCCGTTACCAGTACTATAAAAACAGCCTCATCAGTATGTATGCCAAACTCGGCATAGGTGTCGATATCTCTTACATGCAACCCCGGCACGGCGACAACTACTCCAAAGCCTATGCAGCCTTCCAGATTGTTCCGGTTGGCGTGCAGTTCGACATCAACCGCCAGTGGGCCATGTTCGCCGAGGCAGGCTTCGGCGCTCAGGGCCTCTTCCAGTTCGGCTTCAAGCTAAAAATCTGACATTCTCCTCTCTCAAACCATACAGCGGCGCACCCACCACGTGCGCCGCTGTTATTTTCGCGACTTTATCACCTTTGCCGGATTGCCCCCGATTACGGAAAACGGCGGAAAATCTTTGGTAACGACGGTGCCTGCGGCAACAACGGTGCCGTCGGCGATATGTCGTCCAGGTGTGATGATGACTCTCTGGCCAATCCACACATCGTTGCCCAGAACAACAGGTGCCGGCGACGTCATGCCCTGTTTGCCAATCGGCATCGTAAGGTCGGCATAGCGGTGGCTGTTCTTGAAAATGAGTATATCGGGAGCCATCATCACATCATTGCCCATAATGATGTTGTTGGGCAGATGATTGTTGGCGCCTATGCCGCTGTTGTCGCCGATCTCGACATCCTTGCCGTTGCCGAAGTAAGCATGGCGGTTCACAGTTACTATCTTGCCGCATTTCCGGAATATGCGGTGGCAGCACATCACCCTCAGGGCGTTTGAGGGCCTGCCGACCACCGGCAGATACGAATCCGGGAGGTGGTAAGCAAGCCCGTAATATATGATAAGGAAAATCTTGCGGAGCATATTGTATGTTTATCTGCAAAAATACTAATTATTTTTCGTTCGCTGCACTTTTTTGTCCGGACCGCGCAAAAAAAATTTGCATAGCTCGATTTTTAGCGCTAAATTTGCAGTCGCAAAACCACCTGATGGTACCATGGCCGAGTGGTTAGGCATCGGTCTGCAAAACCGAGCACAGCAGTTCGATTCTGCTTGGTACCTCATCAAAACATCGCACGCCTCTGGGGTCTGCGATGTTTTTTATTGCCCTGTCACTTTTTTTTGCTATTTTTGTGGCTGTGAAAACCGATGGAACGACCATAGCTAAAGGACACTGGGGCGAAGACCTGGCCTGCGCCATGCTCCTCGACGAAGGCGCCACCATCCGCGAGCGCAACTGGCGCTCGGGGCACCTCGAAATCGACATCATCGCCGCTAAGGACGACATTCTTATCTTTGCCGAGGTGAAGACACGCGCAGACCTCAACATCGACCCCCTCGAAGCAATCGACAAGCGCAAACAGCAGAACATGGTTCGCGCCGCCGTGCACTACATGGGCGCCTTCGGCCGCGAATTCGGTTGCCGCTTCGACTATTTCGCCATAAACGGCACCCCCGACAGCTACCACATAGAGCATCTGCCCGACGCTTTCTCGCCGACCATGCTCGAATTCTCATAAACCGAATATCAACAATAAAGACTCATAAAATGGCAAACATACACAGCGAAAGAATAGCCGCCCTGCGGCAGTTCATGAAAAAAGCCGACGTGGCGGCAGTGATAATCCCTCAGGCCGACCCGCACCTGAGCGAATACCTTGCCTCGCACTGGCAGGCACGCCGCTGGTTCAGCGGCTTCGGCGGCAGCGCCGGCGACCTGGTGGTCACTGCCGACGACGCACGTCTGTGGACCGACTCACGATATTTCCTTCAGGCTGCCGACCAGCTCAAAGGCTCCGGCATAGAGCTGATGAAGGACGGCCTCGCCGAGACTCCCGCTATCGCCGACTGGCTGGCCGCAACCCTCCGAAAAGGCGATACCGTCGGTGTCGACGGTCTGCTGTTCTCGGCACCTGCTCTAAAGAACCTCGGCGACACCCTCGCTGCCAAGGGTATCGGTCTGAATTGCCATTTCGATGTCGTTTCGCCGCTGTGGAATGACCGTCCGGCCCTCCCCGACAGCAAGATATACGTCCACAACATTGCCTACGCCGGCGAACGTGCCGCCGACAAAATAAGTCGCATTCTCGACTTCGCCGCCGCCAACGGCGCTCAGAGCACCTTCATCTCGGCGCTCGACGAGATTGCATGGACTCTGAACATACGCTGCGACGACGTGCGCCATACTCCCGTGGCAACCGCTTACCTCTACCTCTCGCCCACTGCACGCATCCTCTTTATCGACGGTGCCAAACTCACTCCTGAAACAATGGCTTATCTCTCCGGAGAAGGCGTGGCGACGGCACCCTACCCCACTGCCCCAAAGTTCCTCTCGGAGCTGCCGGCAGATGAAAAAGTACTCGTAGAACCCGCCCATACCTCCGGCGCAGTGATGGACATCCTCGGCAGCAAGGCCGTGACAGTCAAATTCTCGCCGGCGGCACGCTTCAAAGCCTGCAAGAACAACGTGCAGCTCGAGGGCATCCGCAATGCCATGACGCGCGACGGCGTGGCGCTCGTCCACTCCTTCATGGAAATAGAGCGACGTCTGGCCGACGGCACACCCACCACAGAACTCGACATCGCCGAAATCCTGCGCCGCCACCGCAGCGCCGGCGAAAACTGGCGCGATGAGAGCTTCGGCACCATCGCCGGCTACGGCCCCCACGGAGCCATCGTACACTACGAGGCCGATGCCGAAAGCTCGTCGACACTCCGCCCGGAAGGCCTCCTGCTGGTCGACAGCGGCGCGCAGTATCTCGACGGCACCACCGACATTACCCGAACTGTTGCCCTGGGCATACCCACGGCAATGGAAAAAGCCGATTTCACCCTGGTAATGAAGGGCCACATAGCCCTGGCGACAATGATGTTCCCCGACGATACACGCGGCGCACAGCTCGACGCCATCGCCCGCCAGTTCCTGTGGCGCAACGGTCTGAGCTACCTCCACGGCACCGGCCACGGCGTAGGCCACTTCCTGGGCGTCCACGAAGGGCCGCAGAGCATACGCCTGAACTATGTGGACTATCCCCTGCAGCCCGGAATGATAACCTCCGACGAGCCGGGGCTCTACCGCAGCGGCGTGCATGGCATACGCTGTGAGAACCTCGTTCTCACCCACGAAGTGCTCCGGAATGAGTTCGGCACATTTCTGGCCTTCGAGACGCTCACCATGTTCCCCTTCGACCGCAATCTCTTCGACCTCGACATAATGAGCGCCGACGAGATAGCATGGGTCGACGGCTACCACGCCACCGTACGCCAGCGCCTCACACCCTTCCTCGACGCCGACGCCGCCGCATGGCTGGCCGATCGCACCCGTCCCCTCAAAGATTGATTACCAACAGCATAACCCAACTGTCAACAATGGCTCTTATTATACCTGTCCGCGGCTTTACCCCCAAAATCGGTCGCGACTGCTTCCTTGCCGAGAACGCCACCGTGATAGGCGACGTCACCATGGGCGACGAATGCTCCATATGGTTCGGCACCATCCTTCGCGGCGATGTAAACACAATAACCATAGGCAACCGCGTCAATATTCAGGACGGCTCGGTGCTCCACACCCTCTACGAGAAATCGACAATAGAGATCGGCGACGATGTGTCGATAGGACACAACGTAACGATCCACGGCGCAAAAATCCATAACTTCGCTCTTGTGGGCATGGGTGCCGTGGTGATGGACGACGCAGAGGTCGGCGAAGGTGCTATCGTCGCAGCCGGCGCTGTGGTGCTCGCACGAACCAAAATCGGGCCCAACGAACTGTGGGGCGGCGCACCCGCCAAATTCATAAAGATGGTCGAGCCGGAGAAAGCACGCGAAATGAACATAAAAATCGCCCGCAACTACCTGATGTACAGCAAATGGTACGAGCAGCCCGGCCAAACGCCCGAACACGACAATGGAGCCGGCGAGTGAACTGACGCGCACGTGGTTCCTTGCCGCCGGCGACACCGACGCCGAAGGCCGTATTCCTCTGCCGCTGGTGGCGCGGCGCATCATCGAGCTGGCCACTGAGCACGCCAACGCCCTCGGCATTGGCTATGCCGCCCTCGTCCAAAAAGGTATCGGGTGGGTCCTCTCGCGGATGAGCATCGAAATGTACTCCTTTCCCGGCATCAACTCCTTCTATACCCTCCGCACGTGGATAGAGAGCTACAACCGCCGCTTCAGCGAGCGTAATTTCGAAATGACCGACGCCGACGGCAACGTTATAGGACGCATGCGCACTGTCTGGGCAGCGATAGACTTCCGACGTCGCACCGGCGCAGACCTCAGCGCCGTCGAAACTGTGGACATACCCATCAGCGGCCGCGAGTGCCCCATCGACCGCACCCCACGGATACCGGCGCTGGCGCCGAACACAGCGGCAGCGGAGTATACCTTCCGCTACTGTGATCTCGACTTCAACCGCCACGTCAACACGTTGAAGTACATAGAACTGATCCTCGACCAATGGCCGCTGGAACAGTACGACCAGTACATACCGCGCCGCTTCGACATCCTCTTCCACCATGAATGCCTTTTCGGCCAGACGGTGACCATACGGCGCAACACCGAGGGTGGCACCAGCCACATCGACATACAGCACGAGGGCGTGCGCGCCGTCGCCGCCGCAATACGCTGGGAAGAACGGTCGCCGATAGCCGGGGAGTAGACGGCATTTACACCGTTGCTCACACCGCCGGCAGCGACATGCCCGTGAGTTTGCGGTAGAGGTCGAGGGCGTAGACGTCGGTCATGCCCGACACGTGGTCGAGCACGGCCTGCAGCCGGCCATAGACCGACGGCGAGCACGTGTCGTACTGCTGCGGGAACTTGGCCAGGAGTAAGCGCGAATAGTTTAGCTGCGGGTTCATCACCGCGCCCGCCAGGCGCTGCATGAGTTCCGAAATAATTCTGTTACCGGCCAGTTCGACGTCGACGACCTCGGCGGCGCGGTATATCTTGTCCCACGACAAGGCGTTGCATCGCTCGTAGCCGGCACGCTCGCGCTCGCCGATATGGTTGAGCAGGCAGCCCTCGAAAGTACCGTCGAGAATAGCCTCCTCGTTGTCGCAGAAAGCGGAGGCGCAGCTGTCGACGAGTGCGCCGATCACGCACGACCGCAGATAGCCTATTTTTTCATTAGGGTCTGACACTTTGTCCATCACCCTGTTCATCGCCACGAGGCGCTCGCCGTCGAAAAAGCCAGTGAACAACGATATCACCTCATCGGTACCCAATATCTTGAGCTTGTGGGCGTCTTCGATGTCCATCACCTCGTAGCATATATCGTCGGCGGCCTCCACGAGGTATACCAGCGGATGGCGGGCATAGCGCAGCGGCTCGCCCTCGCCGCTGAAACGGCGCAGGCCCAGTTCGTCGGCTACCTTCACAAAATTATCGCGCTCCGAAACAAAAAAACCGAATTTGCCGTTCGTGCTCACGCTGCTCTCGTAGGGATATTTCACTATGGCCGCCAATGTGGAGTAAGTCATGGCGAAACCGCCCTCGCGCCGTCCCTTGAACTGATGTGTGAGAACGCGGAATGCATTGGCATTTCCCTCGAAATGCGTGAAATCGGCCCATTGGTCGGCGCTCAGCAGCTCGCGCAGTTCCTTGCCGGGCCCCTCGCTGAAATATGTGGCTATGGCGCGCTCCCCCGAGTGGCCGAAAGGCGGGTTGCCAAGGTCGTGGGCAAGGCACGCTGCCGCCACTATGTCGCCGATGTGCGCAAAATGGTCGGCAGGCTCGCCGGCGGCTGCATATTTTCCCGTCAGCGTGCGTGCCACACTGTCGGCCAGCGATTTTCCCACGCACGACACTTCCAGGGAGTGGGTCAATCTGTTGTGCACGAATATGCTGCCGGGCAGCGGGAACACCTGCGTCTTGTTCTGCAGCCGCCGGAAAGGCGACGAGAACACCAGACGGTCGTAGTCTCGCCGGAAATCGGTGCGCACCGCCCCGCGGCGCGGGTCGTGCCAGTGCTCAAGTCCGAAACGCTTGTCGTTGATAAGTCGGTTCCACTCCATGGTCGATAAATAAGTCAGAAGTCAGAGGTAAATGAAACGGGCCGCGACCGAAACCCGGCGCGGCCCGTGTGTGGTTATTCGCAGTTTAGTCCTGATTGAGGTTTACGCGCTTGAACGAAACGACAACAAGGCCTTTGGCGCTCTTCTCGAGGTACTGGCCGATGGTGAGTTCGCCGTCCTTGACGAATTCCTGCTCCATCAGGCAGTTCTCCTTGAAGAACTTGTTGAGACGGCCGTTGGCGATGTTCTTGATCATTGCCTCGGGGAGGTTGGCAGCCTTGGCGGCGCTGGTCTCGGCAATGATGGCGCGGGCCTTGACGGCTTCGTCCTCGGTAAGCCAGCCTTTGGTGATGTTGCTGGCGATGTGGTCCTCGCTGTCGACAAGACGCGGGTTGATGCCGGCTTTCTTGAGTGCGGCCTCAACAGCCTTGAGCACCTGCTCTTCTTTAGTCTTCTCGATGGCTACGTTGTACTCCGAGGTCTTGATTTCCTCGCTCACGGAGTCGCGGTCGATAGCCACGGGGTTCATGGAGGCTATCTGCATGGCGATGTCGCGGCCTACCTGATAGTCCACTTCGGGAAGATTGAAGCCGGCGATGGTGCTCAGCTTGTTGCCCAGGTGGTTGTACGAGGTAGTGGAGGGTGCTTCGAGGTACTCGTAGCGTCCCAGCTCGATTTTTTCGCCGGTCTTGCCGCTCTCGTCGGTAACGAGTTCGGCGACGGTGCGGCCGTCCACAACGAGGTTCTTGAGCTCATCGAGGCTCTTTACCTTGTTGGCCACTGCCAGGTCGAGGAGCTGCTTGGTGAGGGCTACGAAGCCGGCGTTCTTGGCCACAAAGTCTGTTTCGCAGCAGAGAGCCACGATGGCGGCGAAGGAGCCTTCGTTCTTGGCGAGCACGCAGCCTTCGGAGGCCTGACGGTCCTCGCGCTTGGCGGCGATGGCTTTGCCTTTCTGGCGGAGTATTTCTACAGCGGCATCGATGTCGCCGTTGGTTTCGGTAAGGGCTTTTTTGCAGTCTACTATGCCGGCGCTGGTGAGGTTGCGCAGCTTAGTGATTTCTGCCATTGTTACTGCCATATGGGTATATTGTTTTAATCGGTTATTAATTTATGAATGCAGCCGGCGGAAAAAAATTTTTCGCCGGCCGCATGTATATTGTATCGCCGGAATTTATTCGGCGGGAGCGGCTTCAGCGGCGGGAGCTTCGGCGGCAGGGGCCTCGGCAGCGGCCTCTTCGGCGGCATCGTTGCGGCGCACGCGGCGGCGCTCACGGCGCGGAGCGGCAGTGGCGGCGGCAGCTTCGGCCTCGGCGGCTTCGCTGTCAGCCTTTTCGGCCTTGTGCTCTGCCAGACCTTCGGCCATGGCGGCTACCAGAGTGCCGGCTATCAGTTCGATGCTCTTGGAAGCGTCGTCATTGGCAGGGATAACGTAGTCCACCGTGTTGGGGTTGGAGTTGGTGTCTACCATGGCGATGACGGGGATACCCAGACGGTTGGCCTCGGCAACGGCGATGTGCTCTTTGAGAACGTCGACAACGAAGAGGGCGGCGGGAAGACGGTTAAGGTCGGCGATGGAGCCCAGGGTCTTCTCCAGCTTTGCGCGCTGACGCGAAATCTGCAGACGCTCGCGCTTGGAGAGGTTGTCGAAGGTGCCGTCCTTGCTCATCTTGTCGATCTGAGCCATCTTGCGGACTGCCTTGCGGATGGTGGGGAAGTTGGTGAGCATGCCGCCCGGCCAGCGCTCTATAACATAAGGCATGCCTACTGAAGCAGCAAGGTCGGCGATGACCTGCTTGGCCTGCTTCTTGGTGGCCACGAAGAGCACTTTCTTGCCCTGCTTGGCCATGCCGCGCAGCACGTTGGCGGCTTCGGCGAGTTTTGCCTCGGTCTTATAGAGGTCGATGATGTGGATACCGTTGCGCTCCATGAAGATGTAGGGAGCCATGGCGGGGTTCCATTTGCGTTTGAGGTGGCCGAAGTGGCAGCCGGCCTCCAGGAGCTGATCGAATGTGGGTGTTGCCATTGTTTCAGTTTACTTTCTTGGTTTAAATCAACCGCAGGGTAGGGAAACGGTGGTTTCCATCGCGGCGGTTTAGATACTAAACTCGGTTTATATTCGTGATTAAGATTAACGTTTGGAGAACTGGAAGCGCTTGCGGGCTTTGGGCTGACCGGGCTTCTTGCGTTCTACGGCGCGCGGGTCGCGGGTCATGAAGCCATGCTTGCGCAGGATGCTCTTGTCCTCGGGGTTGATTTTCACCAGGGCGCGGGCGATACCCAGACGAAGGGCTTCGGCCTGGCCTTTGTAACCGCCGCCGTCGAGGTTGACGTTGATATCGTATTTATCGGCGGCTTCCAGGGTGGTGAGGGGCTGCTTTACTATGTACTGCAGTATCGACGAAGGGAAATAAACTTCCAGGGGACGTTTGTTGATGGTGATGTTGCCGGTTCCTTCTTTGACAATCACACGTGCTACGGCGGCTTTGCGGCGGCCTACGGCATTTACTGTTTCCATGTGCTCGTTTATTTCAGTTTGTTAATGTCGATGACTTTGGGGTTCTGAGCCTCGTGGGGGTGCTGGGCACCGTTGTACACGTGCATATTCTCGATCAGGCGGCGACCCAGACGGTTTTTGGGAAGCATGCCTTTCATCACGCGCACAAACAGCGGGTTGATGCCGGGTTTGAGGTGCTTGTTGAAGCTCTTTTTCATCAGAACTTCGGGTGTGGTCTCACGCTGGCCACCGGGATAGCCGGTGAAGTTGAGATAGATGCGGTCGGTCATCTTTTTGCCGGTGAGGCGAACCTTGTCGGCGTTGATGATGATAACGTTGTCGCCGCACTCCATGTTGGGGGAGTACGAAGGTTTGTATTTGCCGCGAAGCAATTTGGCAACCTTTGCGCAAAGGCGGCCAAGTACCTGGTCGGTGGCATCGATAACTACCCAGTCGTGCTGCACTTCCTGTGCGTTGGGGAATTCGGTGCGATAGCTGATGGTATCCACTTTAATTGAGTGATTAATAATTACATAATAGGTCGACCTGCATCGGCGGACTCGGCCAAAAGTCCGGCCGCGGGGCTGACTGTTAATACCTTGGATATAATCGGTCGCGCAAAAATACTGCTTTTTTTCCACCCGGCAAAAAGTTTTAACGTTTTTTTTGGCGCGGGGCCGGGTTATGTGACTGATGTGACGGATGTGACTGATGTGGGGACGACGGATGGCGACACAAAACAAGAAAGCGCCCTGCATCCCGCGGAGCGCTTCCTTGTGACTCATACAGGATTCAAACCTGTAACCTTCTGATCCGTAGTCAGATGCTCTATTCAGTTGAGCTAATGAGCCAATTATCCTAATTATTCTGTGACTCATACAGGATTCAAACCTGTAACCTTCTGATCCGTAGTCAGATGCTCTATTCAGTTGAGCTAATGAGCCGTTTGGCTTTCGCCTTATTTGCGAGTGCAAAATTACAATAGAAAAATGACTCTGCAAAATTTTTAACGTATTTTTACAATAACTTCCCCGCCGTCCTGTGGGATGGCGGGGAAGTGGGTTCGTTATTGCTTGCGCCGGGATGGCGCCGTGAAGGCCGCGGATGGCGCTGCGGTAGCTGCGCTGCCGGGTTGCGGGGCCAAGGGCAGGCCGTCATGGGCGCTCCCTGACCTCTGGGGTCAGAGCAGCGTGTCGGGGTCGAGGTTGGCGCTCTCTATGTCCTTGAAGTAGCGGTAGGTGCTGACTTTAAGGTCGGCGCAGGCATCGTCGTCGGCAATGATTATTGCCTTGGGGTGTAGTTGCAGCGCCGAGATTGTCCACATCTGGCACACGCCGCACTCCACGCCGTGATGGAGGGCGCGGGCCTTGTTGTGTCCGTTGACAATGAGCATTACCGAGCGGGCGTCCATGATGGTGCCTACACCGACGGTGAGGGCCGTTTTCGGCACCTGGTTTACGTCGCCGTCGAAGAACCGCGAGTTGGCGATGATGGTATCCTGGGTGAGGGTCTTCATGCGCGTGCGCGAGGTCAGCGACGAACCCGGCTCGTTGAAGGCTATGTGTCCGTCGGGACCTACACCGCCCATGAAAAGCTCGATACCGCCGTAGCTCTTGATCTTCTCCTCGAAGCGGCGGCATTCGGCCTCGGGGTCCGCGGCATTGCCGTCGAGGATGTTGACGTTCTCCTTCTTTATGTCGATGTGGCTGAAGAAATTGTTCCACATGAACGAATGATAGCTCTCGCGGTGGTCGCGCGGAAGCCCTACATACTCGTCCATGTTGAAGGTCACCACATTTGCAAAGCTTACCTTTCCGGCCTTGTTGAGGGCTATGAGGTTACGGTACATACCCAGGGGCGAGCCGCCGGTGGGGCATCCCAGCACGAAGGGGCGTTCGGGCGTGGGGGCGAAGGCGTTGATACGCGAAGCCACATAGTTTGCGGCCCAGCGCGACACCTGGTCGTAGTCCTTCTCGATAATGAGTCTCATTTTCTGTGTGTGTTTATGATAATGTGCTTTTGATAAAAGGTAACTGAGATCAGAAGAGCCATGCGGCCGTAACGGTCCAGTAGTTGTTCTTGCCCTCGATTTTTGTGCCCGAATTCAGAGGCGTGAGGTATGCCACGCTCTTGGTGATACCGAGGCCGTACGAGGCGCCGACCTGAAGGTGGTTGAACAGCTGGAAGCCCAGACCGAAGTTCCATGCAACGTCGAAGGCCTTGTTCTTGAAGGCCTCGTTGATGGCGCGGCGGCTGGTGAGGAATGCAAAGCTCGGACCGGTGAATATATAGGGTGTGAACACCTTGCCTACTACCGGCAGTCCGATTTTATATTTGAGGTTGAGGGGTATCTCTATGTAGTCGCGCTTGCGGTAGCTGTCGGAGGCAAGCAGAGTGCTCTCGTCAGGCGCGATATTGGCACCGTCTTTCACAGTGTTGGCGTTCACGCGGTGGCAGTACATCACCGACAGGTCGAAACCGAGGCCTATAAGAGGGACGTTGACCTCCATCATAACACCGCCGGTAAAGCCGGCACGGTTGTCGCCGTCGAAAAGCGAAGAGTTAAGCCGCATGGAATTGACTTCCATACCTACTCTGGGGCCGAAACGGAACACATCGCCGGCCTTGGCGGTAAAGCCGGCGAAGACGAGCACGGCAACCAACAGAATTCTGAAATTTTTCATTGTTTGGAGTTTGTTGAGTGGGGGTTGTTAATCGATTTTTTAAGTCGTTGCCACAAAATTACAATAATTAATTAACATAAGCGCTCTTTTGCGCCGTTTTTTTACTAATTTTGCCGAACAAGCGGCCGGCACAGGCGCCGTGCGCGCCCCCCCCAACGTCAGAATATGATAATATGACACCCGAAGAACGCCTTAAAATAGAAGAACGCGCCGTAGAGATGCTCCGCACCGTCTACGACCCCGAAATACCGGTCGATATCTACAGTCTCGGCCTGGTGTACCGCATAGACCTCGACGATGACGGCCGACTTACCGTCGACATGACGCTCACAGCACCCAACTGCCCCATGGCCGACTTCATCATGGAGGACGTGCGCATGAAACTCGAGAGCATCGAGGGCGTCACCGCCGTAACCGTCAACATTGTCTTCGAACCCGAATGGACCAAGGACATGATGAGCGAGGAGGCTAAACTCGAACTCGGTCTGCTATGAGCGGCGACCTTAGAAAATACACTTATTTTCTCAGCGACCTCCACCTCGGTGCCCACCACATCGGCGACGACCACGGGCGCCAGCGCCGTGTGGCGGCCTTCCTGCGCCGTATTGCTCCCACGGCAAAGACCATATACCTCGTCGGCGACGTGCTCGACTACTGGTTCGAATACCGCACGGTGGTGCCGCGCGGTTTCGTGCGCTTTTTCGGTGCCCTCGCCGAACTGGCCGACAGCGGAGTGAAAATTGTGTGGATCACCGGCAACCACGATATCTGGCTCTTCGATTATCTGCGCACTGAGCTTGGCATAGAGGTCGTCGACCCTGCCGACGGCGGCATTGTGCGCACCATCGACGGCGTGCGATTCTTCATAGCACACGGCGACGGCGTAGGGCGCCAGCCCGGCGCGTACCGCCTGCTGCGTGCACTCTTCCACAACCGTCTGTGCCAGAAGCTCTACTCTGCCATCCATCCTCGGTGGACGGTGCCGCTGGCGCACGCATGGAGCAGCCACAGCGGCAAACTCAACCGCGTGCCCGCCGAACTGTCGCCCCGCGCGCGAACTTCCGTCGAAGTCTTCGCCCGCGAGCTCAGCACCCGCGACCCCGAACTGCGGTATATCATCCTGGGACATCATCACGTGACTCTCGACGAGCCCGTCAACAGCCACTGCCGCCTCGTCATCCTCGGCGAATGGATAGAGCGCTGCTCCTACGCAGTCTTCGACGGCGAAAACCTTACCCTCAAGTCTGAAGATTGAACGTCGGAGACGTTCCCCCGTGGTTGAGGCTGCCGGCACCATCGGGGCATCTATACGAGGTGCAGATTCAGGGGGGCAGGGAGCTTCGTTAACCCCAGATGACGCTGCGTTTACCCGGGGTTGTTAATTGGGGCACCCCTCCGAGGTGCTCGTTGAGAAGCACACTCCGTTTCATCAACATTCAACATTCAATATTAAATAATAAAAGTGACGGCTCGGTGCGAGTCGCCACTTTTATTAATGTTGAAGGATGTAATCAGTCGAGGAAACCGGTGAAGACGCGTACGGGCATACGCTCAACGCAGTTGGCGCGGGGCATTACCTGACCGCGGATGGGTGCGTTCTCTTCGATGGGTTCGAGCTTGTTCAGGTCGATCATGAACTGGCCTGCCGAGGGAGTGAATTCGGGCAGCTGATTCTGGGGAGCGACAAGAGCCTTGCCGGCAGCGAACAGAATGATGCCGTTTTTGAACGTACCGTTGTTGCGGAGCATCTTGATCTTACCCTTGGTCATGCCTTCGGAAAGCTGCTGGCCGGCGAGTGTCCACATATAGATGTCGCCGCCGGTGATGGTCGGACGCAGACCCAGGTCGCACTGGTCGATGAGCACAAATGTAGGATCGGTAACATCGATGGTGATGTAGTAGTTGCCGGGGAGAGCCATATCAGCCATGTCGTTGGCCTCGGCCCATGCGCGGTAAACGTTCTTGAGACGGTAGAGGTTGGGGTTGTCCTGATTCTGCTGGACCTCAACGTTTATCACGCTGCTCTGAACGTTCATGATGGCGGGCATCAGACCCTCGGAGTAGGGAGCCACACCGATGGTGCGATAACCGCTGTCGGGGATGGTCGATTCATAGGTGAAGGCATAGGAGTGGGTATACTTCACGGCACCGTCGGCATCGAGAGCCACGGCCACCACAGTGTAGTCACCGTTCTCCAGCTCGAAGCTGAGGTTTACGCTGGCCTCGGTGTAGGTGGGCACATCCTCGTCGGCTGCCATTTCGGCACCCTTGACCTCGGCCTCGGCTTTGGTGAGCTTACCTTTGTAGAGCTGCGCCTTGAAGGCAGGGGTATCGGCAGTCTTGACAACGTTGATAATCTTCTGTTCCACGCCGGTGGCATCGACAATAACACCGCCGTCGCTGACGAGCACGCCGTAGGTCAGGAAGCCGGGAAGCTGTACCTCGATAGAGCCGTATACGTTGGCACGTCCTTCGGCTATCATCGATGCGTTCATATAGGCGGTCGGAATGTGGAGGGTTCCCAATTCGGGGCAGTAGTTGCAGACAACCCAACCCTGTTCATTGAAAAGAGAATCTATTTTGTTGATGTTAGCCGGGTTCTTGTTTCCGCCAACATACCAGCTGAGAAGATCCTGTATTGTAGCGCCGTCTTCGCCGTTCCATGGAATATCGGGGAGATAGATATCGTCCATGTATGTGAAGAAGCATTCCTTCTCGTTGATGGTTACGGGCAGGTCATGATATGCAGTGAGTACAAAGTCGAAGTCGAGATCGCTGAAAGGCTGCTCGAACTTGAACTGAGTACGCTCACGGCCGGTCTCGCTGTGGCGGGTGTAGATTTCCACGCCGTATTCGAGCACACCGTCGGCATACCAGGGGGTATCCCATCCAACTTCGGCATAGTCGCCCTCGAGCACCTCTTCCCAATCGGTCCAGAGGGTGGCATTGATGAGGGTGCACTGCAGTTCGGTGGTGCCGTAGGGAGTCTGATCCTCGCCGCGCACTTTCAGATGGAGGGTGTAGGGCGTTTCAGGCACGACTTGGGTGAAATCCACGCCGATCTGCACGGGAACTTCCGTCACGCCCTGGTCGAAGGTAACCTCGGTGGGCACGGAGAATATCTGGTCGAGCGTCTGGCCGGCGGCATCAGTTACCGAGCCTTCGAGACCTACGGTAATGGCCTTGTCGCCGTTGGTGCGGTAGAGGGTGACGCTCACCTCGGTAGCGCTCTGAGGTATGGAAACCTGCGAGGGAGCCTGTGCCGAGAAGTATACCTCATCGCCGTCGTAGACGGGCGAGGGATCATACTTTACCTCGTCGGTGCACGATGCCAGCGACGATGCCACGAGAACGCCTGCCGCAAATGCACTTAATATTTTGTTTAGTTTCATACTCTTTGTTGTCTAAAAGGTTTATTCTTCGGAGGAAGCGTGGAGATCGTAGAGACCGGCCGAGGTGGGGGTGTTATAGCCCTCGATGGCGGTGTTGTTGGAAACCTCCTGCTGCACGATGCACAGGTTCATCCATCCGGGACGGCCTTTGGTGTTGATGGTCGATGCGCCGGCAATGAAGTTGGTGCCGTTGTAGAAGCGGGTAACGCTCAAGTTGAGGCGCTTGACGTCGAACATGGTCTGACCTTCGCCCCAGAGCTCGATACGTTTCTGCAGGATGATTTCCTGAATAAGGGCATCCTGACCGGTAACGAGGGTGCTATAGGTGGGATAGCGATAGGTCTTCATGAAGTTTTCGAGGAGTGCCTTGCCGGCTGCCATGTCGACATGAGCCTTTGCCTCGGCTTCGATGAAGTACATTTCCTCGACGCGCATCAGAGGGTAGCCTACCACGGCGCCTACAAGCGGGTCGTCCATGTTGCCCTGACCGGGACGGAACTTCAGCGAGATATAAGGCTCGGAGAGGTTGGCTTCGCCGAATGCCTGATCGAGGTAGGGAGCCTTGCCGTAGTTGGCCGTGCCTTCAGGAGCTACCCACGAGAGTTTGCGCCAGTCGGCGTCGTTGATTTTGTTGTAGAGGCTGACACCGATTTCGGTGAAGGCGCCCTGTGCGGGAGCTGCATAGCCGAAATTCTGTTCGTTGGAGCAGAACGAAGTCCATGTGCGGATGCCGCCGGCCACTACGGCGTCGTCCTCGGCGACATACTGGCCGCCCCACATCCAGGAGCTGACGTTGATGTCGTTGAAGCCGGTAGTCTTGCTGAGCCACTGCGCCTCGGTGAGAGGGGTGGCGCCGCTGCCGGTGATGGCTTCGCGGGCATATGTGGCAGCATGGTTGTAGCTTTCGGTAGCTTTTGCATTGTCGGCGTTGATTTCAGCCTGGTAGGAGGCATCCCAAAGGTAAGCGCGGGCGAGCAGACCCTTGGTGACGTTCACGTCGGGTTTGGTCTTGCTGGTGCGGGGCTGCTTGGTAGCATCGAACAGTGTAAGAGCCTCGTTGAGGTCGCCGAGGATAAACTCAAGCATCTGCTCGTGGGTGGCACGGGGATTGTTGTTGAGAGCTTCTTCGGAGGTTTCCTCGGTGACGATAGGCATGGAAAGGCCGATGATGTCGTTGCCTTCGGCGCTCAGGCCTTCCTTATTGATATCGCAAGGCAGGAATTCATAGCAGCGGGCAGCGTCGAGATAGGTTGCGGCGCGGCTGGCGAGCACGATGGCGCGCTTGCCCAGGATAACGGGGTCTTCGCTGTCGGCGGGCAGCATCTTCAGTGCGTTGTTGCAGCAGAGGATCTGCTCATAGTAGAAGTTCCAGGTGAACTGGCACACCATGTAGCCCGGGCCCAGTGACGTGGAGTTGCGGGCGTACGAAGCGAACCAGTCATAGCCGCCGGCATAGCGCACTGCCAGATCTTCGGTCATGCAGTCGCGGGCATGCATCAGCGACGGCATACCGAAGTCGTAGTGCTGGTCGGTGCTGACGGTACCGATCACATTCATATGCGAGGGGATGGCGTCGCAGAAAGCGTCGGTACCTTCGTCGGTACCCTCGATCTGTGTGCCGGTGAAGCCGTTTGTGGGGAACGACTCCTCGATACAACCCGTGAGCAGGGGCGTTGCGGCCAGAGCGGCTACAAGTGCTTTATATATTGCTTTCATTGCTTTACAGGTTTATTGGGTTAGAAAGTAACGGTCAGGCCGCCCGAGATGGTGCGTACCGGAGCGTGGTAAGTATTGTTGACCGAACCGGTGAAGCTCTGGCGCGGGTCAAGACCCTGACGGTGCGACCATACCCAGATATTGTCGGCCGAGAGATAAACGCGGACCTTGCTGAGGTAGGCCTTCTTCACGATGTTGGTCGGGAGGGTGTAGCCGAAGTTGATGTTCTCCAGCGAGAGATAGGAGGCATTGGTAAGCCAGCGGTCGGAGCTGGAAGCACTGTACTGGTCACCGGCCATGAAGCGCGGTATGTTTGTGTTGGGGCTCTCGGGAGTCCAGCTCTTGTAGAGGTCGGCGTGGAGGTTCATACCGTCGGCGTTGCTCACGGGCGATGCCATCATGCCGGCATAAGCTCCGTCGTATACCTGACCGCCGATCTGGTAGTTGAAAGCGACGGACAGATCGAAGCCTTTGTATTCGAAGCTGGTGCCGAAGCCGCCGTAGACGGGAGCCAGAGCGGTGCCACAGAGGTAGAAGTCGGCCTCGTCGTAGCGGTTGGTAGTCTCGCGGCCTACCACGTTGCCTTTTTCATCCTTCACATTCTTCCAGTAGAGAGCCATACCGTTATTGGGATCTACGCCTGCATACTTGTGGAGGTAGTAAGTGTAGAGGGGCTGGCCTTCGCCATAGTAGAAGTTGGAGCTGGAGTAACCGGCCACGCCGTCGACGCTCGTTTTCTTACGTTCTTCGGGGAGGTAGCTGATGCGGTTCTTGTACCAGGTGAGGTTGAGGTTTGCGCTCCAACGGAAGTCGCGGGTGCGGATAATGTCGCCGAAGAGTTCGACCTCGATACCGGCGTTGGTCATGTCGCCTACGTTGGCGTAGTAGCCCATGAAGCCGCTCGATGCAGGGAGAGGGAACGACATCAGCATGTCGGTGGTCTTGCGGTAGAAGCCTTCGAAGCTACCTGTGAGGCGCGTGTTGAAGAGCTCGAATTCCATACCGGCGTTGAAGTTGCCGCCTTTTTCCCAGGTGATGTTCTCGTTGCCTTTTGCAGCGGGAACTACCGAAGGTTTGCCGTCGGCGTTGACAAGGCTGTAAGTGTCGACATAGCGGTAGTTACCGATGTTGTCGTTGCCCTGTTCGCCATAGCTGACCTTGACTTTGAGGAGGTCTACCCATGTTGGAGTGAACCACTCTTCCTTAGAAATGATCCATGCTCCACCTACGCTCCAGAAGTTACCCCAGCGGTGCTTGGGATGGAAGCGGCTGGAAGCGTCGCGGCGGAACGAGGCCGAGAAGAAGTACTTGCTGTCGAGGTCGTACTGTGCGCGGCCAAGCCAACCTTCGTTGTTGTACATTGTCTTGTACGAGTTGGGGCTTGCGTCGATGATGGCGCCGGCAAGCTCGGTGTTCTCGGGCAGGAAGATGTTGCTCTTCTGGCCGGAGAGGTGCTCGGCGGTGGTCTTGTACCACTCGTGGCCCACGAGGACGCTCACGTTGTGGCGGTTATTGAAGATGTGGTTCCAGTTGAGGAGCTGCTGCAGAGTGTAGTCCACTTCGCGGCTGTGCTGCTTGTAGATCATACCGCCCTGAGTGGCGAACTGGCCGTAGTATTTGTTGTTCGTGGAGGTGAGGCGGTATTCCATCAGGTTCACGTTGTTGTTCGATGTGAACTTGAAGTCCTTGAGGAAGCGCACCTCTATGTAACCGGTGGCGGTGAAGGCATTGACGCTCTGCTCGTTTACGTTGAGGTGGGCGTCGGAAATGGCGTTGCCGCCGGGGAAGAACGGACGACGGAGACCGGCGTTGAGGCCTGCACCGTAGTCATAGCGGGGGAAGCCGCGGCGATCAACCATTATCTGCTTGTCGCCACCGCGCATATACAGCGGGTAGATAGGAGCTGCCTGAGTGGCAAATGCGAAGATATTGCCGCTGGAGTTGCTCTCGCCTTCGGTGCCGTCCATTGCCTCGGCGTTGACGTGGGTATAGCTCATGTTTGCACCGACCTTAAGCCAGGGCTTTGCCTGCACGTCGGCGCTCAGTCGGCCGGTGAGGCGCTCGAAGCTCGAGGGGGTGGTGACGATACCGTCGGTATTCAGGTAGCTGAACGATGCCATGAAGTTGGACTTCTCGGTACCCTGGGTAACGGAGAGGTTGTACTCCTGGCGCAGGCTGTGGCGGTAAGCCTCGTCGAGCCAGTTGTCGGGAGTCAGCCAGTAGTCCTGACCTCCGTAATTGACCATGCGGCCCATGGTGGCGTTGGGATTGAACTTGCCGTTGGTGCCGATCATCAGCTGGCCTTCGGGAACGGTGAAGGTGTTGTACTGCAGACCGAGGGCACCGTCGATGAGGTTGGCGTTGGCCCATGCGTTGGCAACACCGGGGGTATAGCCGAAGCCGCCGATGTTGACGTCGGCGCCACCGCCGGCGGGAGTATAGATTTCCTGAGGCAGGCGTGCCTTGTTGTACAGGGCCTGATAATAGAGCTCGTAGTACTGGCGCGGGTCCTTGACATAGTTATAGTCCTGGGTGGCGCGACCCTGCGAACCCCATTTTGCGTCGAAAGTAATGCTGGCCTCGCCGAGGC
This sequence comes from Muribaculaceae bacterium, assembly GCA_017621055.1. GTDB lineage: Bacteria > Bacteroidota > Bacteroidia > Bacteroidales > Muribaculaceae > CAG-873. The sequence goes on along the minus strand of JAGATX010000004.1, from coordinate 26,166 downwards.
GTGCGCGCTTGGTGGTGATGAGGATCACACCGTTTGCGCCGCGGGCACCGTAGAGGGCGTTGGAGGCTGCGTCCTTGAGCACCGACATCGATTCGATATCGTTGGTGTTGAGGTTGTTGATGTCGCCGGTATAAGGAGTACCGTCGACAATTACAAGAGGTTCGTTACCAGCCATGATCGACGAGAAACCACGCACACGGATGGTGGGGTTGGAGGCGCCGGGGGCACCGGAGGCGTTCGACAGCTGAAGACCGGCGACTTTGCCGGAGAGTGCGTCGAGCACGTTGGTGGCCTGCGTCTTCTCGATCTCGGCAGAGCCTACTACGGCTGCCGAACCGGTGAACGACGAACGCTTCTGCTCACCGTAAGCCACCACGATCACGGGGTCGAGAAGGCTGTTGGCGGGCTGGAGCAAGATTGTTAGCGGACGACCGGTGATGTCGACCGTCTGGGTCTCGTACCCTACATAGGAAACCGTCAGCTGTGTGGCTGAGGCCGGAACCGATACGGTAAACTGACCGTTCACGTCGGTAGCGGCACCGTAGCCGGTACCGGCCGACACCGATACGCCGATCAGAGGCTCGTCGGTCTCGGCATCCAGTACAGTGCCTTGAACGCTACGCGTCTGCGCCGACGCACATACGCTCAGTGTGAACACTGCCAGAAGCAATAGAAACAGCTTTTTCATACTGAAAATTTAATTAGACATAAATTGATTGAACATTCGTTGACTTGGTCTCGCGGCCGGCGAGAGAGAGCGCAGAGCGCCGGCTGTAAAGATATGTGGCTACAAAGTTAATAACTTTTTTTCAATTTTATTACTATTCCGTTCAATTTTTTTATTCCCCTATTTAAGGTTTAACGCTTTCTCAATTTATTATAATATGTTTCTCCTTGTTTTAGCTTTGCTTTTGTTAGCGATTATCGCGTTAGTGCTTTACATTTTATAAAATATGCTGTATAACACCTTTTGTTTGCCCCTGCTGTTTTTTGGACTATTTTTGCAAAAAAATATGCAATGAAACATATCTTTGTGCTCATAATAATGCTTGCGACGGCCTGTTCGGGACCCTCCGGCGGCAACGACGGCCCTCCGGCGCCCCGTCCCGGCCAAGAGCCGGGCCACGATCCCGCTCGCGTGCTCTTCAGTCCCTCGACGGCCGATTTTGCCTCCGAAGACGGCTGTTTCGTCGGTTCCATGACCGTGGAAATGGTGCGCCGCGGCGATTATCTCCCAGACACATTATATATAATAGAGGTATCCGACCGTCGTGGCGCTCTTTCGGCCCAAAGCAATGTAGTGTTTGCCCGCAATGACTCTGTTTCGGCATTTTCGTTGCGATATTCGCTCACTCTCGAGGCCGGAGAGGAATATTCGGCGACTGTCAGCGCCGTCGGCACTGACGCCTCCATGACAATAACCTTCAGGAATACCAGCAATTACATAGATATCGGCACGGCGTCATACCGCTATCCCGGCGGTCGCGCGACGGTGCGGATGCGGCGCCGCGATGCCGGCGGCATATCAGAGTATTCGCTTGCCGGCGACGGCATTTCCCGGGTGTTCAGCGTCGATGGCGGCGGCAATGTTAAGGTTTCAAACTCTCCTGCGGGAACAGAGGGCTATGAGAGCGTGACCGATGTAAGCACTTTAGGCTCAGCACCGCCATCGCAGCCCTCGTGGCGCGTGGGAGGATGTGCCGATGCCACCGGTGTCTTCGTTCTCGGCGCAGTCTACACCCGCACCGACGGCACAAGGCTGCTGAGCTACGATACGGTGACGATTCTTGATGCCGACAGCGAATGGAACGAACCTGCCGACGCGCTGTTCACCGACGGCTGGCTGTTGGGTGTGGTGAGTTTCGAGGCCCGGCCTCCGCTGATCCCTGCCGATAACCCCTGGGCGGTGGAATACCGCGAAAGCCGCAGCCACCCCGGCTTATTCCGCTTCATCAATATATATAGGGGCGAGTCGCCGCTGACACCACTCAACGCAGGCCCGGCACTGACATATATCACCGTCGACGCCACCGATGCCGACAACGTGACAATAGCAGAACAGAATGCCGGGTTCGTCAACGCCGACCTCTTCGCTCACCCCTTCCACATAGGAGGCACGGGCACGATGAGAACCGAGCCCGACGGCACCCGCACAATAACCATAGCGCAGCCGCTGCACAACGGCTACGGAACGTGGGGCGATACATGGGCCGCCCGTTATCCTTCTGTTTTCAGAATACCACGCCGATTTTGACAGTGGCGCAGCTGAGCGACCCGAAATCGTGCTCCATTTCCGGGCCGGAAATATGACGCCGCTCGCGGTAGGTGTAACCCACAAGGATGTGCGAGCTGAAGCGACGCCCGCGCGCGAGGTTGAAGCCCACGCCGGCAAAACCATAGAGGCCCGTCTGCTGGTGATTATGTTCCAGATAGTTTAGCGATGCGCCGATACGCACGTCCATGAACGCGATGGTGGGACGGTTCACGAAATTTGTGCGGAAGGCAGCGTACAGCGGGAACGAGCGGCACGAGTTGGTGACCATGATGTCGGCACCGACGCCCACTCCTAAAAATTCTATCCAGCGGCGCCGCATGCCGAAGTAGATGTCGAAATCCACCGTGCTCATATCGTTGCCGGTCATGTCGATCGAGGCACCGGCATCGGCGCCCCACGTAAACGCCGTTTTCGGAGAGTAGAACTGCTCCTCGGGGGTGACGGCGGCGCCGGCGCCGAAAGCGCAGAGCACCATCACGGCAGCTGTCAGCAGATTTACGAGCGGTTTCATGGCTTTACAAACGTTAGCGACGACCACGAGTCGATTTCGTCGGCACCGGCGGCTTCGAGGCCTGCGGCAGCGGCGGCAGCCGCGACTACGGGACGGTCGGAAACGTAAAAGCCGCTGGTTACGAGCGTCGCCCCGCGGCGCATGGCGGCTGCATAGCGCCCGATGTCGGCCGTGATGATATTGCGGTTGATATTTGCCAGAAAAAGGTCTGCCGTGAAATCGCGACCGTCGAGAGCCGACGCATCGGAGTTTACCACCTCCACCACAGCACTGTCGCCAAGATTGAGAGCAACATTCTCCACGGCGTTCTCGGCAGCAAAGGGGTCGATCTCCACGGCCAGCACATGGGCGGCGCCGCGCATGGCGGCCAATATGCCGAGTATTCCGGTACCGGTGCCCATATCCACAACCTCGAGACCGCGGCAGTCCGCCGCCAGAATGGCGCGCATCATCAGGTTGGTGGTTGCGTGGTGGCCCGTGCCGAAGGCCATCTTGGGGTTGACGGTGATGCGATATTCGGCGTCGGGGACTTCTGTGTGGAACGAACTGAACACCACTACCCTGCCATCGACGACTATGGGCTTGAAATAGTTCTTTTCCCATTCGGCGTTCCAGTCGCGGCCCTCGATAAACTCGGCGGTAAAGGGACGGCCGGCGGCGACGGCGGCGGTAGCAGCCTCGTCGTATGCGCCGGCAGGGATATACGCCGTCAGCGATGCTCCCTCGCAACGGTCGTCGCCGACAAAACTCTCGTAGCCTATCTCGCCGAGGTCATAGGCAAGAAGGTCGGCCGCGTCGGCGCTCGGCGGCTCGATGGTGAAGCGCACGCTGTAGTAGTCGTTCATCGTTGTGGTATTTTTTTGCAAAGTTAAGAATTTTTTCAATGACAGCCACCCCCGGGCCGCTATTTGCAAAATTATTCGTATATTTGCCCTCGGTATGAACACCGAAAAAAGCAAAAACGAAGAACTCCATGAGGTTCTGACGGCATATTTGCTGCGCACACGCCGGCGCCGCACGCCCGAGCGCTATATGGTGCTCGACTGCATTGCTGACTGCGACGCCCATTTCAGCGCCGACTCGCTGTTTTCGCAGCTCGCCGCATCGGGGCGCCGCGTATCGCTGGGTACCGTATACAACACCATCGAGCTGCTGATAGAGTGCGGTCTGGTGGTGGAGCACAATTTCGGCGACGGCGGTCGCGTGTTCGAACTGGCGCCGACAGGTCACTACCATCTTATCTGCACCTGCTGCGGCAAAATAAAAGAGGTGAGCGACGGCCAGTTGGAAAGCCTCATTGCAGCAAAGCACTACCCTTCGTTCACCATGCGCCGTTTTTCACTGTCTATATACGGCATATGCTCGCGGTGCGCCCGCAAAAACAAAGCGACGAAAAAAACCGACAAAATCCTCTCCACCCCAAATATTCCGGATAAGAAACCAATCAGAAACAAAAAATGACACAGAAAGCCGACATCCTGCTCGGGCTCCAGTGGGGCGACGAGGGCAAAGGTAAAATTGTGGACGTGCTCACACCGCACTACGACATCGTGGCACGCTTCCAGGGCGGTCCAAACGCCGGCCACACCCTCGAATTCTCAGGCCGAAAGCACGTGCTCCGCTCAATTCCCTCCGGCGTATTTGCCGGAAAAGGCGAAAACATAATAGGTAACGGAGTGGTGCTCGACCCCGTGCTCTTCCGCGAGGAAGCGCAGGCCATCGAGGACGGCGGCACAGACCTCCACAGCCGGCTGCTCATTTCCAAAAAGGCTCATCTGATCCTGCCCACACACCGCCTGCTCGACGCCGCAGGCGAAAACGCCAAAGGGGCATCGAAAATTGGCACCACCGGCAAAGGAATAGGCCCGACATACACCGACAAGACCTCGCGTTGCGGTCTGCGAGCCGGCGATATCCTTGCCCCGGACTTCGACGCCCGCTACGCCGCGCGCCGCGACGAACACATGGCGCGTCTGGCAGCCGCCGGTGCCACTATCCCCGACGATTTCAGCGCCATGGAGACCCGATGGCTCGACGCTATCGACTATCTGCGTTCCTTCCGCCTGATCGACAGCGAATTCGCCGTCAACAAAGCCCTCGCCGAAGGACGCTCGCTGCTGTGCGAGGGCGCCCAGGGCACTATGCTCGACGTAGACTTCGGCTCCTACCCCTTCGTGACCTCAAGCAACACCGTCGCTGCCGGCGCCTGCACCGGTCTGGGTCTGCCCCCGCGCGCCATAGGCCGCGTGTTCGGCATTTTCAAGGCTTACTGCACTCGCGTGGGCAGCGGCCCCTTTCCTACGGAGCTATTCGATGCCGACGGCGAGCGGATGTGCACAATCGGCCATGAATTCGGAGCCGTCACCGGCCGACGCCGCCGCTGCGGCTGGCTCGACCTGGTGGCCCTGCGATATGCCGTGATGATCAACGGCGTGACGGACCTCATTATGATGAAATCCGACGTGCTCGACGAGTTCGATACCATAAAAGTATGCACGGCATATGTGCTCCCCGACGGCACCACAACCGGGGAGTTTCCCTTCAGTATCGGCGACAACGCCGAGGGCGCCGGCACTTGCCGTCCCGTCCTGACCGAATTCCCCGGCTGGCGCCAGTCACTGCGGCACATTCGCAGCGTCGATGCCCTCCCCAAACCTTTTGTCGATTATATGCGTTTTATCGAGAAATCCGTGGGGGTAAATGTTTCGATAATATCTGTCGGCCCCGACCGCGAGGAAACTATCGTCACCTCGCTCTGATGGCCCTCATACCCTCTATACTACCTAAAACACAAAGACATGGCCAAAGTAAAACCCTTCAGGGGCATACGTCCGCCCCGACAGTTAGTGACGCAGGTGGCATCGCGCCCTTACGATGTGCTCAGCAGCGACGAAGCACGCTGCGAGGCCGAAGGCAACCCCCGTTCACTCTACCACATTATCAAGCCTGAAATAGATTTCGAGCCGGGAACCGACGAGCACGATCCCCGCGTTTATCAAAAAGCGGTGGAAAACTTCAAGGCATTCCGCGACAACGGATGGCTCGTGCAGGATGACACCGACCATTATTATATCTACGCCCAGACAATGGACGGCCGCACTCAGTTCGGCATTGTTGTCGCCGCCTGGGTGAACGACTACATGGAAGGCCGCATCAAAAAGCATGAACTGACCCGCCGCGACAAGGAAGAGGACCGCATGAAGCACGTACGCGTGAACAACGCAAACATCGAGCCCGTGTTCTTCGCCTTCCCGGACAACAAAGTCCTCGACGACATCATCCGCCGCACTGCCATGCGCGAACCCGAGTACGATTTTGTGGCACCCGACGGCTTCGGCCATCACTTCTGGGTTGTGGACCCCGCCGACAACGACGCCATCACCGATGCCTTCGCAAAAATACCCTGTCTCTATATCGCCGACGGCCACCATCGCTCGGCGGCGGCAGCACTGGTAGGCAACGAGAAAGCACGCCTGAACCCCAACCACCGCGGCGACGAGGAATACAACTATTTCCTTGCCGTGGCATTCCCGGCCTCCCACCTCAAAATCATCGACTACAACCGCGTGGTGCGCGATCTCAACGGTCTGAGCCCTGCCGAATTCCTCGAACGTCTCGAGCGCGAATTCATCATCGAGGACAAAGGCACCGAGCCGTACCGACCCGCCGCCCTCCACAACTTCTCGCTTTACCTCGAAGGCCGCTGGTACTCGCTCACCGCCCGCGAAGGCCGCTACAATGACGCCGACCCCATAGGCTGCCTTGACGTGACGATATCGTCCGACCTCATTCTGCGCGACATCATAGGCATCACCGACCTGCGCTCCGACAAACGAATAGACTTCGTCGGCGGAATACGCGGCCTCGACGAGCTCAAACGCAGAGTGGACAGCGGCGAAATGGCGTTCGCCCTCGCCCTCTTCCCCGTGAGCATGGACCAGCTGATGAACATAGCAGATACCGGCAACATAATGCCCCCGAAAACAACATGGTTCGAGCCCAAACTCCGCTCAGGGCTCGTTATCCACTCCCTCGAATGACAGGAACCGTAATAAAAAACACCGGTTCCGACTACCTCGTCGCCGCCGACGCCTCGGGAGAGCAAGTGCCCTGCAAGATCAAAGGAAAATTCCGCATGCAGGGCATACGCACCACCAACCCCGTGGCCGTCGGCGACCGCGTGGAATTCAATATCGGCGACGACGGCACCGGCGTGATCTACACCATCTGCGACCGGCGTAACTACATCATCCGGCGTGCCAGCAACCTCTCCAAGGCTGCAAGCATTATAGCCGCCAACGTGGACTGCGCCATGCTCGTGGCAACGCTCGTGCATCCGCCGACGTCATTGACGTTCATCGACCGTTTTCTGGCCTCCGCCAGCGCTTACGGCGTCGACGCAATGCTCGTCATAAACAAAGCCGACCTGCTGACAGACCCCGACGATGCCGAACTCCTCGACGCCGTGCTTTACCTCTACTCATCGATCGGCTATCCGGCAATCGCAGTATCGGCGCTCACCGGCAGCGGCATGGACAGCCTCCGCGACGCTCTCGCCGGAAAGACCACCCTTCTTTCGGGCAACTCCGGCGTAGGCAAATCGAGCCTCATCAATGCGCTCATACCGGGCCTCGACCTCCGCACCGGCGAAATTTCGCAAGCCAACGACAGCGGCATGCACACCACCACTTTCTCCGAAATGTTCCCCCTGCCCGGCGGAGGTAACATAATCGACACTCCCGGAGTACGCGGCTTCGGGACCGTGGAATTCGAACGTGAGGAAGTGGGGCACTTTTTTCCGGAGATTTTCGCCGAATCGGCGCACTGCCGCTTCGGAAACTGCACACATACACACGAACCTGGATGTGCCGTGCTCAAAGCCGTCGACGATGCGCGAATAGCCCGCTCGCGCTATGCCTCTTATCTGAGCATACTCGACGAATGCTCCGGCGCCGACAAATACCGCAAACCCCAATAAAAAACTCATCCCCACAAGCCCCAAAAGTCACATAAGTCACATCAGCCGCATCAGTCACATAAGCTACCAGCCCACATAACCACAAAAAAAGCGCCACAACCGCACGGTCGTGGCGCTTTTTTGGTATTTCAAGGCTCCCGGTGGCGCTGACGCCCCCGGTGGCCTGCGGTTGATGCTTTTAAGCTTCGGGGAGTTCCTTGGGTTCTTCCTTAACCTCTGCAACGGGGTTTTCGGCAGCAGCCTCGGCGCTCTTGGCGCCTTTGCGGCGCGAACGGCGGGTTGTTTTGGTCTTGGCCTCTTCCTTGCCGCCGAGCATGGCCTCGTTGTAGTCCACAAGTTCGATGAAGCAGGTCTTGGCGTTGTCGCCCAGACGGTTGCCGGTCTTAAGGATGCGGGTGTAGCCGCCGGGACGGTTGGCAATCTTCTCGGCGATGTCCTGGAACAGGATTTTGATGGCTTCCTTGTTCTGCAGGTGTGCGAACACAAGGCGGCGGTTGGCGGTGGTATCCTCCTTGGCACGGTTGATCAGCGGCTCGGCATATACGCGCAGGGCCTTGGCTTTGGCAAGGGTGGTGTTGATACGCTTGTGGAAGATAAGCGACACCGTCATGTTGGCCAGCAGGGAGGCACGGTGAGCGGTCTGGCGGCCAAGGTGGTTGAATTTTTTATTGTGTCTCATCGGAATGATTATTCTTTATCGAGTTTGTACTTAGAGATGTCCATGCCGAACGAAAGATTCAGGCTGTTGAGCAGGCTCTCAAGCTCCACGAGCGACTTTTTGCCGAAGTTGCGGAACTTAAGCAGGTCGGTTTTGTTGAACACCACGAGTTCGGCCAGAGTTTCCACCTCGGCGCTCTTGAGGCAGTTGAGGGCGCGTACCGACAGCTGCATGTCAACCAGCTTGCTCTTGAGAAGCTGGCGCATGTGCAGCACTTCCTCGTCGAACTCCTCACCCGGATCGGGCTCGGTGGTTTCGAGTGTGATCTTCTCGTCCGAGAAGAGCATGAAGTGGTAAATCAGTATTTTTGCGGCCTCCTTGACTGCGTCCTTGGGGAGGATGGAGCCGTTGGTGGTTATCTCGAGGGTGAGTTTGTCGTAGTCGGTCTTCTGGTCCACGCGCGTGTTCTCGACGGTATATTTCACGTTCTTGATGGGCGTGTAGATAGAGTCGATGGCGATGGTATCGATATCGTCGTTGGGGGTCACGTTCTCTTCGGCGGGCACCCAGCTGCGACCCTTGTTGATGGTCAGCGTGATATTGAAACCGGCGCTCTTGTCCAGATGACAGATCACAAGTTCAGGGTTCATGACCTCGAAGGCGGTGAGGGCCTCGGCGATATCGCCGGCAGTGAATTCCTCCTTGCCGGATACATTGATGGTCACGCGCTCGAACTCGGTGTCTTCGACGCGCTGCTTAAGGTCTACCTGCTTGAGGTTGAGGATGATGTTGGTAACATCTTCCTTAACGCCCGGCACGGTGTCGAATTCGTTTTTCACACCGTCGATTTTTATCGACGATATGGCGAAGCCTTCGAGCGACGACAGCAGTACACGTCGCAGGGCGTTGCCTACGGTGATGCCATAGCCTGGTTCCAAGGGTTTGAACTCAAATTTACCGTAGCGGCTGTTGGATTCCACCATTACAACTGCTTCGGGTTTCTGGAATGCTAATATAGCCATGGATCGTTGGTCTAAGGATTATTACTTGGAGTAGAGCTCGACAATCGACTGTTCCTTGATGTTCTCGGGAATGTCGGCACGAGCGGGCACGTGGAGGTATTTGCCGCTCTTGGTGGCTTCGTCCCACTCTATCCAGGGATATTTGCTGTGGTTGAAGCCGGCCAGGCAGTCGGCAATGACTTCCAGGCTCTTGGAGCGCTCGCGCACTCCGATGATGTCGCCGGGCTGTACGGCATATGAAGGCACGTTCAGAACCTTGCCGTTCACTACTATGTGCTTGTGGAGTACCAGCTGACGGGCGGCGGCACGTGTGGGAGCTATGCCCAGACGGTATACCACGTTGTCGAGACGGCCTTCCAGAAGCTGGAGGAGAATTTCACCGGTGATACCTTTGAGCGACGATGCTTTCTCGAAGAGATTGCGGAACTGGCGTTCGAGCACGCCATAGGTATATTTGGCTTTCTGCTTTTCACGAAGCTGAATGCCGTACTCGCTCGTTTTGCGGCGTTTGTTCTGGCCGTGCTGGCCCGGCGGGAAGTTGCGTCGTGCCAATACTTTGTCTTCGCCGAAGATGGGCTCGCCGAATTTACGGGCGATTTTGGTCTTGGGACCTGTGTATCTTGCCATTTTGCTTGGTTTAATCAGTTAGGTTGTGTCGGGTTGGTGCCGGGCGGCCTGTCGGGATGTCTGTTTGTCGCTGGAGCGCAGCCGCGGTCATAGAGAGGTGAAATGAATATGACCCAATCGCTCTGCGGCGGTGACCGTTCGATGGCCTGTGTCGGGCGGCCTTGGCGGACCGCTGCCCCGGTGGCACTTCCGACGTGAGTTTGTTGTTATGTCGGGAAGAGATACTTACTAAAAGGAAAGTTGGAGTCGTTGTCCCGGCCGCTTTGCCGCTCCGCAGAGGTGCGGGCTCGCCGCCGAGGCCGACAACTGATTAGACTCTTCTGCGTTTGGGAGGACGGCAGCCGTTATGGGGCAGGGGCGTAACGTCGATAATCTCTGTTACGGCGATACCGGCGCCGTGGATGGTGCGGACGGCGCTCTCGCGACCGTTGCCCGGGCCTTTGAGATAGGCCTTTACTTTGCGCAGGCCAAGGTCGTAGGCCGTCTTGGCGCAATCCTGGGCTGCCATCTGTGCGGCATACGGCGTGTTCTTCTTCGAACCGCGGAAGCCCATCTTGCCGGCGCTGCTCCAGGAGATAACCTGACCTTCGCTGTTGGCAAGGCACACGATGATGTTGTTGAACGACGAATGAACGTGAAGCTGGCCTTCTGCGCCAACCTTAACGTTGCGTTTTTTCGCTGCGACTGTTTTTTTTGCCATATCAGTTCTTATTTAGTAGCTTTTTTCTTGTTGGCAACGGTTTTCTTGCGGCCCTTGCGGGTGCGGGCGTTGTTCTTGGTGCTCTGGCCGCGCACGGGCAGGCCGTTGCGGTGACGGATGCCGCGGTAGCAGCCTATGTCCATCAGACGCTTGATGTTGAGCTGGATCTCGCTGCGGAGGTCGCCCTCTACTTTGTAGTCGCTGCCTATTACTTCACGTACTTTCGCAGCTTCTTCGTCGGTCCAGTCCTGTACCTTGGTGTCATAGCTGATACCGGCTTTGCTGAGTATGCTCTTAGCAGCGCTGCGACCGATGCCGTAGATGTAAGTCAAGGCGATTTCACCTCTTTTGTTCTGGGGGAGGTCAACTCCCACTATTCGTACTGCCATAGTATTTTATCCTTGACGCTGTTTGTATTTGGGATTCTTTTTGTTGATGACGTAAAGACGTCCTTTGCGACGGACTATTTTGCTGTCCGGGGTGCGTTTCTTGACGGAAGCTCTAACTTTCATATCTTTTAGTGTAGTGTTGTTTGCTTATTTATAGCGGAAAGCAATCCGGCCTTTGCTGAGGTCGTAGGGCGACATCTCGACACGCACTTTATCTCCGGGAAGGATCTTTATATAATGCATGCGCATCTTTCCCGAAATGTGGGCCGTGATTTCATGGCCGTTCTCGAGTTCCACTCTGAACATTGCGTTGGAGAGAGCCTCGACGATGGTTCCGTCCTGTTCGATTGCTGTTTGTTTTGCCATATAGCGGGCTTTATTTGAATCTGTCGGGTATTGCCTGATGAATATAATCGAAAGTGGTGAGGGGCTGCGCCTTGCCGTCGATGATTGCGAGGGTGTGCTCATAGTGTGCCGACGGTTTGCGGTCGCGTGTGCGGCACTGCCAGCCGTCAGAGCTTATCACTATGTTTCTGCTGCCCATGTTCACCATCGGCTCTATGCATATGCACATTCCTTCGGTAAGGCGGGGGCCTATGCCGCGGCGCCCGTAGTTGGGCACTTCGGGAGCCTCGTGCATCTTGCGGCCTATGCCGTGGCCGCACATTTCGCGGACGAGGCTGTAGCCGCGGCTCTCGCAGTAGGTCTGGATGGCGTTTGCAACATCACCTATGCGCGCGCCTTCGACGGCGGCGCCGATGCCCACGTAAAGGCTCTCGCGGGTGGTGCGGCACAGTGCCGTCTTTGCCTGGTCGATCTCGCCGACGGCAAAGGTATAGCACATATCGGCCATGAAGCCTTCTTTCTCCACCACTGTGTCGATGCCCACTATATCGCCTTCGCGGAGCTCGGTGTCGGACGGAAAACCGTGCACTACCGTCTCGTTGACTTCGATACACAGGGCTCCCGGAAATCCTGCGTAGCCCAGACAGGCAGGCTTGCCACCATTGTCCGCCATATATTCGCGGGCAATGGTGTCGAGCTTGCGTGTGGTAACGCCGGGACGAACCCACAGCGCCAGTTCACCCATGGTGCGCGAGAGCAGCTCCGCGGGGATGCGCATGATTTCGATTTCTTCCGGTGTCTTGAGGTATATCATCGTGCTGTCGATGTCTTGTCAGGAGGTTCAATAAGCCTGGCCGGTGGTGCGGCCCTTGATTTTGCCTTCTTTCATCAGTCCGTCGTAGTGGTGCATCATCAGATGCGATTCTACCTGCTGGAGTGTGTCGAGCACGACACCCACCATGATCAGCAGCGATGTGCCGCCGAAGAACTGCGCGAAGTTCTGGTTGATTCCCAGGAAGCGCGCGAATGCGGGAAGAATGGCCACCACGCCCAGGAAGATGGAGCCGGGCAGGGTTATGCGGCTCATGATGGCGTCGAGGTATTCGGCGGTCTTCTTGCCGGGTTTCACACCGGGGATAAATCCGTTGTTGCGCTTCATGTCCTCGGCCATCTGGGTGGGACGCACCGTGATGGCGGTGTAGAAATATGTGAAGGCAACGATGAGGATGAAGAACACTGCGTTGTACCAGAAGCCGTTGATGTCGGTGAAGGCCAGCATGAAGCCGGAGTCGCCGCCACGGAAGCCGGCAAGGGTCATGGGTATGAACATTATTGCCTGGGCAAAGATTATGGGCATCACGCCGGCAGCATTCACCTTAAGGGGAATGTACTGGCGGGCACCGCCGTACTGGCGGTTGCCCACAATGCGCTTGGCATACTGCACGGGCACTTTGCGGGTACCTTGTACCAGGAGCACGGCGCATACCGTAACGGCAAAGAGCAGTATCACTTCCACCAGGAACATCACCAGGCCGCCCTGACCGGCGCCGTCGCCGGGCAGGCGTGTGGTGAACTCGAAGAAGAGGGCCTGGGGCAGGCGGGCTATGATGCCCACAAGGATGATGAACGATATGCCGTTGCCTATGCCGCGGTCGGTAATGCGCTCGCCGAGCCACATGATGAACATCGAGCCGGCGGTCAGGATTACGGTCATGTAAGCGACGGTCCAGAAACCGAAGTGGAGGGCGCCGTTGGCACTGTTGACCTGCACCTGAAGGTTGATCAGGTATGCGGGTGCCTGCATCAGCAGGATTAATACCGTGAGATAGCGCGTGTACTGGTTCATTTTCTGGCGTCCGCTTTCGCCTTCCCTCTGCATTTTCTGGAAAGAGGGGAGAATCATGCCGCAGAGCTGGATGACGATAGATGCCGTGATGTAGGGCATGATACCCAGGGCAAATATCGAGGCCTGCGAGAAGGCGCCGCCGGAGAACATATCGAGGAGCTGCATCAGGCCGCTGCTGTTGGTGAAGCTCTCCAGGGCTTCGATATCGGAGGCCGATATGCCCGGAAGAACAACGTAGCAGCCCAGTCGGTAGATGAACACCAGAAGCATGGTGATCAGCAGCCGGTGACGCAGTTCCTGGATTGTCCAGATGTTTTTAAGTGTCTCGAAAAATCTCATGGTCAGACAGTTGTTGCGCTGCCGCCGGCAGCTTCGATAGCTGCCTTGGCTGCTGCGGAGAAAGCATTTGCCTCAACGGCCAGTGCCGTGGCTATGGCGCCGCCGGCAAGAACCTTGGCGAGCTGGCCGCGACGGAGGTATCCGGCAGCGACGAGTTCGTCGATACCTACCTTCTGCAGCTGGCGTGCTTCTGCCAGTGCCGAGATCAGATCGAGGTTGATGGCTTTATATTCTACGCGGTTGATATTCTTGAATCCGAATTTGGGCAGACGGCGCTGCAGGGGCATCTGGCCGCCTTCGAAACCGATCTTGCGGCTGTAGCCGGAACGCGATTTAGCACCCTTGTGACCGCGGGTGGATGTTCCGCCCTTGCCCGAACCCGGTCCGCGGCCGATACGTGTGTTGTGCTTTACAGAACCGACGGCGGGTTTTAAGTTACTGAGATCCATTGTAGCTTCGTTTTTTATGCTTTGGTCACCTCTACGAGATGATGTACTTTAGTTACCATTCCCATCACCGAAGGAGTGTCTTCCTTCACCACGGTGTGGTTCATTTTTCTGAGGCCGAGGGCGTCGAGGGTGCGTTTCTGCACGGCGGGAGCGCCTATGCGGCTCTTTATCTGCTTGATTTTTATCTGTGCCATTGTTGTGCCTTTCTTTAAGAGGTTATCAGCCTTTGAACACTTGCTCCACGCTGATGCCGCGGTTCTGGGCGACTATGGCGGGCGAACGCATCTCGTCGAGGGCGGCGATGGTGGCTTTCACAAGGTTGTGGGGGTTCGACGAGCCTTTGCTCTTTGCCAGCACGTCGGTGATGCCCACGCTCTCGAGGACGGCACGCATGGCGCCGCCGGCCTTCACGCCCGTACCATGGCTGGCGGGCTTGAGGATGATGCGGCTGCCGCCGAATTTGGCTGCCTGCTCGTGGGGGATGGTGCCTTTGTGCACGGGAACCTTGATGAGGTTCTTCTTGGCGGCTTCCACGCCTTTGGCGATGGCTGCCTGTACTTCGTTGGCCTTGCCCAGGCCCCAGCCTACGATGCCGTCCTCGTTGCCTACTACGACAATGGCTGCGAAGGTGAATGTGCGGCCGCCTTTGGTTACTTTGGTAACGCGGTTGATGGCCACCAGGCGATCCTTGAGCTCAAGGTCGCTGCTGCTTTTTACTCGGTTGTTTCTCTTTGCCATTTCGCTTAGAATTTGAGGCCTGCGCCGCGGGCGGCGTCAGCCAGGGATTTAACACGTCCGTGGAAGAGGTAGCCGTTGCGGTCGAAAACGACCTCGGTGATGCCGGCCTCGAGAGCCTTGGCGGCTACGGCGGCGCCCACCAGGGCGGCTATCTCTGTCTTTGTGGCCTTGGTGTCCAGGCCGCGCGATGATGCAGCCACCAGGGTGCGTCCGGCCAGATCGTCGACGAGCTGGACGTATATCTGCTTGTTGCTGCGGAACACCGTCATGCGGGGCCGCTCGGCGGTGCCGGAGATGCGGCCGCGGATGCGGGTTTTGATTTTATTGCGTCTTTCTATTTTGGAAGTCATAGCTGAGTGCGGTTAAAGTTTATTTTGCACCGGCTTTCTTGCCGGACTTGCGGCGGATGATCTCGCCGACAAACTTGATACCTTTGCCCTTGTAGGGTTCGGGCTTGCGCAGGCTGCGTATCTTGGCGCATACCTGGCCGAGGAGCTGCTTGTCCTGGCTCTCCAGGATGATGAGCGGGTTTTTGTTACGTTCGCTCTTGGCCTCGACGCTGACTTCCTGAGGAAGTTTGATATATATTGCGTGGGAGTAGCCCAGCGCGAGTTCGAGCACCTGTCCGGTAGCTGTCGCGCGGTAACCCACGCCTACGAGTTCCATCTCTTTGCGGTAACGCTTGTGGACGCCCTCCACCATGTTGTGGATCAGCGCACGGTACAGACCGTGCTGAGCGCGGTGCTCGCGGTCGTCGCTGGGGCGCGTTACGTGTACGAAACCGTTGTCGACGGTCACTGTGATGTCGGGAGCCACTGTCTGGGTGAGCTCGCCGTATTTGCCTTTGACGGTGACGACATTGGTGCGGGGATCAACCGTCACTGTTACTCCTGCCGGGATGGCGATGGGTGCTTTACCTATTCTTGACATAGTGTTGTTGCTTGGTGGGGTTGATTAATATACGTAGCAGAGGACTTCGCCGCCTATCTTGAGGTCGGCGGCCTTCTTGTTTGTCATCACTCCACGCGAGGTGGAAAGAATGGCTATGCCCAGGCCGTTGAGCACGCGGGGCATGTCCTTGTAGCCGGTGTACTGGCGCAGGCCGGGACGCGACACGCGCTTGAGGCCCTTGATGGCGTTCACGCGGTCGACGGGATCGTACTTCAGGGCGATCTTTATGGTGCCCTGGGCGTTGGCTTCGCCCTCTATAAACTTATAGTTAAGTATATAGCCCTGTTCAAAAAGAATCTTGGTGATTTCTTTTTTCAAGTTTGAGGCGGGGATGTCAACCACGCGGTGGTTGGCTTTGATAGCGTTCCTCAATCTTGTGAGATAATCTGCTATGGGATCGGTCATTGTTTTGTTTTGATTAAATTGATTGGGTCCGTTTGCCCAACAATATTTAACACTCTCTTTTGGGCCGCCGCCCAATTTCCGTTCTTTGCCGGATTGAGGCCTCGGCCGGGGGTGCTGTTGGCGAAAGCGTGCCGGGGAGAGTGGTTTACCAGCTTGCTTTCTTTACGCCGGGTATCAGACCTGCCGATGCCATCTCGCGGAACTGTATGCGCGAAATGCCGAACTGGCGCATATATCCTTTGGGACGACCGGTGATGGAGCAGCGGTTGTGCTGGCGGATATACGAGGCGTTCTTCGGAAGAGCCTGAAGTTTCTGGGCGGCCTCATAGGCCTCCTGGCGATTCTCTTCAACTATGCCGGAGTTCACGATTTTCTTGAGTTCTTCGCGACGTGCGGCATACTTGGCGGCGAGGCGCGCTCTCTTAACCTCGCGGGCTTTCATTGATTCTTTGGCCATTCTTTATTTATTTATTTTTTAGCGTTCTTGAAGGGGAGCCCGAAGTGCTTCAGCAGGGCATAGCCTTCTTCGTCGGTGGGTGCCGAGGTTACGAAGGTGATGTTCATGCCGGTGAGCTTGTTGATGGCATCGATGTTGATTTCCGGGAAGATTATCTGCTCGGTGATGCCCAGGGTGTAGTTGCCGCGGCCGTCGAGTTTGCCTTCGATGCCTTTGAAGTCGCGGATACGGGGGAGGGCCACACGGATGAGGCGCTCGAGGAACTCGTACATCTTGTCGCGACGCAGGGTTACACGCACGCCCACGGGCATTTTCTTACGGAGCTTGAAGTTGGAGATATCCTTCTTCGAGAGGGTTGCCACTGCTTTCTGGCCTGTTATGGCGGTGAGCTCGTTGATGGCGGTCTCGATGAGTTTCTTGTCCTGTGTTGCGGCTCCGATGCCCTGGTTTATGACAATCTTCTCAAGACGGGGCACCTGCATGACGGTGCTGTATTTGAACTCATTCTCCAGAGCCGGAACAATGCGTTCTTTATAGTCTTTTTGCAGTGTGGTGCTCATTATTTGATTTCTTGATTGGATTTTTTGGAAATACGCACAGCCTTGCCGTCGCGGCGCTCTATGCGGATGCGGGTGGGCTTGCCGCTCTTGGGGTCCACCAGGCTGAGTTTACAGATATATATAGGCGCTTCTTTCTTGACCAGGCCTCCGTCGGGATGCTGGGCGGTGGGCTTGGTGGCCTTGGTAACCATGTTGATGCCCTCTACAATGGCACGGCCTTTGGCGCGGTCAACGGAGAGGACGCGGCCGGTGCGGCCTTTGTCTTCGCCGGAGAGGACATATACGGTATCACCCTTCTTGATGTGCAATTTGCTCATAATGGTTGGTGTTTTCACGTTGTTGTTAAGATGAGACGGTTTAAGGGGCTCAGAGAACTTCGGGAGCGAGCGAGACGATCTTCATGTTTTTTGCACGGAGTTCGCGGGCTACGGGGCCGAAGATACGGGTGCCGCGGAGTTCGCCGTCGTTCTTGAGCAGAACGCAGGCGTTGTCGTCGAAGCGGATGTACGAGCCGTCGGGGCGGCGCACTTCTTTCTTGGTGCGCACCACCATTGCGCGGCTCACTGTGCCTTTCTTGACGTCGGTGCCGGGGATGGCGTTCTTCACCGTAACGACGATGATGTCGCCTACCGAGGCGTAGCGGCGGCCGGTGCCACCGAGTACGTGGATGCACAGCACTTCCTTGGCGCCGGAGTTGTCGGCTACGTTCAGTCGTGATTCTGTCTGGATCATTGTTATTTAACTTTTTCTACGATTTCTACTAATCTCCAGCGTTTGGTCTTGCTCAGGGGACGGGTTTCCATCAGCCGTACGGTATCGCCGACGGAGCATTCGTTGTTCTCGTCGTGTGCGTGGTATTTTTTTGTCTTGGCCACGAACTTGCCGTATATGGGGTGTTTCTCCTTATATTTTACGGTGACGGTTATGCTTTTGTCGCCTTTGTTGGAGGAGACCACGCCGATGCGCTCTTTGCGCAGGTTACGCTTTTCTTCCATTTCTTAGTTGTTGTTGAGCTCGCGGCGGCGAAGCTCGGTTTTCACACGTGCTATGGTGCGGCGGTCGGCCGTTATCTTGGCGGTATTGTCCAGAGGGGTGACCGCGTGGTTGATACGCATCTGCAGATAGTCTTTTTCCATCTGCTCCAGGCGCTCGACGAGGTCGGCGGTGGTCATTTCGCGGATTTCTTCTTTCTTCATAGCTCTATCATACGTTTTGAGTGGGGTCGTAGTCGCGACGCACCACGAATTTGGTTACCACCGGGAGTTTCTGGGCTGCCAGGCGGAGTGCTTCCTTGGCGATGTCGTAGCTTACGCCTTCTACTTCTATGATCACGCGTCCGGGAGTGACGGGAGCCACGAAACCTTCGGGCGAACCTTTACCTTTACCCATGCGGACTTCGGCAGGTTTCTTGGTGATGGGTTTGTCCGGGAATATGCGTATCCATATCTGGCCCTGACGCTGCATGTAGCGGGTCACGGCGATACGTGCTGCCTCGATCTGGCGGCCGGTAATCCATTTGCTCTCGAGGGTCTTGATGCCGAAGGATCCGAAAGCCAGCTGGTTGCCACGCTGGGCAATTCCTTTCATGCGGCCTTTCTGCGCGCGGCGGAATTTTGTTTTCTTAGGCTGTAACATTTTTGGGTTGCTTTGCTGGTTTAACGGTTGTTTTTAGCCGAGCGGAAGCCGCCGCGACGTCCTGCGGGTTTGGCGGGGCCGCGGCCGTCCTTGGCGGCGGCGGTGAACTGGGGGGCGAGGTCTTTTTTTCCGTAAATTTCGCCGCGGCAGATCCATACTTTCACGCCGATGACACCTACTTTGGTGTGGGCTTCCACAAGGGCATAGTCGATGTCGGCACGGAGGGTGTGCAGGGGTGTGCGGCCTTCCTTGAACATCTCGGAGCGGGCTATTTCGGCGCCGTTGAGACGGCCGGAAACCTGCACTTTGACGCCCTCGGCGCCGGCACGCATCGTCGATGCGATAGCCATCTTGATAGCGCGGCGATAGGCTACTTTGCCCTCGATCTGGCGTGCTATCTGAGCGGCCACGATTTCGGCGTCGAGTTCCGGACGCTTAACTTCGTAGATGTTGATCTGCACGTCTTTATCGGTGATCTTCTTGAGCTCTTCCTTGAGTTTTTCCACTTCCTGACCGCCTTTGCCGATGATGAGGCCGGGGCGGGAGGTGCAAACGGTGATTGTGATGAGCTTGAGCGTGCGCTCGATGACAATGCGCGACACGCTGCACTTGGCAAGACGGACGTTGAGGTACTCGCGAAGCTTGTAGTCTTCGAGAATGTTGTCGGGGTACTTGCCCTTCTCCGACCAGTTGGAGTCCCAGCCGCGGATAATACCCAGGCGGTTGCTGATAGGATTGACTTTCTGTCCCATATTAAGCTTCGTGGTTGTTAGCGTTGTTATCTTTGGTGTCTACTATCACGGTGACGTGGTTTGCGCGTTTGCGGATGCGGTAGCCGCGGCCCTGGGGAGCGGGACGCAGGCGCTTGAGCATGGGAGCGCAGTTTACGTAGATTGTCGTGATATAGAGTTCGCCGTCGGCGGCGCGGCGGTCGTTTTTCTGTTCCCAGTTTGCCACGGCGCTCTGGACGAGCTTGTGCAGACGGGCGGCAGCCTCCTTGTTGGAGAATTTGAGGATGCCCAGTGCGCGGAATACTTCCTTGCCGCGCACCATGTCGGCCACCAGACGCATTTTGCGGGGAGAGGTGGGGATGTTGAGCATTTTGGCAAATGCTACTTTCCGCTGCTCTTCCTTGCGTTTGTCGGCTGATAATCTTTTTCTTTCACCCATTGTATTCTGTGGTCTGTTTTTTCGTTGTTTTAGGCTTTAACTGTCCCGGTTATTTTTTCTTGTTGCCGGCGTGGCCGCGGAAAGTGCGCGTGGGGGCGAACTCGCCGAGTTTATGGCCTACCATGTTCTCGGTCACGTAAACGGGGATGAATTTGTTCCCGTTGTGCACGGCGAAAGTGTGGCCGACGAATTCAGGGGCTATCATGGAAGCGCGGCTCCAGGTCTTGATGACGTTTTTCTTGCCGGTAGATTCCATGTCGGCCACTTTCTTCTCGAGCTTTACGCTGATGAAGGGACCTTTTTTTAAAGAACGGCTCATATTAGCTATTTTATCAGATTACTTCTTTTTTCTTCTCTCTACGATATACTTCGAAGACTGCTTCTTGGGAGCGCGGGTCTTGAGACCTTTGCTGTAGAGACCCTTGCGGGAACGGGGATGACCGCCGGAGGCACGACCTTCGCCGCCGCCCATGGGGTGGTCGACAGGGTTCATCACCACGCCGCGGTTGTGAGGCCGACGGCCGAGCCAGCGGCTGCGGCCGGCTTTGCCGCTCTGCTCCAGGGAGTGCTCGCTGTTGCCGACGGTGCCGACTGTGGCTTTGCACGCGGCGAGGATCTTGCGGGTTTCGCCGGAAGGTAATTTGATGATAGCATAGTCTCCCTCGCGGGAAATGAGCTGGGCGAAAGTGCCGGCGCTGCGTGCCATGAAGGCACCCTGGCCGGGACGCAGCTCGATGCAGTGGATAACGGTACCTACGGGGATTTTGCTCAGGGGAAGAGCGTTGCCGACTTCAGGTGCTGCATCGGGGCCGCTGACCACAGTAGTGCCTACCTCGAGGCCGTTGGGGGCGATGATGTAGGTCTTTACGCCGTCGACGTAGTACAGCAGGGCTATACGTGCCGAACGGTTGGGGTCGTATTCGATGGTCTTGACCACGGCGGGGATGCCGTCGCGGTTTCTCTTGAAGTCTATCACGCGCAGTTTGCGCTTGTGGCCACCACCAAGGTAGCGGGTGGTGAGACGTCCCTGGTTGTTGCGGCCGCCAGAGGCGCGCTTGCCGACTGTAAGAGATTTTTCCGGTGTCGTAGCAGTGATGGTACCTTTAAACACACCGATAACTTTGTGACGCTGCCCGGGGGTTGTGGGCTTGAATTTTCTTACTGCCATTTTATTGTTAGATGTTGCTGAAGAATTCGATGGTCTGGTCGGGAGCCACTGTTATGAAGGCTTTTTTCCATTCGGCTGTCTTGCCGCGGAGCAGACCGCTCTTGGTCCAGCGCGATTTGTTTTTTGCACGCATCACTGCTGTGTTCACGCTGAGCACCTTCACGCCGTAGATTTGCTCCACAAGTGCCTTGATCTGGTACTTGTTGGCGTCGGGGCTAACACGGAAAGTATAGCAGTTGCGCTTTTCCGAAAGCTTGGTTGCTCTTTCTGTGATGATGGGTTTGATAGATATGTCCATTTGTGAGGTGCTTTAGAGCTTGTTAATGACTTCGAGCCCTTTCTCGGTGACGATAAGGGCTTTGTTGTTGAGCACGGCATATGTGTTGATGTCCGAAGCAGTCATGATTCGGGCATCAGGCACATTTCGCATCGACAAATATACGTTATTATTTTGTTCTGCTAAAACGAGAAGGAGCTTTTTGCCCTCAACTTTAAGATTTTTAGCAAAGTTTACGAATTCTTTAGTCTTGGGTGCTGCGAAATTGATGTCGTCGACAACGATGATCTCCCCGGCGGCAGCCTTGAGGCTGAGGGCGGAGCGGCGTGCGAGGTCTTTGACTTTGCGGTTGAGCTTGAAGCGGTAGTCGCGGGGACGGGGACCGAAAACGCGGCCGCCGCCTACGAGGACGGGCGAGTTGATGTCGCCTATACGGCTGCCGCCGCCGCCTTTCTGCTTGTGGAGCTTGCGGGTGGAACCCGATACTTCGGAGCGCTCTTTGCTCTTGTGTGTGCCCTGGCGCTGGTTTGCCAGATACTGCTTGACATCGAGGTAAAGGGCGTGCTCGTTGGGTGTGATGCCGAATACCTCTTCGTTGAGGCTTACGCGGCGGCCGGTGTCCTGGCCCTGCTGGTTATATACTGCGAGTTCCATGTTTACTTCTCGATTAGAACGATTGAACCTTTGGCACCGGGGATGGAGCCTTTAATCATCATGAGGTTGTGTTCGGGGATCACCTTGATAACCTGGAGGTTCTGCACGGTGACGCGCTCGTTGCCGGTCTGGCCGGCCATGCGCATGCCTTTGAACACTTTTGCGGGGTAGGAGCAGGCACCTATGGAGCCGGGGGCACGCAGGCGGTTGTGCTGGCCGTGGGTTGTCTGGCCTACGCCGCCGAAGCCGTGGCGTTTCACCACGCCCTGGTAGCCTTTACCTTTGCTGGTTCCCACTACATCGACGAAGTCGCTCTCGGTGAAGATGTCCACACCGATAGTGTCGCCGGCGCTGTAGCTGTCGCCAAAGCCTTTGAACTCGGCCAAGTGACGCTTGGGAGCCACACCGGCGGCGCGGAAGTGTCCGATTTCGGGCTGAGTGAGGTGTTTTTCCTTCTGCTCGCCGAAACCGAGCTGGAGGGCGGCGTAGCCGTCCTTATCCACGGTCTTAACCTGAGTGACAACACAAGGGCCTACTTCGATAACAGTGCACGGCACGTTCTGGCCGTCGGCACTGAAAACGGATGTCATCCCGATTTTCTTTCCTATTAATCCTGGCATTTCTGTTGTTGTTAAAAATATTTTGTTGGCTGTAGTATCTGAGAGGTTATCAGCACTTGATTTCCACTTCCACGCCGGAGGGGAGCTCGAGTTTCATCAGGGCGTCCACGATTTTGGGGGTGGCGTTGTAGATGTCGATCAGGCGCTTGTAGCTGCTGAGCTGGAACTGTTCGCGGCTCTTCTTGTTGACGAAGGTCGAGCGGTTGACGGTGAAGATGCGTTTGTGGGTGGGCAGGGGTATGGGTCCGCTGATGACTGCGCCGATGCTCTTCACTGTCTTGACGATCTTCTCTGCACTTTTGTCGACGAGGCTGTGGTCGTACGACTTAAGTTTGATTCGGATGATGGGGTTCATATGGTTGTTTTGTTACTTTATTTATTTAAGGAGGTCCACACGGCCCTGGCATTCGGTAAGAACTTCCTTGGCTATGGAGTTGGACACTTCGGAATAGTGCGAGAACGACATTGTCGAAGTAGCGCGGCCGGAGGTGATTGTACGCAGGGCGGTGACATAGCCGAACATCTCGGCCAGAGGAGCCTTGGCTTTTACCACGCGGGCGCCCGAACGGCTGCTTTCCATGCCTTCCACCTGTCCGCGGCGTTTGTTGAGGTCGGAGATGACGTCGCCCATCGATTCCTCGGGGGTTACGACTTCGATCTTCATGATGGGCTCCAGCAGCACGGGTCCTGCTTTCTCGCAGGCTTTCTTGAATGCCTGGATGGCGCAGAGTTCGAACGACAGCTGGTCGGAGTCCACGGGGTGGAAGGAGCCGTCGATGACGGTGACCTTGAGCTGGTCGAGGGGATAGCCGGCGAGGACGCCGTTCTTCATGGCGTTTGTGAAGCCTTTCTGGATGGCGGGGATGAATTCCTTGGGGATGTTGCCGCCCTTCACTTCGTCGACGAATTCGAGGTTTCCTTCAAAGCCTTCGTCGACGGGTTCTACGCGTACGATGATGTCGGCGAACTTACCGCGGCCGCCTGTCTGCTTCTTGAAGACTTCGCGAAGTTCCACGGGGCGGGTGATGGCTTCCTTGTATGTTACCTGGGGTCGGCCCTGGTTGCACTCTACCTTGAATTCGCGGCGCAGACGGTCGATGATGATGTCGAGGTGAAGCTCGCCCATGCCGGAGATGACGGTCTGGCCGGTCTCCTCGTTGGTCTGTACGCGGAAGGTGGGGTCTTCTTCGGCAAGTTTCTGCAGGCCCACGCCGAGTTTGTCGAGGTCTTTCTGGGTCTTGGGTTCTACGGCGATGCCGATCACGGGTTCGGGGAAGTCCATGGCCTCCAGGACGATGGGTGCCTCTTCGGAGCAGAGGGTATCGCCGGTGCGGATATCCTTGAAGCCCACGCCGGCGCCGATATCACCGCAGGTGATGGCGTCTTTGGGGTTCTGCTTGTTGGAGTGCATCTGGAAGAGGCGCGATATGCGCTCTTTCTTGCCGGAGCGGCTGTTGAGCACGTAGGAGCCGGCGTTGATGTCGCCGGAGTACACGCGGAAGAAGCACAGACGGCCCACATAGGGGTCGGTGGCAATCTTGAATGCGAGGGCGCACATGGGCTCGTCGGATGACGGATGGCGTGTCACCACTTCGTCGGGGTTGTCGACGGCGTGGCCTTCGATGGCGCCGGCGTCGAGGGGGCTGGGCAGGTATGCGCAGACGGCGTCGAGCAGACACTGCACGCCTTTGTTCTTGAACGAGGAACCGCAGATCATGGGCACGAGGTCCATGGAGAGTGTGGCTTTGCGCAGAGCGCGTTTGATTTCGTCGACGGTGATGGCGGAGGGGTCGTCGAAGTACTTGGCCATCAGGTCGTCGTCGTACTCGGCGATTTTCTCGAGCATCTTGTCGTGCCACTGCTCGGCTTCGGCGCGCAGCGACTCGGGAATTTCATCGATTTCATAGTCGGCGCCCATGGTTTCGTCGTGCCAGAAGATGGCCTTCATGGTAATGAGGTCTACCACGCCTTTGAAGGTTTCTTCGGCGCCGATGGGGATCTGTATGGGGCAGGGGTTTGCGCCGAGCACATCCTGAAGCTGGCGCACCACCTCGAAGAAGTTTGCGCCGGAGCGGTCCATTTTGTTGACGTAGCCTATGCGGGGCACGTTGTATTTGTCGGCCTGGCGCCATACGGTCTCACTCTGGGGCTCCACGCCGCCTACGGCGCAGAAAGCGGCGACGGCACCGTCGAGCACACGCAGCGAGCGTTCTACCTCGACGGTGAAATCGACGTGTCCCGGAGTGTCGATAAGGTTGATTTTGAATTTCTCGTCGTTGTATTTCCAGAACGTGGTGGTGGCGGCGGAGGTGATTGTTATGCCGCGCTCCTGCTCCTGCTCCATCCAGTCCATGGTAGCGGCGCCGTCGTGTACTTCGCCGATTTTATGGGTGAGGCCGGTATAGAAGAGGATACGTTCGGATGTGGTTGTCTTACCGGCATCGATGTGGGCCATGATGCCGATATTGCGGGTATACTTAAGAAGTTCGTCAGATTTAGCCATTGTAGCTCGATTATTGAATATTCAACGAAAAACGGCTTAGAAACGGAAGTGGGCGAACGCACGGTTGGCCTCGGCCATCTTGTGCATGTCTTCTTTGCGTTTGAAAGCGCCGCCCTGCAGGTTGTAAGCATCCACTATTTCAGCGGCGAGCTTGTCGGCCATGGTTTTGCCGCCACGTTTGCGGGCGTAGGATATAAGGTTTTTCATTGATATCGATTCCTTGCGGTCGGCACGTATTTCAGTGGGGACCTGGAAGGTAGCGCCACCCACACGGCGGCTCTTTACCTCTACGGTAGGCGTAACGTTCTCGAGGGCTTTTTTCCAGATGTCGAGAGCGGTGAGCTCCTCGTTGGGCAGTTTGTTCTTCACTGTTTCGAGGGCGTCGTAGAAAATGGTGAACGCCGTGTTCTTCTTGCCGTCATACATCAGATGGTTGACGAACTTGGTGACACGCACGTCGCCGAACACGGGATCGGGCAGGATAATCCGTTTTTTAGGTTTTGCCTTTCTCATTTTGTAGAGAATTGTTTGTGTTTTTGTTGCTTGGTTGCTTGCTTCTGCGTCTTCAGCCTCGCCCCTCCGGGCTTTGTGGCGGCTTACTCAACCGATATGTCAGCTTTTCAAGTTTCAAAAACGAGTTTAAAAATTGTTTGTTTTAACTCGGGTGCTTTAAGATTGCTTCACCCGCGGGGAGGGGCCGCACGGCCCGACGTACGCGGATTACTTCTTGGCAGCACCTGCCTTGGGACGCTTGGCGCCGTATTTGGAGCGGCGCTGGGTGCGGTCCTTTACACCGGCGGTATCGAGAGTGCCGCGCACGATGTGATAGCGGACACCGGGAAGATCCTTCACACGGCCGCCGCGGACGAGCACGATGGAGTGCTCCTGC
>JAGATX010000003.1 GCA_017621055.1 Muribaculaceae bacterium | reverse complement strand
TGCGGTTACAACGACCTCCGGGCGGTTCGCTCCTGCGACATCCGAGAAAATGCCGAGCGACACATAGCCGTAGCAGGGCAAGCCCTTTAGCCGTGTGGGCTGCCGGGCAGGTTCGCTCCCGCGACATCCGAGTTGCCCTGAATATGTCTTTTATCCTCCGCTGTCAGCCCGGTATCTTTGCCGTATGATTAAGTTTACAGTTTATATACCGAGCCTGTTCCTGTCGAGTGACTTGCCCGACATCACCATTGCCACAGACCACGAGGCCGTGAATTTCCGCATATCAATCTACGGAAATACACTGCTCGAAGGCTTATATTACGCCTTCGACGGCAATATCGTCGTTTCCGACGTCATTCCGCTTCTCGAACACTATATGTCGGGCAACACCGAGATGAACTTCGTTGATGTTCACCTCGAAGCATCTTCCGGCGATGAAACTGCCGAACTCGACTTCCCGGTGTTGTACTGCGACAAGCTCACCCGATTATACGACCCGAGCGACTGGCTAAGAGAAAACTTTCTGACCCTGTCGCACACACGCCGTCTTTCACCCGACGGGTACATCAACGTGTCGTGGTACGCCGCTAATCGGGAGGGCGTTATGTTCCGCGCCTACGCCACCTTCATCAACGACAAGGGGCTACGCGACACATACCAGTACGCTCACTCAGGCAACGGCCAGATCGCTCACAGCAACGGGGTGCTGACCGAATATATCATGCTCGACGCTCTGCGCGACCTTATCATCGAGCGCAAGAAAATTGAGTCGCTGATACTCCAGTCGGTTACCGTCCGTTGCGGCAACCGCTCGGCCACGTTCTTCATCGACCCGGCTCTGGAGACCAATACGCCCATCTTCTATCTGAACTGCTTCGGCATAACCGAGCATATCGCTTTGCCTCGCACAACTACGGTCAAGGTCAAGACCGACCGCTCGCTTGCCTCCGTCGGCAAGACCTCGCAGTTCTACGACATCTCGACTTCAAAAGAGTATGAAGTCGAGAGCGGCCCCCTGACCTCCGACGAATGTATTCAGATAGAACAGATGCTCACCTCGCCGTCGGTACGCATACCTTTCGGCCAGGACTGCAGCAAGTATGATACGGACTTTGACGCTCTGCGTCCAATCCTCATTACAGACTACACCTGCGAGTTTTCCGACACGGACGAAAAACTTAACAAGGTCAAGTTTACATGGCGCTTCGCCGACAATACTCCGTCGGTCGATATGCCGACCACTCCCGGCATCTTCAACCAGAATTTCAACCCGACTTTCTCGTAATGGCTCGCTCGATACATATATCTACCGCTCGCACGATGCTCAACTCCGGCGACCCTTTCGATATTTCCGTATGGAAATCCGACGGCTCTATCCTGGAACTGCGTAACGTCATTTCACTCCGTTACTCGTTCTACGGCGGCTGGCGCAACGTGAAGCTGCTCGCCTCCGGCGAATGCCGCCGCGTCCGCGACTGCTGTATCTTCCGCGTCAACAGCCTCGAAGTATTCCTTTAACGCTCAAATTCTTTCGCTATGTCAGATATAGACTCCCTCAATTTCAATTCCGTTGAAACGCTGCCGGGCTATGAAGCCCGCGCCGCTTTCACCGTCAACTCGTCCTCCGTATTTAAAGAAGACGTCGACATCGTCCCGACTATCGTTGACGATAGCCTAAGCTATGTGCCGTGGGGCGGCGACAATCAGATGCCTTTCGACATCATCGGTCTTGTCGAGAAGGACGAGACGTTGGCAACCTGCCAACTGTTCAACGCCGAGGTCTGCTTCGGGTCGGGTCTGCAATATAATTGCGACACCGCCGCCTCAGCCGTCCGCGATGAAGTCGAGGACTTCACGCTCGACAACGACCTCGCCGCATACTTCCTCGGTGTCTGCCAGGACTTCAAACACTTCGGCTTCGCCGTCAGCGTCATCATCCTTAATGCCGACGGCACTAAGGTTGTGCGGCTGCTCCGCAAGGAGGCGTGTTACTGCCGCTTCGCACCCGCCGACAAGTCAGGGCGAATACCCTCTATCCTTTACGCCAACTGGCGCAAAAGTATATCCGCCCGCTCCGACATCGAGGTTATCGACCTTCTCGACCCCGCTTCTCCTTGGCAAGATCTGCAAAGCAAACTTGCCAAAAAGTCGAAGTGCAGAAAGTTCGCCATCGTCAGCCGTATTCCTACGGTTGACTCTACCTATTATCCCATCCCTTATTATGCTGCGCTTTTCAAAGGGAAATGGTATAACATAAAGCAACTTATCGGCATCGCCAAAGAGGCGAAGCTGAAAAATTCAGCGCCGATAAAGTACCACATCGAGGTCGGTGCGAAATATTGGGAATCAATATTCCGTGCCGAGGGCATCACCGACCGCCGCAAACAACAGGAGCGTATCGTCCGTGAGAAACAGTCGATACTCGACTTTCTCACCGGCGCCGAGAACAGCGGCAAAGCCTGGTTCTCGACGTTCTATGTCACCCCCGACGGCAAGGAGCAGCACGACGTTGTAATCAACAAGATTGACGACAGCAAGGAGGGCGGCGACTGGGAAACCGACATACAGGAGGCAATCAATATGATATGCTTTACTATGCGTGTGCATAGTAACCTTGTCGGTTCAGTGCCGGGCAAGGCGCAGTCTAATAACAGCGGCTCTGACAAGCGCGAGCTTTACACCATTGCCCAAGCCCTCCAAAAGCCATATCACGACCTGCTTTTCACCGTTCATCGTATTATAATCCGCTTCAACGGCTGGCAGGGCGTGAAAGTGGATGTGCCGTTCATGCAACTTACAACCTTAGATGAACACAAAGACGCCAAACAAGTAACTCCCAATAAAGATGAAACTGATAACGACTGATGCGCAGCTTCGCGCACATATCCCCAATATCATCGCCTCGGTCAAGGGCGAAACGCCCTTTATCGAAAGGGTCGCGCACTTTCTCGACCTCGCCGAAGACTGGGTCAGAACTACTTTCACTTCTGAAAGTACGTTCAACACTATCTGCGGCTACACAGACAGCAACGAAATCAAGATCATCTGCTCGCGGCTCGTCGTTGCCGACGCTCTGCGCCGGGCAATTCCCTCGCTCGACATCGTGCTTACGCCCAATGGCTTCGGCGTTGTCAGCACTCAGAATCTCGCTCCGGCATCCAAGCCGCGAGTGGACCGGCTCGTCGGCTCGATGCTCGCTCACCGCGACGACTGCATCGCCGCGCTGCTCCCCGAACTTGTCGGAGCAAGCAAGTGGCTCACATCGCCACAGGCCGACTTCTTTGGCTCAACACTTTTCCCTGACCTCGGCATCGTGGATGCTGTCGGCGGAGCCACTGGCTCCAAGTGGGAAAAGTATCTCGAACTCCGCCCGCAGGTCATAGACCTTGAGGCGTCGTTAGCCGAAGAATGGCTCTCGCCGGAACTGCTGTCAGCGCTCCGCTCGGAGAACCTGCGCGGAGATCTGACAGAAAAGCGGAGTGTTATTGTCCGACAGGTCAAAGCCCAGATTCTCGGCTACCTCAAATCGGGGTCGTTCAGTTCCCGTAGACTCGCGGATATTGTGAATCGTATTCGTGAAAACAAGGACGATTTTCCGGAGTGGCATCGGTCGGAAACCGCGAAGCTGTTTGCGCCCCCTGTATTCCGCAATGAAAAGAAAGCGAAAGGATATTGGTTTTAGCACCCCGGTGCAGTTCGGCAGTCTGTGAAGCGTAGTCGCATGGGCCGTCTGTCGGTCATATCTGATTGGAGTTACGGCACGAGGCACTGATTTTCCATTAGCAAAGGTAGGACTGACCGCTCAACGCAAAAGAAGCCTCCGGATTTCTTCGCAAATTTTTATAAATCTCCACCTTGCAGGTAGTATTTAACGCCACCGGCTTAAAATTTTGCTTGAAATTTTTGCTTCGCTCGCTTTCTCAGTTCTCCCAATCATTGCACTGTAAAATCAAAAGTGCTTCGGCACATAACTCTTAAATCAATCAGATATGATACTCCCCGACAAACGACCCGTTCAGAGCGACTTCGCAAACCTCACAGACTACTCGCTCGAATGCCCCAAGGGCGCAAGAAAGTTCTTCGCTTTCATCCATTTTACGGATGACTCCACGTGTCTGTGGTCTAACATCTTCACGTTCAACCGCACATACGCGCTGATGCTCGCCATCGAAAAATTCGGCGACTGCCTCGAATACGTCAGCAGCATCAATATCCACGAGCAGGAGTATTGAACGACCCTCGCTTCCTCTCCGCAAAGCTCCGAGAAATCGGGGCTTTTCTTCTGTCTTTTGCCCGGTATGCGCATTACCGTACTTTCGCAGTACAATAATGCTCATACCTATGCAGACAATAACCATTGACTTTCATGTGCCGCATGGCTGGCACGAACTCGGCGACAAACAGCTTCGCTATGTCTACGAGTTAATCGCGGCTGAACATTCAACCGACGAAATTAAGACCCTTTGCTTGCTCCGATGGAGCGACACAAAGGTTATAGGCCGTCAGGACAACGGCTCGTACCTTCTGAAAAAAGGAAAAGTCCTTTTTGAAGTTACACCGCTGACGCTCGCCGAACTCCTTCCGGCTCTCGACTGGCTCGCCAATCTGCCGACCGTGCCGGTCCGCCTCTCGAAGATTAACCGACAGGCCGCGCTTCCGGCTGACTTCTCCGAAGTGCCGTTTGAAACGTTCATCATCTGCGATAACCTCTATCAAGGTTATCTCTCGACGCAGAACGATGAACTGCTCGACCAACTCGGAGCCACGCTCTATGGCAAGGCTATTGCCTTCAAGCCCCACGAGCGCATCAGCATCTTCTACTGGTTCGCCGCGCTCAAAGACTCTTTCGCGCAGAAATTCTCCGACTTCTTCCAACCCATAGCCGAGGCCGCCTCCGGCGGCAACCTGCTCGGCTCGTCCGCGACCTCGGTAGAGGACGCTATGAACGCCCAAATCCGCGCCCTCACCAAAGGCGATGTCACGAAAGAGGCCGAGGTCCTCGCGCTCGATACTCACCGCGCCCTCACTGAACTTAACGCCCAGGCACGGGAGTATAAGGAACTCAACGCCAAACTCCAATCAAAATGAAACACTACGGACAATGGGATGCGGCTGCTTTCTTTGAAAGACTCGCCGCCACGAATATTCTTGCTCAAAAAGAGCACTTCATCTTCTGCCGTGTCAGCGGCTTGGAGGGCTTCGAGGAAGCCCTGGCGCAGATGCAGACGGCATCCGCTTTCGTGTGCGTCAGCGACATCGCCGACGGCTACACGGAACTCAATAACACGCCGAGGACACGGCGAGTCAAAACTGTTTTCCTCGCCATGCGCCACGCTGCCGAAGATATGGAAGCTCGCTCCGAGTGCATGGAAACCATGCGCGAACTGTTCCGACAGTTCGCCTCGCAGCTTATTCTGGAGAAAACGAGGCTCGAAGAAAATTGCATTTACATCGACCCCCGTATCACGTTCAACGAGATTGACCGTTACTTTTTCTCCGGCTGCGCCTGCGCTTATTTTCAAATCGCAGTCGATTGCTACACCGATTTAAGATACAATGCCGATGAGTGGAAATGATAACGAACAGCTTGAAGCCAGACGCAAGTATGTGACTGCCTTCAATGCAACGATGGTTAAGATATGGCGCGAGCAAATCGCGCTCCTCGGCGCGGTCGACACGGGGGCGCTCTACCGCTCGACGGTCGGCATCTCGATGACTGCCGACGGCAAGTTCATCGACATTAATCTCGAACAGGCGTTCAACACCTACGGTTTGTTTGTCGATTACGGCACAGGACGCAATACTCCGCGAGGGAATCCCGGCGACATCGGAAAAAGCAATGGCCGCAAGCGCAAGCGCTGGTTCTCTCGCAAATACTTCGCCTCGGTGATGAACATTCAGGAATTCTATGCTGACTCGCTCGGCCAGGAGTTCTGCCGGGCAGTCTCCAACGCGCTCAATCCCGACATCATGCGCCGCGCAGTCACTCTCTAAGTGTACTTCTCGTGTCTTTTCGGACGCAAATTCATAGCCATAACTTTGCCGTATAAAACAGCATCGTTATGGCTATTGATACAAAATCACTCACCGACATTATCACCGAGTTTCGCGCCCTGCAGTCCAAGGACGCAGTTTCTCCCGAATCTCTCGGCTACATCTTACAGCGCATAGTGGATTTGCTCGCCACTGCCGGAACGTCAGAGACCGTCAGCAACATCACAAAGTTGCTCGACGGATTTAAGGCCGCAGGTCAGGCCATCACCGCACTTTCGCAGGGTCAGGCCGACCGCAATCACATCTATGCCAACAAATCGACGGTAAACCTCGCCACCGGCGCCGTTTCCGCGTCCTCCGAACTTTTCATCCAACAGGCCACGACCGAAAGGGCCGGTGCCATGCGGGCGCAGCAGGTCATCGACCTTAACAGCGCCAAGAAATCAATCTCCGAACTGGAGAAATTGCTTTCCGCAGTTCAATCGGAGATTGCAGCCCTCAAAGGCTCGGCAGGTGACGGCACTGTTTCAGGCGGTCTGACGCCCATATCGGTTCAGACCGAGGGCGACCGTCTGTTTGTCATCGGAGCACGAAAGCTCCTTCAGGACGGCTACGTTCCATACCTGTTCCGTCTCACTCAGAAACGAAATCGCTTCGCCGCGAAAGAGTCCTCGCTTCTCGGCACAAAGAAATATTGTCGCCGACGCAAGGGCTGGAACCTGTACGGTTCCTGCTATACAGTCAAGGTTGAAGGCAACAAATTATTGTTCAATACCTCAGCCAAATCTACGTTTACTATGCCTTCGGACAATTATTCAGACAGTCCCGAAACGCTGGTCGTTGAGCACGTCAAACAAGACGGCACTCCGACTGTCGCATGGGGGCGCAGTTGCGTTTCGCTCGTCTGCCACAACGATAAAACCAAGCGTAGAATGATAAGGCTGCGCTTCGCCATTGGCTTCGGCAAGCTGTTAACTCCGGGCAAAGGCCGTATAACGACGGCTAACCTCGTCAGCACACTGGCCGAGTTTGCCCTTATCTATGACCCTGCTTCCGAAACATGGGTTTTCGGAAAGTAATACCCCTATAAAACAGATCGCCCACCCCGAGGGGTGGGAGGCTATCTGGTAAACGGCCATGATCGCACCGAGGGCTATCTAACAAGCCACGCACAGGGATCGCACCGAGGGCTATCCGGCATACGACAGAGGTATCACAGGTTCAATAGCTTGGTTTCACATCGTTGAGAGGTATCCGGTTCTGTTAGTATGGTTTCACTTGTCAATACACAAAGTTAGCACTTTTTCTTCACATATACAATAGTTTAACAATATAAAATTGCAGCAAAGTATGAACTTTAAGAACCACAAATCAGCTATACAGCTTTGCTCGGCAATTTTTCTCATTACGGTGGGCTGCGGCCTGCTGATTGCCGGGTTCATTCTGCCCCCGTCGGGCGAAATCCACAACTCCGTCCTCGTTGCCTTCGGCGAAATTCTGACTTTCGCCGGAGCATTGTTCGGCATCGACTATCACTATAAATACAAAGACCATGAGAAAGATTAACCAAATCATCGTCCATTGCTCTGCTACGCCGGAGGGCAAGGACTTCACCGTCCAACAGATTGACGCCTGGCATCGTCAGCGTGGCTTCCGCTGCATCGGCTATCATTATGTGATTTATCGTGACGGTTCAGTTCATCGTGGCCGTCCTGAAGACCGGGTCGGCGCACACTGCACCGGTCACAACGCGCACTCCATAGGTGTGTGCTACATCGGCGGCTGCGCATCTGACGGCAAGACGCCGAAAGATACACGAACAGACGCTCAACGAGTTGCACTCGTTGAGCTGCTTCGTCAGTTGAAAGCAAAATACACGGTAGCCGCTATTCACGGCCACCGCGATTTTGCCAACAAAGCCTGTCCGTCTTTCGACGCCACTAAAGAATACGCCGCCTTATGATACGCTTCCGCACTTCCATATTTCTCTTTGTTCTCGCCGCAACCACCTTGATGGGTGGTTGCCGCTCCCACAAAGAAACCGTCAGTAACAAGTCGCTTGACCGCGACAGCGTCGCCCGGTCTGAACATCACCGCACAATCGCGGTGATTGACTCGGCCATCCGTAATATTGATTTTAGCTTCGATACCCTGAAAATCAATATCGAGCGCCCCGTTGAATACGCCGAGGCGCCGGAGATTATTCGCCTGACGGCAACCCGTGGGCGCGTCATCGACCGGCGGCGTGTTCATAGGGATAGTGTCGAAGCCTTCAATCGGCTTGATACGGTGGCCTATCATCAATCAGCCGCCGAGGCTTCGACGGAACACACCGCCACAACGCGCCTGTATAATCCGCCTGACGGCACAACGGTTCTGGTAATCGCGCTTGTCATCGCAGGTGTCCTGTTCTACGTTTGCTACCGCAAACGCTGATTATCATTCACTTCGAGAGTAAAGTTTTTTTCATAATTGGCAAAGCGAGTTGCCCGAGAGGGTAGCTCGTTTTGTTTGTCGCGTTCATCTTTTCTGACCCACCCGGCTGGTGTCGGCCGTCAGCCATACAAACCTTCCTCCGTTCTCCGCTTGCTGCCTACATCCTTCCAAGCCCGAGCATCGTTGGTCGAGGCTCTGCTTCGCTCCACTTCGACTAACGACCGCTGCGGCCTTCGGGTCGAGAGATTGCCGCCTCCGTCTCCATTATCGCTTCCTCCCGACACCGCTCCTGCGTCACGGTGTCGGGTCGCTATCATTGCGCCTACGACAGCAAACTCTCTTCAAAGGCTACTCCAACGCTTTATCCCGACACCGTTCCTACGTCGCGGTGTCAGGCGCGTCTCTATATCCTTTGCCCCGAAACCTCCGCTTGCTATTCCGGCTCGTAAGGACAGGCATCTTCACTCCGTCCTCCGGTCGGCGCACTGCCGCCGTCCGACACCATCCTCCCGCCCATAAGAGGACTGATGAACGCACGATGTTTAGCCAGTGGCACAGTCATTTACCGCCCATTCGGGCAAAGCGGATTATTCGCTCAGGGCGCATCGGCATACTCTCCGCCTACGCCACGATGTGAGGCTCCGAAGTCTATACCCGAACAGCCTCCGGCGCAGGGCAAGTGGGGGTCGGGAGACAGCTCGACAAATCTTCACTGACTCCCTGGCTGCTCAGTTGCTCTCCGCGCCACCCCGGTTTGCTCTTTGTTCCGGCACAGCCTTCTCCACCTTTTCACATCGTCAGCTCCGGCAATGCCGACTCAACGCCCTTCGCACATTGATTATACGCCCAACCCCAGGCCCCTCTGTGTGGTGCGCCGATGCACAGACTCCGCTACGGCTGTCGGCCAACCACTTCACTCACTCCGAGTTAGCCTACGGCTTAGGGCAAGGGCAGGTCGGCTAACTCTCAAACCGCAAGCGGATTTTAGAGACAGCCTGTCGCTTCACTGCGTTACACGACACCTGCCGTTTGCTCTAATCCTGATGTAGGCACTCCGAGTTCCCTGCGTTCCTTTGGCTGACAAGCCTTCCGCTACGCGCCGCATCGTCATCACCGCACATCGCCACGTCAAGCACCTCGTCTTGATTGCATCTGCGCCGAGGAAAAGCGGTGGCTGTCGTGAGCGAGGAAATCCGCAAGCGGAATTTCCACGCACACGGCAGCGATTTTACCGCGCAATGGGTTGGCTCTCTGCATATAGCGTGAGGGCAAGGAGGGCAAGAGGAAAAACGAGCGTCAGCGCGGTGGGGGGTGCATGATGCCACTCGGGGGCTGCGCCCCCGAACCCCCTAAACATCTGTTTAACAGCCGTTTCGCATTTGCAACCCGCTACAAAATCGGGGATTTTTTAGACAGGACCCGCGCAAATGCTACCAATTTGCCTGAGAGTCAAATCCTTAAGGCTTGATTTTTGCAGGACCCCCCAATTCCCCTGAGCCCACGAAAATCAAGGCCGGTTCTTTCCTTCCCTGCACCCTCCCGTCGGTCCTGTATCCTGCCCGACACCAACCCTGAAAAGCGGAATAGCAGTGTTTTAACGTCTTTTCTCCTTCAAAAAGACGTGGCGATATTTGCAGGGAACACCTACAAACATCGTATTCAACAAGGAATTATGGCAAATTATACTACTACCGCTAACGTCGTGCTCTCCGTCAACGGCAAACAGGCGCAGAAGATGCTCGCAACGCTCGAAAAGGACGCCAAACGTCTGGAGCGTGAACTGGCGAAAGCATCTACTGCCGGTGACAAAGCTTCGATGAAGAAACTTCAGCGCGAGTTGAAATCAACTCAGCGCATGATGGAGCAACTGAAAGGGTCATCGTCCTCTGTCGATGCCACTCTGCGCCGTCTTGATAAAGCTACTCCCAAAGAGCTTAACAAGGCGTTGAAGCTGCTTCAGCAGCAACTCAACGGCATTCAGCGCGGCACCGCCACGTGGGATGCCCAAATCGCCAAGATTAAGGCTGTCAAGGCTGAACTCCAAAAGGTCAACGCCACGCTCGCCACACAGAAGTCTCTGTGGTCGAGAATGAACACGTGGCTCAACAACGCCCAGACTGCCATCATGGCTTTTGCCGCCGCTGTTACCGGTCTGGTGATGGCCGGACGTAAGGCGGTCCAGTCATACGCAGATATGGAAGAACAGATGGCAAACACCATCAAGTATACCCGTATGACCGCCGCAGAGGTTGAAGAACTCAACGAGATCTTCAAGGGTATGGATACCCGTCTCGCCCGCGAGCAGCTTAATCTTCTCGCCCAGGAGGGCGGGCGCCTCGGTTACAACACCGTGGCTTCCGTCAAGGAGTATGTCGAGGCCGCTTCGATCATCAACGTGGCTCTGGTCGACCTCGGAGAAGGTGCAACGCAGACCATCGCCAAGTTGAGTAATATCTTCGGCATGGAGCAGATGTATGGTGTTAAAGACGCCATGCTCAAAATCGGCTCCACGGTCAATCACCTTTCGCAGAACTGTACCGCTGCCAAGCCTTTTATCGTGGAGTTCGCACAGCGAATGGCCGGTATCGGCTCCACAGCCAAAATGACTATCCCTGAGATTATGGCCTTTGCCGCCACTCTTGACGCTCACGGCCAAAAGGTGGAGATGTCGGCCACGGCTTTACAGCGTACCATTATGGAGCTGTTCAAGAAACCGGCTGAGATGGCCCGAAAGGTGGGGCTGGAAACGAACTCTTTTATTGAAACGCTCAATAAAAGCACCACACAGGGCGTGATGATGTTCCTCGAAGCCCTGCATCGGCTCGGCGAGGATCAGGCTCTCGCCGTCCTCTCGCCGCTGTTCCAGGACCTCGGACTCGACGGTGCCCGTGTGTCCTCGGTGCTCTCGAACCTTTCTTCGCATCTCGACTTCCTCAAATGGCAGCTCGGCGAAGCGAACCAGGCATTTAACGAGGGTACATCTGCCTCCAACGAGTATGCCATTTTCAACAACACCGTTCAGGCAAGCATCGACAAGGCGCGGAAGCGCGTCAGCGAACTTGCCATCGAACTCGGCGAAAAGCTTTACCCGCTGATGAAGCACATCTATACTTCATCATCGGCTTTTCTCCGTGTGCTGAATGTCCTTGTCGAGTTTATAGTAAAGCACCGCAAAGCCATCGCCAATGTCGTTACCGTCATAGGGGTGTATTACGGCTGGGTGCTTTTGGTAAAGACAGCATCTCTCGCATGGCACGCCGTCCTCGGTGTCGGCAAAGCTGTTATGACAGCTTACCGCACTGCAATCATTCTCGGTCGTATCGCCATGTTAGCCTTTACAAAAGGTTTGGGCGCAGCCACTCATGCCATGCGTCTTCTCAATACCGTCGTCAAGGCTAATCCCTTCGGATTAATCCTTTCCGTAATAGCTGCTGTTGTCATCGCTATAAAATCTCTCTGTGACCGCACTTCCGAATATACAAAGAAGATGCGTGAAGCCAGGAACACAGCCGCCAAGTTCAGCGAGGAGCTGAACAAGGAGATGCACAACATCGACACGCTCATGGGCCGTCTTGAAGCCGCCAAAAAAGGTACGAAGGAATACAAGGAGGTCAAGGACGAAATCATCAAGCAGTACGGCAAATATCTGAAAGGGTTGATAAACGAGCGCGGCGAAATCATCAATCTTACAGCCGCATACAACCGGCTTGCCGCCGCGGCAAGGCTCGCCGCAAAGGAACGAGCCATTGAGACTGCCCGCGAAACAGCCGAGGAAACTCACCGTGATGCCCTGAAAGATCAGGCCAAGAAGCTGCAGCAGTCGCTCATCGACGAGGGCGTGGCCCTGCGCGATGCCGTCCGTATCACAAATACGGTCGTGTACCAGTTGGAAACCACCGGCACTCTCACCGAAGACATCGTCAGCGAGCTGCAAGCCATCAAGGGTAACGCCTGGCAAGCCAAAGGCTGGGCAGAGCACCCCGTCAACATCGTTAACGAGATGATAGGACAACAGACGGAGTACCGCGAGACGTTGGGAGCCATCGACACTATCGAGCGCGAACAGAATCCGCTCGCTACCTATCCCGAATCGGAACTGCGCCGCATCATTCCTTATCTGGAGGAAAAAGCGGCGGCCAACGAGGGTGGAACTATCGTGTTAGGTCTTAATCAGCCTAACCCGACTACGCGCACTCTTACAGCACAGGAAGTCCATGACTTCCTCGAAGAAGCCCGTGCGCGCCTCTCTGTCGCCGAAACTCCCAACAATGCACCGGTCGCAGGTAATCCCGATTTTACCCTTGATGATTATACTCCTTACGAAACCGTTGCCGACCGCCGCAAGGCCGAGCAGGAGCGCAAGGCTGCCGAAGCCGCCGCTCGTCGTGCCGAAATCAAGGCCCGGCAGGAGTTCAAGCAGCAGCTCAACGATGCTAAAGGCGTATGGGAGGCCGGAGATACACAGAATCTGGCCGATTACTCGGCAGGTATGAAATCGTGGTCTGACTTCCTGCTCAAAAAGTACGAGCTTGAAGTCAAATATTACGATGACCGGCTGAAGATTTTTGAGGACAATAATCTTCAGGAAGACGAGGATTATCAGGAACTTTTGAAGAAAAAGGCCGAATTACAGGCGGCATGGCTCAAAAAGAATGCCGCTCTCAAAGTCGAGGACGCAAAGCGTCAGCAACAGGCCGAGGAAACTCAGGCGCAGATGGACTTTTATACGCCCGGCAACGAACTCTACGGCAAGGAGGAAGCCTTGCAACAGAGACTCTTTGAGATACGCATTAAGTATCTCAAACAGATGCAAGCCGCCTATAATAATGCCTCCGAGGAATGGCACAACTATCAGGTGCAGATTGAACAGGCCGAGGCCACGGAGCAGCTGCGCCGTCAGAAACTTCTCGCACAGCGTGTGGCCGAGTGGAAGAAGCAGTATGAATATCTCGAAGCCAAGAAGCGCTATGACCTCGAAGAAGAATTGTTGCTTGAGGCATACAACAAGAACCTTATTTCTTACGAGGAGTTCCTGCAAGCACAGGCAGACCTCCGCAAGAAGTACGCCACGGAATATCTGCCGCAGTCGGCCAGACCCGACGGCAATTCGCCCAAGGCTATGGACGAGCAGAAGCGGCGAGACCTCGACCGCGTGGCCTCGCTCGAAGCCCAGGGTGTAATCTCCCATGAACAGGCGGAGAAAGCCAAGGAGCGCATCTCCCGTAATTACGAGAAGAAGCGCCTCGACGCCGTGCGGCGCTTTGGCTCTCAGGAGACCAACCAGTTGCTCGACATATACGAGGCGTGGAAAAATTTCTTTGACTCCACGGAGGAAGACGGCGGCAACTGGGCCACACGCCTTGCAGCTCTCGCTTCGTCGGTGTTCTCTGTAATGAACGCCGGTATGCAGCAGTATTCCGAGTATGTCGGCGCTTGCGCCGAACTCGAAACTGCAAAGGTCGAGAAAAAGTATGACCGTGAAATCGAGCTTGCCGAGGGCAACTCTTACAAGATCAAGAAAGCCGAAAAGGAGAAAGAGGCCGCCAAGGCCAAAATCAAGAACGACGCCAACAAGAAGATGTTTGCGATGCAGGTGATACAGGCAGTGGCGCAGACCGCTACCAACGCCCTTAATGCCTACGGCTCCGCCGCAGCTATCCCCGTGGTCGGTTATATCCTCGCACCTATCGCGGCGACTATGGCCGTGGCCGCAGGTGCGCTGCAAATCGCGACCATCAAGAAGCAGCAACAGGCTTCCGAGGCACAAGGCTACGAGTCCGGCGGCTTTACCCCGGAGGGCAAATCCGATGAAGTGGCCGGTGTCGTTCACAAAGGGGAATGGGTCGCCTCGCAAAAGCTCGTCAACAATCCCCGGACGCGCCCCTTGCTCGAAGCCCTCGACTATGCGCAGAAAAATAATACCATCGGTTCTATCAGTATGGCTGATGTTTCTGAAAAAATAACTGCCCCCATAAAGATTGCCCGTGTTCAATCTTCATCGGGACCCGCAGTTACGTTCCCGGATTATTCAGGAGTAGAGGAGAACGGCTCCGCCGCAGTTATCGCCGAGCTGCGCTCGACTATCTCCGCTCTAAATACTCGGCTTAATGAACCTTTTGTGACCGTAAATACCGTGGCCGGCGATTACGGCATCCAAAAGGCTCAGGATGATTACGACCGCTTAATGAAAAACAAATCACCCAAATCCCGTAAATAATGCAAATCTACGTCAATAATCAACTGGCCGCACTCAAAAAGGGTACATGTTTTGAGTACGTTTCCGAAAATAGAATGTTTTCGGGTAGTGATGGCTATACCTTAACCATCACTTTCCCTCTGCGAGGTTGCCCCGAAAATCTCGCTATCTTCGGCCATATCAACCGAGCCGATGTCGCGGCGCAGAAAGTTATCTTCGACTGCGAAATCCGCGACGGCAGCTTCTACAAGTTCGGCTCTATAACCATAACCGAGATTAGCGAGGTGGAGGTCAAGACTCAATTTTTGGAGGGTCGAAGCGAGCAGAACTTCGACAAGACTTTCGATAAAGTCTACATCAACGAGCTTGACCTCGGAGCGCCACCGACAACGGCCAAATCTGCAATTACGCCCTCAAACGCCTGGTTCCCCGACAATACCGGGTGCCAATGCGTGGCGCTCCCGTGGGTCAACGATTATTCGGGCAACATTCAGAATAAGGCGGAGAATATCGTCGACGATGCAGTGCAGAATAAATCTCATTTCGAGTGGAGCGAGGACACCACCGGCCTTTCTTGGCAACCATATCTCCTTTACATCACAAAGAAGATATGCGAGGCTGTCGGCTACTCTGCCGACTTCTCCAAATGGGAGGAAGTGGAGGAATACAAGTATTTGCTAATCTGCAATACTCTCCCTTATGCTTGGTACATGCCGGGCTTCGCCAACGCCTTGCCGCATTGGACGGTCGAAGAATATTTTGAGAAACTTGAACTGTTCCTCGGCGGAGAGTTCGACTTCGACCATCGGGGCAAGCGTATTACGTTTGCCTTCACTCAGGCGACTTTGGCCGCTAAAAGACCTGTCTGCCTTGAACGTGTGGTCGAGGAACACTCCACCGAGGTTAAGGTGGACGATGACCGCTGCGAGTATATGGAGGCGAAGAACCTTGTCTACAAAGATTGCGACCACGAAATGTGGAAATTCTACTCCTGCGATTGGTTTGTTAAGGGCTGGCAGAATAGAGTGATACGATATAACTCAATGACGGAGCTTCTTAACGCCAACAAACCATATAGCACTTGGGACGGTCAACACCACCGCGACAACCGCATCGACAAGCTGCTCTATGCCGCCGACTGCGACGCTTACTTCGTAATCCGTGCCGTCAGCCGTAAGCAGGTTATAGAGTGGCACGCAAGCCGTATCCGCGTTTACTATCAATA
The DNA here is from genome assembly GCA_017621055.1 of Muribaculaceae bacterium. Classification (GTDB taxonomy): domain Bacteria; phylum Bacteroidota; class Bacteroidia; order Bacteroidales; family Muribaculaceae; genus CAG-873. The sequence continues at coordinate 27,018 of JAGATX010000003.1, read as the reverse complement.
TACCTGCCGTCTGCAACCCGTCAATCTCTTTGGCGGTCGTATCGTGGACGATAGCGAGGACGCCGAGCAGGTAGAGATTGAGTTTGTTCCGGCATGGATAGACGATACCGAGGAGAAATACGGTCGTGTGCTGTTCCTCTCTTTCTCCGGCTACGATGAAGACAACAATACGACGAGCGAGGACGATAGCGATCATCCCTTCATGCAGACGCACTCGGCATCATCGCTCGCCGCAGGGGAGAAAGAAAAGAAATCGGAATATTACGATTGCATTTATATAGGTTGGTACGACGGCTCCAACTACTATCAGGGCACCCATCTGCCTTATCCGAATGTAGAGAATATCGTTATCGCCGATGATTGGAGTAATTTCAACTACGCCCATTTTTCCCTGCGCATCAACGACCGACAGGAACGGCGAGGCAAAATCATCCACAACATCGACCCGAAAATGAAAACCACCTTCAAATTCCTCTCCGATACCATCCCCGATGTCCGCTCCGTTTTCCACATCCGAGGCAAGCGCTATATCTGCGAAAAAATAACTGCGACCTTCACCGAAAAAAACGGTATGTCGCAGTTACTCAAAGGGGTATTTTACCCGATGCAGGAAACTTAGGCCACTTCTGACCTTGCTCCCTCCGGCGCGGCTGACTTCCTCGGTCTGCCGCGTTTCTTCTTTGCAGGTTCTTCCGATGCCGTGCCACCGTACAGCACATAGTCGAGGACTTTGCGGTTGGCTTCGTCCACCTCGGCCATATCTTCTTCAATGTAGATGTCGGTCACGGTATGGCTTCCGTGTCCGAGAGCGAGGGCTATTGTGTCCTTGCTGATTTTCAGCTTACGGGCTATTGTGGCCCATGAGTGACGCGCCCAATAGGTTGTCAGTTCGTCGAGTCCCAACTGTTCCTTTATCTCGTTCAACCCTTTGCAGAGGTTGTTGTAGAAGTGGCGGTAGTTGGCATAACTCTCGCAGAAGTTGACAAGCAACTCATTTCCTGCATAGCGCTTGATTATCTCTCGCGCCTCTTTTTCAACCTTTATTGAGTAAGGCCGATGAGTTTTGGCACGAATGTACTCAATGCGCCCCTGCGAGATTTTCGTGAGGCCGCAAAGGTCTACTACGTTGATACCTACGAGCATGAACGACAGCTTGAAGAAATCGAGGTACTTCTGCTGCCATTCCTCTGCGCACTTGTGGTTGAAGATGCGACGCAGGGTGTTGATGTCGAAGTTGCGCTTGCGTGTGGCTTCCGTCTTAATCTTGAAGCGACGGAAAGCATAGTAGGTGGTAACTTCGTTGTCGATGGCGTAATTTACCACGGCGCGGATATTGCGCAGGTGTATGGCTATGGAATTTGCCGTATTCGTCTCAGCGAGGAAGTCCTGAAAATCTTCAAGCCATGAGATTTTGATGTCCTCGAATTTTACCTTGCCGAGAGCTTCCTCACCGAGCCATGACACCAGGCGTTTGCGTGTGGCGTCATATATGCCGTTGGTACGGCCTTTCTTGCGCTCAGTGAAGCGGTCGAACCACTTCAAGAACGTATTCGGGTCTTCTTTAGGCTTCTTCTCCTCCGACTCGTCTTCGGGTTGAAGTTGAGCCTTGATAGCCTTGCACAGCTCAGTCGCGGTCAGCTTGTTTATCTGACCGAGCGAAGACATCTCCAACAAAATGGAATTGACTGCTCCCATTTTGCTCTGTGCCACTCGGTTCAATAAATCTTTTTGAGGATGCGCTATAACTCGTGAGGTAGCCTTGTCCCATTGCGAGGGGAGCAGTTGGATGTCAAGGACTATGAAACTCGTTCCGCTACGATGGTTGATAGCGATTTTCAGCGACACCAATTTTTTCTTGTCGCCTCCCGACTTTCTTGTGTCGAGGTAGAATTTTGCTGTTGCCATAGGCTCAAAAAATTGTGGTCTTGCCTATGTTGTGGAGCAGTGGAGCAGTTTTTGGAGCAGTTTTATTTCCGCAAACTTCGGCGCTTTTCCGTAACTTTCGGCAATCTGACCGTTTTTTTTTGAGCGTTTAGCTCTAATTTTTAGAATAAAGGCACTGACTATACGTCTGATAATCAGTGCCTTATCTTGCGGAGCGAGGGGGATTCGAACCCCCGATACGCTTTTGGCGTATACACGCTTTCCAGGCGTGCCTCTTCAGCCACTCGAGCATCGCTCCTTGTGTTTGCGAGTGCAAAGTTAATGTTTTATTTTTGATAATCGAAATTTTTTTGTGTTTTTCATGTGAAAATTCGGCTTTTCGCGGTATTTTCGGTGTTATCGGGCAAAAAACGCAGATTTCCGTGCTTTTGGGTACGGAAATCTGCGTTTTAGGTGTGGGTCTATTTTAGATTATTGTGCGGGTGCTGCAGCGGGTGCTACTGCGGGCGTTGCTACGGCCTGGTTGTGGCGGGCAGCGCGGTTAGCGCGGCGTTCGCGACATGCGCCGTTCCCGTGGCGGTGACGGTCGCGGGCGGGACGGGCTTGTGGCCGATGGTTGGCGTTGACGAATGCGTTCTCGAGGAATTTGACGTATTGTTCGGGGGTAAGTATTTCTTTGATCTGTGCGAGGCGTTCGCGTTTAGCTTCTGTGCGCTGCTGTCGGCTGCTGTCGCGGTCTGCTCGGCAATTGGCGCGGAGTGCGTCGAGTGCTGTCTGCTGTTCGGCGGTGAGGTCGAGGCCTGCGAAGGGATTGGCGCATTCGGCACGGGGATTTGCGGCGCATGCGGGCTGTTCGGTGCATGCTCCGGGTGTTGTGGATGCCGGGGTTGCGGGCGTGGGGGTCTGAGCGTTGAGCGAGAAGGTTGCTACTACTATGGCGAGTGCCAACAGTACTTTTTTCATAATGATGTTATATTATATGTTTTGACAATATTTTTGCTGTTCACATCATTAAGACGCTCTCGAACACAAATGGTTTAAGTACACGTTCAACAATAAATGTTAAGATGAACGGCTCTTTCAGAAAACAAAGAAAAGCCGCGCACGGTGTGGTGACACAAGGTGCGCGGCTTTTATAAGAGCCACATCAAAGGATGCGATGAAACTCCGAAAAGACAGGATTTGAGTGCTCGCCGTCCTTTGTAATCCTCCGGCTCAAAGGCTACCGGCACGCAGGTGCCGGCTGAGGCCCGCCATTGGTCGGCTAAGCTTGTCTCGGTATTTCACATATAATTGACGAGTTTCCCAATCCGCTTTGATGTGGTGTATCGATGTCAAAAAAAATTGTTATCAGGCTCTCTTGCCTTTGATTTTATAACGCAAAGATAGGTCAAAGTGTTCTATCTTGCAAGTTTTGGGGGATGAAAAACGCCAAATATGCTCTATAACATATTCTGGAGGGCTTGATTGTCATCTGAGAGCCTGCAGACGGGTCTGCAGTGTTGCTATTTTGGCTGTCGCGTCGGCCTGTTTCTGCCGCTCGGCGTCGACTACGGCTTGCGGAGCTTTAGCAACGAATCTTTCGTTAGAGAGTTTTTTCTCGACGGATGCCAGGAAGCCCCGGAGGTATTCAATCTCCTTTTCTATGGCGATACGCTCGGCACCGGTATCCTCGGCGGCGGAGCGCGGTATGCCGAATTCGGCTGTGCCGACCATGAAATATGTTGCGGCGGCATCGTGTGCGGCATTCTGGTCGATTGTATCGACTCCGGCGAGTTTGGTGATTATTTCGATGGCCTCGGGCTCGAGGGTTCCGGAAGCAAGGAGGTGGATGGCTTCGCGCTGGGGTATGTTTCGGCGGGCACGTACGCCGCGGACGCCGTTCACGATTTCCTGGGCGCGGCCGACAACGTCGAGGAGCTGTTTGTCGGGCATACCGGTCTGGGGCATGGGCGCATACATTATGCTTTCGCCGTCAGTTCGCTCAGCCAGATGCTGCCACAGTTCTTCGGTGATGAATGGCATGAACGGATGGAGCAGGCGCAGCAAGCTGTCGAGGAAATTAACGGCCTGACGGTAGCTGAGGCCGTCGATAGGCTCACCATAGGCGGGTTTTATCATTTCGAGGTACCATGCCGAGAAATCATCGCGGAAGAGGCGGTATACGGTCATCACGGCATCGTTGATGCGGAATTTGGTGAAGGAGTCGTCGATTTCAGCTATGGCTTTGTCCATGGCGGAAGCGAACCAACGCTCTGCGATGGCGGCGATCTGCGGCTGTGGGGCGTTGTCGTCGACATTCCACCCTTTGAGGAGTCGGAAGGAGTTCCATATTTTGTTGCAGAAGTTACGACCGTTCTCCACGAGTTTGTCATCGTAGATGATGTCGTTGCCGGCTTGCGCCGACATCATGAGGCCGAGACGTACGCCGTCGGCGCCATATTTGGCTATGAGGTCGAGAGGATCGGGTGAGTTGCCGAGGCTTTTGCTCATTTTTCGGCCGAGGCTGTCGCGGACTATGCCGGTGAAGTATACGTTGTCGAAAGGCTGCTTCCCGACATATTCGTATCCGGCCATTATCATTCGGGCAACCCAGAAGAATATGATGTCGGGACCAGTGACGAGAGTTGCGGTCGGGTAATAGTAGTTGATCTCGGGGTTTCCGGGATTGTTTATGCCGTCGAAGAGGGTTATCGGCCAGAGCCATGACGAGAACCAGGTGTCGAGGGCTCCCTCGTCGCGCCGCAGGTCTGCGGCGTTGAGGTTGGGGTTGCCGGATTGCTCGCGTGCGAGGTCGAGGGCCTCGGCCTCGTTGTGAGCCACTACGAAGCGTTCGTCTTCGCCGGGCGCGTTATAGAACCAGGCGGGAATTCGGTGCCCCCACCAGAGCTGGCGGCTGATGCACCAGTCTTTGATGTTGTCGAGCCATATTTTATATGTGTTCTTGTATTTTTCGGGCACAAAACGGATGATATCGTCCATCACGGGTGCGAGGCTTTGGGCGGCGAAGTGGTCCATCTTCACGAACCATTGCAGGGAAAGGCGTGGCTCGATGGGCACTTTTGTGCGTTCGCTCAGGCCGACGTTGTTGACGTAGTCCTCTACTTTTTCCATCAGGCCGGCGTCGGTGAGGTCCACGGCGATTTGCTTGCGGACGTCGAAGCGGTCCATTCCGACATACATTCCGGCGCAGGGAGCCACGGTTGCATCTTCATTGAAGATGTCGATGGTCTCGAGGTTGTGTGTCTGGCCGAGCATATAGTCGTTTTTGTCGTGGGCAGGTGTCACTTTGAGGCAACCGGTGCCGAATTCGATGTCGACATAACGGTCTTCTATCACGGGCACCTGACGGCCTACAAGAGGCACTGTCACGCGGCGTCCGCGGAGCCATGCGTTCTTGGGATCGCGGGGGTTGATGCACATTGCAGTGTCGCCCATTATTGTTTCGGGGCGGGTGGTGGCCACGAGGGCATAGTGCCGGCCGTCGGCGTCGGTATGCACCACACTACCCTCCGGAGCCTGATAACCGGCGGCCAATTCGGTGTCCGGGGTAAGATAGTATCTGAGGTAGTACAGTTTGCTCTGCTCCTGTTCGAAGAATACTTCGTCGTCGCTGATGGCGGTGCGGTTCTGCGGATCCCAGTTTACCATACGGAGTCCGCGGTATATCAAGCCTTTGCGGTAAAGGTCGACGAAGACTTTCACCACGCTTTCACTGCGTGCCGGGTCCATGGTGAATGCTGTGCGCTCCCAGTCGCACGAGGCGCCGAGTTTGCGCAGCTGTTCGAGGATTATGCCGCCGTGCTTGCGTGTCCACTCCCATGCATGTCCGAGGAACTGCTCGCGCGTGAGGTCGGTTTTGCGTATGCCTTCGGCTGCGAGTTTTGCTATGACCTTGGTTTCGGTGGAAATAGATGCATGGTCTGTGCCTGGCACCCATAGTGCGTTGTATCCCTGCATGCGTGCTCGGCGTACCAGAATGTCCTGAATGGTATTGTTGAGCATGTGGCCCATGTGGAGGACGCCGGTAACGTTTGGCGGCGGTATAACTACGGTGTAAGGTTTGCGGGCGTCGGGTTCGGAGTGGAAAAGGCGATGCTTCTCCCAATATTCATACCATTTGTCCTCCACGACGGAGGGATCGTATTTCTGGGGCAGTTCGTTCATTGTGAGTGATGGTTTATTTTTGCGCAAAGTTAGCAAATTTCAGGCATTCGGGCAAACGCGGTCGATAATGTCGGCTGCAAGGAGTGCGTTTCGTCGGTCGCTGCTGCCGATGTGGGTCCGTGCGGCAGCCTCGGCGGCCTGGGGGCAGGTGCGGGAAATATTGAGGAAGAGGCGCAGGCCGGTGTATTCATCGGTGACATTGCCTGTTTCGAGAAGTTGGCGTGCTAAAACGGCAGCGAAGGGCAGATGGCGCAGCAACCTGTGGCACAGCACGTCGGCCACTTCTGTACAGTTTACGGCGTCACACCAGCGCCGGGCGTCGGCAGGGGTAAACGAGGCAGTATCGACGAGCATTGGAGCCAACAGCATGCTTTCTCTGACAGTGACGTTGGCCCACAGCTCTTCGGCGAGGGCGTTGTCGGTGCCGTGTGCTGCGGCGATTTCGGCGATCTGCGGGAGATTTAGGCCGAAAATAAGCCGGAACGGCGAGCCGGCCTTGCGCAGGGCATCGGCGACAATGCCATTCTTCATGGCCAGGAACTCGGCCTTGACGGCGCGCATGGCGTCGCTGCTGCGGCTTGTCCCGCGGGCTATTTCCTGTTCTGTTTCTCGTTCCATATTATAGGTTTTATATCTAAATATGTGCTTACGGAGTGCAAAGTTAGGCCATTTCGGCAAAAAAATTTATAATAGGCCTGCAAAAAATTTTGTCGTCCGGTAAATTTTCACTAACTTTGAACATAAAAACAATGACAGGCGCCGTCAAAGGCGCGCATTACCAACGTAAAGATGATAATGAACAACACAGATTTCAGAAAATTCGCCACAGGCCATCTTGGCATGAACGGGCTGGCCCTCGACCAGTACAGCCGGCAGATAAGCAGCATGGCCACGCCGGTAGCGTCCTATATAAGCCCCACCATCATAGAGGAGCGTCAGCTCAACGTTGCGCAGATGGATGTATTCTCACGCCTGATGATGGACCGCATTATCTTTTTGGGCACGGAAGTGAACGACTATACCGCCAATGTCATCCAGGCCCAGCTTCTCTACCTCGATTCGGCGGAACCGGGCAAGGATGTGAGCATATATATCAACTCGCCCGGCGGCTCTGTCTATGCGGGCCTGGGTATCTACGACACCATGGAGTATATAAGCTCTGATGTCACCACCATATGCACCGGCATCGCCGCCTCGATGGCCGCCGTGCTCCTTGTCGCCGGCGAGAAGGGCAAGCGCTTTGCGCTGAAGCATTCGCGCGTGATGATCCACCAGCCCATGGGTGGCGCCCAGGGCCAGGCCTCCGACATGGAAATCACCGTTCGCGAAATCAAGAAACTTAAAGCCGAGCTGTACAACATCATAGCCACACACTCGGGCCAGCCGCTCGAAAAAGTGGAGCGTGATTCCGACCGTGACTACTGGATGACCGCTGAAGAAGCCCTGGAATACGGCATGATCGACAAGGTGCTGACAAAGACTAAAAAAGCATAAGCCGGCTATGGCAAAGAAAACAGCATATTGCAGTTTTTGCGGTCGCACGGCTCGCGACGGTGCACGCCTCATCCCCTCACCTATCGATGACTCCCACATATGCGTGGACTGCATAGCCAGTGCGTCGGAGATGCTGGGCTTCACCGACCTCTCGCACGAGAGCGAGCAGGAAGCCACCTGCCGGCGTGCACGTCAGGCCTCCGGCACCGCAGGTACCCGTCAGACAAAGAAGGTTCCAGCCGCGAAAGAAGCTCCCAAGCCATCGGAAATCAAGGCATTTCTGGATCAGTATATCGTCGGTCAGGACATGGCCAAGAAGTATCTGTCGGTGGCCGTTTACAACCACTACAAACGTCTGGACCAGCCGGATGACGCCGACGGCGTGGAGATTGAAAAGAGCAACATAATAATGGTAGGGCCCACGGGCACTGGCAAGACATTGATAGCTCGGACAATAGCGCGAATGCTCGATGTTCCCTTCACCATCGTCGACGCCACGGTGCTCACTCAGGCAGGTTATGTCGGCGAGGACATCGAGAGTCTGCTCACTCGTCTTCTTCAGGTTGCCGATTACGATGTTGCGCGTGCCGAGCGCGGCATAGTATTCATCGACGAAATCGACAAGATAGCCCGCAAGGGCGACAATCCGTCGATCACCCGCGATGTCGGCGGCGAAGGCGTGCAGCAGGGCCTGCTCAAACTTCTTGAAGGGTCGATTGTCAACGTTCCGCCGCAAGGAGGTCGCAAGCATCCCGAACAAGCCATGATAGCCGTCGATACCCGCAACATCCTGTTTATCTGCGGTGGAGCCTTCGACGGCATCGAGCAGGCCATCGCCCACCGACTCAACAAAAACTTTGTGGGCTTCTCGACCGACCCGGCGGCACGGCGCATCGAGCGTGACAGCTATATGAGCTTTGTGGCGCCCCAGGACCTCAAGACCTTCGGACTCATTCCCGAAATCATAGGCCGACTGCCCATCCTGGCGCATCTACAGCCCCTCGACGCCGAAGCACTGCGCCGGATTCTGACAGAACCCAAGAACGCCATCGTGCGCCAGTACATAAAGCTCTTCGCCATGGACGGAGTAGCCCTCTCGTTCGACGAGGAGGCGCTGGACTTTATCGTCGTCAAGGCCATAGAGTTCAAGCTCGGCGCCCGCGGTCTGCGCTCCATAGTCGAAACAATAATGATGAACCCGATGTACGAACTGCCCGCCACCTCCACAAAGGAATTCCGCGTCACCGCCGATTTCTGCCGGGAGCAACTCGAGGCGGCGCATTTCGACGCCAAAGCAATATAGCCACCTTAATGCCAATGCCATACACTCGCGCCGAGCTACATGCAGCTCTCCGACAGCACTTCGGCTTCGACCGTTTCAAAGGAAACCAGGAAGAAATAATCCTGAGCCTCCTCGACGGCAACGATGTCTTTGTCATAATGCCCACCGGCGGTGGCAAGAGCCTGTGCTACCAGCTGCCTGCCCTCATGAGCGAAGGTACGGCAATAGTGATATCGCCCCTGATAGCCCTGATGAAAAATCAGGTGGACGCCATGCGCAATTTCAGCGACGACGATGCCACGGCACACTTTCTCAACTCGTCGCTCACCAAGAGCGCGATCGACAACGTTAAGAACGATATCGCCGCCGGAAAGACCAAATTACTCTATGTTGCCCCCGAGTCGCTGACTAAGGAGGAGAACATCGAGTTTCTGAAAACGGTGAAAATATCATTCTACGCCGTCGACGAGGCCCACTGCATATCCGAGTGGGGCCATGATTTCCGACCCGAATATCGGCGTATACGCCCCATCATCAACGAGATAGGTCCGCGGCCGGTGATAGCGTTGACGGCCACAGCCACACCAAAGGTTCAGCACGACATTCAGAAAAATCTGGGCATGACCGATGCCGCTCTGTTCAAAAGCAGTTTCAACCGGCCGAATCTCTACTATGAGATAAGGCCCAAGACCGCCAATGTAGACCGCGACATCATAAGATTCGTGCGCCAGCGGCCCGGCAAAAGCGGCATTATCTACTGTCTGAGCCGGCGCAAGGTCGAAGAACTTGCCGAGTTGCTGAGGGTGAACAACATACGGTCACTACCCTATCATGCCGGTATGGATGCCGCCGCCCGCAGCGAGAATCAGGATGCCTTCCTCCTTGAGAAAGTGGATATCATAGTGGCTACCATAGCTTTCGGCATGGGTATCGACAAACCCGACGTGCGGTTCGTCATCCACTATGACATCCCGAAGAGCCTCGAAGGATACTATCAGGAAACCGGCCGTGCCGGTCGCGACGGCGGCGAGGGCTTCTGCCTGGCCTTCTACTCCCGCAAGGACCTCCAGAAAATGGAGAAATTCATGCAGGGCAAGCCCGTCACCGAGCAGGAAATAGGACGTCAGCTGCTTGCCGAGACCGCCGCATATGCCGAGTCGGCGGTGTGCCGGCGCCGCTCCCTCCTCCACTATTTTGGCGAATATTATTCAGAGGAAAATTGCTGTAACTGCGACAACTGTCTAAACGCAAAAACAAAAGTGGAAGCTAAAGATGAATTGTCAGCGGCACTCGAAACGATTGCCGCTCTCAAAGAAAAATTCAAAACAGAACATATAGTGGACGTCATGCTCGGCCGCTCGTCGAACGATGTCCGCTCCTACCGCCACGAGGACCTCGAGGTCTTCGGGTGCATGGGTGGCGTCGATATGCGCCATCTCGGTGCCGTTATCCGCCAGGCCATTCTCGACGGTTATATTGAAAAAGGTGTGGAAAACTACGGCGTGCTCAAAATCACGAAAAAAGGCAAGGCGTTCATGGCCAAGCCGGTATCGTTCAAAATCGTGGAAGATACGGAATTCGGCGACGACGCCCCGGACGACGAGACCATCATGAAATCGGGAGCCGTCTGCGCTGCCGATCCCGAACTCTTCGCCATCCTCAGCAGCCTGCGCAAACGCGTGGCAAGCCACCTCAAACTGCCTCCTTACATCATCTTTCAGGACCCGTCGCTCGAAGCCATGGCCACCACTTACCCCATCACCATGGACGAACTTGCCGGAATCACCGGCGTGGGCGCCGGAAAAGCGCGCCGTTACGGAGAGGAATTTCTCAAAGTAATCCGCGACTATGTGGAGGAGAACGAGATAGAGCGTCCCGAAGATATGAGGGTGCGCACCGTAGCCAACAAAAGCAAGATAAAGATTGCCATCATCCAGGGCATAGATCGAAAAATCGACCTCCACGAGATAGCATTCTCCAACGGCATAGATTACGACCAGCTGCTCGAGGAAATCGAAGCTATCGTCAACTCCGGCACCAAAATAAACATAAAATACTTCCTCGACGAGCTCATCGACCCCGAGGATCAGGACGAGATTTTCGAATATTTCCGCACCAGCGAGAGCGACAGCCTCGACGAGGCCTACAAAGAACTATGCCCCGACTTCTCGGAAGAGGAAATCAGGCTTGTGCGCATCAAATTCTTTTCGGAACTCGGCAATTGACCACTTTTTTTCATGGACGCTACCAAACTCGGCAAAATGTATGCCGCCCTCACCGGCAAAGAGCCCCAAGTGATAAACGAACTGCCCTCCTCCGGCTCCAACCGCCGCTATTTCCGCCTCAGCGCCGACGGCACTCCAAGCTACATTGGCGTGATCGGCACAAGTCTTGAAGAAAACCGCGCCTTCATATATATGGCACGTCATTTTGCAGAGCGGCAACTTCCTGTACCCACCGTCGTTGCTGTCAGCGCCGACGAGATGTGCTATCTGCAGACCGACCTCGGCGACACCCTCCTGTTCAACGAAATTGAAAAGGGGCGCGCCACACGTTCGTTCTCGGCACACGAGCGCGACCTGCTGGTGAAAACCATGCGGTTGCTCCCGGACGTGCAGTTCCGTGGCGCGCAGGGCATGGACTTCTCGAAATGCTATCCGGCCGTGAAGTTCGACGAACGCTCTATCATGTGGGATCTCAATTACTTCAAGTATTGTTTTCTCAAGGCCACGGGCCTCGATTTCAAGGAAGACCTGCTGGAGGACGATTTCCACGCGCTGGCGGCAACACTGATGCACACCGATACAGATACATTCATGTATCGCGACTTTCAGAGCCGCAACGTGATGATACGCGACGGCCAGCCATGGCTGATCGACTTTCAGGGCGGCCGACGCGGCCCGTTCTACTACGATGTTGCCTCCTTCCTGTGGCAGGCAAAGGCCAATTTGCCCGACAGCCTCCGCAAGGAGCTTCTCGACGAATATCTCGACTCTCTGCACAAATACCACAACATAGACCGCTCCCAGTTCCTGGCCACCTTACGCCATTTCGTGCTGTTCCGCACTCTTCAGGTGCTGGGCGCCTACGGCTTCCGTGGCTATTTCGAAAAAAAACCCCATTTCATGCAGAGCGTGCCCTTCGCTCTGGCCAACCTGCGCCAACTTCTGGAGAAACCGTACACCGAATATCCCTATCTCAACGACCTTCTAAACCGTCTTGTCAACCTCAAGCAGTTCACCGATGAACTCGGCAAGCGCCGCCTCACCGTCAAGGTGCTCAGCTTCGCTTATAAAAAAGGAATTCCCAACGATACCAGCGGCAACGGCGGCGGCTTCGTGTTCGATTGCCGCGCCATAAACAACCCCGGCAAATACGAGCGCTTCAAACCCTTTACGGGTCTCGACACCAACGTGATAGAGTTTCTTGAAGAGGACGGCGAAGTGCTGTGGTTCCTCAAGTCGTGCTATGACCTTGTCGATGCCTCGGTGGCACGATACATCGAGCGGGGCTTCACCAACCTGATGGTTGCCTACGGATGCACCGGAGGCCAGCACCGATCCGTCTACTGCGCCCAGCACACCGCCGAGCACATTGCCTCAAAATTCAGCAATGTGAAAGTCGAACTGGTGCACAGGGAGCAGGACCTCGAGCAGGTGTTCAATATCAAAGGATGAACGCCATGCCCTTCAAGGCCGTAGTATTTGCCGCCGGAGTGGGCTCGCGCCTCAAACCATTCACCGACAGCCACCCCAAAGCCCTCGTGCCCGTGGCGGGAGTGCCCCTGCTGGAGCGAGTGTTGCGACGTATTGTCGACGCCGGTGCCGACGCCGTGGTGGTCAACGTCCACCACTTCGCCGATCAGATTATGGACTTTATCGCCAGCCGCCTCTGGGGCGTGCCTGTCACCGTCAGCGACGAGAGCGCCCTGCTGCTCGATACCGCCGGCGGCCTGGCGAAAATTGTGCGTGAGCAGCCCGTTATCGCCGATATGGCGCCTACCGATTATGTACTGGTGCACAACGCAGATATCTACACCGACCTCGATCTGGCGAAATTGATGGATACGGCACGCCTTTCCGATGCCGATGCCCTCCTGCTCGTCGACCCGGCGCGAACGTCGTCGCGACGCCTGATGTGGAATGCCGACGGCCGCCTTGAAGGATGGATAAATACCGCTACCGGTCAACGCCGGCCGCAAGACCTCGCAGCCCACGGCTTGCTGCCGGCGGCTTTCGGCGGCATACATGCCGTCAGCCGCCGTCTGCTCGCCGACATCGACTCACAGATTCCCGTTTCCCCCGTGCCGCTGAGTATCACCGATTTCTACATCGACAACTGCAGGCGCCGCGATATCCGCGCTTACATTCCCGCCGAACCTTATGTATGGCACGACGTAGGCACTCCCCAAAAACTTGCCGATGCCGAACGCCATGCCCTTTCATAAGATGCATACTCCCCTTTCTTGACACTGCGCAATAATCACGCGGGTTTTCCGTTAATAAGGTAATGAGAAAACTCGTCTACATAACCGCCCTGCTCTGTGCCCTGCTGGCCGGGACCCCCGGCGCCGTCGCCCGCACCTTCAACGACAAGGTGCTCAACCGCCCCTATGCCGACATGCGGCGCTGGCACCTTGGTTTTTCTGTAGGCGCCTATGTGGGCGACCTCGCCCTGACGCACAACGGCTTCGTCACCGAAAGTGGCGAACAATGGCGCATCGAACAGCCCGGCTACCAGCCTGGCTTCTGCGTCAACGGTCTCTTCGACCTGCGGCTCAACAACTATTTCAGCGTACGCACTTCGCCGGGCATGTATTTCGGCAGCTTCGACATCCACATGCGCGAACTCGGCACCGGTGCTACCGAACGCCAGAATATCAAGAGCGTGTACGTAGTTCTGCCGATAGAAGTCAAATATGCCGCCATGCGCTGGCGCAATGCCCGCCCCTACCTCACCGGCGGCTTCATGCCCGCTTTCGACGTCGGCAAGAAGCGCTCCGACTTCCTGCAACTCAAAAGCACAAACATATTTCTCACCTGCGGCTTCGGCTTTGACTTCTATCTGCCGTATTTCAAACTCATTGCCGAAGCGAAATTTGCCTTTGGACTCAGCGACATCCTTCAGCATGATCGTCCCGACCTTGCCGACAACCCCGATAAATTCAAATTCACGCAGAGCATCAGCCGCGCAAGCACCAAGATGGTGATACTCACATTCTATTTTGAATAAAAAAGCAATGAAAACAGCACTCCGGGTTATTGCGGCGGCATTACTTCTTTTTGCCGGCGCCCACAAGGTTGACGCTCAGACCGACGCGCAACTGTCGCAGTACTATGAAGTGCCCTCGTTCTATAATCCGGCGGCAATAGGCACCACCGACTTTCTGCGCATACGCGGCGCCGCCCGTCTGCAGTGGGTGGGCATCGACAATGCCCCACAGAGCTTTATGGGCGTGGCCGACATGCCCGTGAAAATCGGCCGCAAACGCATAGGCGTGGGTCTCATATTCGCTCAGGAGAGTCAGGGCCTCTACCACAGCCTCAATTTAAACGCTCAGGTAGGTTACAAATTCCGCAAATTCGGCGGCGAATGGACAGCCGCCCTCGGCATAGGCCTCTACGACCAGGCGTTCAAAGGCTCCGAAGTCTTTATTCCCGACGGCGACGACTACCACCAGCCCGGCGACGAGGCAATACCCAACTCCGACATCCACGGCACCGGTCTCGACCTTGCCCTCGGCCTGTGGTACCGCCATCGCCTGTTCTATGCCGGCCTCAGCTGCACACACCTCAATTCGCCCACGGTCAGCATGGTTACCGAAGGCACCGGAGGCACTGCCGGCGAAACCGAACACAAATACACTTTCACCGCCCGCCGAACCCTTTATTTTATGGGCGGATGCAATATTCCGATAAAAAACACGTTATTTGAATTAGTACCGTCGTTGATGGTGAAGAGCGATTTCACCTTTACCACCGCCGAAATTACCGCACGGGCAAGATATCGCAAAATGATAAGTTTCGGCGTGGGATACCGATGGAACGACGCCATTGTGGCCACCGTCGCCGTGGAAATAAAGAATTTCTTTATCGGCTACAGCTATGACTACGCCACCACAGCAATCAACAAGGCCTCGTCGGGAAGCCACGAAATAGTGGCGGGCTACTCGCTCAAACTCGACCTCGGCGAAAAAAACCGTCACCGCCACAAGAGCGTGCGCATAATGTGACATCATTCTCTCATTTCTCCTCTTCCTTCCGTATAAAAGACTCTTCCTTAGATATATGAACAAAGTCAACAGCTTAGCAATAACAATCCTTGCCGCCGGCATGCTCGCTTCGTGCGCCTCGGGCTCCCGCTCGTCGGCAGGTGGCGAAGTTACCGGCGTAGGCGGCACTTCCTGGGTGGAACCCACTCCTTACGGAATGGTTCTCATTGACCGCGGCTCCATGAAAGTGGGACCTGCCGCCGCCGACTCCCTCTGGAACCTGCGAGCCGATGCCCGCGGCATCTCCGTCGACGGTTTCTGGATGGACGAGACCGAGATTACAAACAGCAAATACAAGCAGTTTGTATTCTGGGTGCGCGACTCCATTATCCGCGAACGCCTTGCCGACCCCGCCTACGGCGGCAACGAAGAGTTCAAAATCGAAGAGGACCGCGAAGGCAACCCCGTGACCCCGCATCTCAACTGGGCTAAGGCAATTCCATGGCGCAATCCCAACGAGGACGAACAGCGCGCAATCGAGAGCGTATACCGCACAAACCCCATCACGGGCGTGCGCGAACTCGACGGCGAACAGCTCAACTACCGCTATGAAGTGTATAACCACACCGAAGCCGCACGCCGCCGCAACCGCACCAACCCCCGGCGTCGAGAGTACAACACCGACCGGCCCGTGCCTACCGACCTCCCGGTAATCAGCAAGGACACCGCATTCATCAACGACGAGGGCGAAATAGTGCGCCAGACCATCACCCGCGCGCTCACCGGCGACTATGACTTCCTTAATACTTATATTGTCAACGTCTATCCCGACACCACGGCCTGGATCAACGACTTCGAAAACAGCTATAACGAACCATATGTCCGCATGTACTTCGCCCACGGCGGATACAGCGACTACCCCGTGGTAGGTGTCAGCTGGGAACAGGCGAACGCCTTCGCCAACTGGCGCACCGACTACCTGCGGCGCTCTCTCGGTCGTGAGGGCGTGTATGTAGAGCCTTACCGCCTCCCCACCGAAGCCGAATGGGAATATGCAGCGCGTGCCGGCATCGACGAGAACATGTACCCCTGGGACGGCGACGCCACCATGAGTGAGGACAAAGGCTGCTTCTACGCCAACTTCAAGCCCGCCGAAGGCAACTACGTCCGCGACGGCCACGTCATAACCTCGCGGGTAGGTACCTACGCTCCCAATGATTTCGGGCTGTACGACATGGCCGGCAACGTCAGCGAATGGACATCAACGGCATTCACAGAGAGCGTCGGCCGGCTCGTCAACGACCTCAACCCCGAATATCGCTACGATGCCGCCATAGAAGACCCATACCGCATGAAACGCAAGATTGTGCGCGGTGGTTCATGGAAAGACGTGGCTCACAACGTCCGCTCCGACGTCCGCATGTGGGAGTATCAGAACGAACAGCGCTCATACATAGGCTTCCGCTGCGTACGTACTCAGATCGGATTTGCACGCGGCCAGAAGCAGAATGGCAGAAAATAGCATTTTCTCTCCTTAACCCCTCCTCCTTTAAGAACACACTCATACAGCAATGGGAAAAATAAAAGCATACCGTAACGTTGTGAGCACCTTTATCGCCAGCGAAAAAGGACAGCGTTTCTTCAACTTTGCCTACAGCATAGGCGCCGCAGTGGTTATCTGGGGCGCGCTCTTCAAAATCCTGCACCTGCCCGGCGGCAACACCCTGCTGTCGCTGGGTATGGGCACCGAGGTGCTGATGTTCCTCCTCACCGCCTTCGACCGTCCGCCCCGCGAATACGACTGGGAGAAAGTCTATCCCCAGCTCGGCGACGAAGAAGCCGACGGCGAGGCTGCCGAGACAGCCGTACCCGCCCGCGTCCACTACAAGGTGAGCGACAGCCAGGCACGCAAGGCCGCCGGCATACCCGAAAACATCAACCTCAGCGACGACGACTCGCGCTCGCTCAGCGAATCCATCGCCAAGCTTGCCGGAGCCGCCGACCAGCTCTCGCGCATGGCAGAGCTGACATCCGCCACGCAGAAGTACCTCGACGGTATCGGTGCCATTGCCGAGGATATGAAGCAACTCCACACCACCACCGCCGCTCTCAACGAGGTCTCGACCGTGCTCCTCGACAGCTACCGCGCCATCACCGAGAACTCCGCGGCAATATCGAGCAGCTCCGAAGGCTACGTCACACAGATGACCGAACTTCACCGCAATATCTCTGGCCTAAACACCATCTACGAGCTCCAGTTGCGCGGCGTCTCGTCGCAGATCGACTCCATAGAGCGCGTGAACCGCGGAATCAAGGACATACGCGACATGTACGAGAAGAGCGCCATGCAGAGCGCACGATACTGCGAGGAAACCGAGCGTATGGCCCGGTACATGCAGCAGCTCAACAGCGTGTACGAAAAGATGCTCACCGCCATGACAGTGAACATGTACCGTCCCGGCATGACGCCTCCAGGCATCGACATCGACGCCCGCAAGAACCACACCAACGGCAACGGCATGGCTAACGAGGCAAAAGTGGAGCACGCTAATGCCTGAAACTTCTGAAAATCAATATCCAAACAATCCGGAACACAGATAACTATGGGAGCTAACAACACGCGCATGTCACCCCGACAGAAGATGATAAACCTTATGTATATCGTCCTCACGGCCATGCTCGCCCTTAACGTATCGAGCGACGTTCTGGATGGCTTCACCCAGGTGCACGAAGGCCTGAACCGCTCAAACGCCAACGTCGGCAGCCGCAACAGCGGCATCTACGGGCAACTCGAAAGTTTCGCCCGCCAGAATCCCGGCAAAGGCACACAGTGGCTCGACAAGGCCACCGAAGTGCGCCGCGTCACCGCCGGCCTGTACGGATACGTCGACTCGCTCAAGTACATGATAGTGCAGCAGGCCGACGGCGACGACGGAAACCCCGACAACATCCGAAACCGCGATGACCTCGAAAGCGCAGCCGTGGTGATGCTCGGCAACAACAACGGGCGCCGTCTGCGCGAGCGCATCGACCGCTACCGCGACTATGTGGTGAGCCTTATCCCCGACACCGCGCAGCAAACCATCATCAACGAAGCCCTCAACACCTCCCAGGTAAGCCGCCGCGGCACCCTCGCCCCCCAGCTCTGGGAAGAGAGCCGCTTCGACCAGCAGCCCGTTGTCGCCGCCGTGACAATCCTCTCCAAGCTGCAGAACGACATTCTCTATGCCGAGGGCGAAGTCCTCAGCTCCCTCCTCGCCCAGGTGGATGCCGGCGATCTACGCGTGAACGAACTCAACGCCTACGTCATGCCAGCATCGCGCATGGTGATGCGTGGCGGCACGTATTCGGCCAATATAGTTCTCGCAGCAGTAGATACCACGCAGCGCCCCGAAGTATTCATCAACGGAAACCGTCTGACCAACGACCGCGGCCTCTACGAGGTGAACACGTCCTCCACCGGCACTTACTCCTACGAAGGATACCTCCAGGTCACCAATCGCGACGGCAGCACCTCACGCCACCCATTTACCTCGGAATATATCGTCATAGAACCGATGGCCACAGTATCGGCAACGATGATGAACGTGCTGTACGCCGGCATCGACAACCCCGTGAGCATCTCCGTGCCCGGCGTGGCGATGAGCGACATCACCGCCACAATGAGCAATGGCTCGCTGGTGCGCAACGGCGACGCATGGGTGGCACGCCCCCAGCAGGTAGGCACCGAAGCGGTTGTCACCGTCACCGCCACCATGGACGGACGTCAGGTAAATGTGGCAAACTCCACATTCCGGGTGCGCCGTCTGCCCGACCCCACGCCATACATCGCGTACCGCGACGCTCAGGGCAACGAAGAACATTACCGCGGAGGCCGGCCTATCGCCAAAGCCATCCTTCAGAACGCTCCCGGTCTTCAGGCCGCTATCGACGACGGCCTGCTCGACACCCCCTTCCAGGTGCTTAGCTTCGAAACCGTGATGTTCGACTCCATGGGCAATGCCATTGCCGACGTCAGCAACGGCAACCAGTTCTCCAGCGGTCAGAAAGAAAAAATACGGCGTCTGCAGCGCGGCAAGCGTTTCTTCATATCGCGAATACGCGCCCAAGGTCCCGACGGCACCACCCGTGACCTCTCTCCAATGGAGGTGATCGTCCAATAATTTTTTGAACCAGGCTCTAACACATTATAAGAATGAAACTGCACAGATTAACCGGCCTTGCCGCCGCGGCTCTCATAGCCGTCACCGCTTTCGAGGGCATTGCTCAGGATGAAAATACCGGCGTGGTACGCCGCCGCACCGGCGACCGCCCCGGACGTCCAGGCGCCGAGACACCCGCCGTGACCGAACGTATGCAGAATTTCTTCGGCAGCGACAACAGCTCTCTCTCCGACGGCGACCGCCAATGGATGCGCATCATATACCGTTCCATCGACCTGGACAAGGACGAGAACGCCGCCCTTTACTTTCCCGAAGAACCCGTCGACGGCCAGGAGAACCTGTTCCGCATCATAATGCGTCTCTTCGCCGCCGGCCAGCTTCCCGCATATGAGTATCTCGACGGACGTGAGATTTTCACAGACCAGTACAAGGTGCGCACGCGCGACGTGCTCGACCGATTCCATATCCCCTATACCGAAGGCCGCGGGTCCACCGAGCGCAATCCACGCTTTGACATCGACGAGAACGATGTGCCAACCAACGAAGTGCTGTCGTACTACGTCATCGAACGCTGGGAATTCGACAATCGCCATAACCGTCTGCGCCCCGTCGTCGAGGCCATATGCCCCGTGATGCACCGCACCGGCGATTTTGGCGGCGAGCCCCTGCGCTATCCTATGTTCTGGATCAAGTTCAACGACCTGCGTCCCTTCCTGGCAACTCAGACAATCTTTGTCGATGACGACAACAACCTGCCCACCTGCACCTACGACGATTTCTTCACCCTCACCATGTACGACGGCGATATCTACAAAACCCGTAACCTCAAAAACAGGTCCATGGCTCAGTTGTATCCCGACCCTGACGCTCTTAAACACGCTCAGGACAGCATTCAGGCCAGTCTCGACAACTTCGAGAACAAACTGTGGGTGCCCTCCCGCGAAGAGATGCTCGCTGCACGCGAGGCTGCCGCAGCCACCCCCGATTCGTCGGCGGTAGATCCCGGAACGGCGGCTCCCGAACCCGAACGGTCGCCGCGCAGACCTAACAAACGCGGCAAAAAGGTGCGCGAGCCTCGTCGGACAACAACAAACAACTCCGGCGGCGGTGCCGTTCGCTCCGTGCGCCGCACAAGACGTTGAAATTTCGAACAAGACATTGAAATAAAGTGTTTTGAGAACGCGTTGCTCCACCGGCGACGCGTTTTCATTGCATTCACCTCATGAAGAAAGCTCTCTTAGCCCTTGCCCTCGGAACATTCGCCCTCGGTGTGGCTGAATTCACAATGATGGGCATACTCGGTACCGTGGCCTCCGACTTCGGCATCAGCGTCGACATGGCCGGCCACCTGATCTCGGCATACGCCCTCGGGGTGGCCATCGGCGCGCCCGGTTTAGTCTTCCTGCGCCGTATGTGCCTGAACAGACTTCTGCTCCTCCTTGCCGCCGTGATTTGCATAGGTAATACACTGGTGGCCGTTTCGCCCGGCTTTATAACCATGCTGTGCTCACGGTTTATCGCCGGGCTGCCACATGGCGCCTTCTTCGGCGCCGGCGCTATTGCCTGCACGCGCATCAGCCCGGCACGCGGTGCCTCGGCGGTTGCCATAATGATCGGCGGAATGACGGTGGCAAACCTCTTCGGCGTGCCCGCAAGCACATGGCTTGTCGGAATTGTGGGCTGGAGGGGCGCTTTTGCGGCGGTTGCTGCCATAGCTATGCTCGCAACGATTGCAATACGGTGCTGGGTGCCTCGGCTCGAAGCACTGCCCGACACCGGCCTACGCGGGCAGTTTCACTTTCTCCGGCATCCCGAACCGTGGCTGATCTATGGTGGTGTGTTCTTCGCCCAGGCGTCAGTCTACTGCTGGTTCAGTTATTTCGAGCCGATAATGACTCATGTAACTCATTTCGACATCGACGTCATGCCCTGGATAATGGTGCTCGCCGGCTTCGGCATGGTTGTCGGCAACCTTATGGCCGGACGCATGGCCGACCGCTTCGCGCCGGCCGCCGTGTCGGGAACCATAGCGGCGACCATCATTGTTCTTATGGGTGCCGTCTACTTCGCGTCACCCTACATACTGCCCACCCTCGCGCTAATACCGCTGGCGACGGGCTGCCTCTTCGGCGTGGGCTGCCCTCCTCAGTTCCTGATAGTTCGCTATGCGCGTGGCGGTGAGATGCTCGGCGGTGCCGGCATTCAGATTGCCTTCAACGTGTCGAACGCCGTGGCAGCTTTCGTGGGCGGCCAGGCAATATCACACGGATTGGGGCTGGCATCGCCCGCTCTCGTCGGCATCCCGTTCGCAATAATCGGATGTATCTGCTTCTGGCTCCTGTACGGCAGAACGCGCAAGGGACTTTAGATTTTGCGGAGCACACGTGCGGGATTGCCGGCCACTACGCTGTCGGCCGGTACCGATCTGGTCACCACGGCTCCGGCACCGACAACAACATTGTCGCCTATCGTCACGCCGGGGAGTATCACGGCGTTGCCGCCGATCCAAACATTGTGGCCGACAGTGACGGGGAGTGCCCACTCAACCAGTTTGTTGCGCGTGGTGGCGTCGAGAGGATGACACGCAGTATAAATGCTCACATTGGGGCCGATAAAGGCGTTGTCGCCGATAGTTACGCGGTTTTCGTCGAGGATAGTGAGATTGAAATTGGCGAAGAAATTCTCACCAACTACTATATTGCAACCATAGTCGCAGCGAAACGGGCTGTTTATATGAATATTCCGCCCGCATCCTCCAAGCAGCCGCCGGATGATTGCCATCCTCTCGTCGTTGCGCTCAGGCGAAAGATTGTTGAATTCATAAATCAGCTTTCGTGTGGTCTGGAGCTTGTCGAGCAACTCAGGATGCCCGGCGTCGTAGGGTTCTCCGGACATCATCCGGGTCCATATTTCACTCATATCTGCAGATATGTTTTTTCGTAATAGTCGGCGAACGAGCGGTTCACCGTTCTCGTGCCGCCAGGGGTGGGGTAATTGCCGGAGAAATACCAGTCGCCCGGTGATGAGGGCACTGCATTATGTAGCCCCTGCAGGCTCTGGAAAATTATCTTTACCTCGGCATTAATCTCCTGAGGACGAAGCATCTGCACCATCATGGCGGAGATATCGTCGTCGGTATAGAGTGCATAGAGTGGTTGCACCACATTTGCGCTGCACTCCGGCAGCTCCAGCTGACGGCGGCATTCATCGTAGGCCGCGTCGATGAGGTGCTGGCGCCCGTCGGCAGTGAGGAGCGCCATAAGAGCGCGGAACGCCGCAAGTTCCTCGAGGTTGGGAAGGTCTATGCCGTAGCAGTCGGGGTATCGTACCTGCGGCGACGACGACACCACCACTATCTTTCGGGGATTTAGGCGGTCGAGGATGCGCAGAATAGACCGCGTGAGCGTGGTGCCGCGAACGATAGAGTCGTCGATTACCACAAGGCTGTCGATTCCCGCGCGGATTGTGCCGTAGGTGATGTCGTAGACGTGAGTGGCAAGGTCGTTGCGGCTACTCCCGGCAGCGATGAAAGTACGCAGTTTTATATCCTTGATAGCCACTTTTTCGGTGCGTATCTTCCTGTCGAGGATACTCTTGAGGGTATCGTCATCGGGCACCCCGCCGCTGTGGCATATGTTTTTGATCTCTTCGAGGCGATTTGCGTCGAGCCGGCGCGTCAGTTCTTCGATCATACCGTTGTATGCCACCTCGGCAGTGTTGGGGATGAACGAGAATACGGCGTTGTCGTAGTCGTGGTCTATCGCCGCGAGGACTTTGTCCACAATATTGGCGCCGAGGGCCTTCCGCTCGCGATAAATATCCTCGTCGGACCCGCGCGAAAAGTAGATACGCTCGAACGAGCAGCGGTGGTTGCCGGTCGGTTCGAGTATCCGGCTCACTTTCACCTCGGCGCGGGCGTCGATGAGCAGAGCGCTGCCGGGCTCCAGCTCGCATACCTCGTCTTTGTCGAGGTTGAACACTGTCTGTATCACAGGACGTTCGGAGGCCACAACAATGATTTCGTCATCGATGTGATAGAACGCCGGGCGGATGCCACCGGGATCGCGCATGACAAACGAACTGCCGGAGCCGGTAGCTCCGACGATGGCATATCCGCCGTCCCACAGCGGCGACGATGCCGCCAGCACGGCGCCAAGGTCTATTTCCCCGGCGATACGCTCGGCAAGGACGGGATCCTGCAGCTCATCGCGGTAATGGCGGTAAAGACGGTGGTTTTCCTTATCGAGGGCGTTGCCTATCTGTTCGAGAAGCAGAATGGTATCGCTCATCAGCCGCGGATGCTGACCCGTGTTGACTATCGACTCGAAAATCCGGTCGACATTGGTCATGTTGAAGTTGCCGCACAGCATCAGTGCTCGCGACGGCCAGTTGTTGCGTCGCAGGAACGGATGGGTATATTCCAGACCGCTGCGCCCGGTGGTGCTGTAGCGCAGGTGGCCCATATAGATCTCGCCGACAAAGGGGGTATAGGCATCGACCTCCTCGGCTGACATCTTGTTGAGGTCGCCGGGGAGCGCCGAACTCACGCGCCCGAAAATCTCGTCGATGGCCCCCGTGCCGAGAGCGCGCTCGCGGAATGCATATTCGTGGCCGGCAGGCGCGTTGAGTTTTACAACGCCGATGCCGGCGCCCTCCTGTCCGCGGTTATGTTGCTTTTCCATAAGCAGATAAAGGCGGTCCAGCGGATAGGTATATGTGCCGTACTTGCGGCGATAATATTCGAGCGGTTTGCGGAGTCGTATCAGGGCGATACCGCATTCATGTCGCAGGGGTTCCATATCAACGGATAATCATGTTAACGGATAAAGAGGAGTTCGCGGTATTTGGGGAGGGGCCACAGTTCGTTGTCGACCAGCAGCTCAAGCTTGTCGATATGATATCGTATGTTTTCCATCAGCGGCACAACATTGTCGTGGTAAGCCACAGCCTTCAGGCGTTCGCCGGCAATGGCATTTGCAGCCTTGCGGGCATCCACCATGCTGCGCACACCCGCTGTTATTGCGGCGATATGGCGCGATATCTTCTCGACAGCCTCCACATTGCCCTCGGCGGTGACCTCGGCGAGGCCGGCGGCGCGCAGTTTGAGGATATTGTCGAGCAGCAGGCTCTGGTAGCGCGTGGCCACCGGCACTATATGGTTGAGAGCAAGGTCGCCGAGCACTCGCGCCTCTATCTGAACTTTTTTTGTATACATCTCCCACTTCACCTCGTTGCGTGCCACCAGTTCCACCCCCGAGAGCACGCGCGTGCGTTCGAACATGGCCACGGATGCCGGAGCAAGATAGGCATCGAAGATCAAAGGTACCGAGGTCTCGCAGTCGAGACCTCGACGAGCAGCCTCCGCTTTCCATTCGTCGCTGTAGCCGTTGCCGTCGAAGTGTATTGCCTTGCTGCGGACAATCAGCGCGCGTACCTCGTTGAGGATAGCCTCGCGCAAGGGCATGCCGCCGTCAACGCGGCCGTCGACCTTCTCCTTGAATTCCTCGAGAGCCTCGGCAACAGCAGCGTTGAGCACTATCATGGCGGCCGCGCAGTTGGCACTGGAGCCTACGGCACGGAATTCGAAGCGGTTGCCCGTAAAGGCGAACGGCGACGTGCGGTTGCGGTCGGTGTTGTCGAGCATCAGTTCCGGGATCTGCGACAGACCCAGCGAATATCCGGCTTTGCCGGCCAGACTTCCCAGATCGGCATCGCTGCTCTTCTCCAGCACATCGAGCACCTCGGCGAGCTGTTTGCCGGTGAAGATCGATATTATTGCCGGAGGAGCCTCGTTTGCGCCCAGACGGTGAGCATTGGTGGCACTCATTATCGAGGCCTTGAGCAAGGCGTTATGCCGGTGTACGGCAGCCATGACGTTCACCACGAAAGTGACGAACTGCAGGTTGTCGTCGCCGGTGCGGCCCGGCGAGAATAGCATGGTGCCCCGGTCGGTGCCCAGACTCCAGTTATTGTGCTTGCCCGAGCCGTTGACGCCCGCAAAAGGCTTTTCGTGGAGAAGCACCGTGAAATTGTGGCGCCGCGCAACCTCGGTCATCACCGACATCAGTAGGAGATTGTGATCATTGGCAAGGTTTGTTTCCTCGAATATAGGCGCACACTCGAACTGATTGGGCGCCACCTCGTTATGGCGCGTTTTAACCGGTATTCCCAGACGGTGGCACTCTATCTCGAGGTCCAGCATGAAGGCCTCCACGCGCGATGGTATTGCGCCGAAATAATGGTCCTCCAGCTGTTGATTCTTCGGGCTTTCGTGGCCCATGAGCGTGCGGCCTGTCATCGCAAGGTCGGGACGAGCGCTGAAAAGGCTCTCGTCAACGAGGAAATACTCCTGTTCCCATCCCAGATAGGAGCGAACATGCCGTACCTCCGGGTCGAAGTAGCGGGCAACGCCCGTAGCGGCCTTGTCCACGGCGTTAAGTGCCCGTAGTAGCGGAGTCTTGTAGTCCAGACTCTCGCCGGTGTATGATATGAATATAGTAGGTATGCACAGCGTGTGGCCCAGGATGAACGCCGGCGACGATATATCCCATGCCGAATAGCCCCGCGCCTCGAAGGTATTGCGGATGCCGCCGTTGGGGAACGACGATGCGTCGGGTTCCTGCTGTACAAGCAGTTTGCCCGAGAACTCCTCGATAACGCCGCCCTTTCCGTCGTGCTCGATAAAGGAATCGTGCTTCTCGGCTGTGCCTCCCGTCAGTGGATGGAACCAGTGGGTGTAGTGGGTTACTCCATGCTCGGTAGCCCACCGGCGCATGCCGTCGGCAACAGCGTCGGCAAGACGCCGGCTGATGGGACGCTTGTTCTCCATGGCTCCTACAAGTTCGTCGTATACTCCCTTGGGAAGATACTCGAACATGCGGGCACGATTGAACACGAGCTCGCCGAACAACTTCTCGGGGCTCTCGGCAGGAACTTCTACCGGCACGGCCTTGCGGTCTGAGGCCTCGCGGACCATTTGGAATCGTAATGATGCTGACATATATATCTAATGTAAGGAAAAGACATGAAAAAAAGAACCCGGCAGGGACGCGCACGGCGCCATTGTCGGGTACACACAGCAAAGAGGCGGACATCCTCGCAAACTCACTCGCGCACGGGGGCGCTTTACCCCGGCGCTGCGGTGCCGGCACATTTTCCGGCGGCTGCATCGCCTGGCTGACAGGGCGCTGGGGACGGTCGTTCTCATTTGTGTTGCAAAGTTAGTCATTATATCTTTTTTCACCAAGAAAAATTGCCTCTTCTCCAAAAAATCAACACCGCTCCCCCGCCGGCAATTCTTGAGCCTAAAACTCCACGAAAAAAAAGCAACGCTCTAACAGCTTTTAATACAACGCAAAACGCAGCATGAACAATCGACACCGCGATTTTTTTGCAAAAAAATGGCTGCAAAATTTGGTCAGTTCAAAGATAATGTCTAACTTTGCATCGCAAAAGCAAAAAGCACCAACGCGAAAATAGCTCAGTTGGTAGAGCACGACCTTGCCAAGGTCGGGGTCGCGGGTTCGAGTCCCGTTTTTCGCTCTGATAAAGAGTTCTTTAAAATAAAATGTGAAGCATCGGCGTCGACGCCTTATTCGCGAAAATAGCTCAGTTGGTAGAGCACGACCTTGCCAAGGTCGGGGTCGCGGGTTCGAGTCCCGTTTTTCGCTCTCTTTCGCCTAAACGGCGATGCTCCACATCAGTTGTCCGGGTGGTGAAATTGGTAGACACGCTACTTTGAGGGGGTAGTGGCCGTTGGGCTGTGTGAGTTCGAATCTCATCTCGGACACCTTAGAAAAACCGCATGACGTATATTA
>JAGATX010000034.1 GCA_017621055.1 Muribaculaceae bacterium | reverse complement strand
GCCGAGTTAGGTTTCTTGGGGGTGGTGGTGTAGACGCGGACACAGACACCGCGGCGCTGAGGGCAGTTGTCCAGAGCCGGGCTCTTGCTCTTGTCCTCCAGGGCTACGCGTCCTTTGCGTACTAATTGCTGAATAGTAGGCATTTTTTTGTGATTGGTGAATTACTTTTATATGTCTTTAGTTCGTTTTCTCGTTTTTGCGCATCGGAAATCGCCGGGCAAGGCGTTGGCCATACGGCCCACAACAACCGCCCATCGCCCTATCACTCAGGATGTTGGCGAAGCGGCGGCGCCATAGCGCTTTCTTCAACGCCGCAAAGTTAGTAATTAATTTTCTAATACACAAACTTTTTTGCAATCATTTTCCGGGATTTTCCGGGATTTTCCGGCGGCGAAGCAGGATTGTCGCTTATGTGGCTTATGCATCGGATATGGCTTATGTGGACTGTGCCCGAAATCCGCGTGCGCTCGCTCGCTGTCAAAAATTTTTGCCTGAAAAAGCGGAAATTCGGGCAATAGTAGCTATCTTTGCAGCGGCTGTCGGGCACCCCGACGGCCGCTTGCCATATGATACTAACCTTAAACTATTGATACACAAAAGGCAATGGAGAATACCCAAGTAAAGACCCTCGACCGGGTAGTGGTCCGCTTTTCGGGCGACTCGGGCGACGGCATGCAGCTTGCCGGCAACATTTTCACCAATGTATCGGCCGGCCTGGGCAATCAGGTGTCGACCTTCCCGGACTATCCCGCCGAAATACGCGCACCGCAAGGCTCGCTTGGCGGCGTGAGCGGCTTTCAGGTGAGTGTAGGCACGGGTGTACACACGCCGGGCGACGCCTGCGACGTTCTTGTGGCCATGAATGCAGCCGCACTGAAGCAAAACCACCGTTTTCTCAAACCCGGCGGAGTGATTATCGTCGATATCGACTCATTCCGCGAGAGCGACCTCAAAAAGGCACAGTATGCCACCGACCGTCCCTTCGAGGAATTAGGCATCAAGGCCCAGATCGTGGAGGTGCCCGTCACCACCATGACCAAAGCGGCTCTGGCCGACAGCGGCCTCGACAACAAGAGCGTGATGAAGTGCCGCAACATCTTCGCCCTGGGGCTGGTGTGCTGGCTGTTCGACCGTCCGCTGGAGGCCGCCCGCCACATGCTCAGGAACAAGTTCGCCAAAAAACCGGCGGTATTCGAGGCCAACGCCAAGGTCCTCGAGGCCGGCTACAACTACGGCAACAACATCCATGCCTCTGTCACCACATATAAAATAGAGACTGCCGACCCCAAGCCGGGAATATATACCGACATCAACGGCAACACGGCTACTGCCTGGGGCCTGATCATGGCTTCCGAGAAATGCGGGCGTCCGCTCTTCCTCGGCTCCTACCCCATCACGCCGGCCACAGACATCCTGCATGAACTTGCCAAGCGCAAGGACCTGGGAGTGAAGGCCTGCCAGATGGAGGACGAGATTTCGGGCGTATGCTCTGCCATAGGTGCCGCCTTTGCCGGCAATCTGGCGGTGACATCCACTTCCGGTCCCGGTCTGGCGCTCAAGAGCGAAGGCATCGGCCTCGCCGTCATGGCCGAACTGCCGCTGGTGGTAATCGACGTGCAGCGCGGCGGCCCATCGACGGGTCTGCCAACAAAAACCGAACAGACCGACCTTATGCAGGCCCTCTACGGCCGCAACGGCGAAAGCCCCGTGGCCGTGGTGGCACCAGCAACACCCACCGACTGCTTCACCATGGCCTTCGAAGCATGCCGAATAGCCATCGAACACATGACTCCGGTAATACTGCTGAGCGACGCCTTCATCGGCAACGGCGCCTCGGCATGGCGCGTGCCCGATGCCGACGAATACCCCGCCATCAAGAGCTGCGAGGTGCCCGCCGATATGCTCGCCGCCGGCGACTGGCGCCCTTACGTGCGCACTGCCTCGCTCAGCCGATACTGGCCGGTTGCCGGCACGCCCGGCGCCACACACCGTCTGGGCGGCCTCGAGAAAAACGCCGACACTGGCGCTATCTCCAACGACCCCGCAAACCATGAGAAGATGGTACTTCTGCGCCGCGAGAAGATTGCACGCATAGCCGACGACATCCCCTCCCTCGAGGTTCTCGGCGATGCCGATGCCGACACCCTGCTGATAGGCTGGGGAGGCACATACGGCCATCTCCGCACGGCAGCCAACGAACTGTGCGCCGCCGGCCACCCCGTGGCTTTCGCACATTTCCGCTATATCAACCCGCTGCCGGCCAATACCGCCGACATCATGGCGCGATACAAACGCATCATCGTGGCCGAACTCAACACCGGCATGTTCGCCGACTATCTCCAGGCGAAATTCCCCGGAAAGAACCTGCTGCGCATCAACAAAATCCAGGGTCAGCCCTTCTCCGTGGGCGAACTCGTGGAGAAAACCGTTAAACTGATGGAGGAATGATAATTATGGAAAACACCGTATTCACCCCCGCCGATTTCAAAAGCGACCAGGCCGTGCGCTGGTGCCCCGGCTGCGGCGACCACGCCATACTCAACACCCTCCACAAGGCCATGGCGGCCCTCGGAGTGGCTCCCCACATGACAGCCGTGATATCGGGCATAGGCTGCTCGTCGCGCCTGCCCTACTACATGAACACATTCGGTTTCCACACCATCCACGGTCGTGCCGCCGCCATAGCCACCGGCTACAAAACGGCACATCCCGAGATGACCGTATGGCAGATCAGCGGCGACGGCGACGGTCTCGCCATCGGCGGCAACCATTTCATCCACGCCGTGCGCCGAAACGTGGATATCAACATCATCCTGTTCAACAACAAAATCTACGGACTGACAAAAGGCCAGTACTCGCCCACGAGCGCACGCGGCTTCGTGTCCAAATCAAGCCCTTACGGCACCGTCGAAGACCCCTTCATCCCCGCCGAACTGGTATTCGGCGCCCGCGGCAACTTCTTCGGCCGCTCCATCGATGTCGAGCTGGAAATCTCGCGTGACCTCTTCGTGGCCGCCGCCCGCCACAAGGGCACGTCGGTGGTTGAAGTGCTGCAGAACTGCGTGATTTTCAACAACGGCATCCACTCGGCAATCACCGACCGCGAATATCGCGCCGACCGCACAATCCTGCTGCGTCACGGCGAGAAAATGCTCTTCGGCAAGAACATGGACAAGGGACTGGTGCGCGACGGCTTCCTGCTCAAGGCCGTCACCGTAGGCGAAGACGGCTACACCCTTGACGACGTCCTGGTCCACGATGCCCACACCCCCTCCAACTTCCTGCACCAGCAGCTCGCCATGATGGACGGGCAGACGTTGCCCCTCGCCCTGGGCGTGATACGCGACGTCGAGGCTCCCACATACGACGAATCCGTGGCCGCGCAGGTCGATGAAGTGCGCGCACGAAAAGGTTTCACCACCCTTCGCGACATGATTCTCGCCGGCGAGACTTGGGAGGTGAAGTAACTGCTCCCGAGCATACAAAATAGAAAAGAGAATGACAAGGCGGATGACGTCCATGCGGCGGCATCCGCCTCTTTTTGCTAATTCACAACATTGAAGCTGCCGCAATTTCACTAAAAGCGCAGACAATTCGGCAACTTAAGGTTTAATTAATCTTAAAATATAACTCTAACTCAAAATAATCGGTAAATTTGCGTCCAAAACCATCCACACAACATTTGTGACAATTACTTAACCCTAATACTAACACCAAAATCACCTGAAATCATGAAAAAATGCATTATGGGCGTGACGGCAGCCATTGTCGCCCTCGCCATGCAGGCGCAGGTTCTGGAAGTGACGGGCATCACGCCGGTCACCCTTCCCGAAGGCGCCCGGGTCGATCAGGCAGTGCTCAGCCCCGACGGCAGCAGCATAGCCTACACCGATCTCACCGCCGAGGGTCTGCACCTGCTGCAGGCCGACGGCACCGCCACTCTGGTATCGCCGCAAGGAATAGCCATGGACCTGAGCTTTACGCCGGACGGCAGCGCCATTGTCTATGACGCCGTACGCTACGACGCCGCTCACCGCCGCACCGTGGCCGTGAACCGCTACGACATCGCCCGCGGCGCAACCACGAACCTCGTACGCGCCACCCGCGACCTTCAGGGTGTCACCGTCGCTACCGACGGTGTGCATGCCGTTGTCGACGGCCGCATGGAAAGCCGCTCGAACGCTGCTGTGCTGAGCATAGACCACGGCCAGCTCTGCATAACCCGCAACGGCGCCACCAGTGTGCTCTCGCCTCTTGGCACAGCCGGCATGAGCTATCTGTGGCCGTCGCTGTCGCCCGACGGTACCCGCATCTGTTTCTATGCCGTTGCCATGGGATGCTACACCTGCGCTCTCGACGGCAGCGACGTCCGTCCTCTGGGCTGGATACGCGCCGCCCGCTGGTATGACAACAACACCATCGTCGGCATGCACGACCTCACCGACGGCCGCTTCACCACCAGCTCGGCAATCATCGCCGCCAAAGCCGACGGCACAGCCCGACAGACCCTCACCGACGAGGCCTACATCGCCGTGCTCCCCTCCACCGCCCCCGGCAAGATAGCCTTCAGCACCGTCGACGGCAAACTCTATATCATCAACGTCAATCAGTAACAAGCCATGAAAATCAAAAATATCCTTGCCGCTGCCGTTGCCGCCGGCATAGTCATGGCGCCTGCCGCCGCAAATGCCAAATCGGCCGACGAACTGAGAATTTACATCAACCCGGGCCACGGCTCGTGGACCGGCGGTGACCGAAACATGGGCACCATCAAGCACGGAGAACCCCGCAACGAAGCAGATACCTGCGGTTTCTTCGAGAGCAACACCAATCTGTGGAAATGCCTCGGCGTGGTAGACCGTCTTGCCGAATACGGCCTCAAGCTCGACCGCACCGTCAATCAGGACAACCCCGTGCGCGCCCTGCAGGGATGCGCCCGCGACCTGAGCCAGAACATCTTCATGAGCCGCGTGAAAAACGGCCCGGTACCCGGTTCCGGTGAGGACGAGGAAGCATACAACCGCTCCCTCTATGAGATATCCTGCGAAGTTCAGCGCAATAACTTCGACATGTTCCTGTCTGTTCACTCCAATGCCGCCGGCGACGATATGGTGAACTACCCTGCCTTCTTCCTCCGCGGCGAGAACAAGGTTGCCAGCGTTCCCGGCTCCGACACCAATGCTGCCATAGCATGGCCATATGCCTATGCCCAGGGACACCATAACTGGACCAACTATTCGATGGAGCGCCCCAACGTCATCTACGATATCGACTTCTGGCAAGGCGACCACCTGATCACCAACATAGACGGCGTGGACTATAAAGGTTACTACGGCGTTCTCCGCCACGGAGTGATGGGCTATATGGTGGAAGGTTACTTCCACACCTACGGCCCCGACCGTCACCGTGCCATGAACGTGGACGTATGCCACGACGAGGGCGACGCCTACGCACGCGGTATCGCCGCCATCTTCGACATCCCCATGGAGAACAACGGCACAATCTACGGTATCGTACGCGACAAACACGAGCGCTTCCGCCACAAATACTACAACACCACTGCCCGTTGCGACGACAACTACAAGCCGCTCAACAACGTGAAGGTCAACCTTCTGCAGAACGGCAACGTTGTGGCAACCTATACCACCGACGACGAGTGGAACGGCGCTTTCGTATTCGACCATCTCACTCCCGGCGAATACTTCATCGACGTTGAGGCCGAAGGCTATAAGGCCGCCGATGCCGCCGACTGCGGTCCGTTCGTGGTTGAAGCCGCCAAGACCCTCTACCCCGACGTATGGCTCGAAAACGTGAACTATGTTCCCGAGGAAGTAGCTGTCGAGGACTATCCCGACCCCGTCAACGGCGACGCCATCCATGCCGCCGACAGCTACCGCATGCGCACCGCCGTAGAGGCTAAGGAAATCGCAGAGCTCGCCGGCAAGACCGTGCGCCGCATCCTCGCCCGCAACGGCAACCTATACGTTCTGGCTCTCGACGCCGAGCAGAAACCCACCGTGCTCGTTCTCGACGCC
Organism: Muribaculaceae bacterium; assembly: GCA_017621055.1. GTDB lineage: Bacteria > Bacteroidota > Bacteroidia > Bacteroidales > Muribaculaceae > CAG-873. The sequence goes on along the minus strand of JAGATX010000034.1, from coordinate 48,008 downwards.
GACCTCAACGTTACCGGCACCCTCGGCACCACTGTCTGCAAAGGTTCCGACCGTGACCTTTCCGACATCCAGTTCTCGGCCGACGGCATACTGCTGGGCGCCTCCGAGAGCATAACCCACTACTCCTCCGAGACCATCGACTCCGACTTCGGCGACACCGCCCGCGGCAGCGTGAACTTCTACCGCTGGGCCAACGATGCCAACGGCAATCCCACCGGCGAAGCCTCCATATGGTTCACCAGCCTGGCTTCCGGCAACCTCTTCCGCGGCGCCACCGCCAATACCTTTGTATATAAGGGCACCACTACCGACGGTATGTTCTTCTTCCCGACGGCATCGAGCTACGGTGTCGGCCGCATGTTCTTCAGCTACGTGGAGGTTATGGGCGGCGAAGTGCAGAACTTCACCATCCAGAACTGCGGTCTCAACACCGACTATCTCTGCACGGAATACCTCGGCCACGACTACACCTTCACCCTGGCACCGTACGACACCGACCTCTTCGTTGTCAACGCTCCCGGCAAGCCCGTGCGCGCCTTCGACATCCATGAGATAGAAGCCGCCGGCACCCTCGACGCCGCCCACATGGCCGACGCCATGGCCGGTGCCAACTTCTTCAAGTATGCAGGCCACAGCTACCTTGCCAGCGCCAGCGCCACGGCACCCGCCCTCGTCGACGCTACCGCCGGTCTTGACCATGCCGCCGCCGCCGCTGTCACTGTCGACGGCACAGCCACTGCCGACGAAGCCGCTGCCGTCATGGCTGTCGGCACTGCCAGCGCGCACAACAACGACGAAGGTATCACCACCTCCGCCGATATCGACCTCTATGTTCTCGCCGACGGCAAACTCGCCCGCTACACCACTGCCGGTGTCGAGCAGGAAGCTGTCGCCGGTGTGTTTGCCTACGGTCTGAAGAGCAATCAGTCCGATGGCTTATACACCCTCGAATTCAGCCTCAGCGGGGCTGCCCGTGCTCGCGTTGAACTCTCCGGCGAAGGCCTCGAAACTGTCGTGATCCCCGCCGAGAACTATGCCGCCGGCGCTAACCACGTGGTTGTCAACGCCAACGAGCTTCCCGAAGGCGCATACTCCTGGAGTGTGGTTGTTGAGAACAAGGCCGTTCCGGCAGCCGCCGCTATCTTTACCGACAATACCACCCAGGGCAACGGCGTGGCAGTGAACAGCAACCCCGAAAGCTCTGCCTTCGGCACAGCCTACTACAGCGCACGCACGCCGCGCGCCGTCTTCTCCATGACTCCCGGCTTCGCCTTCTCCTCGCCTTATCTCCAGAACCAGGGCTGGGACACGAGCGTCGGCGCCTCACCCTGGCGTCTGGCCCTGCTGCCCAACGGCAAGCTCCTCATCTCCGACTGGAGCGATGCTCACGGCGGTATATACCTCTGGGATCCCGCCCAGCCTGAAACTCCTTACACCAACTTCTTTGCCGGCACCATCAACAGCGGCTCCGGCGAATGGACTTACGAAGGCAAAGTGATCGGCGGTTCCACCTCGGGCCTGGCAGTGGCCGGCACAGGCGACGAAACCAGGCTCTACACCTTCCAGGAAGACTATCCCTCGAACTACACCCTCACCATGGCATGCTACAACATAGGCACCGCCGAGCAGATCACCGCAGTTCCCGAGACCACATATCCCGCACTGTCGTCGCATATGCTCAATGGTAACGTCGACGTCCTTTTGGCCGATGACTTCATGGTACTCAGCCAGGTACGCGGCGCCGGCAACAACACCAAAGCCGTGCCCTCGTTCATAATAGCCAACTACGACGACGAGGAACTCTTCAACTCCGCCGACCTCACTCTGGCAGGCAGCGACGGCGCCATAGCCCTCACCGCCGATGCCACACGTCTGCTCGTGATGGACTGCAACGACGACATCCACGTCTACGACATCGACCTCACCGCCGAGGAGAACAAGCTCACCGAAGCTTATGTGTTCACACCCAGCGCCGCCGGCGAAGCATACCAGATGACCTTCGACCACGCCGGTAACCTCCTCATCGCCGGCCGCAGCGCCTTCCAGGCATACACACTGCCGCGCGAGGCTGTCGAGACAGTCACTCCCGCTCCCGCCGCCGACATTATCAACGGTCTGTCGGGCGTTGAGAACATAGAAATCGAAGGCTTCGACGCCAACGATGCTCCCGCCGAGTATTTCAACCTCCAGGGCATCCGCGTGGCTGCCGACCAGCTCACCCCCGGTTTCTATATCGAACGTCGCGGCAACTCCGCACGCAAGATTATGGTTCGCTAACACCATTTACCTCTATATCAAGGCTGTGCCCTCACCGGCACAGCCTTTTTCATGCCTTTCCCGGGGTCTGTTTTCGGCCGCTTTTTACGGCCGCTTGCAATTTTATTTTTGCCATGTAGCCGATTTTTTCTATTTTTGCACATTAAAACCAAAACACAGGCAATGGCTGAAATAAAGATAGCGGGCATAATGCGCGCGGGCATGTTTTCGCCGAACCGTATAGGCAGCGATGCCGCTATATTCAATATAGTGGCCGAACAGTTGCGCAAACGCGGCTGCGAAGTCAGGCTCTACAGCGAAGAAGAGTTTATCGGCGGCGCCGTCAACGAGCGTATTCTGCTCAATATGTGCCGCGAACAGCGCTCAATAGAACTGCTTCAGCAGCGCGAGGATAGCGGCGACCTGGTGATAAACTCCGGTTACGGCATCGAAAACTGCGGGCGCGAGCGCCTGTGGCGAATTCTCCGCGGCTCGAACATACCCTACCCTGACAGCATAGCCGTCAATACTGACGAGGGCATCCGCGACCTGCTGGTGAAAAACCGCATGACCCGCTGCTGGATCAAGCGCGCCGACTATCAGAGCCTCCATAAGGAGGACGTAAGCTATGTGCGTCACGCCGACGAGGCACAGGAGGTACTCCAGGAGTACTTTCTCCGCGGAATACCCCGCGCCCTGATAACACGCCACATAGAGGGCGCGCTAATCAAATTCTACGGCGTGGCCGGCACTAACTTCTTCTATAGCTTCCTGCCTTTCGAGAGCCGCGAAGCGCTGCGCGGCGACAGCTCACGCGAGCTTGCCCCCGCCGAAAACGAACGCCTGGCAGCAATGTGCCGGGCCGCCTCGGACGTCCTGGACGTAAAAATCTACGGCGGCGACGCCATACTCGATGCCGACGGCACCATCACAATAATAGACTTCGACGACTGGCCCTCGTTCGGACCCTGCCGGAACGAAGCCGCACCTTTCATCGCCAAGTGCGTAATGGCCGAGATCAAAAAGCATTTCGGCGGCAAAAAGGAGAGCGAAGCATGAAAATCAAACACAAGGAACGCCACCGCTGGACGCCTGACTTCCCCGTCATCCCCCAGCTGCTGGCAACATCGTTCGGTGCCGGTTTCCTGCCGCTGGCACCCGGCACATGGGGTGCCTTAGTGGGCATCCTCGTGTGGCTGCCGTTCTATATATTCTGCAGCCCGTACGTAATCCTCATTGCCACCTCGGCTCTGGTGATATTCTTCACCGTCGCCGGCGGCTACGCCAGCGATATAGCCGAAGAATACTGGGACACCGACCCCGTGGAGGCATGTGTCGACGAGACCGCCGGCCAGCTGCTGTCGCTCCTGCCCATGTGGTTCGTGCACTGGCAGCAGGGCTGGTGGATGATTCTGGTATCGCTCGCCCTTTTCCGTTTCTTCGACATCTTCAAGCCTTTGGGCATCAGAAGTATGGAAAAGCTGCCGGGCAGTGCCGGAATGATGGCCGACGACCTCCTTGCCGGAATATATACATTGATTATCGTGATGACGATGAATTATTTCATCTTCCTGTAACGCCATGTCCCGAGATACCGACAAGCCCACCGATAACCGCGCCGACGACCGCGAGACGCGTGTGAAAGAAGATATCCGTCAGCTGGGCAGCAATCTGCTCAACAGCAACAATATATTCTTCACATTCCTGCGCTCCATCGTCAGCTCGCAGGCCGGTGCATGGGTCGACATGGGCACGGGCTTCGTGCTCTTCGCATGGGCTCATTTCAGCGCCTTTCTATCCACGGCGGCAGGGTGTGTTGCCGGCGGTATAGTAAACTGCATTCTCTGCTACCGTTTCACCTTTCACGCCACCGGCTGCAGTCCCAAAGCCGTCGCCGTGAAATACGCCATGGTGTGGGCCGGAAGCCTGCTTCTGAATTCCAAAGGCACCGACCTGCTGTACAATGTGCTGTCGTCGTGGACATGGCTCGAGCACCTGGGCTTCAAGCCCGACGGCTACTTCATGGCGGCACGTCTGGCAGTGAGCCTCATCGTATCGTGGGGTTGGAACTTTCTGCTGCAACGCTATTTCGTTTACCGACCCAAAGGGTTCGACCGCTACGCCATCGCCGCCGTCAACTTCCTCGGTGGCTCTTTCCTGAGAAAAAAACAATAAAGACTACTCAAGCTTCCCTGACAATGAATATAAAACAGAGCGCCCGTCAGGAGCGCGACAGGCTACAACACGGCATATACAAGGTTATAAATCCGTTTGTATATCTGCTGATAAAAATGCACGTAACGCCCAACATGGTGACTACCATCGGCTTCCTGGGCAATGTCGCGGCGGCGGCAGTCATGGCTGTCGCCGGCTATGCCGTTGCCGGCGGCGCCACGCCCGACTACAGCATGCTCACCATCGCCGGCGCACTCATCATCGGCTTCTCGCTGTTCGATATGCTCGATGGTCAGGTGGCACGCCTCGGCGGCATGGTCTCGACATTCGGCGCCATGTACGATTCAGTGCTGGACCGCTACTGCGAACTCCTCACTCTCGGCGCGCTCGCCTACTACCTCATATGCCACGGAATGATGATAGGCGCTCTCATAACTTTCATAGCCCTGATAGGCAGCATAATGGTGAGCTACGTGCGCGCCCGTGCCGAAGGGCTGGACATTGAGTGCAAAATCGGGTTCATGCAGCGTCCCGAGCGCGTGGTGGTTACCTCGCTGGCCATCCTGGCAACAGGTATCTACGGCACTGCTACCGATAACGGCGTCCTGGCAATCTTCAACCCGGACTATATCGCCGTCGGCGCCATGGTCGTCATCGCCATCTTCGCCAACCTCACGGCTTTTGCGCGCATAAACCACTGCCGCAAGGCCCTCAGCCGCAAATGAGCGCGAGTGCGCGGCCCTCGGTGGCCGAAAGTGCCGTGGCCGTCAGCGCTGTCGCGCTCTGGCTTGCCGTCACGGCGGCATGCGTGGGCTTCCGCCCCGAGCATCCTGTGCTGGCTGTCGTCATCCTCGCTCTCTTTTTCGCCTCGGCACCCTCGCGGCGCCTCGTCGTAGCCCTCATCCCATTCATTCTCTTCGGCATAAGCTACGACTGGATGAACATAGTGCCCAACTATACGGTGAACCCCGTCGACACTGTCGGTATCTACAACGCCGAGAAAGGCCTGTTCGGCATCGCCGGCGCCGACGGCACGCTCCTCACACCCAACGAGTTCTTCGCCCTGCACACCAGCAAGGTGATGGACTTCCTCGCCGGCATTTTCTACCTCTGCTGGGTGCCCCTGCCCATAGCCTTCGGACTGTACCTCTATTTCAAGGGTCGCACCGAGGCTTACCTTCATTTCGCCATCGTTTTCCTGCTGGTCAACCTCATAGGCTTTGCCGGATACTACATCCACCCGGCAGCGCCGCCGTGGTTCGTGGCGAAATACGGTTTCGAGCCTATCCTCGGCACCGGGGGCGACACTGCCGGTCTCGGTGCCTTCGACGCCATGACAGGTCTGGGGATTTTCAACGGCCTGTACGCACGCAACGCCAACGTCTTTGCCGCCGTGCCCTCGCTCCATTCGGCCTACACCCTGGTAGCACTCCTCTATGCCGTTCGCTACCGCGCCCCCCGCGCATGGACGGCCGTTCTCGCCGTGGTCACCGCCGGCATATGGTTCACCGCCGTATATACCTCCCACCACTATATAATCGACGTCCTGTCGGGCATTGCCTGCGCCTTTGCCGGTTTTGCCGTTTTCGAATTCTTGATTATGAAACTTCCGGGCGCGCGTCGCTTCATGGACCGCTATGCCGCCTATGTGGCCGTGCGCCGTCACTCCTCCTCGATCGACAACAATGGAAAAAGAAGCTGAAAAAGAAGTAACATCTGAAGAAATCCGACCCGAAGTACTCAACTACGACGATATCCGCAAAATGGTGCCGCGCTTCGACGGTCACCCCAAACTGGTGAACTGGCTGCTGCGCTTTCTCGATGTCGACAAGGTCAACGCCGTCCATGCCAAATGCTGCGACACTCCCGGCCCGGAGTTCGTCAAGCGCCTGCTGGTGGACGAATTCAAAATCAAACTGCACGTATACGACAGCCACGACACCCTCGACCACCTGCCCGAAGGTGCATTCATCACCGTGAGCAACCACCCCCTCGGCGCGCTCGACGGTATCGCGCTCATCTACCTGATAACGCGATATCGCCCCGAATACAAGGTGATGGTCAATATGATCCTCAACCGCATCAGCGCCATGCGCCCCAACTTCATAGCCGTCGACGCCTGGGCCAGCGATGACCCCGAAAAACGCGCCGTATCCGTAGCCGGCATACGCACGGCGCTGCGCCAGCTGCGCGAAGGCAAGCCCGTGGGCTTCTTCCCCGCCGGCGCAATGAGCAAGAGCACCCTCCGCCACGGCCTCCAGGACCGCCCCTGGCAGCCATCGGTCCTTCAGATAATAGCCCGCGCAAAAGTACCCGTCGTTCCTATCTATTTCCACGACCGCAACTCGCTGTGGTGCGACTTTCTGGGCCACGTGTGCTGGCCGGCACGCTCGCTGCGCATTCCCGCCGAGGTATTCCGCAAACTCCACTCCACCATGCACATATCGGTGGGCGCACCCATCTCTCCGGAGGAAATGGCAGCCCACGGCTCAACACCCGAGGAAATAGGCCGGTTCCTGCGCGAAAGGACCTATGCCCTTAAGGCTGACCGCCGCTGATAAACCAACTGAAAAAGAACGCATACTTTATTAAGGTTTTTTGACACTAAACAACCCCTGAATTAGCATATTTAGGATTGTTTTACAAAACAACCTCTAAATTAGGGCTTCTTCACAATTATTTACCAAGTTTATGCGTCTAAAATTTTTGCAAATATAAAATTTTGCGTACTTTTACGGCCTGAAAGAGCGCAAATGGCTCCTTTCACCCCTTTAACGAAAATAAACAATCAGAAATAAACCACTTTTAAACACTTAGAAATGAGTAAAAGTAATGTAAAGCCGGCCACCGGTAAACTCGGCGTGATGGTAGTAGGCCTCGGCGCCGTAACCACCACCTTCATGACCGGTACACTCATGACCCGCAAAGGCCTCGCCAAGCCCGTAGGTTCCATGACCCAGTACGACAAAATGCGCGTAGGCGAAGGTGCCGACAAGAAATATCTCCACTATAAGGACATCGTGCCCATCGCCGACCTCAACGACATAGTGTTCGGCGCATGGGACGTTTACCCCGCAAACGCATATGAGAGCGCCCTCAACGCCGAAGTCCTCAAGGAAAAGGACATCGAACCGGTGCGCGACGAACTCATGGCCATCAAGCCTCTCAAGGCCGCTTTCGATCACAACTACGCAAAGCGCCTCGACGGCGACAACGTGAAGACCGGCACCCGCTGGGAACTCGTCGAGCAGCTCCGCGAAGACATCCGCAACTTCAAGAAAGAGAATAACTGCGACCGTATAGTAGTGCTGTGGGCTGCCTCCACCGAGGTCTATGTGCCCGTCGACGAGACAGTGCACTACAAACTTGCCGACCTCGAAGCCGCCATGAAGGCCGACGACAAGGAACACATCGCTCCCTCGATGTGCTACGCCTACGCAGCCCTCACCGAAGGCGCTCCCTTCATCATGGGCGCCCCCAACACCACCGTCGACATCCCCGCAATGTGGGAACTCGCCGAGAAGACCAAAATGCCTATCGCCGGCAAGGACTTCAAGACAGGCCAGACCCTCGTTAAGTCGGGCTTCGCTCCCATCATCGGCACCCGTTGCCTGGGACTCTCCGGCTGGTTCAGCACAAACATCCTCGGCAACCGCGACGGCCTCGTGCTCGACGAACCCGCAAACTTCCGCACAAAAGAGGTATCGAAACTCTCCACCCTCGAGAGCATCCTCGTGCCCGAAAATCAGCCCGACCTCTACGGCGCCGACCACGGCACACACACCGGCTACTACCACAAAGTGCGCATCAACTACTACCCCCCGCGCAACGACAACAAGGAAGGCTGGGACAACATCGACATCTACGGCTGGATGGGCTATCCCATGCAGATAAAGATCAACTTCCTGTGCCGCGACTCCATCCTCGCCGCTCCTCTGTGCCTCGACCTGGTGCTTCTTAGCGACCTCGCCGCCCGTGCCGGCCGCTACGGCATACAGCGCTTCCTGAGCTTCTTCCTCAAGAGCCCCATGCACGACTACACCAAGCACGAAGTTCCCGTAAACCACCTCTTCCAGCAGTATGTCATGCTCAAGAACGCCATCCGCGAAATGGGCGGCTATCCTGCCGACGAGGCTATCGACTGACAACGGTTCCCTTCACATTCCGCACCTACTCATAACCTACATACAAGGAGCTGCGCCTGCGCGCGGCTCCTTTTTTTGGGCGTTTGGCCGATTTTTCTTAACTTTGCAGTGATATGAAAGAACATCTCTCCCAATTATGGCAATGGACGCGCCGCTACCTGCGGGGCTGGACCCTTGTGTGCCTCGGCGTCGTGGCTTTCGTACTGTTCTACGGCGACCACACCGTGTTCTCGTCGATATCCAACGACATGGAAGTGGACAGCCTCCGGCGTGTACTCCAGGCAAAAATGGACACCACCGAGTACTACCGCCGCCTCAACGAGCGCCTCACCACCGACCCGGCACTGATGGAGCAGATTGTGCGCGAACAGTACCGCATGAAGCGCGCGCATGAGGACGTATATGTATTTATCGACGACGACGATGCCGCCCCGCAAAGCAACGCCCCTGCCAGCGAACCCGCCGACTTATGAAGACCCCGACAACACCAAGCTCAACCCTTGTGCTCGCCAACGTGGTGGCACCAATCGGATTGCTGATAATCCTGGCCGCCACCATGGCGCCTTTTTTCCTCATGGATGTGGCATGGGCGCGCACAGCCTTTCCCTTTGTCTACTCCGCCGGTGCCGTAATCGTGCTGGCGGCACGCCTGTTCTGCCGGTACAATACCGACGACGCACGGCTGCGCCGGCTGCACCGCCTCGAAACATGGTCGCCCGCAATATTCTGCGTGGCCGCTTTCTTCCTGTTCTACAACGGCGGACAGATGCGCGACTGGCTGGCATTCACCCTTGCCGGCGCCGCCCTTCAGGTATTCACCTCCCTGGCAATACCGGCACGCGAGCGCAAACTGGCACGCCAAAAAAACAATTCCTGATCCCGGCGAGCTGTGGCTAAGAAATTTGTCGAAACCCCGCTGATGAAACAGTACGCCGAGATGAAGGCAAAATATCCCGACGCCATACTGCTTTTCCGTGTCGGCGACTTCTACGAAACTTTCAGCGACGACGCCATCGAGGCATCGCAAATTCTCGGCATCACACTCACACGCCGCGCCAACGGCGCAGCCCAGTATGTTGAGCTGGCGGGCTTTCCTCACCATGCCCTCGATACATACCTGCCCAAACTCGTTCGCGCCGGCAAGCGCGTGGCAATCTGCGAGCAGCTCGAAGACCCAAAACTCACAAAAAAACTCGTAAAGCGCGGCATCACCGAGCTGGTGACCCCCGGCATAGCGCTGAGCGACACCGTGCTCACCCGCGGCGAGAACAACTTCCTTGCCGCCGTGCATTTCGGCAAAGCGCTGACGGGAGTGGCTTTCCTCGACATCAGCACCGGCGAGTTCCTGGCCACAGAGGGTACTGCCGAGTACATCGACAAACTCCTGGCGAACATGGCGCCGAAGGAACTGCTGGTGGAGCGCGGCAAAAAAGGCATGGCCGCCGAGGCGTTCTCGCAGAAGTACACCACCTTTGAACTCGATGACTGGATCTACACACTCGACGCCGCCGACGAACGCCTGCGCCGGCAGTTCGGCACAGCGTCGATGAAGGGCTTCGGCCTCGACCGCATGAACAGCGCCATCGTCGCCGCCGGCGCCATCCTCCACTACCTCGACATCACTTCGCATACCAGAATAGGCCACATAAATTCCATATCCCGCATCGAGCAGGAGCGCTATGTGCGCCTCGACCGTTTCACCGTGCGCAATCTCGAGATTATCGACGCCCTCGACGCCGACGGCTCCAGCCTGCTGTCGGTGCTGGACCGCACCGTCAGTCCAATGGGCGGACGTCTGCTGCGTCGGTGGCTCCTCTTTCCCCTCAAGGACCCCGCGGCCATCAACGCACGCCTCGATGTTGTTGAGCATTTGTTCAGATATCCCCAGCTGCGCGACGACATAGCCGACTGTCTCCGCGACATCGGCGACCTCGAGCGTATGGTATCGAAAGTGGCAGTCGACCGCGCCACGCCTCGCGAAATTCTGCAGATACGCAATGCTCTGCGCTGCGTGGCGCGCGTAAAAGCCCTGCTTGCCGATGTTGACATGCCCGTGCTCCGTGCCATCGACGAAAAAATGGATCCGTGCACAGCACTCATTGACCGCATTACCCACGATTTGCGCGACGTCATTGCCGGCAATGCCCGCGAAGGCATCATCGCCGACGGTGTGGACCCCGAACTCGACCGCCTGCGCAAGCTGTCGGCCGACAGCATGGGCTTTCTCCACGAGTTGCAGATGCGCGAGAGCGAACTCACCGGAATTCCATCGCTGAAAATAGGGTTCAACAATATTTTCGGCTATTACATAGAGGTTACCAACACCCACAAGACCAAGGTCCCCGCCGAATGGATACGCAAACAGACTCTGGTCAACGCCGAGCGGTACATCACTCCCGAGCTGAAGGAATACGAGGAGCAGATTCTCGGCGCAAAGGATAAAATCGACGTCATCGAGAGCCGGCTGTATTCCATGCTCGTGGCCGAGGTGGCCCGTTACATCCCGGCGCTGCAGCGCAACTCGGCGCAGTGCGCGCGCCTCGACGTTCTCGCCGCCTTCACCCGCGCGAGCGCCGAAAACAAATATAACAGGCCCGTGGTCGACGACTCCACTGTTCTCGAGCTGCATCAGGCACGCCATCCGGTGATAGAACGGCGCATGCCGCCCGGCGAGCCTTATATCGCCAACGACATAGCCCTCGACAACGACAAGACCCAGATAATGATGATTACCGGACCCAACATGTCCGGCAAATCGGCGCTTCTGCGCCAGACGGCACTCAACGTCATCATGGCCCAGACGGGATGCTTCGTGGCTGCCGACAGCGCCCGCATAGGCGTGGTCGACAAGATTTTTACCCGCGTGGGCGCTTCGGACAACATATCGCTGGGCGAGTCCACTTTCATGGTGGAGATGAACGAGGCCGCCGCAATCCTCAACAATATGAGTGCCCGCAGCCTCATACTCTTCGACGAGCTCGGCCGCGGAACATCGACCTACGACGGCATATCCATCGCATGGGCTATTGTGGAATATATCCACAACCACGGCAAACTGCACCCCAAGACGCTCTTCGCCACCCACTACCACGAGCTCAACGACATGGAGAGATCGTATGCCCGCATAGCGAATTTCAACGTATCGGTCAAGGAAATCGACGGCAAGGTGGTATTCCTGCGCAAACTGGCGCGCGGCGGCAGTGAGCACAGCTTCGGCATACAGGTGGCACGTCTGGCAGGCATGCCACCGTCCATCATCAAGCGCGCCGGCAGCGTGCTGGCACAGCTTGAGGAAAGCGACGCCACGGCCGACGGTCCCGAAAACAAAAAAACGCGTGCGCGGGTAGACATCGAGCCGGCATCCGAGATGACCGACGGCATGCAGCTGTCGTTCTTCCAGCTCGACGACCCCGTGCTCTCGCAGGTTCGCGACGAACTGTTGGGCGTCGACATCAACAATCTGACACCGCTGGCAGCGCTCACAAAACTCCACGACATACGCAACATACTCACCGGCAAACACTCATGAACAAAGATAGCGACAACAACCGAATGTACATCAAAGTGGAGCGCATAGACCGGCACGAGGCCGAGCGTTTCCGCGACATATACCACGAGGCTTTCCCCGTTGAGGAACAGCGCCCCTGGGATACGATGTTCCCACAGGGCGACGATCGGCACGGCCCATTCTTTCTGGGCGCCTATTCGGGCATGAGCCTCACCTCGCCGACGATGGCGCCGGTGGGCATGCTGACCTTCTGGACGTTCGATGATTTTGTGTACATCGAGCACTTTGCCGTGGACAGCCGCGTGCGCGGCCGCGGCATCGGCCGAGAGCTCTTTCGCGGCATCGCCGAGAGTCTGCACCGCGAGAGCGGTCTGCCTATCGTCCTCGAAGTGGAACCCGAAAGCGAAGAAAACCCTATGGCTGCGCGGCGAATCGACTTCTACCGCCGGCTCGGCTTCGAGGTAATCGACGTAAACTATGTACAGCCTCCGTATTCCGACGGCCTGCAGCCCGTGGACATGTGGATAATGAGTGACTCCGTGGATATAGACATCGACAATGTGACGCGTAGGCTCTACGAGGAGGTATATAAGTTTTGCTCCTGACCGCCGAGCTTCCAGCCGAGGAGTTTTTACGGCGATATTACAGCGATGCCTTCGCCGCCGCCTGCCGTGACTGCCCGGGCTACGGACGGCGCTGGTGCTGCCCTCCCCTCCCCGACGTCGACCTGCGAACCTACTCCACGGCACTTATTGTGGCGTTCCGTCTCGTTACCACGGCCGATGACCCTGTCGTTACGGCGGCGCCTCTGCTGAGACGTTACACCGCCCTCCTTCTCGAGATAGAGCGGCGCAGCGGTGGCCGAGCCTTCGGTTTCTGCGGCATGTGCCGCCTCTGCCGGGTATGCACACGCACCTCCGGCCGCCCCTGCCGCCACTCCGCCATCGTCAGGCCTCCCCTTGAGGCTTTCGGCTTCGACCTCGGCCTTGTGGCCGACGAACTGCTGGGCATGCCGCTGCAATGGGCGCCCGACGCCGACGGCAACCGCAATCTGCTGTTTATCGGCGCAGTATTCCACACCCTGCCATCTGCTAAGAACTTTATCGGCCCGGTTTTCGTTAATTAGTTAGTCTGCACAGCATTTTGTGCGGCTTTATTAAATTCGAAAGCTATGGACGACTACAAAAGCCTTATAACCGGCGCACCTACTGTACTGGTCGAATTCTATGCCTCCTGGTGCCCTCACTGCCAGCGGATGATGCCCGTGGTGGAAGACATACGCGAGCTCCTCGGCGACACCGTGCCAATTTTTCAGTTCGATATCGACGAAAGCCGCGACATGGCCGATGAGGCCGGGGTGGAGTCGATACCCACTTTCATAATCTACCGCGACGGCAATGCCGTGTGGCGCCATAGCGGGGAAATCGACGGCAACACCTTGCTGCAGAAGATACAGCAGTTCGGCGCCTGACACCGACCGCCATGCCCGAGCCCGATATCTTCGACTGTATTATCACGGCACTGAAAGTGCGTCATACACCCGGCTACTCGCGCCGGGCGTATGCGCACATGCCGTTCCGCACCCTCTTCGGCCTCACAAAACTGCTTGAGAGCTACGGCGTCGACAGTGCCACATATCGGCTGGCGCACCCCGAAAACGATATCGACCGCCTGCCGCTGCCCTTTCTGGCGCGCATGGGCGATACGTTCGCTCTCGTGAGTTGCGTAAGCCCGGAGGGCGTCCAGCTCGACTACGGCGAGGGCGACGGCAACGCCAAAGTGCCTCGATCGAGTTTCGCAGGGGCATTCACAGGTGTTGTCACCCTGTTTCAGCCGCGTACCGGCGCCGCCGAGCCCGACTATGCAAAGCACCGCTTCTTCGATATTGCCGACAAGGCGAAAAAAGCCATCCTCGCCCTTGCCGCCTTCTTCATAGTGGTGTGGTGCTTTGTCAGCGCGGGGCTGTATGCCTCGGTCCCGGCCTGGTTTCTTCTTGCTGCCGACATCGCCGGCCTGTACGTCACATATCTGCTTTTCCTCAAGAGCCACGGCTTCAACAGCCGCCACGGCGACAGTATATGCGGCGTTATCGACCGCAGCGGTTGCCATACGGTGCTGGGCACCTCGGCGGCAAAGTTCCTCGGGCTGTTCGGCTGGAGCGAGGTAGGTCTGGGCTATTTCTCCGTATCCACCGCATCTCTTCTGCTGTTTCCGGCGACGGCGCCCTGGCTGGCGCTGATCAATGCCTGCGCGTGCCCCTTCTCGTTCTGGAGCGTATGGTATCAGAAATACCGTGCCAAGGCATGGTGCACGCTGTGCCTCATAACGCAGGTTCTGCTCTGGGTATTGCTGTCAATCTATATCCTCGGCGGCTACTTCGCCGATCTGCGCCTCGCTCCGGGCATAATTCCGCTGCTGGCGGCATATTTGGGTGCGGTCTTAGGCATCAATGCCGTGGGCAACGCCTTCGACTCACTACGCAAAGATTCAGAAAATGGATAGCGCCAAATTCAACGTACCTGCCGGCGCCGTGCGCCTCACGCCTCTGGAAATGAACAATCTGCACTTGCGCGAAGCGGGACGCCACACCGCCATGGCCGACCGCGTGCCGCCTCAGCCGAAAACGAGTCCGGACGGCACGACGCCGCTGAAACGCCCGTCGCGGTAGGCTTCGCGCCCGGAAAGCCACACAGCGCGCACGCGCGAATGCACGGTACGCCCCGCAAAGGGCGTCCACCCGCATGGCGACAAAACGTCCTCATCGGTAATCCGGTGAGGATGCCCCGTTTCCACAAGGCTGAAATCAGCCACATAGCCCTCGCGCAGCTCTCCGCGACGAAGGAGACCGAAAAGCCGGGCCGGCGACGCCGCCATTCGGTCGCAAATCACGTCGGAAGGCAGGTATTCGAGCATTACCGGCAAAGCAAACTGCGCCGACGGTGTTCCCGACGCCGCCGTGAGCGCTCCGCCGTCTTTTTCAGCGGGCAGGTGTGGGGCATGGTCGGTTCCGAGAGTGTCGACAGTGCCGTCGGCCACAGCGTCAAGAAGAGCCTTGCGGTCTTCTTCGAATTTTATTGCCGGATTGACTTTGAGGCGGTTGTCGGCGTGGCGCTCTGGCTTACAGAACTCCGGGTCGAGGTACATTGCCGTCGTTTCGGCGGTAATGCCGCAGTCGCCGGCGGCTTTTACTGTGCGGAGGAGGGCCACCTCGGCCGCGGTGCTTACATGAGCTATATGCAGACGGGTGCCGTAGCGCAGCGCAAGGTCGACGGCGCGACGTGTCGCCGCCCGACAGGCTGCGCCGCTGCGTATGAGGGCGTGGCAGGCTGTCGGCACCGTGGCGCGTGTGCCGTATTTATTGACATAATATTCAGCGTTGTCGGCAATTATGCCATTGTCCTCGGCATGCACCATGACGGGAAGACCCCTGCGGGCACATGCCGCGAAAAGCGCGCCCAGCGCCCGACCCTCGGGTGCGCCGAGGCCGCCGGTGGTGGCGCCAATGAATAGTTTAATTCCGGGAACACCCTCGGCCATAAGTTCATCGAGTATACCGGCCGTCTGCTCCGTGGCTGCCGGGAAAAAAGCGTAGTTTATGGCCGCGGAGCGCGCTGCTATGAGTTTCTTTGCCTTTACGTCCGCCACAGTGACCGTGGGCGGAACGGTATTCGGCATATCGAAAAACGCCGTTATTCCACCGGCGAGGGCGGCGCGGCTCTCGGTGGCCATGCTTCCCTTGTGGGTGAGTCCCGGCTCGCGGTAATGGGCGTGCGTATCTATCAATCCCGGGAAAAGGAGGTCGCCGTCGGCATCGATGATCTCGCCGTAATCTCCCGCGGGAGCGTTGCCTGTGCCTTCACCGGCGATGACGCCGTCGCTGTCGACAGCCAGCCACCCGGCAGGATTGCCGCCGATATCGGCGCGACGCGCGTTAGCTACCAGAAGAGCGGCCTGCATCAGTCCTTACGCGAATAATCGGGATATTTTTTGAACAGGCTGTTCCATTTCAGGCGCACCACGCCGAATACAGCTTCGCCGAAAATGCCTCCGCTCATCTTGCTGCTGCCGAGCACACGGTTCACGAATACAATGGGCAACTCCTTGATTTTGAAGCCATACTTATGTGCAGTGAACTTCATCTCTATCTGGAAGGCATAGCCCTTGAACTTGATATCGTCGAGCGGCAGCGCTTCCAGCACACGGCGACGGTAACCCACGAAGCCGGCTGTGGTGTCGTGGACGGGCAGACCGGTGACCATGCGCACGTATTTCGATGCGAAATAGCTCATGAGCACCCTTCCCATTGGCCAGTTCACCACATTGACACCCGAAATATAACGCGAGCCGATAACCACATCGGCATCGCCGTCGATCACCTCGGCGCGCATCTTCACCAGGTCGGCGGGATTGTGGCTGAAGTCGGCATCCATCTCGCAGATAAACTCATAACCCAGCTCGATGGCGCGCTTGAAGCCGGTGATATACGCAGTGCCCAGACCCAGTTTGCCGCTGCGGCTGATGAGCATCACGCGGTCGGGGTGCTCCTTGATCTTGCCACGCACTATATCGGCGGTACCATCGGGCGAATTGTCGTCGATAACAAGAATATCGAACTTTGCGGGGAGGGCCAGAACGGCGTCGATGATGGCGGCGGCGTTCTCGCACTCGTTGTACATCGGGATGATTACCAGCGAGTCGCTACGTTTTGGAGTGTTCATAGAAATACGGGTGCCAGATATTTAGCGAGAGCCCAGCCGCCGGCCATGAGCCACACGAACAGCAAGGCGGCGAGGACGAACGGCTTGGGGCCGGCTTTGCGGAACTTGTCGAGGCTCGTTTCGGCTCCGAGGGCCGCCATGGCCATGGTGAGCAGGAAGGTATCGATATAGTTGATGGTGTCCACAACCGCAACCGGCAATAGCTCAAAGGAATTGAAGCCGATGACGGCGAGGAAGCCCAGGGCGAACCAGGGGATGGAGATCTTGCCGCCCTTGGCGCCGCCGGCATTGCGGCGTGCGCGCATGGCCACCCACCATGCCAGCACAAGGAGTACGGGCACAAGGAGCATGACGCGTATCATCTTGACGATGATAGCCGTCTTTGCTATTTCGTCGCCCATTGCGTTGCCGGCGCCCACGGCATGGGCAACCTCGTGGAGTGTCGACCCGGCGAAGATACCCATCTGCTGGTCATCGAGTCCGAGAATGCCGGCGCGATATGCCACCGGGTAGATAAACATGGCTATCGTGCCGAATATCACCACGGTAGCCACTGCCACTGCTGTTTTGTAGGGTTTTGTCTGTATGGTAGACTCGGCACCGAGCACGGCGGCGGCGCCGCATATGCCGCTGCCTACCGAGGTGAGAAGCGCAGTCTCCGAGTCCATTTTCAGCATACGGCCTATTGCTATGCCGCCTAAGATAGTGACAGTCACGACAATGACATCGATGAGGATGCCGGCCAGACCAACGGCCATAAGATCCTGGAAGGTTAGGCGGAAACCGTAGAGGATAATGCCGAGGCGAAGTATCTTCTTGGAGCAGAACACAATGCCGGGCACCCATGTGGCCGGCAGGTGGTTGCGCAGGGAGTTGGCGTAGATCATACCCAGGATAATGCCTATTATCATGGGGCTGATGGACAGCCTGATGAAAATCTCCGCGCTGCCTATATAGAAAGCGCCGCAGGCAAAGAGCGCTATGAGTAGTATGCCATGAAGCTGGCTGCTGCGTTCGGGTGTCATTCCAAATCGGTTATTTAGTTCGTTTTTGACGTTCGGTGTCTATTCGTCGATTGAATAATTCAGAAAATCTATCATCGGTTTGAGCACAAGCATGAGCTCGGCGGCCTTCTCCGGCCATTTGGGGTCGTCGAAGAAACGGCGCGTGAGAGCGTGAGCCTTGCCGTACTCGGTGAGGCGAAGGAGGTCGATGTCCGGATGGTTTTTATCGTAACCCTGCGGCGCTGTCTTGAGCTGGCGTCCCCACCAGCCGGGATAGAGGCGCTGCATGGCCGGTGCGTTGATAATTTCGCGAAATTCTTCCACATTATCGACAATAGCCTTGCGCAACTTGCGCAGCAGCGGTCCCTGGGGCTGCCATACACCGCCGTAGAGGGCACATTCGCCGGTGCCGGCATGCACATACCAGCATGCCCGCTCGCAATGCCGTCCCGTGGGTGAGATAAGCGCCGAAAAATGAGTCTTGTACGGCGTTTTGTCGTTGCTGAACCGTGTGTCTCGGTATATGCGGTACAGGCAGTTTCGGGCATCAACGCCGCGAAGCGTAGGCTCGGCAGCCGCCATTGTGTCGATACAACGTTGCATATCAGCCGTCCAACGGTCGCGCAGCTGTTGATACTCGTTCTTGTGCTCGCCGAACCATTCGCGGTTGTTGTTAGATGCGAGGGCATCGAGAAAACCGAATAATTCGCTCATGGCAGGTCCTCCCATTGTGCATCGGTTACCTGCTCCTCGCGCACGTAGGTGCTGCCCGAACTGCTGCCGGTGCCGGTGCCGCTTTCAACACGTATTTCGCGGAACGACACATATTCACCTACCGAGGAATCGAATTTTTTCTTTTTTCGCGTTGTTTCGCGCGTGCCGGGCCGACGTCCGGCGGCACGCTCTGCGGCGGCCTGCTGCTGGCGCATGAAGTATCCCAGCGGATCGCTCATGAACTCGCGGGCGCGGCGACGCCACACAAAGTACTTGTACACTAAAAAGCATACCGGAAGTACTACGAAGATTATGAAGAGAATAAGGAGGAAGGGCATATTGCTGTATCTTGCTCTCTCCGTATAGAGCCTGTGCTTATAATGACTTTCGTTTCAGACAGGAGAGAAGGAAATAGAGAAGAATTGTCCACACCAGGCCGCTGAGTCCGTAGAACACCACGAAGAGCACGGCGGCGGCGAGGATCACATATCTGTAATAGTTCTGAGCAAAGTCGAAGTTCTTGAACTTGAGGCTGAACATCTTGAAGTTGCCGGTCATGGCCAGCGACACCAGCACTATGAGCACAGCCATGACGATATGGCCGGGATAGCCGTAGCGGGCCACCCAGCCGTACATGCCGACCCAGAATATGGCATTGGCGGGTATCGGCAGTCCGCGGAAATTCACGCTCTGTTCGGTGTCGTTGTTGAATTTGGCGAGGCGCACTCCGCCGCACACGGCGATAAGGAACGCTATGAACGGCACCGGCATGGGTGCGTCGTTGGCAAGCATCAGGTTGAGTATCAGCATGGCCGGCGCAACACCAAAACTCACCATATCGGACAGCGAATCGAGGTCTTTTCCCAACGGCGAGAAGCGCTTCATAGTGCGCGCAGTAAAGCCGTCCAGAAAATCGAACACGGCGGCGGCACCGATGGCTATGAGCGCCCACTCCGGGCCTGACAGAGGTCCGTATTCCGCACCGAAACCAAAGGCGAAAAATATGGCGATGCAGCCGGATATTAGGTTCAGGCACGTCACCGCGTTGGGCACTTGCGAGAGAAGCAGTCTAAGCATCGGCGTCCTTTCCCGGAGGCACCAGCCGACCAACCTGGGTAACGCCGCCGGTGGTCTTGTCTCCGATTTTTACAAATATTTCAGTGCCTAAGGGCAGAAAGAGATCCACCCTCGAGCCGAATTTGATAAATCCCATATGGTCGCTGATGTCGGCCTCGTCGCCCGGGGTGGCATAGGTTACTATGCGCCGGGCCATGGCTCCCGCTATCTGCCGCATGAGAATTACCTGACCGTCGGTGGCGCGTATGGCCACGGTGCTACGTTCGTTCTCGGTGCTGCTCTTCGGCAGATAAGCCGCCAGAAAGCGGCCGCTGTGGTGAGCGGTATATAGAACTTCGCCGTCGACGGGGAACCAGTTGGCATGAACGTTGAGGATGCTCATGAACACACTCAGCTGGATGCACCGGCATTTCAGGTATTCGGGCTCGTATGTCTCTTCGAGCGCCACAACCGTACCGTCGGCGCTGGCTATCACCGCATTGCGACGTTCACCATTGAACTGGCGACGGGGCGACCGGAAAAAGTTCGCCACCAGGAGATAGAACACGGCGGAGATGGCCGTCACGACGATAGCCCATGCGAAGGGCCTCACCCACAGCCATAAAGGAATATTGACCGCCAGCAGAAATACCAGCAGTCCTATCAGCAGGTGCGTTCCTTCGTGATGGATTTTTACTCTCATTGTTTTATGCCACATTGCGTAGCAAACGCAAAGGTAGCAAAAAAAAATGACTTGACGCCCGCCTGGGTCACTTTTTTAAGTAAAATTGTATAAAAAGCAAAAAAACACTCAGTTTCGCGGCTTTTCGGGTACCAGCCGGTTGAAGCCGGCAGGCAATGGCGAACTGAAATTCATGTCGCGGCGCGTGGTCGGGTGCACGAAGCGCAGGGTGCGCGCATGGAGACACAACCGGTGTATGGGCGATGTGCCGGCGCCATAGCGGCGGTCGCCGACAATGGGATGGCCGCTCTCCTTCATGTGAACGCGTATCTGGTTCTTGCGGCCGGTGGCCAGATTGAGCTCCACCATGGCAAAGGAGCCGCGCGACCGCACGGTGCGGTAGCGCGTCACGGCGAGCTGGCCCTCGTCGGGATTGTCGGTGGAGTACACCTCGTGGGCGGCATTTTCTGCCAGATAACTGCGTATCTCCCCCTCGGGGGGCTCGGGAGCGCCCTCGGTGATTGCCACATACGTACGCTCGAGCACCATGTTGTTCCAGTTGTGCTGCATGGTCTCCTTGGCGGCGATATTGCGGGCGAACATCATCAGGCCGCTGGTGTCGCGGTCGAGGCGGTGGACGATAAACAGCTTGTTGCGCGGATCCTTGCGTTTTACGTACTCACGCAGCAGCGAGTAGGCGGTGCCTTCCTTGATTTTGTCGGTGCCCATGCTGAGCAGGCCGTAGCCCTTGTCAACGACGATGATGTCATCGTCCTCGTAGACAATGCGCAGGCGCTTGTGGGTAAAGGTCTGGAACTCGCGCACGGTGTTGACTTTGACAATGTCGCCGGTGGCCAGCGGGGTGTCGTGGCGGGTGCTGACGTTGCCGTTCACCATCACCTGACGGTGGCGCAGGAAGTCCTTGACTGTGGTGCGCTTGCGCTCCGGCATGGCCAGAAGGAGGAAGTCCAGGAGGCCAGTGTCGGCGTTGACGCGGTACTCCTCGATGTTGTCGGGGCGGAAAGTGCCGGGACGGGTGCCGGGTTTGGCGGCGAGTTGTCGTTTTCCTGCCATATTATTTCTGCTTCCGCGCGCGCGAGGTCCGGGGTTTGGACGGTGCCGCGTCGGCCTGTGCTATTATATTATCGACTTGTTCGAGTGTGAGGGCCGAAGGGTCGGCGACGCCCTTGGGCAGCTTGTAGTTTTTCTTTCCGCGGGCAATGTACACGCCGTAGCGGCCGTTGAGGATGCGCGTGTCGGCATCGTCGCCAAAGGTCTTCACGGTCTTGCCGGCTTCGGCGGCGCGTTTGTCGTTGATAAGCTCTATGGCCTGAGCGAGGCCCACGGAGGCCGGCGAGATGTCCTTGGGTATGGACACAAACTTGTTGTCGTGGCGTACATACGGCCCGAAGCGCCCGATGGCCACGGTCACTTCCTTGCCCTCGTAGTTGCCGAGATGGCGCGGGTACTCAAAGAGTTTGAGCGCCTGTTCCAAAGTGATGTCGGCCATGCTCTGACCCTCCAGCAGCGAGGCGAAGCGCGGTTTTTCGTCGCCGGAGCCGGCGCCTATCTGCACCACAGGGCCGTAGCGGCCTATCTTGACGCTCACGGGCTCGCCGGTGGAGGGGTCTGTGCCCAGGTCGCGCTCGCCGAACTTGGGGCCGGGGCCGATGGAGAGTGCGCCGGCCACTTCGGGGTGAAAAGCGGTGTAGAACTCGGAAATCTCTTTGTTCCATGGCAGTTCGCCGGTGGCTATGCGGTCAAAGCGCTCCTCGACGCGCGCCGTGAAGTTATAATCCACTATGTCGGGAAAGTATGTCTGCAGGAAGTCGTTGACTATTATGCCGGTATCGGTGGGCACGAGGCGACCTTTGTCTGAACCGGTCATCTCGGTATCGGTGCGCCGGTCTATCTTTCCGTCGGCGTTCATGTCCAGCACGGTATATGTCCGTGGTGTTCCCTCATGCTCGCCACGCTCCACGTATTCGCGGCTCTGTATGGTGGAGATGGTCGGCGCATAAGTCGACGGGCGCCCGATGCCCAGTTCTTCCATCTTTTTCACGAGCGAGGCCTCGGTATATCGAGGGGGTTGCTGGGTGAAGCGCTCGGTAGCCTCAATACTCTTGTATTTCAAGGGCATGCCGGCTTCGATGCGCGGCAGCTGGCGGCCGCTGTCGGTGCCGGTGGTGTCGTCGTCGGTGCCTTCGGAGTACAGACGTAGAAAGCCGTCGAACACCGTGCGCTCGCCGCTGGCGGCGAAGAGTTCGCCGTTGGCGTCGTTGGCTATCGTAGCCGTGGTCTTCTCGATTTCCGCATCGGCCATCTGCGAGGCCACCGCACGACGCCATATCAACTGATAGAGCCGTTTTTCCTGTGCCGTGCCCTCGTCGAGGCTGTCGCGGTCGATATATGTGGGGCGTATGGCCTCATGGGCCTCCTGCGCTCCCTTGCTGTGTGTGTGATAGCGCCGCACGTGGAGGTAGCGCTCGCCCGCATTGGCCTTGATGTTCGCGGCGATGGCGGCCACGGCCTCCTCCGAGAGGTTCAGCGAGTCGGTTCGCATATATGTTATGTGACCGTTCTCATACAGTCGCTGCGCAACCATCATTGTCTGCGACACCGAGAAGCCTAACTTGCGCGATGCCTCCTGCTGCAGAGTCGACGTGGTGAAGGGGGGCGCCGGCGCCTTGCGCAGCGGCTTGACCGTCACTTCGGACACGCTGAAGTTCGCCCGACGGCAGCTTTCAAGAAAGGCCATGGCTTCAGTCTCGGAAGTCAGGCGCCTGTGCAGCTCGGCGCGCAGGGTTGTGCCACCATCGACGGCAAACTCGGCGGTGACGCGGTAATAAGGCTCGCTCACGAACGAACGTATCTCCTTTTCGCGCTCCACTATCAGGCGCACGGCCACGCTCTGCACGCGGCCTGCCGACAGCGCCGGCTTGAGACGTTTCCACAGCACGGGCGACAGCTCGAAGCCCACTATGCGGTCGAGCACACGCCGCGCCTGCTGGGCGTCGACACGCGCCAGGTCGATGGTGCGCGGGTTGGCGATGGCCTTGAGGATGGCGTTTTTTGTGATTTCGTGAAAGACTATGCGCCGCGTGTTGTCAGGCTTCAGTCCCAGAACCTCGTAAAGGTGCCAGGCTATGGCCTCTCCCTCGCGGTCTTCATCGGATGCGAGCCAAACCGTCTGTGCGCTTTTTGCTGCCTTGCGGAGTTCCGACACCAGCGCGGTCTTGTCGTCAGGTATCTCGTATATCGGGTTGAAGTCATTGTCGACATCTATGCTGAAACTCTTCTTTTTCAGGTCGCGGATATGTCCGTAGCTCGACATCACCCGGTAGTCCTTACCGAGGAATTTTTCAATAGTCTTTGCTTTGGCAGGCGACTCGACAATAACCAAGTTTGTAGGCGTGCTCATTTAGGTTCTCTATGAATTCGGGCGCAAAATTAATCAAAAACACTTTAATAAGGTATATATTTACCGAAAAAAGTAACAAAACAGGCTTACCATCTGTTCTTAGACAGCCTCCGAAGCCCCTTTTCTGCAAAAAAATTACTAATTTTGCGTTCTCAATCAATAGAAGAACAAAAATGACATTCGACCAGTTCGATCTCAACGACGAAGTGCTCGACGCCCTCGACGCCATGCGCTTCAGCGAGTGCACACCTATTCAGGAACAAGCCATACCCCTCGCTCTGGAAGGCCGCGACCTCATCGCCGTGGCACAGACGGGCACCGGCAAGACGGCGGCATATCTCCTGCCGGTGATAAACCGCCTTGCCGACGGCGGTTTTGCCGACGATGCCGTCAACGCCATCGTCATGGCTCCCACGCGCGAACTCGCCATGCAGATCGACCGACAGCTCGAAGGTTTTGCCTACTTCCTGAACATCAGCAGCCTGCCTATCTACGGCGGCACCGACGGCGCCACCTTCGCCCAGCAGCAGCGAGGGCTCAAGATGGGCGCCGATGTGGTGATAAGCACTCCCGGGCGTCTGCTCGCACACCTCGACATGGGGTATGTTGATCTCTCCCGCGTGTCGTTCTTCATTCTCGACGAGGCCGACCGCATGCTCGACATGGGGTTCTACGACGATATAATGCAGATAGTGCGGCGCTTGCCCAAAGAACGCCAGACCATGCTCTTCTCGGCAACGATGCCGCCGAAAATACAGCAACTCGCCGCCGATATCCTCACGGACCCCGCCGAGATCAAGCTGGCGGTGTCGCGTCCGGCCGACCGTATCCGCCAGCGCGTGGCCTTCTGCGGCGAAGACCGCAAAATGGCACTGTTGCGCAAGGTGCTCTCCGGCCCCGAGGCCTCCAGGGTCATTGTCTTCGCTTCTTCCAAGCTCAAAGTCAAGCAATTGGCCCGCGAGCTGCGCGGCGCCGGCCGTAAAATCGGCGAGATGCACTCCGACCTCGAGCAGAGCCGCCGCGAGGAAGTGATGCTCGATTTCAAGAGCGGACGCATAGGCGTGCTGGTGGCCACCGACATCGTGGCCCGCGGCATCGATATCGACGACATCAGCATGGTAATCAACTACGACGTGCCCCACGATGCCGAGGACTACGTGCACCGCATTGGCCGAACCGCCCGCGCCGAAGCCGACGGCGCCGCCCTCACAATGGTCGGCGAGCGCGACCGCCGCCGCTGGACTGGCATCGAGCGTTTCTTAGGCAAGCCAGTCGAACGCCTCGAAGGCTTTGAAGGAACTAAAAAACACACCGATACAGACGCCGGAAAAGGCAAAACCGGCAGGAGCAACGCCAAGCCCGCGCAGAACAGAGCTCCAAAGAAGAAACGCGCCGCTGCCGACACTCACGTCGAAAAACCGCAAACCGACACTCCCGCCGAAAAACTGGAGGCCGACAGCATAGCCGTCGAAACCACCAAGTCCCGAAAAAAACGCAGCCAGCCCTGGTGGCGCCGGCGCAAGAAAGGCACCGCAAAAGCCGAAAACGCAAATCCGGAGAACGTTAAAACCGACAATATTTAACCAAATCAATATCAAAAAACGCCGCAGAACCAAAATTCGCAATGCTTTCGTGTTAAATTTTTGGCACTTTTAAAATATTTGCATATATTTGCGGCGTAAAAACCAAATAACTACCAATCAATTCATTATTCTATGTTACCTAACGACCGCAATGGCTTTGTATGCCTGCTGCTCTCCATCATCACCGGCGGCATATATGCCTATTACCTCATTTACTGCTTCGCTAAAGAGACTAATCAGGCATGCGCAGCCGACGGAAAGACCACTTCCGGACTTCTCAAATTCATCCTCCTCGGTATCGTCACCCTCGGCATCTATCCCCTGGTATGGTACTACACCTGGCTCGAGCGCTGCAACGCTTACCTCACCGCCAACGGCGCACAGCCCAAAGTGAGCGGCATGATGTTCCTCCTCTCCCTTATCTTCGGAGCCTTCACCCTCGGCATCTGGCCCCTCATCAACTACTTCAAGGTTATCGCTACCATGAACGCCGTGAACAGCGTTTACAACAGCGTTGCCCACCAGGGCGCTTACGCTTGATAGCACACCCTCTCCATCCCAAAGACTGCGCCGCCCCTCCGCGGCGCAGTTTTTTTGTTCTTATTGCAGGACGCCGTTGCGGCGGGCGATGGCGCGGGCGATGGCGATGATGCCGGAGGTGTATTTCTCGCGGAGACGGTCGTAGACGCTGTCGCCCCCGGCTTTGAGCGCCTGAACTATCTCCTCGTACTCGCGGCGGCTGATGAATGTGCCGTAGCTCGTTATCATGCCTTTCTCTATCAGTGTGGCCACATGGTTGTGGATAGTGCCGAGCTTGACGTTCTTTATCTCGGCGATTTCGGGCAGCGTAACGCCGGCGTTGAAGAGCACAAGCGTCTGTTTGAGCGATACTCCGGCGCCCTCCGATGCCGACAGGCCCTCGAAGCGTCGGATAGCCTTGATGAAACTGTCGCCGTAACGCACGGCTTTCTTCTCACCCACACCGTTGACTTCCAGAAAATCATCGAGCGTGGCGGGGCGCCGCACGGCCATGTCCATCAGCGTGGCGTCGCTGAACACTATGTACGGCGGCACACCGGCCTTGCGCGCCACCTCGGTGCGCACGGCTTTAAGCTGGGCGAAGAGCTGCTGCACGGGGTCGGCCGACACATGTGGCACCGCCTCCTTTTTCTTCTTCCTTTTTTCTGGTGCCTGACGCGGTTCGTAGCGGGCGAGGCTCACGGTGGCGACGCCGCGAAGCACTCGCATGCCCGCCGGTGTGACTTTGAGGTGCGAGGCGTCGTCGTACGCTATCTCCATGAGTCCTAACTGGATGAACTGCGATATATAGTCGGCCCACTCGGCGGCGCTGACATCGACGCCAACGCCGAAAGTCTTGATTTTATCAAACCCGAGGGCGCGCAGGTCGGAGCGCATGGAACCGCGCAAAACCGCCACCAGCATACTGATACCGGCACCCTGTCCCGTGCGCATGGCGGCGCTCAACGCCTTCTGTGCAAGAACGGTGCCGTCGAAGCGCACCGGTGGGTTGAGACACACGTCGCAGTTGCCGCAGTCGCGATGCGTCTCCTCGCCGAAATAGCTAAGCAGGATACGGCGGCGGCACACGCGTGCGTGCGCGTACTCTTCCATCCGTTTGAGTTTCTCCTGATTTATGTCTCGGCGCCCCGACTCCTCGGCGAAGCGCGTGAGCGTCAGCACGTCGGCATAGCTGTGGAAGAGAATGGCCTCGGCGGGCAGACCGTCGCGCCCGGCACGGCCTACTTCCTGGTAGTAGCTCTCGATGTTTCCCGGCATGTTGTTGTGCACCACCCAGCGGATGTTGCTCTTGTCGATGCCCATGCCGAATGCCACCGTGGCCGAGCATACCTGGGCCTTGCCGCTGAGGAAAGCGTCGAGCGAGCGTTTGCGTGCAGCGGCGTCCATGCCGGCGTGATAGCACACCGAGCGCACTCCCGCCGCGAGCAGGTGCTTATGGAAACTCTCGGCGCCGGCGCGCGACAGACTGTAGGCTATGCCGCTGTCGCCCGGATATTTGCGTGCCAGCGACGCCACGAAGCGCACACGCTCGCGCATGCCCGGGTTGGCGAACGACGCCAGCGAGATGTTGGGCCTGTCGAA
The DNA here is from genome assembly GCA_017621055.1 of Muribaculaceae bacterium. Lineage (GTDB taxonomy): Bacteria > Bacteroidota > Bacteroidia > Bacteroidales > Muribaculaceae > CAG-873. Next base: position 20,625 of record JAGATX010000034.1, on the reverse strand, counting down.
CGACCCTATGTGGACATAAGGATTGCTCAGGCCGAGCCGGGCGACGATATCGTCGCGCGTGAGGCGGTCGGCAGTGGCCGTCAATGCGATGACCGGAACGTCCGGACGCTCGGCTTTTAGGCGCGCAAGCGCTATGTAGTCGGGACGGAAATCATGGCCCCATTGCGATATGCAGTGCGCCTCGTCGACGGCAAAAAGACTTATCTTAAGCCGTTTCCAGCGGTCGAGCATCAGCACCAGCCGCTCCGGCGACATATACAGTATTTTGAGCCGCCCGTTCTCGGCGGCACGGATAAGCTCGGCGTTCGTTCCCTCGTCGTTGCCCGAGTGAACGGCGGCGGCAGGAATGCCATTTGCCTGCAGGGCCTGAGTCTGATCCTGCATCAGAGATATCAGCGGCGACACCACGATGGCCACGCCCTCCCCGGCAAGGAGCGCCGGCAACTGATAGCACAGGCTCTTGCCGCCTCCCGTGGGCATGATTACCAGGGCGTCGCGTCCGCCGCTTACGGTCTCGATGACCTCGAGCTGGCCAGCGCGGAACGAATTAAAGCCGTAGAACTGCTTGAGCAAAGAGAGGGCCTGGCGGCGGATGGTACTATCGGGCATTGTCTGTCGGGGTTTCGTTCTGTTTTCCCTGCAAAATTAGGAATTTTCGGGAAAAGCTTTGCCGATGTCGAAAAAAATAATTAACTTTGCGGCGTGAGCGCACCGTGCGTGCGCATAGATTTTTGTATAACCCCGCAGAATGCTCGGTTGCCTCAACGGCAGCTCGGCTTTCTCTTTTTTTATCTGATAATTATGGCTATAACCTATATGACTAAAGAGGGCTATGACCGCAAGATGGAAGAACTGGCATATCTCGAAAGCGTGAAACGCCCCGAAATAAGCCGCGCCATCGCCGAAGCCCGCGACAAAGGCGATCTCAGCGAAAATGCCGAATACGACGCCGCCAAAGAGGCCCAGGGCCTCAACGAGATGAAAATAGCTCAGCTCAAGGACCTCGTGGCCAGCGCCCGCATAATCGACGAATCGAAGATCTCCACCGACAAGGTGCAGATGCTCAACCGCGTGCGTATCCGCAACCTCGACCGCGGCTCCGAAGTGGAATACACCATCGTCGCTGACTCCGAGGCCGACATGAAAGCCAAGAAAATAGCTATCAGCACACCCATAGCCCGCGGTCTTCTCGATCACAAGGTGGGCGACATCGTGGAAATCACCGTGCCCGCCGGCAAAGTGCGCTTCGAAATTCTCGAAATCGGTCTCTGACAACGCCATGGCATCTATATTCACCCGGATAATCAACGGCGAGATACCGTCGTACCGCGTCGCCGAGGACGACAATCATTATGCTTTTCTCGACATAAACCCTCTCAACGCCGGCCACACTCTGGTGGTACCGAAGAAAGAGGTTGACTATATTTTCGACCTCTCCACCGAGGAATACACCGCCCTGCAGCTATTTGCCCGGCGCGTGGCCGCAGCCGTGCAGAAAAGTGTGCCGTGCCGGCGCATAGCCACCGCCGTGATAGGTCTGGAAGTGCCTCATGCACACATCCATCTGGTGCCCATCGACACCGAGGCCGACATGGACTTCCGCAAGCCTAAAAAGGAGATCTCGCCCGAACGTATGGCCGAAATAGCAGCCACGATAGCCTCTAACTTCAAATAAACAAAGGCTCACGATATGAAAATGAAGCTCTTATATCCGGTTCTGGGAGCGCTTGCCGCCACCATGGGCGCCTGCTCCGTACCTTCGGGATGGAGTGTGGACGGCGTTATCGCCGGCGCCGACAGCGGCACGCGCCTCGCCCTTGAAAAATATTCCAACGGCCGCTGGCTGCTTGTGGACTCTCTCACCGTCGATGGCGACGGCGCTTTCGGATACGATGCCGAACAGCCCGCCGAATACCCCGAGCTTATGCGCCTGAGCTGGCCCGGCCACGGCAACATATTCTTCCCCGTCGACGGCAGCGACGACATCGTTGTCGACGCCACCGGCTCGGCCACTTTCGCACGCGCCGCCGTGCACGGCACCCCCGCCGCCGATGCTTTCCGACGCGTGGACAGCATAGTGGGCAGCGCAGCCGACCGCGGCGAAACGGCGGCTACCATGGGCGCCGACGCCCGTCGCCTCCTCGTCAATGAAATCACGGCCGATACCACCGGCATAGTGGCTTACTATACAGTGACAAAGAGTCTTGGCGACCGTCTCATCTTCGATCCCGCCGACCGCACCGGCAACAGGGTGTACGGCGCCGCCGCGCAGGTATATGCCTCCTACCATCCCAATGATCCGCGCGGCACCGCCCTGCGCCAGGCATTCTTCGAGGGCCGACGCGCCCTCGGCCTCACCGCCTCCGACGCCGCGACTGTGGTGGAAGTACCCGAAACCGGCATTATCGACATCGTGCGGTACGACCGCACAGGCACCGAGCACTCCCTCGCAGAAATGGCATCGCACGGCAAGGTCGTCCTGCTGAGCTTCACCACCTACGAACACCCCCAGAGCCCCGCATATAACGCCCTGCTCAACGACGCTTATACCCGATATCACGACAGCGGGCTGGAAATCTACCAGATAGCCTTCGACAGCAACGAGAGCACATGGAAAGAAGCAGCACGCAACCTGCCGTGGACCGCTGTATGGAACTCGCCCACCGACGGCGACGCCGCACTGCGGGCTTACAACGTCGGCGCTCTCCCGATTACATATATTATCGACCGCCAGGGTAATATCGCCAGACGTGTGGTTAATCCCGACGAAATACCGGCTGCCGTGGCTCGTTATTTTTGACGTTCTAAACACTGTAAGATATGGATTTATACGCCCGCATCGACGCCGATATCAAATCGGCTATGCTCGCCAAGGACAAAATGCGTCTGCAGGCCCTACGCGGCATCAAAAAGGAATTCATCGAGGCCAAGACAGCCCCCGGCAGCAACGGTGAGCTCACCGACGACACTGCAATGAAAATTCTGGTGAAAATGGCAAAACAGCGCAACGAAAGCGCCGCCATATACAAGGAGCAGAACCGCCCGGACCTCGCCGACACCGAACTGGCAGAACTCGCGGTGATAGAGACCTACCTGCCCAAGGCCCTCACCGCCGATGAACTCGAGGCAGAACTCAAGGACATTATCGCCGCCGTGGGCGCCACATCGCCGGCCGACATGGGCAAGGTTATGGGTGCCGCTACCAAAAAGCTCGCCGGCCGCGCCGACGGCCGCGCCATTTCCGCAAAAGTGCGCGAACTCCTCGCTAAATAAAACATCAACATAATGCTTACTTTACAGCAAATCAAGGCCGACCCGCATTTCATCGTGGAGCGCCTGGCCGTCAAAGGTTTCGACGGCAACAAACCCATTGCCCGCGTGCTCGCCCTCGACGACATGCGCCGCCAGCTTCAGCTCAAAAGCGACAATGCCTCCGCCGAACTCAACAAAATGTCGGCATCCATAGGCAAAGCCATGAAGGAAGGCCGAAAGGACGAGGCCGAAAAGGCAAAAGAGAACGTCGCTGTCCTCAAGGAAGAACAGAAAGCCCTCGCCGAAGAGCTTGCCCGCACCGAAAAAGAGATGCTCGACGAGCTGCTCAATATCCCCAACATACCTTATGAAGGAGTGCCCGAAGGCAAGACAGCCGCCGACAATGTGGTAGAACTCACCGGCGGCCCCATGCCCGACCTGCCCGACGACGCTCTCCCCCACTGGGACCTCGCAAAGAAATACAACCTCATAGACTTCGACCTTGGCGTGAAGATCACAGGTGCCGGCTTCCCCGTATATCTTGGCAAAGGCGCCAAACTGCAGCGTGCGCTCATCCAGTTCTTCCTCGACGAGGCATCGGCCGCCGGATACCTCGAAGTGCAGCCACCATACGTGGTAAACGAGGCCTCGGGCTACGGCACCGGCCAGCTCCCCGACAAGGAAGGACAGATGTACTTCGTAAATCTCGACCGTCTTTACCTCATACCCACCGCCGAGGTGCCTGTCACCAACCTCTACCGCGACGTCATCCTCCCCGCCGACCGCCTGCCTGTCAAAAACTGCGCGTATTCTGCATGTTTCCGCCGCGAGGCCGGCAGCTACGGCAAAGACGTGCGCGGCCTAAACCGCCTGCACCAGTTCGACAAGGTGGAGATCGTGCGCATTGAAAAGCCTGAGAACAGCTACGCCGCACTCGAGGAGATGAAGGACCACGTGCGCGGTCTCCTTGAAAAACTCGGGCTGCCCTGGCACATCCTCCGTCTGTGCGGCGGCGACATGAGCTTCACATCAGCCATAACATTCGACTTCGAAGTGTTCTCGGCAGCACAGAAACGCTGGCTCGAAGTTTCGTCGGTATCCAACTTCGAAACCTATCAGGCCAACCGTCTCAAATGCCGCTATCGCGGAGAAGACAAGAAGACGCATCTGTGCCATACCCTCAACGGCTCGGCGCTCGCCCTGCCCCGCATCATGGCGGCGCTTCTCGAAAACAACCAGACACCCGAGGGCATCATCGTTCCCGAATGTCTGCGCAAATACACCGGCTTCGACTTAATAAACTGACATAATATATCTTATCACAATGTCTAAAGTAACAGTAGTAGGCGCCGGAAACGTAGGCGCAACATGTGCAAACGTACTGGTTTGCAACCAGATTGCCGACGAAGTCGTGCTCCTCGACATCAAAGAGGGCGTCAGCGAAGGCAAGGCCATGGATATTATGCAGACCGCCAATATCCTGGGTCTCAACACACGCCTGCGCGGCGTGACCAACGACTATGCCGCCACCGAAAACTCCGACGTGGTTGTCATCACCTCGGGCATACCCCGCAAGCCGGGCATGACACGCGAGGAACTCATCGGCGTCAACGCCGGTATCGTCAAGAGCGTGGTGGAGAGCGTGCTCGCCCACTCGCCCAACGCCATCATAGTGTGTGTGTCCAACCCCATGGATACCATGACCTACCTCATCCACAAAGTCACCGGGCTGCCCAAAAACCGGATCATCGGCATGGGCGGCGCTCTCGACAGCGCACGCTTCAAGTATTTCCTGAGCCTCGCCCTGGGTGCCAACGCCAACGAAGTGGAAGGTATCGTTATCGGCGGCCACGGCGACACAACCATGATACCCCTCAAGCGCTTCGCTGCCTATCGCGGCATCCCCGTATCCACCCTTATCTCGGGCGCTCAGCTCGATAAGGTTGCCGCCGACACAATGGTGGGTGGCGCCACGCTCACCAAACTGCTTGGTACCTCGGCTTGGTATGCTCCCGGCGCCGCCGCCGCTCAGGTTGTGGGTGCCGTCCTCGGCGACCAGAAGAAGCTCATCAGCTGCTCGGCTCTCCTCGACGGCGAATACGGCGAGAAGGACCTCTGCATAGGCGTGCCCTGCATCCTGGGCCGCAACGGCATTGAAAAGATTGTGGAATTCGACCTCAACGCCGAAGAAAAAGCTCTCTTCGCCGCCAGTGCCGCCGCTGTCCACAAAACTAACGCCGCTCTCGCCTGAGAACAATCACCCCCTCCAGAACGTTAACCTCACAAGCGGGAAGCTCCCCCGGGCGCTTCCCGCTTTTCGAAGCCATCAGCAATAAAAAAATGAAAAAAACAGCACTATACCTCCTTGCCGCCCTCGCTCTGGGCGCCTGCTCCGGCAACAACAACGCCGCCGCCCCGGCAGAAGAAAAAGTGGTAGCCGCCGTTGAGGAAGTTGCCGCCGAGCCTTATGCACCGGACGGCACCGTCCACGCCTACGACAATAACGCCCTCTATGCTCCCGGCACCCCCGTGCCCAACCTCACCATTCTGGATTTCAACGCCGTGTGGTGCGGTCCGTGCCGTCAGTTCGGCCCCGTGTTCGCCGAAGCCGCAGCCAACTATAACGGCCGCGTGACCTTCGTATCGGTCGATGTAGACAGCTACCCCGGTGTGTTCCAGGCCTTCAACGTGGGCGAGAGCATTCCCGCCGTTGTGTTCATCAAGCCCAACGGTTCGTACACCTATAAGATAGGCACCGGCGAAATTATGCCTTACGCCAATTTTGCCGCCCTTATCGACAGCAACCTCAACTGACACCTCGATTTTGACCGCTGACGAGATATTCCGGCGTGCCAAAGCCTTAGGCATCGACACCCCCAACGCCATGCAACAGCGCATGGCGTCGGTGGCGCTGCCGGCACGCCTGCTGCTGCTGGCGCCCACAGGGTCGGGCAAGACCTTTGCCTATGCAGGTGCCCTGCTGCGCACCCTCGATGCCGACCGCGCCGGCCATTGCGTGCAGGCCGTGGTGCTCGTGCCCTCGCGCGAATTAGCCATTCAGAGCGGCGAGGTGCTGAGGCGTCTGGCCGCTCCGGAGTTCAAGACCGCGGTGTTCTATGGCGGCCACAGCATGGCAACAGAACAGCAGTCGCTGCAGGGCGGCGTGCCTGACATCATCGTTGCCACGCCGGGACGTCTGCTCGACCACCTTCAGCGCGGCGGTCTGAGCCTCCACGACGTCCGCACCCTCGTGCTCGACGAGTACGACAAATCGCTCGAGCTGGGCTTTCAGGCGCAGATGCGCTCGCTGACGGGGCGCATGCGCAAGGTATCGACGCTTATTCTCACCTCGGCCACCGGAGCGTCGGACCTCCCCGACTTTATCGACGGCATAGGCATGACCACCCTCGACTACGGTGCCGACAGCGACACCGCCGCACCGCACCTCACCATCCGCCGCCTCGCATCGCCCTCGGCCGACAAGCTCGATACTCTCGAGTTGCTGCTGCGTTCCCTTGGCGACGAGCGCGCCATCGTTTTCGTCAATCATCGCGAGGCCGCCGAGAGGGTATACAAGGCGCTGCGCAAGAGCGGCATAGCTGCCGGAATATATCACGGCGGCATGGAGCAGGATGACCGCGACCGTGCCGTGGTGCTCTTCGACAACGGCACCACCCCCGTGCTCGTATGCACCGACCTCGCCTCACGAGGTCTCGATATCAGCGATGTCGATGCCGTGGTGCATTACCACCTACCCGTCAGCGCCGAGGCGTGGACACACCGCAACGGCCGCAGCGGCCGACAGGGTGCCGAAGGCAATGTTTATGTCATAACCTCCGATGCCGACAAAATTCCGCCTTATGCGGTGTGGGACAGCGACTTCAGACTTCCCGACAAGGTACCTGCGCCAGCCCTGCCACGCTTTATCACCCTGTATTTCAATGCCGGACGCAAGGAAAAGCTGTCCAAAGGCGATATCGCCGGCTTTCTGATGCAGAAAGGCGGCCTGCAGCGCGACCAGCTCGGCAAAATCGCACTGCGCGATCACTGCGCATATGCCGCCGTCGACGCCGACCGAGCGAGGGCGGCCATCGAGGCATGTGCACCCTTCAAAGTCAAAAATCGAAGAGTGAGAATTACCCAGATCAAATCTGCCGACAAAAAATAGGCGTTCTGCGGCCCACGTGCCGAACCAAACAACATTGCCGGCGTTTAATATTTATCATCACATCTCATCACATCGCCTAATTATGAATGCCGCGCGTATGCTCAGGAAATCGGGCAAAGCCATTGTGTTCGTCGCAATGGGTCTGCTGCTGTTTTTGTGCGGCTTCGTGATGGTTCTCTACTCTCCATGGGCTCAGAATGAGCTCCTCACGGCTGTAAACCGCAAATTCGGTGTCGATTCGCTGGGCAACGGCATGAGCATAGGCTCTCTGAGCGTAAGGTTTCCGCTGGAAGTAGAGGCCGACAGAGTGGCGATGTTGTCGGGCGGCGACACTACCATGAATGCCGGCGCCCTCACTGTCAGCGTCGACCCTCTTCCTCTCATTATCGGCCGCGTAAAGGTGAACTGCCTCCATCTCTCCGACGCCTTCTATCGTCTGGACACCCCCGATTCGGCCATGTACATGACCATAAGCGCCGACAGCATAGGCCTCGAAAAAACTGACATACGCCTGGCCGGCATGCACGTAGACCTCTCCGACGGATATATACGCGGCGGTCGCCTCGACATGACCATGCTGCCCGACTCCGTGAGCAAACCGCCGTCGCCACCCACAGATATGCGAATAAGCCTGCGGCGCGTGGTTCTCGACGATTTTGCATACACCATGCGGATGATGCCCACCATCGACACCCTCACCGCCGGAATCACCGCCGCCGTGCTGCGCGACGGTGTGGTGGACCTCCTGCATCAGAACATCACCCTTTCGCTATTTTCGGGCACCGGCCTCGACGCAACCTATATCACCCCTGACAGCGCCGCCGTGGCGGCTTTCGGTTCCGTGCCGCCGGCCCCTCCCGCCGACACCGTCACCCCTCCCTGGCGTATCGCCATTGACTCCATAGCTTTCGACAACAGCCGCGCCCTATATGCCCTTTCATCCTACCGGCCACTTCCCGGCCTTGATTTCAGCTACATACAGCTCGACGACCTGCGGCTGCGCCTCCACGACTTCTTCAACGAGGCCACGACGGTGCGCCTGCCTCTGAGCGTGAGCGGCACCGAACGTTGCGGCGTTACCCTCGCCGTAAACGGCATTCTCGACATCGACTCCACAGGCCTGACATTCCGCAATTTCAGTCTCGGCACCCCTCGCGGCACACACACCACCTTCGGTGGTATGATGGGTATGGGCGACATGGCAGCCGAGGCCGTGCCCCTGCGCCTGAACCTCGACGGTGGCTTCGCGCCGGCTGATATCGCCGATATGTTCCCGGCAGCCGCACCCGTTCTCGCCGCCGTGCCAGCGCATAATCTTCTGGAGACGCTCGTCGATGCCCACGGCACCTCGCAGAATCTCGAAATAGCCATGCTCCGAGCCAAAATGAACGGCATGGTCGCCCTCGAAGTCACCGGCACTGTCTCTTCGATGATGAACCCCGCCGACATCGGAGGCGACATCCGGATGCACGGCAACATCTACAATGTCACTGCACTGAAAAACAGCATGATGGGCGCCGATGCCGACGGTATCGACATACCGCCAATGCGTCTGGACGGACATCTGGCCATGGACCGCGGCATAGCATCCGGCAACGTCCGTGCCGTCACCGGCAGCGGCGACGTGCGCCTCAACGGCCGTTGGAACTCGCGCGGCGAAAGCTACGACCTGCATCTTGCCGCCGATACGTTCCCCGTCAACTCGTTCCTGCCGCTCGCCGGCATTGGTGCAGTGACGGCCACCGTCGACGCCCGCGGCCAAGGTTACAATCCCTTCAAGGCTACCACTTCGGCGCAGGCCGCCCTCGACGTAGCTTCCACCCGGTACAAGGGCACCGACTACCGGGACATCACCGGCCATGCGTCCCTCGAGGGCGGCAACGCGCGCATCGACCTCAACTCCGACAACAGCGAGCTCGACTTCACCCTCGACGCCGCCGGTAATCTCGACGGCGGCATCTACCGCTGGACGGCCACGCTCGACGGCCGCAACATCGACCTTCTCGCCCTCGACATAATGCCCGAACCATGCAACGTGGAAGTCAACGCCACCGCCGACGCCACGATAGGGCCGGGACACAACGACCTCGACGGGCGCCTGCTGATCAACGAACTGTACTACCGCCGTCTTTCCGGCACCATCGCCGTGGCCGACGTGGACGCGCGCGTGCACACCTCCGACAGCCTCTCCTCCCTCGTCATAGTCAATCGCGACCTCACGGCAAATCTCAGCGCTACGGCATCGCCGCAGCAACTTCTCGCACACATGGACCGCCTGACGGCACGCGTCGACACCTGCATGGCCAGACTCAGCATCGATGTCGACAGCCTGTGCGCCGCCCTGCCGCCTTTCGACCTCGATATCACCGCCGGTGCCTCGAACCTCATAAACGATGTCCTGGCCGAAAGCAACATGTCGCTCAAGCATCTCGACCTGCACGCAGCCCGCGACAGCGTCCTCACAGCAAAATCCATCATAAAAGGCTTCAATACCGGCACTTATGTGCTCGATTCGCTATATATTGATCTTCAGCAAGCCGACAACGCCCTTGTCCTCGACGCCGGCATGCTCAACGAACCGGGAAACATGGACCAATGGCACCGCGTGAATATCGGCGCCCGTCTGCACGACAACAACATGCGCCTGGATCTCTCCCAGGCCAACGCCGCCGACAAAACCGGCTTCGACTTCGGCCTGGACCTCACCGCCACGCCCGACACCGTGCTCACCCTGTCGATATCTCCCCTCGACCCGACCATCAACTACAAGGACTGGGCTGTGAACGACGGCAACTATCTGCGCCTCGACATACCACACCGCCATCTCGATGCCAACCTGACCATGGAAGACGGTCTCAGCCGCCTGCAGCTCCTCACAGAGCACAACGACAGCACCGGCCACGACCAGGAAGACCTGCTGGTGAACCTCTCGGACATACGGATACAGGACTGGATAGCCCTCAACCCCTTCGCCACACCCATGCGCGGCGACCTCAGCGCCAGCATGAGGCTCAACGGCTCCTCAGGCATGATCATGGGCATGGGCAATGCCCAGATTACAAATTTTGTATACGGCCGCGAGCCGGTGGCTGACCTGAAGACCGACTTCAATGTCGCCGCCGACCGCACCGGCAGCATACACGCCTATGCCGACCTCTTTGTCGACGGCCGCAAGACCATGCAGCTCTCGGGAGCACTGAACGATACCACGGCCCTCTCGCCTCTGGCGCTCGATTTCTCGATGATACGTTTCCCGCTGGCTACCATCAACCCCTTCCTTCCGGAGGGCACCGGCCGCCTGCACGGAATGCTCAACGGCTCTCTGGACATCAGCGGAACCACCGACCGCCCCATAATGAACGGATACATGGACTTCGACTCCACGGCCGTCACCGTGGCCATGCTCGGCACCGACTACCGATTCAGCGAAGACAGCATACCCGTTGTGGACAGCAAGGTCAGCTTCGACAATTTCCGCATATACGGGTGCAACGACAATCCACTGTCTATCAACGGCACCGCCGACATATCATCGCTCGCCGACGTGCGGCTCGACCTGGCGCTAAACGCCGAGAACATGCAGCTTGTCAACAGCCGGCGCGCCTCGCGCGGCGCCGAAGTATACGGCAAGGCTTTCATCGACCTCGACGCCGACGTGCGCGGCTCAATGTCGCTGCTCAACATCGACGCCAAGGCCACAATCCTGCCCGAGACTAACGTCACATATGTGATGCAAACCACGGCATCGCAGATTACCAACATGAGCAATTCCGACATGGTGCGCTTCGTAAACTTCGCCGACACCGCCGCCGTGGCCGCGGCCGACAGCCTGCAGCGACCCTCCATGCTGATGTTCGTGGACGCCCGACTAAACATCGATGAAGGAAGCATCATCAACGTGGATCTATCGCCTGACGGAAAATACAAGGCGCAGATACAGAGCAACGGCAACCTCACATACTCCATGACGCCCATGAACACCGGACGTCTCACCGGACGGATAAACATCGACAAGGGCTTTGTCCGCTACGGCGTGCCGCCAATTGTATCCGACCTCAATTTCAACATATCGTCCGACAGCTATGTGGCATTCGGCGGCGACATCCTCAACCCCACGCTCTCGCTCCGTGCCACCGACGTGGTGAAAGCCAACGTGGTGCAGGACGGACAGAATTCCCATCTGGTGAACTTCAACGTCACTGTGTCCGTCACCGGCACACTCGAACGCATGGATGTGGTGTTCGACCTCTCCACCATCGACGACATTTCCGTGGCAAACGAGATATCGTCGATGAGTCCCGAACAGCGGGCAAACCAGGCCATGAACCTGCTGCTGTACAAGACCTATACCGGCCCCGGCACACGTACCGACAAGACAATGACCAACTCGCTGTACAATTTCCTTGCGGGCCAGCTCAACAACTGGGCGGCGAACACCATCAAGGGCGTGGACCTCTCGTTCGGCATCGACCAGTACGACAAGACGGTGAACGGCGCCACATCATCGGCGATGACTTATTCCTACCAGGTGAGCAAATCGCTGTTCAACGACCGCTTCAAGATCGTTGTCGGCGGCAACTATACCACCGACGCCAACGCCGACGAGAATTTCTCGCAGAACCTCATCAACGACATATCGTTCGAGTACTTTCTCAACAGCGCCCGCAGCATGTACGTGCGGCTGTTCCGCCACACCGGCTACGAGAGCATCCTCGAGGGCGAAATCACCCAGACGGGCGTAGGTTTCGTATACCGCCGCAAACTGCGCCGCCTCGGCGATATGTTCCTGCCCCCGGCCGTGGTGCGCCGCCGGGAGGAAGAACAACGCAACAGTTCCGACATCCAGAAATGACACATTTAATCCGACATACGGTCCTGACTGCACTGGCTACCCTGCTGGCCGCTCTGCTGTGCTGCTCGTGTTCGACCACGCGGCGCATTCCCGAGGGCGAGCTTCTCTACACCGGCACGAAAGTGAATGTGGACTACGGCAGTGACCCACACGCAAAAAAACTACCCGAAGGGGTGATGACGGCGCTGTCCGCGGCGGTTGACGTGCCACCGAACAACTACATATCGCTCCTCAAAATGAGGTCGCCCATACCGCTGGGGCTGTGGGTATACAACAACTGGAGCAACCCTCCGGGGGGGCTCAGGCACTGGCTCTATGAAAAGCTCGTGGAGGAACCCGTCTTGGTCTCTGACGTGCGTCCGGCGGTACGCACGCGCATGCTCGACCAGATTCTCGACAACGCCGGTTACTTCCGCGGCGCCGCCACATACGAGCTGATACCCGCCCGCAACCCGCGCAAGGCAAAGATACGCTATACCGTGTATCCCGGCACGCCCTTCCCCATCGACACCATAACTCTTCTGCCCGACACCTCTGCACTGGCGCACCTTATCGACTCGCTGGCCGTGCGCGACAGCTATCTGAGCCAGCGCGCCCCGCAGTACTCCACAGACTCTCTGCACGACGCCCGGATACGCATCACCAACCGCCTGCGCAACAGGGGGTATTACTTCTTCCAGCCCGATTTCATAGAATATCTCGCCGACAGCATCCAGCGGCGCGGACACATTGCCATGCGCATGGTCCTGGCGGCGAACACACCGCGCTTTGCCCTGCGCCCTTACCGTACCGGCAAGGTGTATGTCACTCTCGACCGCTCGCAGGGCGGAGGTACGCCGGACACCATCGAAATGAAGCGTGCCACTCTAATTCAGATGAAGCCCAGCCGCTTCCGCAGCAAACTCATAGACGAGACCGTGGTGTTCCGTCCCGGGCGCCTCTTCTCGGTGCGCGACATGAACCGGACACAGTCGAACCTGTCGAGACTCGGCATTTTCAACAGCATAGACATCAACGTCAGCCCCGACACCATCAACCCTGGCGAGCGTCTGCTCGACGTCTATGTATCGGCGACCTTCGACCGCCCGCTGGAGACCTCGCTGGAAGTCAACGCCTCGTCGAAAAGCAACAGCTACATAGGCCCGGGGCTGTCGTTCGGTGTGACCAACAAAAATATCTTCGGCGGCGGCGAGCAGCTGTCGGTGCACCTCACCGGCAGCTACGAATGGCAGACCGGTCGCGGCCGCCGATCGGTGTTCAACAGCTATGAGGTTGGTCTGACAGGCTCGCTGGCGTTTCCGCGCCTGCTGGCACCCCGTTTCATCCCCCGCAGCCGCTATCAGCTCAACTGGACGCGCTTCACCCTCAACGCCGACCTGCTCAACCGCCCGCATTACTTCAAGATGGCGCAGTTCAACGCCTCGATAAGCTACGACTGGCGAGTGCGCCGGCATGTGCAGAACACGCTGACGCTCTTCAAGCTGACATATACCAACCTGATGCGCACCACCGCCGAATTCGATTCGATCATGAACGCCAATCCGGCAGTGGCGCAGAGCTTCAAGAGCCAGTTCATACCGCAGATGATGTATACCTACGTCTACGACCGCATGGTGAATCCCGACAACAGCATAAACTGGCAGTTCACCGTTCAGGAAGCCGGCAACATCTTCTGGGGCATATACCGTGCCTGCGGCAAAAAGGGCGAGAAAGAGCTTTTCGGCACTCCCTTCTCTCAGTTCGTCAAGGGACAGACACAACTGGTGTGGGGGCGCCGCCTGGGACGCGCCGACAACTGGATATTTACGCGTGTTGCCGTCGGCGCCGCCCACGCCTACGGCAATTCCACGCAGGTGCCGTACTCCGAGCAGTTTTATGTGGGGGGCGCCAACTCCATCCGCGCATTCACCGTGCGCTCCATAGGCCCGGGCAGCTACAAGGCGGCTCCCGGCATGCCCGATGACTATTTCGACCGCACGGGCACCTTCAAATTCGAGGCAAACATCGAGTACCGTTTCCCGATCTGGGGCATACTCCACGGCGCCGTGTTTGTCGACGCCGGCAACGTGTGGCTTCTCAAGAACGACCCCATGCGCCCGGGCGGCACACTGCAGGCCAAGAGTTTCCTCAAGGACCTGGCCCTCGGCACCGGCGTGGGCCTGAGAGTTGACGTAAGTATGCTCGTTGTGCGCGGCGATTTAGGCATAGGTATCCACGCCCCCTATGATACCGGGCGACGGGGATACTACAATATGCGCAATTTCGGGTCGTCCCTGGCCTTTCACCTGGCCATCGGCTATCCTTTCTGAGCGTCGGCACCCTTCGCCAGCGGAAGCGTGACAACGAAACGCGCGCCCGAACGGTAAGAAGCGTCGACGCGAACGGTGGCGCTTATCAGCTCGGCTATACGCCGGACTATGAAAAGCCCGAGTCCTACGCCCTGAACGCTTGAATCCACCTGATAGAACCGCGAGAATATCATCTCCTCCAGACCGTTGGGGATGCCTATGCCCGTATCGGTGACCGATACGTCGACAGTGCCGGCTTCGTTGTCCACGTCGTAATCAATGGTGATGCTGCCTTTTTCGGTGAATTTCTGAGCGTTGCCAAGCAAATTCATGAAAATCTGCGAGGCCCGCAGCTTGTCGGTGTTCACGCTCACGTCGGGTTTTAAACCGGGGTTCACCATCAGTCCCAGTTCAGGGCGCGAAAGCTTGCCGTTGTCGAAAATATTGTCGACCGACACCTGCAGGAGCTCATGCAGACTGTTGGGCTGGCTCTTTATCTTCATGGTGTCGCTCTCCATCTCCGCCACATCGAGCACATCGTGCACCAGCGACGTTATCAGCTTGACATTGAACTCGATATTGTTGGCAAACCGGTCGAGGTACTTTCGTTTTTCGCCGGGCACGCAGTCCACTATCAGGCGTGCGTACTCGGCCACTCTCTCCAGAGGCGTGCTCACCTCGTGGCTCATGTTGTCGATAAACTCGCTCTTCATCTTGTCGGCCTTGCGGGCTTCGTCGCGCGCAACTATCAGTTCCTGCTGGGCATGGCGCAGTTTGTCGCGCTCGGCGCGCAGATTGTGGTTGGCCGCATTGAGATGGTCCACCAGCTTCTTCTCCTTGCGGTTTTTACGGTACAGCATGCCGGCAAGGACAAGGAGCACCACTATCACGGCCACTCCGATGGCCAGCGCTATGTAAGCGGCCCGCGTGCGGGTCTCGTGGCTCCTGATTTCCAGCTCCATGTTGGTTTCACGCAGCTGGTTTAAGTCGTGGAGCAGCTGCAGTTCGCGGTAGTTCTGGTTGCGGCGAAGAACCATGTTCTCGTCGAGGGTGGCATTGAGCATCTGCGAGGCTTCGCTCAGTGTGCGCTCGTCGCCGGTTTCGCGGGCCGACAGAACGAGGGCTCGCAGCAGGCGCTCCCTATACGGCAGATTTGCCGGTTCATCGAGCTTGGCCTTTATCAGATCGCGTGCTTCTGCATATCGGCCGTTGGCAAGAAGATAATATATGCGGGCGCGGCCGTTGTTGTTGAGATCGGCGGCGACGCGCGGGTTGTCCCATGCCAGTTTGAGTATTTTGTTATAGCATATCTCCACCGAGTCATGGCTCATCAGGGAATAGCATCCGAGCAGGCGTCTGTAGCACGAGTAGCGGTTCTGCTCGAACTGCCGGTAAGGACGGCCCACAGCGCGGTAATGTTCTTCCAGCGAGTCTATTACCTGAAGCATGCGTCGTTCGGCACGCAGCAGTGGCGGAAAACGGCTCTGGCGTGAGTAGCTCACTGTTGCGTGGGTGTAGAACAGGCGCTCCACGGCTCCGACGGGCAGGTGCATCTCGCCGATGAGGCTGCCCAGCTGGTTCTGGTAGCTCTCCAGCATGTCGCCCTCGGTGGCCGCCGACAGGTACTGACACAGAGCATAGAGAAGGACCACACGCTCCGACGGATCGGTGGGCGGCGACGTGTGATATCTGTTTATCAGCTCGGTAAGCTCGCGGCTGCTGGTGCCGGCGGTGTCGCCGGCAACGTACAGACGCGTTTTGAACATCCGGATAAAGAGCACTGTCTCGGCAACCTCGGGATCTGACGCCGGATACTGACGCGCAAGGTCGAGCGCCGCGCTGACTACGGAGTCGTTGTTCATATTCACATTCGCCATGTTGCGCAGGGCGTCAAGCTGGGCGTCTCTATCGCCGGCACGAACGGCAAGACCGTAGATTTCATAAGGCAGGTTGTACTTGTCGTTACCCTGTGCGAGATCGAAGAGATTATAGTAGGCCGCCAGGCTGTCGGACGCCGTGGTCAGGTGCGGCAATTCCGCGGCTATGCTGTCGGTCACTCTCGAGCGCTCCGCCGGCGTGAGTGCCCGCGTGTGCACGGCCCCGGCCAGGGCTATGAGTGATGTGATGATAATGATTGCTGTTCGCCTCATGCGTTCTTCCGGTTATTAGGACCGACTGGATGGCACAATCGCGCCGATGTCGGTTCACAAAGTTAATATTTTTTTGCCAACGGCACAAAAAAAAGTCCCGAACACATTTCAGCAATGGGTTGAGGACCTAAGCCAAGAGGCATTTTTCTGTAGAAGAATAACGTACAGATGTACTCGCTTGAGATTATATCATACTTACTTATTACCATAATCCTCGATTGTACCGGCGTGTGCCCACTTTCTTCGCGACGTTGGCCTGCCTTGCATGCCTTAGCTTAGATCATTGTTTTTTAGGGTTGTAAATAATTTGGCCTAAGATAATGGCGGGTCGAGGCTTATAAAGCATTGCAAATTTATGCACTTTTTTTCATCCCTGCAAAAATTTTCAAAGCCGGCGGTGTCGTTTAAACATTCTTTAACTTTCGGAAACGCATTTTTCTTTATCATTCCATTTCTCGGAAATTTTGCTTACCTTTGTGGCATGAATACCGCCACCCCTCCCTCCGCACCGGACGACAGCACCCTTTGGCACCTCGCCGTGGAGCTCGACAGCGACGCTCTGCGCGCCGTTGCGCGCTCGACTGTCGACGACAGCGCCGTTCTGGCTGTCACAGTAGCCCTCGACCCATCGGCGCCCGCACCACTGAAGGCGCTGGAGGATGCCGTCTACTCCACACCCATGCTTCTTGCTGAATATCGGAGCGTGACGGTGGCCGTGCGAACCACTGCTTATACCCTGTGCGCCGACGTCCTCGGCGACACCTGCGCGGACGCCTGCGCCGACATCTGCGCCATCGGCGGCGACGGCCTCACCCTGATGCACGATGCCATTGCAGCCGCCGGAGCCACAACTGTCTGGGCCGTCGCCGATGATATCCTCAACTTTGTGAGGCGCACGTTCCACAACTGCACCATAGTGCACCACACCACGCCTCTGCTGCGATACTTCGCCGGCCGACGCAGAGCCGGAAACGGCGGCAAGACCTACGCCCACTTCCACGCCGGCAGCCCTGCGGCGGTGGATATCATCATTTTCGATGGTGACGGACACCTTGCCCTCGCTGCAACAAAAATCATCAACAGCGACGCCGATGCCATGTACTATATCCTCGCGGCCGCCCGCGCCTGCGGCGCCGACCCCGCCGCCGACAGCATATGCCTCTGCGGCGATGGTGCACGTCGTGCCGCACTGATGCCCCTGCTGCGGCGCTATGTGGCATCGGTGATGCCCGTAATCTTCCCCGCGGCGGCTTTCCGCGGCGGCGACGCCGCCCTCAAGGCTCCCTTCCCCTTAATCCTGATGCCTCTATGCGAATAATCAGCGGAAAATACGGCCGTCGGCGCTTCGACGTGCCTTCGAACATCACCGCCCGGCCAACCACCGACTTCGCCCGCGAAAATATCTTCAACGTGCTGGAGAACATGGTGGATTTCGACGGGCTGCGTGCACTCGACCTCTTTGCCGGCACCGGCGCCGTGAGCTTCGAGTTCCTCTCGCGCGGCTGCGCCGCCGTGACAGCCGTCGAGAAGGCTGCCACCCAGCAGCGGTTTATCGCCAAGGTCGCCGCCCTCCTCGGCGACGGCAACCTCAGCCTCGTCCGCGGCGACGTGCTCCGATTCCTCGCCGGAGGCGGTGCACCGCGCTTCGACGTGGTCTTCGCCGACCCGCCATACGACATGGAGGGCTTCGGCGACATTCCCGGCAAGGTTCTCGCCTCGGGGCTCCTCGCCCCCGGCGCCGTCTTCGTGATGGAGCACTCCAGGAAATATGATTTCTCGGCACTCCCCCACTTCGTGGAGCACCGCGCCTACGGCTCCGTCAATTTCTCCATATTCCGCCTCCCCGAACAGTAACCGCAGCCGTTTGTTATATCTATAGATAACAAACATTTTCACCGCGATGAAAGCCTCTGTCCTCCTCATATCGCTGCTTGCAGCCGGCACCCTCGGCGGCTGCGCAGACCTCGGCTTCGGCGTCGACGTCGGCAGCTCCTCGCCGTACTACGGCGGATACTACAGCCCGTACTATTACGACGACGGCTTCTTCGGGAGTCCCTACTACGGCTTCAATTACCCGTTCTACAACACCCCGCCGGCACCTCCGCTGGTGGGCAACGGCCCCGGCTCCATCTTCGACCCCAACCCCGGGCCGGCCATACGTCCGCCGCAACGACCGCCGCTCAACGGCTCCAACCCCGGGCCGGTGGTGGGCGGAAGCGTGAACATCATTCCCGGCGCCGGCGCCGGTACACGCCCCGGAAACGGCGGACTGCCGTCCGACAACCCCGCAAGCATTCCCGTGGGACGGCCATTGCGCGGCCGTTAGCCCCGATTACCGAAAAAAAAACAGCGCCGCGGGCCGCAGAATCACTCTGCCTCGCCCGCGGCGCTTTCCATATTTACTAATTGTCGGTTATTAACCCGTCTACAAAACCAATTATAGTCGGCAACTATGCCGGAGAACCGGCTCAAAGGTCGCGGATGCAGCCCCACAGGATTGCCGCGCCGGTGCTCGCCTCGTCGATGAAGAACAGGAACGGCCGGTCGGCACGCAGTACCTCGGGTTCGGGTGTAGTGCCAAAACCGGGAGAAGTCTCCAGAACATCCCATGTCACTGCCGAGGCTTCGGCGCCCTCCTCGTTGAACTTCACGGCGGTCTTCTGCTGGATATTATGCCGAGTTTCTACAGGTTTCGTAAATATCGACACTTCGCGAAGTTCATTGAGTTTATCAACGCCCATTCTGCCGAAAATACTGTTGAGGGTCATGGTCTCACTTTTAAAGTCTACGCGGGGCATGTAAAGGTCTACTATACCGGCGCCTCCGAAATCGAGTTGTGTGTGGACATCACTTGCCACGAGCTGCTCAACCGTAACGCCCTCGTCAGGGAGGACAAGTGTAAAGTTATAGTTGCCCGTTCCTAAGGGTATACGGATGGCGTTGAAATTCTCGCCGCCCTGCAGGTAGCATCTGTCGTTGCGGTTCATCATATCCACCGTCGACGTGCTTTTGGCGCCGTAGAAAGGTGCAGGCGCTGTCTTGTCGCGGTCGAACGGACCGGCCCATGCGCCCTTCACATAGATAGCGTCGGCAAGTACCGAGTAAACAGCGGCAAGGGCCGACGGCTCTTCGATGATAACTGGAATCATGCCGCGGGTCTGCTCGGAAACCCACGAATTGATGTCGCGCGCCACGTTTTCGTAGTCGGTCTTAAAATTGCCCGAGCCGACAGCTCCGAAATACTGTTCAGTGAGAATGTCGCTGAATGTTGGCGAGAGTGTGTAGGCGTTGTGATACCAGCAGGCGTTGGCTATCGTCATGGTCACTTTCTCGTCGAGCGCAGGAAGAACCTCCATATAGCGGCGGTTCAGCGTGTTGAGCGCCGAGAGGTCGTCGCTGCCGAGAGCGCTGAGAATTTGGCTTTTGAGCTCCGGATCCACAGCATTTCCAACGATGGAAAGGAGCATCGACGCGCTCAGAGGCGATACCGATACGTTACCTTCAGGATATTGAGCCATGGCCTCCCGGAAGAATCTGTTGTTGAAACTTACCAGACCCTCGCCGGCGCGGATCTCTGCCTCGCTCAGGTTGAGGTCGGTGTACGAAGGTTCCGGCAGCGGCGTCGGCGCCGGCTCGTCGCTGCTGCACCCTGTCAGGAGGCTCCCGGACAGGAGTGCGCAACTAAGAAAAAAGTAAGTGGTCTTTTTCATAAGGTCGTTTGGTTTTTGTAGATGACGCATTGCTGCGACTTCAAGGTTAATAATTAGATTTATTCCTTAATTCCGCAACACTATTATAAAATATTTTTTTAAGTACCTGAGCAACAAAAAGTTGCTCAGGATTTTGCCATGTCAGAGGATTCACTTAACTTAGTGTTGCAAAAAAATAATCAAACAAAACCTCATCAGGCATGGC